>DCHT01000046.1 GCA_002314885.1 Bacteroidales bacterium UBA1745 | reverse complement strand
GGTGCAGTACTAGTGGCACTACTTCTGCGCCAAAACAGAGCCAACAGTCACGCTCTGAATGACTGTTGGAGGGATAAACGAATAACAGTCAGCGATTTGCTGACTGTTAGAAACGAATGGGAGGCGAAAAGCACACCCAAAAGGGGCAAAAGTGGTGCAGTACTAGTGGCACTACTACTGCGCCAGCACCTCTGCGGTCTTGAAGGTCTCGACCAGCTTCTCGCAGTCGGCAGTGGCGGTGTTGAGGTCGATGCCGTACTGCTCGACGAGGGCGTTGGCGAGGTCTTCGATGCTGAACTCGCTGCCGTAGAACTTCTCCCAGAGGAATGCGGCGGTGGAGTTGAGGTTGAGCAACTTATTGTAGTTCAGGTTCTTGAGACCTGTAGCAGTCACC
The DNA here is from genome assembly GCA_002314885.1 of Bacteroidales bacterium UBA1745. GTDB lineage: Bacteria > Bacteroidota > Bacteroidia > Bacteroidales > UBA932 > Cryptobacteroides. The sequence goes on along the minus strand of DCHT01000046.1, from coordinate 3,313 downwards.
ACGCTCATACCACATACGGTGCGCAGTGCGAATCCTTCCTTGAATTTCATTTGAGTTTCAGTATGTTATCACAGAAATCGGCGATGCGCTCCCTGTGAGTGATGAATATCATTGTCTTGCCGACTTCGGCTGAAGTAAGTCTTTCGAGCAGGGTGTTCTCAGTCTCCGGATCGAGGGCTGAACTGAATTCGTCCAGCAGGAGGAGAGTGCCTGGGCGCAGCAGTGCGCGTGCGATGGCGATTCTCTGGGCCTGACCCTCGCTGAGTCCGCCTCCGGCCTCGAAGCACTGTGTGTCGAGACCCTTCTCCAGATCGAGTACGAAGTCTGCGGCTGCGATGTGGAGCACGTCCTTGAGCCTCTGCTCGTCTGCGTCCGGATCGCCCATCAGGAGGTTGTCCCTGACGCTGCCGCTGAAGAGGCTGTTACCCTGAGGCACATATACCAGATTGCAGCGGCCAGCGGATGAAGCCTTTACCTCGCCGCCTTCGCTGCCATAGATCTCAATGCTGCCCTTATCCGGCTGCAGCAGTGCGAGCAGGAGCTTGATGAGCGTGCTCTTGCCGACGCCGGTCTCGCCTACGATGGCAGTGCGGCTGCCTGGGGTGAAGTCGTGGCTGAAGCCTTCGAGCACTTTCTCCGTGCCGTCCTGATAGGTGAATTCGAGGTCGGTAACCTTGATTCCGGCTATGCCTTCGACCATTACAGGCTCGTCCTCCTGCTCCTTAGGCAGAGCATCGATTTCCTCGAGCCTGTCGATGGAAGCGGTGCAGTGGAAGAGGGTAGGGAGCTGGTCGCTCATCTCCATAAGAGGCCTCTGAATCTGTCCTACGAGCTGCAGGAACGCGGTCATAAGGCCGTAGGTAACGGTGCCGAGGAAGATGCCGTGCACGCCCCAGAGGAATGCGATGGCATATCCAAGGGAGAATGCAAGTCCGGTGAGAACCCTGGCCATAATGGTGAAGCGGGTGCGCTTCATCACCTTGCTGTAGTAATCCTCCTGCATATTCTCGAGTTCTGCGGAGGTATTCGGAATGTATTCCAGGGTCTTGATGATGCTCAGGTGCTGCATAGTCTCCTGGACGTGGGACTGGACGCGGCTGTCGCCTTCGCGCACGTCCTTGGTCAGGTTGCGTATGCGCCTCATCACGAAGCGGCCGCCGAAGATTCCGAAAGGCACTACGAACACGAGCACCCAGGCCAGCTTAGGCTCGAGGACCAGGAGGTAGATGAAGGCTGTACCGAACTTGAGCACCGCTCCGATAAGGTTCGGAATGCACCTGCTGACTGCGCTGGAAATGGTGTTCACGTCGGTCTGAAGACGGTTGACCATATCGCCTGAATGATACTTCGCACGGAAGTCGGACTGGAGCCTCAGCAGATTACTGAACTCCCTGAATCTCAGGCGGTTGGATATCTTTACATCGGCCTTGTTCTCAATGTAGTTGATGACGGACTGGAGGGCTATCCTCAGCAGTATGAACCCGACCAAAGCGCAGGAGTAGAGTATGAGCCCCTCGCGCTGGCTGTGTCCCTCTCCGAGTATCCACAGCATAGAACTGCAGTCTCCGGTCGCGATGTCCACGAGTGCCTTGCTGATATAGACGTATGTGAGGGCGATGAAAACCTGGCACAGCTGAATGAAGACGGACGCTGCGAGCATCCATCTTACCGGCCTGGCGACCATCCTGAACCATTTCAGATATTTCATATTCCTATACCTTATATATTAGATACTGCCGCGTAGCAGACTTTTGCAGCCTCAGCGTCAGGCAGACATTCCATATTCCAGCAGGCCACGCTTGAGATCAGTTTCTCTATCGTACTGCTCTGGGCCTTGTTCCATTCCTCGTTCCACTTCATACTGGAGCAGGACGGCAGGATTGAGGCGTATGCCTCGAAGATGTTCAGACGCGTGCACTTGTTGTAGGGAGCACGTATGATGCGGACTGCGCCTCCGAGTGGAACGCATCTGTTCTTGTAGCAAGGAGTCTTGCCGCTCCAAGGGGTGCCGTAGAGCATCACCTTTCCGTCGACGATCCTCACGACAGGATTGTCATCGTTGAGCAGTTCCGTTCCCTCGATGTTGTCCAGCCACATCTGGCTGTGGGTGCTCTTGCCGGTGCCGCTCTTCGCCAGGAAGATGTAGCCCAGGCCGTCCTTCATAGGGGCGGAGGCGTGCATCATCAGGGTGTCGTGCCATCCGGTGTTGTAGGCGTACATCAGCATCATAGCGTTGTTGATCGCACTGTCAGCCACGCTGAAGCGGCAGCCTCTGGCTATGCTCAGATGGCCTTCAGACCAGTCTTCGCCGTCCTTGAACTTCAGTATCGCCATAGGCTTGTCGGTCTCGAAGGAGAAGCCGAAGCAGAGGGCGTCAGTACCTTCTGAGGCATCTGAAGTCCTGTAGAGCCACAGGTACGGAGCCTCGTCATTGCACAGCTGTATCAGTTCGCCGACCTCGGGGAGTTCTCCCACGCTGACGGTGACGCTGAAGAGGCAGTCGCGGCTGTCGTCTTCCGCCAGAATGAACGGACGGTAGGACGAAAGCAGCTTCTCGGAGTTCACGTTGGACGGCACTGAAATGCCGAAAACGTGTCCTGCTACTTCATATTTGATCTGTGAGTAAACGATGTCTTCCATACAAGTTTCAAAGATATACATTTTTTCCGTACTTTTGTGGATATGGATACCACTGCACAGGACAAGTCACTCAAGACCAGCGTCATCAGCATCCCGAATGAGATAATGATGGCCGATATTGCCGTGCAGATAGGCGAGGGCCGCAGCGTGGAGATACTCTGCCGCGGCAATTCAATGAATCCTTTCCTCTGCGACAGACGCGATTCCATCATTCTTTCTCCTTGCAACGAGGCAGACATCAAAGTCGGGGACGTGGTGCTGGCCAGGACATCATACGGCAACTTCGTCGTGCATCGTGTGGCCGCACTCGGACCTATGCGCCTGAACGGCGACGGCAACTTCCGCAAATCCCGCGAACTGATTCCGGACGGCAATGTCCTCGCTGTTATGAGCGGATATAAGCGCAAAGGCAGATATGGCAAGGTCACAGACGCAAAATGGCGCCTCTACAGCGCCTTGTGGGATATCTTCGGTAAGATTTCAGTCGGGAACTGGGACCTGCGCAGGATAACGCTTGGTCTCTGGCGCCGTCTGCACCGTTCTCTGGTGCACATATGCTAAGTTACATCAACAGATCTGAAGGATTTTCTCCGCGGGCCAGGGCTTCGCGGATTTCCGTCGATGACACGGTCACCAGCGGCATCTCCATCAGGCGTATGCGATAGTCCTCGCA
>DCHT01000026.1:19933-91984 GCA_002314885.1 Bacteroidales bacterium UBA1745 | reverse complement strand
GATGCCGATGACGACGGTATGCACATCAGGATGCTCGTAGTGACCTTCTTCCTCAAATACTACCCTGACCTCATCCGCCGCGGACACGTCCACATCCTCCAGACCCCGCTCTTCAGGGTGAAGGACAAGAGGGGCAGCAAGAAGGACAAGGAAATCGTCTACTGCTACTCAATGGACGAGAAGGAAAAGGCCATCAAGAAGTTCAAGGACAACTGCGAGATCACCCGATTCAAAGGTCTCGGTGAGATCTCCGACGACGAGTTCTCCGAGTTCATCGGTGAGCACATACGCCTCGACGAGGTGAAGCTCAGCGACGAGGAGTCCATCATCGAACTTATGGAATTCTATATGGGAGACAACACCATCGACCGCCAGGACTTCATCAAGCGCAACCTGCGCTCCGAGGAGGAACTGGACGGCGTGGACTTCTAATATTCAGAGATTATGAAAGTAATTGTCACTGAAAAGAACGGCTGGCAGAAGTTCTGCCACTGGTTCCTCACCAAAGTTCTCGGCTGGACAGCCGTCGAAGGCATCCCGACTGAGAAGAACGCCATCCTCATCGGTGTCCCTCACACCAGTATCTGGGACCTCGTGATTTCCTATCTCTACTACACGGGAGTCGGAGGCGATGCGAAGGTGATGGTCAAGAAGGAAGCCTTCAAGGGTCCTCTCGGATGGATAATCCGCAAGCTCGGAGGCATCCCTGTCGACCGCAGCAACTCCACCGCATTCATCCACAGCATCATCCACGAGATGAACGACAGCGAGAAGGGTCTGCACCTGGCTATGTGTCCGGAAGGCACCCGTACCGCAGTCCACAGATGGAAGACCGGCTACCACACCATCGCAAAGCAGGGCGGCGCAACCGTCTATCTCGGCTACTTCGACTGGAAGCACAAGGTAATCACCTGCGGAGAGGAATTCCCTCTCACTGACGACGCCCGCGAGGACACCAACCGTATGCAGGAGTACTACTCCAAGATGGACATCGACGGCAAGCATCCAGAAGGATGGGCTACTAAGTAATAAAAGAAAAAAAAGACCGGCTCTTTCGAGTCGGTCTTCTTTTTTATCAAGCAATTAAAATTACTCAGCAACTACGACAACCTTAACGGTGCCCTTGATGCCCTTGTAGCACTTAACGGTAGCCTCGTACTCGCCGAGCTCCTTAACTGACTCAAGGGTGATGTCCTTCTTCTCTACCTCAACGCCAGCGGCTACGAGAGCCTCAGCAACCTGAGCGGTAGTAACAGAACCATAGATCTTACCAGACTCGCTTACCTTTACAGCAACCTGAACTGGAGTCTCTGCGAGCTTAGCTGCGAGAGCCTCAGCATCAGCAACGAGCTTAGCCTCCTTGTGAGCCCTCTGACGGAGGTTCTCAGCGAGGACCTTCTTTGCAGAAGGAGTTGCCATAATAGCGTAACCCTGTGGGATAAGATAGTTGACAGCATATCCTGTCTTAACGGTGACGATTTCGTCAGCATAGCCGAGGTTGGCTACATCTTTCTTAAGAATGATTTCCATAATGCTGTCTCTGATTATTTAAGAAGGTCGGTTACATAAGGGAGAAGAGCGAGGTGCCTTGCCCTCTTGACTGCCTGAGCGACTTTCCTCTGGAACTTCAGGGAAGTACCGGTGATTCGACGAGGAAGGATCTTGCCCTGCTCGTTGAGGAACCTCTTGAGGAACTCTGCGTCCTTGTAGTCAACATACTTGATACCTGCCTTTTTGAAACGGCAGTATTTCTTCTTGCGAACCTCTACAGTAGGAGGGTTCAGATAGCGGATTTCGTTGTTCTGTGCCATAATTTGATCCTCCTTGATTATTTAGCCTGCTTGTTTGCGCGCCTCTTCTCAGCGTATGCAATAGCGTGCTTGTCCATAGCGAAAGTGAGGAAGCGGATGATGCGCTCGTCACGACGATACTGAGTCTCGAGGCGTGCGATAAGCTGAGTATCGGCCTTGAACTCGATGAGATAATAGAATCCGGTGGTCTTCTTCTGGATTGGATAAGCCAGCTGCTTGAGACCCCAGTCCTCTTCGTACACAATCTCTGCACCCCTCTCTTTGAGGTAGTTTGTGTACTTGGCAACCGCTTCCTTCATCTGAGAGTCAGACAAAACGGGAGTTGCAATGAAAACGGTTTCGTACTGTTTGATCATTTTGTTTGTAATTAATAGTTAATAGCCCACGTGGCACAATGCCACAAAATGGACGGCAAAGATAGCAATTAATTCAATAGTTGCAAAACTTTTTATTTCACAGCGAATTGAGTAACTTCGCATTATATGAAAAGGTATATGCGCAAACTCATAATATTCGACCTCGACGGCACCCTGCTCAACACAATCGACGACCTGGGCACAGCCGTGAACCACGCCCTCGGACTGCGTGGTCTCCCCCAGCACACTATGGAGGAATATGTAGGAATGGTGGGCCACGGTGTGCGAAACCTGCTCACGAAGGCCCTGCCCGAGGACAAGTCGGAACTCGTGGACGAATGCCTCGCCGACTTCAAGGCCTACTATATGGACCACATCGACGTATATACGCGTCCATACGCAGGAATGAAGGAAATGGTTCTCAGACTGGGACAGGAAGGCTACCTGCTGGCTGTCGCTTCCAATAAATTCCAGGCCGGCACGGAGAAACTCATCGCTTCCCTCTTCCCGGAAATCGACTGGGTGGCAGTATTCGGCAACCGCGAGGGCTTCCCTCTCAAACCAGACCCGGCACTCATCGAAGAGATCCAGGGACTGGCCAAGCAGAAGCTGTCCGAAAGAGAAGAACTCGGGGCAACGATTCTCGTCGGCGACTCCGACACGGATATGAAGACCGCCCAGAATGCAGGCATACCGTCAGTTGCAGTGACCTGGGGTTTCCGCACCCGCGAAGAACTGATTGAGGCCAAGGCGGAGCATTTCGCCGACAGCGCAGAAGAAGTATATAATTATATAATAAGTATATGAAAGGAGTATATATGTTCCTGGCCGACGGCTTCGAGGAAGTCGAGGCCCTCGCACCTTACGACGTCCTCGTCAGAGGCGGCATCAGAGTCAAGACAGTGGGCCTCAACGAGGACCCGTTCGTGACCAGTTCCCACAAAGTTCCGCTCATCGCCAACCTCACCTTCAAGGAGTTCCTCCAGAAGGCTGACCTGGAAGGCGGCGAGAAGGAGGACGTTATGATCTTCCCAGGCGGAATGCCCGGTTCAAAGAACCTTGCGGCCTGCAAACCGCTGATGGAAATCCTCCGCAGGCACTATGACAACGGAGGCAGCGTGGCAGCCATCTGCGCCGCCCCTGCAGTCGTGGTCGCAAACGCCCTCGGCGAAGAATTCGTCAAGGACACAAAGATGACCTGCTACGACGGCTTCGACACTGACATCACCGGCAACGGAGCAGTCTATGTAAAGGAAGGAGTGGTTGAGGACAACGACATCATCACCGCACGCGGCGCAGGATGGGCAGTCGATTTCGGTCTGAAGATACTCTCCCACATCAAGGATGAGGAAGCAGCGAAGGCAGTTGCGAAGTCGATTATGCTCTAGCGCTATTTGACGATAACGCGCTCGATACGGCGGGGAACCGAGGTCAGGATCTCATAAGGGATGGTACCGAGGATCTCCGCCAGTTCGTTTACTGAAGGGTCCTCTCCGAAGATGGTCACGGTGTCGCCGACCTTCGCCTCGACGCCTGTGATGTCCAGCATACACATATCCATACAGATGTTTCCGATTGTCGGGACACGATGACCGTTCAGAGAGAATGAGCAGTGTCCGTTACCAAGACGACGGTCCAGACCGTCGGCATAGCCGACAGGTATAGTGGCGATGGTTGTGCCGGAAGGAGCAATGGATCCCATACGTCCGTATCCTATGCTGCCGTCACCATTTTTCAGATGCTTGATTTGAAGCACTTTGCACTTGAATGAAGCCACCTGCTTGAGATGAACTCCCTCAACCGTACTGACACCATAGATGCCTATGCCCAGACGAACCATATCGAACTGATACTGAGTGAATCTTTCGATACCTGCGGAATTGAGTATATGATACATAGGTTTATAACCTATCGACTGGCTGATCATATCTGCATTGGTCTTGAACAGTTCAATCTGTCTGATGGTATAGTCATCGTTTGAAGGGTCATCCGCAACTGACAGATGCGAGAATACGGAGACGACACGCACCAAGTCAGTCCCACGGAGAAACTCAACGAGTTCCGCCAGTTCATCGGTCATAAAACCAAGACGATGCATTCCGGTATCGAGCTTGATGTGTATAGGGAAGTTCTTGATATTCTTTGATTTGAGAACTTCGCACAGGATTTTCAGAGAGCAGATGTTCGGAATGCTCGGTTCCAACTGATAATCAATGATTTCATTAAAAAAATCTGTTCCTGCCGTAAGGACAAGCATAGGAGACATAATACCTCCTTTACGAAGTTCCATCCCCTCAACAGGATAAGCCACTGCAAGATAATCGGCACCGGCATCCCGCATCATCGAAGCATATTCCACAGCGCCGTGCCCATAAGCATTGGCCTTGACGAGTACAAGCAGTTTGGTGGAAGGCGCAAGTTTCGAGCGAAAATATCTGTAATTGTCCAGACAATTCGGGAGATTTATCTCCAGTCGTGAAAAATCATTATATCCAGTTGTGTTTACCATTTTCGTATTCTTGAACNNCATACACATATCCATACAGATGTTGCCTATGGTAGGCACCCTGTGTCCGTTGAGCAGGAAGGAGGCCTTTCCGCGGCCCAGGTGACGGTCAAGACCGTCCGCATAACCCACCGGGATAGTCGCGATGGTGGTGCCTCCGGGAGCGATCTTGCCCCAGCGGCCATAGCCTATGGTACCATCCTCAGGCTGAAGGTGCTTGATCTGCAGCACCTTGCACTTGAGCGAAGCGACAGGAGCGAGCTTCACGCCAGGAACGGCGCTCACGCCGTAGATGCCTATGCCCAGACGGCACATATCGAACTGATACTGCGGGAAGCGCTCTATGCCAGCTGAATTCAGGATGTGACGCAGAGGCATATAACCCAGTTCGTATGCCATCTTCTCCACGTTCTTCTGGAAGAGTTCGACCTGTCCGAGCGTATATTCGTCGGAAACCGGATCGACCTCATCGGCGACGGCGAGGTGAGAATACACTGACTTCACCTTCACGCAGCTGCAGGTCTTCAGGTAGTCCAACAGTTCGGGCAGCTCGGATGTCATAAAGCCGAGGCGGTGCATTCCGGTGTCCAGCTTGATGTGGATGGGATAGTTGCTGACGCGCTTGCCCTTGAGCACGTGGACCAGAGCCTTGAGGGTATCCAGGTTAGGGATGCCAGGCTCCAGGTGGTAGTCTACGATGTCGTTGAAGGAATCGCTGCCGGCGGTGAGCACAAGGATAGGCGACATAATGCCGTGCTTGCGCAGTTCCACACCCTCCACAGGATAGGCGACTGCCAGATAGTCAGCCCCGGCGTCCCTCATCATCTGGGCGAACTCGACTGCCCCGTGTCCGTAGGCATTGGCCTTTACGAGCACGAGCAGCTTCGTCTCCGGATGGAGTTTGGAGCGGAAATATCTGTAGTTTTCCAGGCAGTTGTCGAGCTTGAGCTCCAGCCTTGAAAATTCGTCTTCTCTGAATGCACCTGTCATAATGTCGCAAAATTACACAAAATTGTAATGCGGTATAGTTTTTAGAGTAAATTTGTAAAACACAAAAACAAAGAAGATATGTATTACATTCTCATAGGCGCCATAATGGTCATCAGCGCCATCGTTTCGAGAGTTCTCGCCAGAAGATTCGAAAAATACAGCGACGTGCCGCTCAGGAACGGGCTTACCGGTGCCCAGGTGGCCCAGAAGATGCTCGAGGCCAACGGCATACACGATGTGGAAATCGGCCACGTCAGCGGTTCCCTCACGGACCACTACAATCCCACCGACAAGACCCTCAACCTCAGCGACCCGGTCTATGGGACCTGTTCCATCGCGGCTGCTGCAGTTGCGGCCCACGAGTGCGGCCACGCCGTCCAGCACGCCAAGGGATACAGGCCTCTGAGGATGCGCTCAAAGCTGGTCCCTGCCGTGAACTTCGCAAATACGGCAGTACAGTGGGTGCTTCTCGCAGGCATAGCCCTCATCAACATCGTGCCGTCCCTCATCTGGGTCGGCGTCGGACTCTTCGCCGTCACCACCCTCTTCAGCCTCATCACTCTCCCTGTGGAAATCAACGCCAGCCAGAGGGCGATCAGATGGCTTGACCACGCCGGCATAGCCGATGCAGAGACCCTTCCAATGGCCAAGGACGCACTGAAATGGGCGGCCTACACCTACGTGTCTGCCGCCCTCGGTTCCGTATTCACCCTCCTCTACTACATCCTCATCGCCCTCAGCGGAAGACGCAGGTAGGAGATCAATTATTTCAGCATCTTAAGCACCCTTGAAAGCTGATCCGGGCAGGAAGTGCCGCGGTTGGCGCAAGGTGTGCCCTGGAGCTTGGTGATGACATCGCTGACCTTCATTCCCTTGAGGAGGGAGCAGAGGCCGATGGCATTGCCCGGGCATCCACGGGTGAATGCACAGCTCTTGATGGTGTTGGTCTTGGTGTCGATCTGAATGTCGATCTGCTTTGAGCAGACCTTGAGGCTCGGAGTTGCTACGATCGTGCGCACGCCGTCCTTAGTGGTGTCGCTGACGATGGTAGGCACCATTTCAGGAGCATCAGTTGCAGGAGCAAGGCTGTAAGACTCTGACTCCGCTGCCAGAACGCTCGGAGCAACTGCCGCAGCGGCTACTGCAAGAGCTGACTTCTTGAGAAAATCTCTTCTTTCCATATCTTTATTCTATTTTATTTAAAACAATGTTGGATGATTGTCCTCCAGTTCGGAGAGGACCTTCTCCATAATAATACCGCGCAGGGCAGAGCCCTTGGAATGTACCTTGAACTTCTTGCAGTAGGCATCGATGGCTGCCGTCTCCTTCTCGTTGAAGTAAACGACCTGCCTGTCCTTGCGCACGAGCGCAGCTTTCTGCTGGTTCAGAAAGTCCGGAGATACTTTGCTATTTGACTTTTTCCTGCTCACTTTTATGCGGTGTTGACTCGCAAATATACAAAAAAAGAGCCAGGCTAATTCAGCCTGGCTCCTTTTTCATCATAGAATTCATACTGGAGGACCGTGAAGTCGGTGACTTCCTCGATTCTAAGCTTGCATCCGTACTTCTTCTTCCATTTCGAAAGAATGGAGTTGAACAATCCCCTCTTCAGGTAGGAGCCCAGGATAGGGCTGACCTTCAGAACCAGTGACTCTTGCTTCTTCTCGGAGACGATATCGGCCAGCTGGCGTTCAATGTCTTCGTCGATCACGACGCTCGAGGAAATCTTGCCGGTGCCGTGGCATACCGGACACACCTCCTGGGTGTTGATCTCGGTTGCAGGACGCACCCTCTGGCGGGTAATCTGCATCAGTCCGAACTTGGTAAGCGGGAGCACGTTGTGCCTTGCCCTGTCGCTTTCCATCAACTCCTGCATATACTTGTAGAGCGCATTGCGATGTTCGTTGGTCTCCATATCGATGAAGTCCACAATCACGATGCCTCCCATATCGCGGAGTCTCATCTGACGTGCAATTTCCTCTGCAGCGTAACAGTTGACGTCAAAGGTGTTCTGTTCCTGCTCCTTGTTCTTGGCGCGGGTACCGCTGTTGACGTCGACTACGTGTAAAGCTTCCGTGTGCTCGATCACCAGGTAGGCGCCCTGCTTCATAGGGACAACCTTGCCAAAGGAGCTCTTGATCTGTCTCGTAACTTCGAAATGGTCGAAGATCGGTTCCTTGCCTTCGTAAAGGTGGACTATCTTCTCCTGTTCCGGTGAGATCAGCGAGATATACCTTCTGATGTCCTCGTAGGAATCCTCGTCATTGACGTGGATGCTCGTGAACGAGTCATTCAGGAGGTCCCTCAGCACCGTCGTGGTCTTGCTGTACTCAGTGAACAGCAGCTGGACGGCCTTGGACCGGGCGAGTTTCTTCCAGGATCCCTCCCACTTCTCGACCAGAGACAGAAGCTCGTTGTCGAGGACTGCGGCCGTCTTGCCCTCCGCTGCAGTGCGGATGATGGCTCCGTAGTTCTTCGGGAGTATGTTCCTTACCAGAAGCTCGAGTCTTTTCTTCTCTTCCTTCGAAGAGATCTTCTGGGATACGCTCACCTTATCTGCGAAGGGGAGCAGTACGATGTTTCGTCCTGCCAGTGAAATCTCAGCGGTCAGTCGTGAACCCTTGGTCGAAATCGGTTCCTTTACGATCTGGACTGCGATCATCTGTCCTACCGTGAGGACGTCCTCAATCTTGCCTTCCTTGCCAAGAGCGGGTCCCAGCTTGATGTGGGAGTAGATTCCTTTGTGGTCCGTGTTGGGATTGATCCTCTTCACGAACTCGTCGAAGGCCGCAAAATGGAGGCCGAGGTCAAGGTAATGGATGAAAGCTTCCTTCTCGTCGCCGATGTCGACGAAGGCAGCGTTCAGGGCCGGAAGCAGTTTCTTCACCTTGCCGAGGTAGACGTCCCCGACGGTGCAACTGCGACCCTGGCTGGACTGCTTGTCAAGCTCGATCAGGCGATGATTCTGCATCAGGGCGATCGAAACTTCAGTTGACCCTACGTCAACGATCAGATCCTTTTCTGATTTTTCCAGCTTTTCTGATTCCATACTTTCACAGTAACAAAACAAGGCCGGCCGATTCAGGCCAGCCTTATAAATTAGCAGCTGCTAAAAATGGCAGACACTGAAAGAAGACTTATTTCTTCTTGTGTCTATTCTTGCGAAGTCTTTTCTTACGCTTGTGAGTTGCCATTTTATGCCTCTTGTGCTTCTTTCCGTTTGGCATAATTTCGCTTTATTAAATGTTATACTTACTTATAGTTGCAATTATTTCACCTCCTGGGCAACTTCCTTCACGAAAACCTTTGCAGGCTTGAATGCTGGGATGTTGTGCTCTGGGATAGTGAGCGTGGTGTTGCGGGTGATGTTCCTTGCGGCCTTTTCAGCCCTGTGCTTGATGATGAAGCTGCCGAAGCCACGAAGGTAAACTGGCTCACCGGCTGCGAGAGACTTCTTCACTACTTCCATGAAGCTCTCAATCACCTGCTGAACAGCGATCTTCTCGATGTTGCTGCTCTTGGCGATTTCTTCTACGATCTGTTGCTTAGTCATATCTATTTACGTTTTATATAATTTCCTTTGTATCAGCGGATAAAACCTTGCAAAATTAGTCCATTTTTTTCTTTATGCAAAAAAAAGAAGTAAAATTCGCCCTATATTTGCAGTATACTTATGTAATGTAAGTTTTTGATATATATGAGAGATACAGACATAGAAATGTTTGCTCCCCAGGGAGCAGAAGTAAGCATCATCCCGGTGATGCAGGGGGAAGGATTGCCGAAGGTCGATGACAAGGACCTTCCGGAGACGTTGCCCGTACTCGCATTGAGGAATGCTATCCTTTTCCCGGGTAGCATCTACCCTATCACAATTGGAAGAGAAAAGTCAATAAAGTTGATTGAGGACGCTGAGAAGCACGATTTGCTCATCGGTACCGTCCCTCAGAACGACCTTTCAGTGGAGGATCCGAAGATAGAGGACCTCTGCAGCTGCGGCACTGTCGCAAAGGTTATGAAGACCCTCGAAATGCCGGACGGAACACTCACCGCCATACTCCAGGGCATACGCAGGTTCCGCCTCGAGGAGATACTCGAGTACGAACCTTATATGTATGGCAGGGTGTCATACCTTACTGACATAAAGGCAGACAATGGCAGTCCGAAGGTCAAAGCTGTCATAGAGTCACTCAAGGACAAGGCGATTTCCATCGCGAAAATGGGAAATTTCATCCCTAAGGAAACCGTGGCAGCACTTCGTTCCATCGAAGACCTCGAATTTCTGACTAATTTCATTGCGACCACCTTCGAGACGGAAAGCTACATAGACAAGCTGGGACTCCTCACGATTGATGATGTGCTCGCAAGGGCAATGGAACTGCTGTCCATACTGGACGGTCAGGTGGAACTGATGAAGATCAAGCAGGACATCAACGCCAAGGTAAAGAGCGAAATCGACCAGCAGCAAAGGGAATACTACCTCAACAACCAGCTGAAGACCATCCAGGAAGAGCTCGGTATGGACGAGATGGAGGACTTCGACCAGTTCCGCAAGAAGGCTGAGGAGAAGATCTGGCCGGCAGCAGTTCAGGAAATCTTCGAGAAGGAGATGTCCAAGCTCGAGCGCTACAACCCGTCTTCGCCGGACTACAGCATCCAGTACAACTACATACAGTTTATGCTCGACCTGCCTTGGGGCTACATCTCCGAGGACAACCTGGACCTCAAGCACGCCCAGGAAGTGCTCGACGAGGACCACTTCGGACTGGACAAGGTCAAGGACAGAATCATCGAATACCTCGCAGTGCTCAAGCTGAAGGGCGATATGAAATCCCCTATCCTCTGTCTCTACGGCCCTCCGGGCGTCGGCAAGACCAGCCTCGGCAAGTCCATCGCGCGTGCGCTCGGGCGTAAATATGTAAGGATAGCACTCGGCGGCACCCACGACGAGTCGGAGATACGCGGCCACCGCAAGACCTATATCGGAGCCCTCCCGGGCCGTATCCTCAACGGCATCAACCGTGCAGGTACGTCCAACCCGGTGATCGTGCTCGACGAGGTGGACAAGATCACCAGCGATATGAAGGGCGATCCTTCATCCGCACTGCTCGAGGCCCTCGACCCTGAGCAGAACACCACCTTCCACGACAACTACCTGGACATCGACTACGACCTGTCCAACGTGCTCTTCATAACCACCGCCAACACGATTTCCAACATCCAACCGGCCCTCAGGGACAGGATGGAGATGATAGACGTGAGCGGATATCTCGCAGAGGAGAAGGAGCAGATCGCCATCAGGCATCTCGTGCCTAAGCAGCTCGGCGAGCACGGCCTAGAGAAGAAGCAGCTCAAGTTCAGCAAGGAGGCAATACGCGAAATCATCGACAAGTACACCCACGAATCAGGAGTGCGCGGACTCGAGAAGCAGATTGCAAAGGTGGCCCGCGTCACCGCAAAGAAGATTGCCCTCGGCCAGAAGCACCCTGTGACCATCAAGCCTGAGCACCTGAAGGAGTACCTCGGACTGCAGACCGCATTCCACGACCTCCAGAAGGGCAATGAGGGCCCTGGCGTAGTCACCGGACTCGCCTGGACGGAGATGGGAGGTGAGATTCTCTTCGTGGAGAGCTCCATCAGCAAGGGCAAGGGCGTGCTCACTATGACGGGCAACCTGGGCGACGTGATGAAGGAGTCCGCCACCATCGCATACCAGTACCTCAAGGCTCATCCTGAAATGACAGGTCTGAGCTACGAGGAATTCTCCGAGAAGGACGTCCATCTGCACGTTCCGGAAGGAGCCACCCCTAAGGACGGCCCTTCAGCAGGCATCACTATGGTCAGCTCTATGGTGTCCGCATTCCGCGGCAAGGCAGCCCGCAAGGGCATTGCAATGACCGGAGAGATGACCCTCCGTGGCAAGGTGCTCCCAGTGGGCGGCATCAAGGAGAAGATCCTTGCAGCCAAGCGCTCCGGCGTGCACACCATCGTCATCTGCGAAGACAACCGCAAGGACGTGGAGGATATCCAGCCTATCTACATCGACGGCCTCACCTTCCATTATGTGAAGACCATCGACGACGTAATCAGCTACATCTTCGAATAAATGAAGCGCATTCTTCTCACATTGCTCGCAGGCCTTCTGGCCCTGAACCTGTCCGCCCAGCAGCTGGACAGCACCCGCCGTGCAGCTCTCGGAGCCAAGCTCGAGGAATACTGCGCAGCTCTCCTGGGAGAGCCTGCCGCACAGCAATGCGAGGAGACCGACTTCATTATCGGCAGCTGCGAGGACGAGGCCACGCGCCAGTTCGTAGCAGTGTGGATGTATGACCATTACTATAAATCAAAGGTAATGGGCCACGATGCCGTCGCCATACATATCTACGACAAATGGTTCGACAAGGGCGGACTGAAGATGTACGACGAGATCAGCCAGCTGACGGCGGCCATCTTTGCAGACTTCAACAGGCAGTCCCTGATAGGCAGCAAGGCTCCGGCCGTGACATTGAAAGACTCCGATGGCAACGATGTAACCATCTACGCGAAGGCCTCAGGACGCGTCTCAGTGCTGTATTTCTACTCTCCTGACTGCGCCAAGTGCAAGATAGAGAACATTATGGTGCGCAACGTCATCGAGAACCGCGACTGCCCTGTCGACGTCTATGCCGTGTGCACTTCCGACGACAGGACGAAATGGGAGGAACTCACCACGGGCAGCCTCTGCTTCAGCGTGAGCAACACCAGCGTCCATCATCTCTGGGATCCGGAGGGCAACAAGGGCTGGCAGCACAGCTACGGCGTGCTCCAGACCCCGAAGCTCTTCCTCGTGGACGCCGACGGCACAATCTTAGGCAGAGCGATGGACAGCTATGCCCTCGACAGGATGCTCGATGCGATGTTCACACCTGTACAGATGGTGTACGGAGAAGACGAGAGCATAGTATTCTACAATGACATCTTCGAGTCCTACAGGAAGGAGAACGGTCGCGTCAGCAGCGAGAATCTCGCCGCAGTGGCAGACCATATCGCCACCAGGACCCTCGAAGAGGCCCGCGACACAATGCTCTACAAGCAGCTCACGGGCGATCTGCTCTACTATCTCAGCAACAATGGGGAAAGCGGACTTCGAAACGGCATTTCGGACTTCACCCAGAAGCATATCCTCTCCCGCAGCGACATCTGGAACACCGAGGACGACAGCCTCCAGGTAGTAGGCCTGGCCAGGATGATGAAGGAGGTTGCTGACAGGGCTTCCGTCGGCAGCAAACTGCCTTCAGTTGTCGTCTATGGCAGCAAGTCCACCCGCCTGCGCGAGGGCAAGACAAGGACCTGGGACCTGAGCAGGCTCCCTCGCCGCATCGAATATGTGATGTTCTACTCCCCTCTCTGCCAGGACTGCCAGGAGGAACTCGAGGCTCTGAGCCAGCGCCACGCTGCAAAGGAGAAGCTGAGAGTGCTCAAGGTGGATATGGACAATATGGATGAGAACCATCCGGACGAGGCTCAGACCGTGATGGACAGCTTCGACCTGATCACCTTCCCGTATATCACGAAACTGGACGCACAGGGCGCCGTCGCAGAGAAATACTGCAGTTTCAAATAGTTAAAGTTTCCAGTCTATAGGAGTACGTCCCAGCGAGAGAAGGATCTCGTTGGTCCTTCTGAAATGTCCGCAGCCGAAGAAGGCTCCGCCGGCCAGAGGTGACGGATGGGCAGCCTCGAGGACATAGTGCTTCGTCGTGTCGATGAACACTTTCTTGGTGCGGGCGAAATTGCCCCAGAGCAGGAACACGACTCCGCTGCAGTTGTCGGAGATATAGCGTATGACCGCATCGGTGAACTGCTGCCAGCCCAGATTCTTGTGGGAAGCGGCGCCATCGGAACCGGCCCTGACGGTGAGCATAGCGTTGAGAAGCAGCACGCCCTGCTCCGCCCAAGGAGTCAGGTCGGTATTTCCGCTCATTTCCACGCCCAGTTCGTCGTGGATTTCCTTGAAGATGTTGCGCAGCGAAGGCGGCATCTTTATGCCGTTGGGAACAGAAAAGGACAGTCCCATTGCTTCGCCAGGGTTGTGATAGGGATCCTGTCCCAGAATCACCACCTTGAGGGAGTCCAGAGGAGTCCTCTCAAAGGCATTGAAGATGAGATTGCCCGGAGGATAGATGGTGTAGCCCGCAGCCTTTTCGGCGTGCAGAGCCTGGGCAAGGGCCGAGAAATAAGGCTTCTCGAACTCCGGAGCCAGGGCGGCCTTCCAGCTTTCCTCTATCTTGACATTCATAATTTGACGTTTTCCGGAAGGAAGAGGGATGCGTCACCGTTGTGCTTGATGAGGTCTCGCACGGCGGTGGAGGAGATATGTGCAAACTCCTGCGCGGTAGGGATGATGATGGTCTCGATTTCCGGGGCCAGCCTGCGGTTGGCATCGGCGATGGACCTCTCGGTCTCGAAGTCGATCATATTGCGGACACCCCTGACGATGTGATGTATGCCGAGGCTGCGGCAAGTGTCGATGGTGAGATTGTCATAGGACATAACCTCGACGTTCTTCATACCTGCAACGGCCTGACGTATGATGTCCAGTTTCTTCTCGGTGGTGAAGAAGCCCCTCTTGTCCTGGTTGATACCGACGGCCACTACGACCTCGTCGAACATAGTGAGGGCCCTCTTCAGGATATTGAGGTGGCCTGCGGTGAAGGGATCGAAAGATCCCGGAAAAAGTGCAACTCTTTTCATTTCAGAAATCAGTTTTCCGGTTCGGACAGCCATTCGCTCATATTCTCTGAATACTTGCGCCACTTTTCTATGAGCTGGCTCATATCGTCAGGAAGCGGTGATTCGAAGAGTATGTGTTTGCCTGTCTTCGGATGTACGAAGCCCAGAAGCCTGGCGTGGAGGGCCTGGCGAGGGCATATCTTGAAGCAGTTCTCGATGAACTGTCTGTATTTTGCGTATATGGTACCCTTGCGTATCTCAGCGCCGTCATAGCGCTCGTCGTTGAACAGCGGGTGACCTATATAATTGAAATGTACGCGTATCTGATGGGTACGGCCGGTCTCGAGGCGGCACTCCACCACGGTGACATAGCCGAAGCGCTCGAGGACCTTGTAATGAGTCACGGCGTGCTTGCCCTGATCGCCGTCCGGGAATACCTTGAAGCGCATCCTGTCGCTTGGATCGCGGCCGATGTTTCCGGTGATGGTACCCTCGTCTTCCTTGATATTGCCCCACACGATCGCCACATAGCGGCGGTCGATGGAATGCACGAAGAACTGGCGGGCCAGGTTGAGCTGAGCCTCGTCATTCTTGGCCACCACGAGGAGTCCGGAGGTGTCCTTGTCGATGCGGTGCACAAGCACACCCATCCTCTCGTCCTCGGCATCAGGTCCCTGGGAGATGCCCAGATGGAAGGCCAGGGCGTTTACGAGCGTGCCGCTGAAGTGTCCGTGACCGGGATGGACCACCATACCGGCAGGCTTGTCGAGCACTAGCACATCGTCGTCCTCATAGACTATGTCGAGAGGAATATTCTCGGGAAGTATCTCCAGCCCGCGTCTTTCGTAAGGCATCACGAAGGTCACGACGTCGCCTGGACGGACCACGTAATTGGCCTTCACGATCTTGTCGTTGACGCGTATGTATTCCGACTTTATTGCCAGCTGGATGCGATGGCGGGAGGTATACTCCATATGGGTGGAAAGATACTTGTCCACCCTGACAGGATCCTGGCCGGAAGAGATGTCGAAGCGATAATGCTCGAACATCCCCTGCTCTTCGTCCTCTACCTCATTGAATCTTTCGTCGTCTTCCAGCATCGTGGCTTATTTTGAAAGTTTATCCGGATCTGCGGACAGATAGAGAGTCACCTCGCTGCCCTTGGTCACCTGGCCTGAGCCATAGTCAGGAGTCTGGCGGTAAACCACTGCATTGAGGGAGTCTGCATAAGTCTTGACTGAACTGTCGTAGGAAAGTTTACGGACATTGAGGGAGCGCTCCCAGATGTCCTTGCGGGCCTGCATTGCCCTTTCGCCCTGCACGTTAGGCACTGTAGTGTACCTGTAGTTCGGATCGAGGCCGACCTTGAGGCTGACCTTGGTGCCGCTCTCCACGAGTGTGCCAGGCTCAATGCGCTTTCCGCCTACCATCTGCTGGATCACACGGTCGTCATAGCCGCTCACATAGATGAGCTTGCCCACTTCGAGACCCTTGGAAGTAAGGTCTGAGACGGCCTGGCGCACCGGGCAGTCCTCCACGTAAGGCATCATCACCTTCTTCGGAGTCATAGCGTTGATGACGAGGCGTATGCGCCTGTTCTTCTTGACCATAGAGCCGGCTGCCGGTTCCTGCATAAATACGCCTCCGCGCTGTATGCCCTTCACATATGTGGTGTCGATCACCTCCACGCGCACCTTGCTGTCACGGGCGAGTTCCTCGGCCTCAGGTACAGTAAGGCCCACGAAGTCAGGAGTGGGAACGGATTTGCCGTGATGGGTGACGCCATTGAGAAAAATGGAAGTCACGGTCACGAACACGAACACGAAGGCAATGATCAGAACTATGTTCAGAAGAAGCTTCTTTGGTAATTTCTTGAGATTGATATCCATAACTATAAATTTCTATCAGAAGAGGCCGTTGCCGGAAGCGAGGCGGAAGATTCCGTCTGCGAGGAAGGCAAGACCTATGATTGCGAGTACAATTCCCATAAAACGGTTGCCCCAGACCATCTTGTCCACGGAAAGTTTGCCGTGGAAGCGAGATGCCACAAAGGTGAAAAGCAGCCAATAGAGCGTCTCACCGCAGGCAAAGGCTATGATGATAGGAGCCACGCTCCAGTCGCGCGGGCTGTCGTCGCAGATGCCGAAGAAGGCGAAGAGACCGAATATCACGAGGATGGCCCCGATGTTGGACAAGCCCATACCGAGAGCCTGGAAATAGTCGGCCGGAGATGCTTTTTCCTTATCCTTCTCACGTTCCACGGCCTTGTCGGACCTGCGGTACGGATTACGGAAGGCCATCACTGCTCCCACGACAAGGAGGATGACGCCACCGCCGAATGACACCCACTCGTGGTTGTTTTCCATAAAATTCTGGAAAAGAGCGAGTGCGAAGATCGCGACTATGGAGAATACGGTGTCGACAGTCACGGAACCCAGGGCCGTCACCATACCTGCGCGACGACCTTTGTTGAGGCACTTGCTGAGTACGAAAATGGCGATCGGTCCGACAGGAATGACCGCGCAGATACCCACAAGGATTGCTTTGAGAATGTCTGTTACCATATAACGAGCAAAGATATTAAAAGAAATTGATAACTTTGTCAAACGATGAAGAACAAAGCCCTTATATGGTCACTTGCCGGCATCTCGGCCGTGCTTATGTCCCTGCCTTTCCTGGTGCCGCACTGCGGCTTCATAGCCCTGTTCGCGCTGGTGCCGCTGCTCTGTGCCGAAAGGATCGCCACCCAGGCGGGGCTGAAGCATTTCTTCTGGGTGCATTACGCCTGTTTCGTGGTGTTCAATGCGCTCACGACCTTCTGGGTGTGCAACGCGACCGTGGGCGGAGGCATATTCGCAGTTGTCGCCAACGCCTTCCAGATGTCCGTGGTCTTCGCGATCTTCCGCCTCAGCCGCAAGTATTTCAAGGGCAGCCTGCCTTATATCATACTGATGTGCACCTGGATGGCCTGGGAGAAATACTATCTCGATTCGGCACAGATTTCCTGGCCTTGGCTGGTCTTCGGCAACGCATTCGCCCGCAGCATCAAGTGCATTCAGTGGTATGAGTACACCGGCACCCTCGGAGGTTCCCTCTGGGTATGGGCGTCCAACCTCGGCATATTCGGAATGATGGTGGCCCTCTCCGACGGCAGTTTCTTCGGAAAGTGGAACATCAAGGCCAAGATTGCTTCCGTCGCAGGACTCGTGGCCATACTTATAGGTCCGTTCATCTGGTCCGCAGTCATCTGGAACCGCTACGAGGAGACCGATGACAAGCTGGAAGTCTTCATCGCCCAGCCGAACATAGACCCATACCACAAGTTTGAATTCCTCACCCAGAAGCAGCAGAACGAGATTCTGCTCGGGCAGATCGAGGAGGGACTGGCAGACAGGAAGAATGACAGCACAGCCACCTCTCCCCTGCTCATCCTTGCCCCTGAGACCTTCACCGGCGACGCCTATATCCTGAACGGCCAGCTCCAGAGCAGCACCCTGGTGAAGTTCATCGATTTCCTCCAGGACTATCCGGATGTCAACATTATGTTCGGAGCAAGCAGCTACGAGTACATCAATTCCGCACTGGCGCCATCCAAGACTGCCAGGAAGGCCGGCGACAAGACCTGGGTGGAATCCCACAATTCGGCCCTGATGACGGACCGCAGCGGCAGACTCGGCATCTTCCACAAAAGCAAGCTGGTGGTAGCCGTCGAGATGACTCCATATCCGGGCTTCTTCTGCAAGATAGACGACCTGCTCGGAGGTGTGATGGGACGCTGCATAGGCCAGAAGGAAATCAGCAACCTCAACGTAGCCGGCAGCGACGGCAGCAAGATTCCAGTCGGTCCTGTCATCTGCTACGAATCCATCTATGGCAACTACTGCCGCGGCTATATCGAGAAGGGAGCGAAGGTCCTCGCCATCATCACCAATGACGCCTGGTGGAAGGACACCCCGGGCTACAAGCAGCACCTGAGCTACGCCAGCCTGCGAGCAATCGAGACCCGCCGCGACATCGCCCGCTGCGCCAACACCGGCGTCAGCGCCTTCATCGACCAGAAGGGCCGCATACTCGAGAAATCACATTGGTGGCAGAAGGAAACGATGAGGGGCTACGTCAATCTCAACACAAAGAAGACCTTCTTCGTGCAATACGGCGACATCATCGGAAGAGTCTGTCTCTTCCTGTCGCTGATGTTCAGCTTGGCGCTGATCGTGAGGGTGATTACTTCGAGGTCCAGCGCATCACCACGCAGCCCTCGGAAGGCAAAGTAATCCGGCGGCCGCAGATTCCGGCCTTTCCAAAGAGTACCCTGGCACCTGAGACATTGCCCTTCAGCCTTACGCTGCGGGTGTTTTCCGCCTTGTTCAGGATTACGGTCACATATCCATCCTCAACCACCATCGTTCTCATTAGCAGATCATCATCTGCCCTACGGAAGCGGATCGGAGCCGCATTGAGAGCGTCACAGCATTCAGTTGCATAGAACTTTTCAAGAGCCTTCTGGGCCTTGGCATTCCTATATGCCCCCAGTTCGACTGGGGTCGGAAGCCATATTACCTCGCCCTTTCCGAAACTATGACGGAGGGTCTGTACCTCGCTGCCGTCGACCTTGAGTATGGTGCCACGCCAGAGGTGGCCGGTGAGCTTGCGCACTGATGGGAAGGACTCTTCAACCACCTTGAATTCCCTCAGTTTGCCGCCGAAGACATCCTCGAGTGGCTGAGGATGGTCCATAAACAGACAGTGCATATTCTCGTCGAAATAGCCTGTAAGACCGGTTACGATGAGACGGCCGCCATTATTGACGAAGTCCCTGATGTTCTGCCACTGATATGATGGCAGGGCAATGCAATGAGAAAGCACAACCGTGCGGCCTTCCGCCCCTGCAGTCGCCCAATCGAAACGGGACATCTCCTGCACATCCGGAGTGACGCCCCAGGCACTGATAGCCTTGTAGGCCATTTCCAGGGAAACCATTACCGCATCAGCACGACGGCCGATTTCCGGGCATTCCCTGAGAGAGGAATTATGTCTCTGTATCCAAAGTGATTCAATGTTGTAGAGCAGAGAAACCTTGTTCATCACTGGTTTGGCTGACTCGAACAATGCGGCATTTTCCTTCAGACACTTAGCTACGGCGCCTGCTGCAAGCAGCCTGTCGGAAGGATTGCGCTGATAGTCCAGAAGTCCCCAGTCTCCCGCTTCCATTGCGGATGCTCGAGGATTGAGGCTCCAGAAAAGGACGCCTTTCGCACCTGCCGCAAGAGAAGTCCATAGATACTGACTCACGTGCTCCCCTGTTGGGCAATAAGGCACGAAACCGCTGCAAGTAGTATTACCGCCCTGCATTTCAGTCACCCAGAAAGGCATAGGGTCGGCATTGTTGCGGATAAGGTCCGACATCAGGGAAACTCCGAGCGGGTATTCCGCCTGAGTGTAAAGGTCAAAGTGCCAGCTCATATGGAAAGAGGCCCCGACCGATGTGAGATAGTCCCTGAAAGCCACGAAATCATACTCCGGAAGCGTCCTCATAATCTGATGAGGATTCACGTGACGTCCGTGGACAGGATCGATGGATGTTACGATATCAGAAATATGACGGAGATACCAGTCCGTATAATAAATAAGGAAGCGTTGACCGCTGAAATCTGCCTTCAGATAGCCGTTGTCGTAGGAGGACGGCTTCTGAACTGCCTCCCACTGACGGCGGATTTCCTCCGAGAGATCGGTAGGCTCGACGGATGCCTTTTCCGTGCCCGGTTCATTCTGAAGTACCCACTTGAAGAGGGCCGGATGGTCCTTGTAATGCTCCACACTGCGGCGTACATACTCGTCGATCTCCCTGAGATGTTCCTTGGAACGAGGGAACTTGAAGCCGCCCAAGTCGGTCAATTCATCCGTTGGTGGGAAAAGCGTCACAAACAACTTGATATTGTGCCTCTCAGCGGCATCGAAGGCTTCATCATACAGGCTGAAGTCCCATACTCCACCCTTGCAGACGTGTACGCCGAACAGGCGTATCCTCGCCACCTGCATATCATTATCCTCAAGTACCTTGAAGTAGCCGTCTATATCTTCTTTGGTCTGGCCAGGTTCCACAAAAACCTGGGCACCCAGCATCTGCAGCGCCATAAGCAGTCCTATAAGTGGTGTAATCATATCAGTAAGAAACGATGAATCCGTCCTGGTCTACAATCTGCTTGCTTTCGTTCTCCTCCAGACAAGTACCATTCGGAAGGACATATATCACAGCAGCGCTCTTCGGATAAAGCCTTATGCTGCAAGTTTCACTGAGGCCCTTGTCGATATAGTTCCTGGAAACGATGTTGAAGAGGTCGTATTTACGGTATTCAGTCACATTGAGGTCCACGGTCACCTCAGTATCGAGAGGATTGTAATACAGATAGACCGGATATTTCCTTTCAGCATAGAAGTCGGTCACATTGCAGTCGAGCCTGATGACACCCTCAACGTTGGTCTTTTCGATCATCGAACCGAAAATGCCCACAGGAGAGGTGCTGTAGAGACTGAACATTGTGGTCACGCCATTTCCAGAAACCCAGGTAGGGCCATCACCCTCCGCAATAGGAGTGCAGGAATACGTATTGTAGCGGTCGGTCTTCTTGAGACCTTCGTATGCGATGTTGTTTTCTGTATAATTGATGTATGAACGAGCATACTGATGATTCGAATCAATGTATCCAGGGTAGAAGAGCCTGCTGGCGCTCGCATTGTTGAGCATCCATTTGCCTATGGCGCGGGCCCATTGCGGCTGATACTTCACCATTGGGACGAGAGGCCAGGCCATCTCGAAGGAGTTCATCAGGAAGGCATATCCGCCTCCGTCCGTGATACTGCCCTGAAGGCCATACACATCGTAATCGCCCCATTTTCCGACGATGACTCCCCAGCCGTTGCGACCTTTGCTTGAGGTGCAGCCGTTGAAAACCCAGTTCATCATCTTGGTTATGTCATAGTCCGTTCCCATAGCCGCATTCAGATATGCGGCACTGTAGATTCCAAAAGGAAGCAGTATTTCATAGAAACGGCTCTCTTTCTGTGAGTTCAGCACGCTGATGGCATTCATCGCGTGCTGGAGGTACTTGACGTCCCCGAACTTGCGGTAGGCATTCAGGAGCACATAGCCCTGTCCACCGGCCGCATCTTCCTGATAGGCGGCAGATGACTGCACCGGAGCCATCCATCCGAAATGGAAATATGAATGGGAATAACTCTTGCCCATTATCTCATCAGCCGCGGCGAACTGGTCGGCGATGTTGCGCTGGATATCTTCTGCTCCCTCAACCTTTGGGAAAAGGTCGCAGACTCCATAGTAGAGAATATTCGGAAGTACATTGTACCACCAGTCGGTCGAATAACCGGAGGTACCGTTCACCATAGTCTTCCAATCCTTGTTGTAGTAGCATTGAAGCATACGAGGATAGTTGTAGCCATCCTGCCTGGTCTTATCAATGCCCATAAGACCACCGCTCATCACAGCGGCCATCGTATTGATGGCTTCGTGAGAACTCTCTGAGACACCCGGTCCCTGACGGCAGTCATCCACAGTGGTCCGAAGTCCGAAAGCGTCGAAGTCCACATTTCTGTGGCTCTTGTCAAGCCAGATGAGATCCTTTGGCTTGCCGAGACGGTCCCAGTTGAACACATAAGCATCATAGGACAGGGCCTGCGCCCTCCAGTCTATCATCTGATAGGTGGAAGGGATGTCTGGCATCGCATCTATACGCGGAATGCTGACCTGCTTTACTGTGCCTTCAAAGATCCAGTTGTCGTTACCGGTAAGTTTGTTGTCAGTACAGGAGTTCAGCAGAATGACGGACAAAACTGCCGCTGCAGAAGTAATGTGAAAACGGGACATAACAAAAAAAGAAAAGGCAGGGAGAGCCAGTCTCCCCGCCTTCAGTTGAGTAGAAATTAGTTGTTGTAGATCTTGGAAACCTGACCAGCGGTGAGGGCTACGTTGTAGTAGTAGAGCTCGTCGATTGCGCCGAAGAAGCAGTCGAAGTTGGTTGCATCAGGTTTTTCAGGATACCAGCTCCAAGTCTTAGCCTCAGCGAGAGTAGTGCAAGCGCCTACAACGATAGGAAGCTTCTTGCCGTCAGCTGGGGTGTAAGAGTTCATCTTGTTGCTCCAGTTGTCCTTAGTCCACTCCTTGGTGAGCTGACCGTTGATGTAGAAGCAGCAGGTCTTGGTGGTGAAGTCGCAGGTAACGGTTACGTGAGTCCAAGTGTTAACTGGAACTGAGTTGTCAGACTCGTTGTCCATATCAACGCAAGCACCATTGTCAGTCTTTGCGGTGAGGAAAGGCTTGCTGCCGTCCTGAACCTGGAACTTGAATGACTCCCAGTAGTTGTATGAGAGTACATAGTTGCCAGCACGTACTACTGAAGGCTTGAGCCAGCAAGAGATTGAGAATGCGCTGCCTTCCAGTGCGGTAGGAGCGTAGTCAGAGATGTGGAGAGCCGCACCGTTTGAGAACTCGAGAGCTTTGCCCTTCTTGCCTTCAACCCACTTTGGAGCTGCTGCATCGGTACCGAAATGCTCGGTAGGACCAGTTACGAACTCTGCAGTCCACTTGTTGCTGCCGGTAGTCTTGATGGAAGTACCGGTACCCTCGTTCATTGAGAGACCGAAGACGATTGCTGAAGCAGGTACGTCAGCATACTTTGCCTCCTTGAAGGTAGCCAGAGCGTTCTGGAGGGAAACAACGAGGGCGTCAACCTTATCCTGGGTAAGACCACCCTTTGCTACGAGAGCGGTAGCGCTGTTTACGAGCTCTGAGAGATCGTTGATAGCATCCTGTGGATAATCAGCGGTAGTAGCTGTTGAGAGGACGCTCTGGCACTCTGAGATTACAGAGTTGAGAGTTGCAAGGTTTGCGCTACCATTCTGGTTCTCGTCGCAGCTTGCGAAAAGTACAACTGCAGCAGCAATTGCCATTACTGTTCTGAAAATGTTCTTCATTTTTTTGAATTGTTTAAAGTGATTGGAATGATTGATTATTTAGATTGAAATCTATTTCTATTTAAGTCCCTGGTTGGTTTCAGTCTCGCCGATAGGAATCGGGAAATAGAAGCGTTCGGTGTCCTTTGGCAGGTCAGGAAGCACTGACTGGGCGTATTCCTTGCCATAGCGCATCACGTCGAACCATCTGTGGAATTCGAAACCGAGTTCCCTGCGTCTTTCGACACGGATAGCATTGCGGAGGTCAGCCTGGGTTGAGGCTGATGTCGCAGCAAGGCCTGCACGGGCTCTTACCTGGTTGAGAGGTTCATCTGCTCCGGACTTGCCGCTCTCGTTGAGAGCTTCTGCCTCCATAAGAAGGACGTCAGCATAACGGATAATGTGCTGTGGGACAGTGGACTGAGCCTTTGCAAGAGTCTCGGAGAGCCTCTCGTTGTATTTCTTCACAAGATAGCCGGTGGCCTCGGACCAGGATTTATTGAAAGTATTGTCGTTGAACCAAGGCTGGCCGTCGCGACCGATGGAAGCATCAAGCCTAGGATCGGTCTTGCCGTCCGTCGTAGTCTCGGTAAAGCAATTAACATAGTCCTGTGTAGGGGCATTGAAATAGTAGCCGCCCTCTTCAGCAGGTGAGAACCATACATTGAGGTTGTTGCCAAGGGATGCGGTGTTGTCATTGGAATAGCGGATAGCAAAGATGCACTCCGGAGTATCTTCTCCGCCGTCAGCGAAGAGAGAGGAATAGTCCTCTACAAGTTCGTACAGTCCAAGTGCCTTGACAGCCTGAATCTGCTCGAGACAGCCGGAATAGTTCTTCTGGAAAAGGTACACCTTGGCAAGCAAGGCCCTTGCAGATCCGACAGTAGCACGGCCCTTATCTGTGATGTAAGATTCCGGGAGATCCTTTATGGCTGCGTTGAGGTCGCTCACAATAAGGGAGTAAACATCCTCAACCGGGCTGAGTCCGACGTGAATGGCGTCGCTGGTCAGCTGAGGCTTAGTCTTGAGCGGAAGCGGGCCGAAGATGTTCACAAGGTTGAAGTACTGATATGCCCTGAGGAATTTGGCCTCTGCAATGAGTCTCGCCTTGAGAGTCTCTTCCATATTGATGGCAGGGACGAATTCTATCACATTGTTTGCCCTGGCAATAAGCTCATAGCCCTTCTGCCAGTAGGTGCTGAGGCAACCGTTGTCGGAAACCGCAGTAAAGTTATCGATGGAAGTGATGTCGGCCTGGTCACCGGCATTTCCGCCCTTGACGGAATCGTCAGAAGCGACGTCGCCGAAGTGCCAGAGAGTATTGCCATAGAGACCGTTGTATATGGCGTTGGTCGCCATTACGGCCTGCTCCGAATTGCTGTAATAAGTCTCGGAAGTGTAGTCGCCCTTGAGTTCCTCATCGAGGAAACCGCAGGATGCAGTCATTGCACCGAGTGCGAGAACAGAGATGATAAGTATATTCTTTTTCATAAACCTTTCCTCCATTAGAAGCTGATGTTGAGACCCAAGGTGTAGTTCTTGGCTACCGGGTAGGTACCCCAGTCGATGCCGTTTGCCCTGTCACCCTCCGCTGCGGAGTTGGTACTTACGGTCATCTCAGGATCAAGGCCGTTGTAGCGGGTGATGGTGAAGAGGTTGGTAGCAGCGATGAAAATCCTGCAGCTCTTGATTGCAAAATCCTCCTTGAAGTTGAAGGCATAACCTATCTGCAGATTCTTGAGACGGAAATAAGAGCCGTCCTCGAGGAAGCGTGAGGAAACCTTCACATTATTGGTCTTTCCGGACCAGGAAGCGCGCGGCTGAGTGTTGGAACCGTTCTCCGGAGTCCAATGCTCGTCGATATAGCGCTTGGTCACGTTGAAGCCTCTGTAATAGCCCTCGATATCGTAGTTGACCTGTGAGAAGATCTTCTGGCCGAATGCGCCCTGGAAGAAGGCGGAGGCGAAGAATCCCTTGTAGTTTCCTGAGATGTTGAGGCCTGTGGTCACGATAGGAATGGCACTGCCCATATAGGTGCGGTCATTTTCGTTGATGGTGTTGTTACCATCCATATCCGCATATTTCACGTCACCTGCAGTCACATTCTTTCCCTGGTAAGGAGAAGTCATCACGTCGATCTTGTCCTGGAAGATGCCTTCCATCTTATAGACATAGAAGGAACCGATAGGATGACCCACGTCAGTCTTGGTTGCATAGACGCCTGAGTCCACACGACCACCGAGGATAGGGGCGTTGATGGAGAGCACCTCGTTGTGGAGGAAACCGCCGTTGAGGTTGATCTCGAAGCCACCGTCACGGTAAGACTTACGATAGAAGAGTTCCACGTCCACACCGGTGTTCAGCACGCTGCCGTTGTTGACCCAAGGAGCAGAAGAATAGCCTATTGAAAGTGGAAGGGCCTGCTGTACGAGCATATCCTTGGTTACCTTATAATAATAGTCAAGGGAGAAGCCCACCTCGCCTTTGAGGAATTCCATATCGACACCGATATTGAACTGGTTGCTGGTTTCCCACTTAAGGTCGCTGTTGCCGAGAGTGGTCTGCGCATATCCATTGGAAGCAGAGCCTCCGAAGGAATAATAGTAGCCCTGGGAGTACCTGTCAGAGTAAGCGTAGAGGCCGATGTTCTGGTTACCGATGGAACCAAAGCCTGCACGGATCTTGAGCTTGGAGATTTCATCCACGCTCTTCATCCATTCCTCTTCCTCCATATTCCAACCTGCGGAAACGGAATAGAATGTGCCCCAGCGGTTGCCTTTGCTGAAACGGGATGAACCGTCCTCACGGATGATTGCGGAAACATAGTATTTGCCGGCGTAGTTGTAGCTTGCCTGGGCAAAGAAGGAAAGAAGGGCAGAACCGGACTCGCCCTGAGTCTGATTCTTGACACCCTGTCCCTTGCCGATATAGATGAGGGACGGATCGTTTGCCGGGAAGGAGGAATCAGAAGCCGCAAAGGTCTTTGCGTGGTTCTTCACAGCCTCACCACCAACGAGGTAGCTGACATTGTGCTGTCCGAACGTCAGAAGATGGTTGAAGGTCGAGTTGACCGTCCAGTTCATCTCTTCAGTATTGGTTACATCGAGACTGTCGTTGGCATTGATTCGGTTATTGGTTCCCCAAGTTGGGTTGTAGACACGCAGAGTGCTGCTCTTGTAGTCCACACCTGCAGTAGTCTTCCAGAAGATATTCTTGCTGAAGTTGATGAGGACGTTGCCGTTCATCAGGAGAGTCTTCTGCTTCGTAGTCCTGTCGGTGTACTCACAAAGGCCCTCAGGGCTATAGCCGTCACCGAAGAAGGAGTTGTAGGAAGCATTTCCGTAATACTCTGAAGGGAGATCGACGTATGATCCGTCGGCAGCCTTCACCGGAATGGCAGGGTTGCGGAAGAGTGCATAACGCACTACTGAGCCGCCCTCACCCGCATAACCATCACCGGAGCTGGACACTGAACGGTTGCTGGACAGACCGCCGTTTGTGTTCAAGGAAAGCTTGAGCCAATTGGTAGCCTGGGAAGTGATGCTTGAACGTACATTCACGCGCTGGTAGTCAGTTCCCCTGATGATACCCTGCTGATTGTAGTAGGTGGCACCCACCACATACTGGGTCTTCTCATTGCCGCCACTGACGGAAATCTCGTGGTTGTTGATAGGAGCCACGCGGAAGATTTCCTCGAGATGGTTGACGTTAGGGAAATCCTGAATATAAGAACCCTCAATGAGCGGTCTCTTCACGACGGAGCTGCCATTGTCAGCCGTTGCAGCCTCGTTGTAGAGCTTGATGTACTCATCTGTAGTTGCCATCTCGGTGAGATGACCGTGGGTCTGGAAACCAGTCTGCATACTGTAGTTGACAACAGTTCTGCCCGCCTTTCCGGACCTGGTGGTGATGAGAACGACGCCGTTGGATGCACGGGAACCGTAAATAGCGGCGGAAGACGCATCCTTGAGGACGGTGATGTTCTCGATATCTGAAGGAGAAAGGGTGTTGAGCGCACCCTCAACTGGAATACCATCCACGATATAGAGAGGATCGTTGCCGGAACTGATGGAACTGGTACCACGTACGCGCACTGAAATGGTAGCACCAGGGGCACCTGTCTGACTGGCCACCTCCACACCGGCGATACGGCCCTGGAGGGAGCTCTGGACAGTTGCAACAGGGACGGCGGTAAGCTTCTCCCTGTCCACGGTGCTGACTGCGCCAAGCACGTCACGCTTCTTCACGACAGCATAACCGATGACCACTGCATCATCGAGAAGCTGGCTGTCGAGCTCGAGGTTGATGTTGAGCGTGCCTTCGACGGCTGCGGCCTCTGCTGTCTGATAGCCGATGCTGCTGAACTGGAGTTTAGCGCCTGAGGCAACATTGATGGTGTAGTTGCCGTCGATGTCGGTGATGGTTCCGTTGGAAGTACCAGCCTCAAGCACGTATGCACCGATTACCGGCTCCCCGTTGGAAGCATCTTTGACAGTGCCCTCAACCATGATATTCTGGGCACTCACTGCTACCGAAGCAAAAATGGTAGCAAGCGCGATTAGTAATTTTCTGCTATTCATATACTAATAAGCAATTATCTGTCCGTCAGCAACGAGTTTCTTTCCATCCTTGCTGATGATTGTTCCTGCTGGAAGTTCAACGATTACGGCTGAATTGTCAGCCTCGAGGCAGATGACAGCCTCGTCCTGCACATCCTTTGCGACATAAGTCCTGGATACGATGTCAAAGAGGTCCTTGCTCTCGGAGCCGAGAGAATAAGTGACTTCCCTCTTCTCGTCGTATGGATTGTACATCAGATAAACAGGGAACTTCCTGTCCGCATAGAAGTCTGTCACATTGCAGTTGAGACGAAGTATGCCCTCGACGTCGGTAGTCTCAACGATTGCACCGAGAATGCCGGCAGAACCTGAGCTGTAGGTGCTGAACATACTCTCCTTAGGGTTGGTAGGATACCACATCGGACCGTCGCCGAGAGCAACGGGATGTACGCCCTGAGTCCTTTCCCTGTCATAGCGTGGATCAGGATTGATGTTCTCGTAACGCAGACCTTCGTAAGCAATGATCGAGTTGGTATAGTCCTGCATTCCAGGCAGACACTGATGCTCGTCTGGGAGCTGGTCCGGATAGAAGAAACGGCAGGCGTTGGCGAGGTTGTTCATCCAGCGGCCGATGGCACGTGCATACTGAGGCTGGTACTTCACAAGTGGAACAAAAGGCCAGCTGATGTCGATGCTGTTCATCAGGAATGCGAATCCTCCACCGTCGGTGAGGCTACCCTGGAGGCCGTGGATGTCATAGTCACCCCATCTGTCGCAGGTGATGCCCCAACCGGTGCGTGAGTTCTCAGGATTGGTACATCCTTCGAACACCCAGTCGAACATCTTGGAGATGTCGTAGTTGGTGCCGTGCTCAGCGTTGAGCCTTGCTGCGGTATAGATACCCATAGGAAGGAGGATCTCGTAGAAGCGGCTTTCAGCCTGGCCATCGAGAGCTGCGATTGCAGACTTTGCGTGCTCGAGGTACTTCTCATCGCCATACTTGTTGTAGGCAGCGAGGAGAACCCAGCCGTGTCCGCCGGCAGCGTCCTGCTGGAATGGGATCCAGTTGACCTTGCCTTCCATTGTGGAATAGTCGAAATATGAGTAGTCATAGTTGCCGGCGAGGACTTCGTCTGCCTTGGCGAACTGGTCAGCCACGGTGCGCATAATCTCGTCAGCGCCTTCAACGTCTGGGAAGAGCTCGCACACTGCGTAGTAAAGGATATTCGGATATACGTCGTACCACCAGTCACGACCGTAGCCACCACCGAGGAGAGCAACGTCCGGGCAGGTATTGTTCATTACGATGTTCCAGCCATTGTCCTTGTTGAAATAGTTCTGGACCATCTTGACGTAGTTGTAACCGTCCTGATTGGTCTTGTCGATACCCATAAGACCCGCACTGATGAGTACGTGGAGGGTATTGAGGCTCTCGTGGAACTCGCCACCGTTGCGCTTAGGACCCTGGCGGTCATCCTTCATTGCAGTGTAGATGCCGAAGGTTGCCTGAGGGAAGTTCCTCTGAGCGTTGTCGATCCAGATCTGAGGACCGGCAGGGAGTGTGCTGTTGAAATCGAACACATAGTTGTCGAAGTCGATTGCCTTCTGCTTCCAGTCGATGATCTTATATGGCTGTGGGATGGCCGGCATCCTGTCTACGCGGCTGATTGACACCTGCTCCGTCTTGGAGCCGTAGCCACAGCAGCTGCAGATGAGGGCCGCAAATGCAAGTATTGCGAATGAACGTTTCATATCCTACTTGTTGTTCTTGGCGTTTTCGATATCCGAAGCATAGCGTACGTCCACGTCCTTGATGATGCTCTTGGCAAGAGGAAGTGAAAGAAGCTGGAGAGTACCCACGATGAGTACAGCGAAACGGAGTGCGAAATCCTCACTGATTGACTGTGCAAGGAGGATGAAGAGCACCATACCTATTGCGCGGCCGACAAAGAGACCTATCTCCTGGCTGAGGATATAGGTGTATCCGTCGCGCTTCTCGAGAATGGATACAGCATCGATCGCCTTCATCATCGTAGGATAATATGCGAGATCGTGAAGAGGCTGGAAAAGCACCTTGCAGAGCACGAAGACGTATACACCGGCAGCCGAGAACATAATGCCGTTGGCGAGTGTACCGATGAAGAAGACAACAAGACCGAAGCCGAAGATCTTCATTCTGTCCTGAGGCCTTGAGATACGGCCGAGGATGTACACGAGGATTGCAGTGAATGCGCATCCGATACCCTGGATAGTTCCAAGAGCGCCTTCCTGGCCGATGAACTTGAGCACGAGGATGGCAGGAGCGGTCACGAGGAAGCCCTGTACCATACCCTTGAGCGAAGCAAGGGCAAGCATCTTCTGCCAGATTCTGTGGAAGCGGATGTGGAATACATTCTTTGCCTCAGCCTTCTCGAACTTACCCTTTGAAAGAGCGAATACAGCTGCAATGGAGATAACGAGAGAGGTTGCCGTAAGTATCTTGTAACCTGCATTCACATCCAGTTCGGCACCAAAGAGATGCCTTCCGTCAATGAATGTGAGGAATGCGCCGATTACGAGAGGAATCACGATATTCCAGAATGAGAAGAAGAATGACTCGAAACCGAAGAAATAGTTGCGGTTGTCGTCATTGGTGGAATAAAGAGTCAGGAGATACCTGTTGGTCCAGAAGAAGCCGGTAGCAAGTCCGAGGAAGAAGCCGGTGAGGCAGATCACGAGGAGTGAATCCACGCTCACGAACATCATAGCCATAAGCGAGAGCGACGAAACGATGATACCGAAGCTGTAGAGATGGTTGGACTTGAAGAATCTGAGGAGGAAGCCATTGACAACAGCGGAAAGGGCTACGCCGATGTACATCATCAGCTGGTAGTAGATTACGTTTGTTGCCACGCCGGTATTCCTCATAATGTAGGCGCCGGCGAAGATCTCCACTACAGGAAGCACCATCGCGAACAGGATGTTGGTTACGAGGATGGTCCTGACGTTGAGAGGCTGGGACTTGAAGTATTTGAATTCGTTGAGGTTCATCGTAGTCTTACTTCTTGAGAGTTGCGAGAATTTCCTTGATAGAGAAGTCAGCCTGGCAGATTACTTCGTCAGAGGCGCCGTAGTAGATATGGATGGTATCACCCTCTACCCACTGACCGTTGGTGAATACTACGTTTCCGAAGAAACCGGTCTGCTCGTATTCAGCAATAGGCTCCATAATAGGCTCCTCGGAACGAGCGAGTACCTTGGTCGGATCGTTGAGATCGAGAAGAAGGGCACCGAGGCAGTAACGGTTCTCCTTGGTAGCACCGTGATAGATTTCGAGCCAGCCCTCCGGAGTCCAGATAGGAGCACAGCCGGCGCCTACACGTGCAGAATCCCAGTAACCAGGTCGGGTGGTGCAGATGCATTTGTGCTTACCCCAGTGAATGCGGTCCGGAGACTCGGCAACCCAGATGTAGTTGCCACCGAGTTCAGGGCTGCTTGGCCTGTGGAACGCGTAGTACATTCCGTTGATCTTCTCCTGGAAGATAGCGCAGTCCTTGTTGTGAGGAGGGAAGATCATACCGACTCTGTCGTATGTCTTGAAATCATTGGTCTGAATGAGACCTACGCCGACAGCAACTGGTGACACCTCTGTGAATGTAAGGCAGAATCCACCGTCAGCCATAGTGGCGACGCGGCAGTCCTCAATTCCGAAAGACTCCTGGAAACCCTCTCCGAAGATAGGAGGATACGCAGGATCTTCATAGAAATTCACACCATCCTCACTGCATACTATTCTAAGGTATGAGAGAGTGGTGAGATAATAGTTACCATTATATATAATAACACGAGGGTCACTTGCATCGAGGCGAGGATCGTTCTTGTCGAAGGAAAGGACCTCTATCTGGCCTTGTTCGTTATAAACGGGGAAACTGATCTTATCACCGTCCTGAACAGGCCTTTCAGCAACGCGGAGCACAAGGAAAGTTTTGCCGTCCATACGGAAGACACCGGGGTTGAGGAGACAGGTGATTTCCATTCCGTTGATTCCTGGCTTAAGGTCGGAAGGCCTCATAATAGGGTTGGCGGGATTACGTCTTGCAATATCCATATTGTTTATCGTTTTAGTTATTTCCGTGGTTATCGATAATGCAAAATTAGTTTACATACCAAGCCTTAGGGTACTTTTATATTTCAAAAAGTAACTCTAAATTTACATCGGAAGATAAAAATTGAATATTAATAGTACTCATTCCTTTCAGATGCGACCACTTAGATTGTTAGCCATAATCAGCCTCTCAGCGCTCTGTACGCTGTCTTTTGCTGCATCAAACAGTACTTTTGAAGTACGAAAACTCACCAGCAGGGAGAATTTGAGCAACAGTTCCGTCAACTGCATTATGCAAGACAGCAGGAACAGAATGTGGCTGGGGACCTGGGATGGCCTGAACCTTTACAACGGAATAACCATAAAATGCTTCAAGCCGGACCCATCAGAACCAGGCAGCATAAGCAACACGGTAATCCGAAGCATTATGGAAGAGGCGGATGGCATCTTCTGGGTAGCAACAGACCTTGGCATCAACAGATATGACGAATCCAGCGGTGAATTCAGCAAATGGTTCAATGACGCGGAAGCCCTGAACATACTTGGAGAGAATGCCTTCAAAATCTGCAAGTCCCCTGACAATACCATATACGTTTTTATAGATGGAAACGGAGCATACCGCTTCAAGACCAAAGGATTCGAAAAAATCCTTGAGGCAGACAACTTCTCAAACGCGCTGTTTGACGCAGAAGGAAGACTCTGGGTGTTGCATAAGAACTCCTCTCTGCATTGCTATGTTTTTGGCGCTGATGGCTCAATAGCAGGCGACAACATTTCCGGAGAAGAGGTCCACACCATATTCGGCAATTCACACGGCTCCTATATTTTTATTCAGCACAATGACGGCCGGATTTCAAGATTCTCAGCAATGCTAGGTGCCAGCGAAGACATCGGCAGTTACCCACTTATGAACTGCGCATTCGCCTCTGACGAAGCCTTGCTTTTAGGAGGAGAATTCGGCCTTATCTCACTGGATCTCAATAGCAGATCAAGACAAGTATTGGCAAGTGACGTCAACGTTCTTTCCGTCATAAGAGGAAGCCAGGACATTATTTGGGCTGGAACGGATATGCTCGGCGTCTGGGAATTCCTGCCGGAAAACAGCGGAAACTTCATTGCGTTCCCGGACAAAAGCGAAGATCTCTTCTCTGGGCGCGCAATACGATGCTTCAGCAACGACCCGGCATACAACCTGCTGGTAGGTACGAAAGGTCGAGGAGTCTACCTCTTTGACCACAAGAACCGAATACTCTCAAAAAGATACTCCACAGAGAACGGAATGATCAACAATTCCGTATATGCGATGGCGATGGACAGCCGAGGCCTGGTGTGGATGGGAACGGACGGCAACGGACTGAACTACCTGGAAAGAGGACAGATGAAAAAACTACGTCTTCCGGAAGATTGCCGCCTGAGTTCAGTCTATGACATACTGCCTTGGAAAGAGAACGAGCTATGGATAGGTACCAGCGGTAATGGTCTGTTCCATCTTGTACTGGATATAGACAAGTCTCCCGTTGAACTTAAGTCGTACCGGCAATTCCGAATGGGAAAGGACAAGGCCCTGTCCAGCAACATCATTTATGCACTGGAAAAGAAAGACGACGACAACATCTGGATTGGCACTCGCGGTGGAGGAGTAAGCCGATACTGCATATCCGACGACAGTTTCACTTCACTGTCAAATGCGGTAGATCGAAGAGACGTCCTCAGCCTGCTCTCCGAAGAGAACGGCAGCCTTTGGGTCGGGACAAGTACCGGACTGTTCATATTCCCCGACACATCAGACCCAGACAATTATGTAAAACTCGACGAGAAGAAGCACCTGCCGAACAACACCATACACGGTATGCTCAAAGACGACGCAGGCCACACCTGGGCCAGCACCAACAACGGTCTTGCCTGCATACAATGCGTAGAAGGTGAATATACCATAGTTCCATACTATGCGGAAGACGGCCTCTACGGCAACGAATTCAGCGACGGAGCGGCGTTCGCCTTCACAAAAGACTTCTTCCTGTTCGGAAACATCAATGGTATTACCGCATTTGATCCGAATGCCGTGAAGCCGAATGAGTACATCCCGCAGATAGTGCTTGAATCGTTCAGGATAGACAACGCAGACGTTCATATCAACGAGTATATCGATCAGGAAACGGGTGTAATGGAAGCTCCGAGGGGAGTTAAGTCCATATCCTTTACCTTTGTTCCAGTTGACTACATCAACTCCAACAAGCGCAGTCTTTCATACGCCGTAGACGGAATGCTGAGCGACTGGATTGACTTAGGACACTCAGGCACAATCGTGCTCACCAAACTGAAACCAGGCAACTACACGCTCAAAGTCCGCTGCAGCGGTCCGGAAGGGGCCTGGCTCGAAGACGGGGCAACTATTCCATTCCACGTGCCCGCAGCGTGGTATGCATCGGCGTGGGCGATTGCAATCTATATCTTCATCCTATTGCTTACCGGTGGCCTGAGCATCGCATTTGCGAGGCAGACGGCACGCAACCGAAAGGAGAGAAGAATGCGAAGGATAGAAAAAGAGAAGATTGCTGCCGTACACGAGGCAAAACTCAATTTCTTCACGGTCATTGCGCACGAATTCTCGAATTCACTGACATTGATATATGGTCCGTGCGTGCAGATTCTACGTAACCCGTCAACCGACTATACAACCAGGCATTATGCCCATCTCATCGAAAAGAATTCAGAGAGGATGAGAACTATGATCCAGGAACTTCTGGATTTCCGAAAGGCAGAGACCGGCCACCTGAGCATCAGGTGCAACAAGGTGGATATGCAGGAACTGACAGACAGGAACCTGGAGTATTTTGCAGAAGAACTGGTTGAGAAGAACATCAGCATCAAGGCCAAGGTAGAACCGGAAGGTCTCTATTGGCAGACAGACCGCAACCTGGTCGACAAAATCCTGTTCAACTTCATCTCGAACGCAGTCAAATACACCCCAGGAGGATACTCGATAGAGATTGCAATAGAGAAGGAAGAAGATATGCTCTCAATGCGTGTGACAAACCACGGAGTAGGTATGAGCGACGACCAGAGGAAGATTGTGTTCAACAGCTATGAGGTGCTTCGGAAATATGAGAGGAATGTCGCCAGGGGCAAAAACAGCAGCAACGGCATAGGCCTGGCTACCTGCAAAGACTTCGCAGAGCAGCTGGGAGGCACGATCGAGTGCCTGAGTGACGGGAACTCCTACGTATGCCTGGCAGTGAGACTGCCACAGATGGAAGGCACCCCAGAGGAAATGATAGAGACCAGTTCCGACGATCAGTGGCGCACTATGCAATACTTCACGCCGTCCCATAAGAGGAAGGACAATCAGGAGAACAGCAAGCCGAAGGGACGAAGTCTCCTCATCGTGGATGACGATGAAGAAATCCTTTCCTTCATTTCAGGCCTGTTCGAAGACAAGTTCGACATAGAGCTTGCCAGAAACGGAGAAGAGGCACTGGCGAGCGTGAGACAACAGGTACCGGCTGTTATCATCAGTGATGTCGTAATGCCGAAGATGAATGGTATAGAACTGGTCAAGGCCCTCAAGAATGATGAAATCACAAGGCGCATTCCGGTTATTCTCCTTTCCACAAAGAACACCGTAGAAGACCAGGTCAAAGGCCTTTCCGAAGGCGCGGACAGATATGTCAGCAAGCCATTCAACCCTAAGCATTTGTCCGCGGTCGTGGATTCCCTCCTGAACAGGGACAAAGCCGTGATGGAGTATTCCAATTCATCAGTGGCCGCAATGGACCTCTACTCGGGGAAAGTGGTTACAAAAGAGACTAAGAGGCTGCTCAGCAAAGTTACTGACGTCATAATGAAGAATATCAGCAACGAGAATATGACTCTTGATGACATAGCCGAACAGACCGCTACCAGCAAGATGAAAATCTACAGGGCAATGAAGGCTTCGCTGGAAATGACACCGACGGAATACATACGAAGCATCAGACTGCAGCACGCTGAAAAACTGCTGAGGACGACGAAAAAGACCGTACAGGAGATAATGTATGAATGCGGATTCTCAAGCAAGGCTTACTTCCACAAAGTGTTCTCCGCAAAATATGGACATACTCCAAAGGAGTACAGGGACAGCAGATAACCCTACTCCCCCTTCAGGAACTCGACGAAAGCCTTCTCGTCGAGGGTGTTGTAGCTGTACTCAGTCACAAGGACGCCGTCCTCGAAGAGACAGACGAGAGGCATCGAGCCGTCCGTCATTGGAATGAAGTCATCTACGGAAATGTGATGAGTATCCAAACCCGGATCCTCAATGCCCGCCTTCTCATAGAAATAAGGAAGAAGCAGAGGGTTCTCCTCAGGGTTGGACGCCAGGATCATAAACACGGAATGGATGCGATCCTTTGGCAGATCGTGACGTGAAATAATGGTCGAGACCTTGGAAATGCAGTGCTGACAATGTTCGCACAATGGACTGAGGAAGAGCACGACCTGACGGCCCTCATTGTAACCGTATTCCTCGGAATAAGGCTGCCATTGTTCTTCCACGAGATCAGTGGAACGGTGTCCCATCCAACGCCACCAGATGCCTGGAGTCCAGGCCAGGAATACAGTCAGAGTCACGAGGATTGAAACTGCGGCTGTGATTATCCCGCGCCACATCCGGGATGGGAGCCAATCCTTCTTCGGAGCCTTCCAGCCAAGGGCAAGAAGCACAGAAAAACCTGCATTTTTCAGCAGAGACTGCCAGGGATTCATATCCAGCACATCCCCGAAGCAATGGCAGGAACCAGTGTCCCCTATAGCCCAGCGCCAGACAAGGATGGCGGAAAAGACGCCGAGCATTGCGACGCAGCACCAGTTGACGGTCCTGCGCCAGAAGCCGCTCATAAGCCCGAGTCCCAGAAGCAGTTCGCAGATTATCAGCAGACGTGCAAAGAGGGAGCTCAAATCGAATGAGAACAGCTGAAAAGAGAAAATATACAAATCGAAGCTCTCCACTGAGAAGAGCTTCGATATTGCAGAGGCGCAGAAAACCGCGCCCAAGATAATTCTGGAGACCAGCTTCAAATTACTCAGCAGAATCTGAGATAGTAACGCAATTTACCTTTACGCCAGTGTCGATGGAAATACCACCGATCTCACCCTTACCATTAGTCTCAAGGTCAGAGCACTTGCCGTCCTCTGGACGCGCTACCTTAGTTACGACTTTGTTCTCACCCTTGGTGGTGGTACACTTGCACATATCACCGCTGCAAGAAGCGAGGAGGAGAGATGCTGCTGCGAGAGCTACGATAATCTTCTTCATTTTTCTGAAATTTAAAATAGGTTTATAAATATATAAGTATACAATATTGATTGTTCCGCAATACAAGATGCAAATATAGGCGAAACGTTGCAGTGAAAAAAGAAAAATGTACTAAAAAATAATAGAAAAAGGTGATTTAGTCATTTTTTACCATCTTCCACCGCCGCCGCGAGGGCCACCGCCCATAGGGCCACCACCACGAGGACCGCCCATTCCTCTGTCACGCATCTGCTGGCCGGCCCTTCCGAAGTTGCCGAAGCGGTAGGTAAGGGACAGGATCACATAGCGG
Source organism: Bacteroidales bacterium UBA1745 (assembly GCA_002314885.1). Lineage (GTDB taxonomy): Bacteria > Bacteroidota > Bacteroidia > Bacteroidales > UBA932 > Cryptobacteroides. Next base: position 54,420 of record DCHT01000026.1, on the reverse strand, counting down.
CCGAGAGTGTTGTTGCGGACCTCGCTGTGGTATGCATCAGTATCCCTGACAGTCAGGGTCTTGGACTGATTGAGAATATCATAACACTTGAGCGCGAGGGTGAATTTGTTCTTGAAGAGCAACTTCGTGATCTCCGCATTGATGATGCACTCTGAAGGCTGCTCTGAGGTATATCCGTTGTACCAGTTGTAGCTGCCGTCCATATTGATGCCCATACCGGCCTTGTCGATTGTCCAAAGCATTTCTGCCTGTACTGAGTTCGCGAAGGTCATATTCGAAGAGGCATTCTCCATAGTGTACCAAGGCTTGCTGAAGCGGGTACGTGCACTGAGGCTGGCCTCGACGAAATCGTTGCGATAGGTGAACTTCAGGCGCTCCATCACACTGAGGGTGCGGGTGCGGTTGTTGATGAAGTAGTCCTCCAGGCTGTAAGTCTTGTCCTCGAAGAAATCCTTGTGGAACTGCTCATAGTTGAACTCCGCATTTGCAGCATCGTAATACCTGGTAGTGAGGAAGTCACTCTTCTCATCCTTGCCCACGTAAGTTGCGGAAGAAGCGTATGAGACATTGCACATATTGGAAACGGAGAAGTTGGACTTCGCAATCGGAGAGTTGAGGAAGCATCCGAGGTTGCCGCTACCCGTAACGGAACCATTCAGAGGCAGGGCATACTGTACGCCGTTGGCATCATACCACTTCGCATTTGAGATGCCGTCCTGAACGAGGCTTCCGTCAGCAAACACGCGGATGGAGAAGAAGGTCTTCTTGTTGGTGTGACCGAAGGTACCCCTGAAATTATGGTTGAAGTAAGGGGTAAGGTAAGGGTTACCGAAGGAGACGCTCAGAGGGTTGGAGTTGTCCGGGACAGGCATCAACTGGCTTGTGGAAGGCTGACTGCTGCGGCCGCGGTAGAAGATACGGAACTCAGTGTTGTCGTTGATCTCGTAGTTGATCATAGCCTGCGGAGACCAGTTGTACTTCACGCTGTGATAGGTCTCGCCGTTGGTCATATTGTCCGTGATCGTAGGCTGGAAGGAACCGCCGATCTGGGCACGCAGCTTCTTGGTCTGGTACTGGAGGGTGGCTCCGGCACGATGGGTCTGGCTGCTGTTGACGATGTCGTTGGAGTAGGTCTCGTTGAGGGTTTCCCCGTTAGGATTGTACACCAGTCTGCGGAATGTGGCTTCCGTTCCGTCAGAGTATTCGTGGACATCGTAATAATAGCTCTGTGCTCCGAAGCTGTCGTAGGTGTCCTTGTGCTGGACGTTCCTGCTCCAGTTATAGCCGTAGTAAACCTCGAGGAAGAGATTCTTGGCGAGAGGCTCAGTGTAGACGATCCTGGAGTTGATGCTGGCGCCGCTGCTCTTGCTCTCGTAACGCTGGTTGGTGTAGGTGTCCTCCCAGGAACCGCCATTCATAATCTGAGTGAGGGACTGGTTGTAGGCATCATACACCTTGTTGCCGCTGAAGCTGTACCTGACATTGGCGGAGAAGGTTCTGCCGGCCTTGTCACCTATCTTCTGACGGAAGAGGAGCCAGCCGCTGGCCGTCCAGTTCTGGTTGCGTCCGTAGGAGTTGGTGAAGCCCTTGTTCGTGGAGTCGCGCACCTCTTCCTTCTCGGTGAGGGTGGAAGTGTTGGAATACTCGTTGAAACGGCCCATACCGTAGTTGAACTGAGGCTCGAAGATGATGGAAGTCTTGTCGGAGAACTTGTGTTCGAGACGGACGCCCACGCGATGGCCCTGAGTCAGGGTATTGCTGAAACCGTCGCTGTTGTTGATGCGGTTGAGACCGCTGTTGCCGAAAGTAGTCTTGGTGGAACGTTCCTCCACATCGGTGTTGGTACCGTTGTATAGATAGTTCGCGCCAAGTTCCATATCGTTGTCAAGAAGGCTCCAGGCGCCGTTGACACCGGCCATCCAGGAAGTGAGGATGCCGTTGTTCTGACCCCACATTCCGCCGCCACGGCCCATACCGCCCTGACCTCCGCGCATAGCTGACATCATTGAGCCGGCCATATCGTTGAAGCCACGGTTGTTGGTGTTGTTGGCATTGAGGATGACGCTCACCTGACCCTTGTCAGTAAAGTTGCCGACCATTGCGGCACCCTGCCAGCGGGCATCCTGGCCGAAGCCGACAGTCTGGATGTCGTGGCCGCCGCCTGCGAGGATGTTGCCGAACCAGCCCTTGGCCATACCTTTCTTGAGGCTGAGGTCGATGATGGTCTCCTCCTCTCCGTCGTCAATGCCGGTGAACATAGCCTGGTCGGACTTCTTCTCCACCACCTTCACCTTCTCCACGATCTTCGCAGGGATGTTCTTGGTCGCGAGGGAAGGATCGTCGAGGAAGAAGGTCTTGCCGTCGATGGTGATCTTGCTGATGGTCTTGCCGTTCGCGGTCACTGAGCCGTCGGAACCGACCTCTACTCCAGGGAGCTTCTTGAGGAGGTTCTCGAGCATATCGTTGTCAGTGGTCTTGAAGGAAGTCGCATTGTACTCGATGGTGTCCTTCTTGATGGTGATAGGGTTGCCGACAGCGGAAACGCTGGCAGCGTCAAGCATCTGGGAATCAGGCTCGAGCTTCACCTGGCCGAGGTCGAGGTCCTTATCCTCAACGGTAACAGCCTGAGAAGCAGCCTTATAGCCGAGAAGTTCGCCCTTGAGGGTGTAAGAACCCTTGGCGACCTTGTCTATCTTGGCATTGCCCTGATCGTCGGTCAGGACATACTTGCTGGCCTTGCTGGATCCCTCGGGGGTGATTGACACGGTGGCGAAAGGAATACCCTCACCAGTGGACATATCCGTCAGGACAAGTTTGATCGAGTGGGTCTGGGCAAAGCCGACCATTGCGAAAAAAAATGTTAAGGTCGCGAGGAAAAGCTTCTTCATATTATATCGTTTCAATAGTTCTTTGACACGCGTACGCGCAAAGAGTTTATTGGGATGCTCTATTTTTTGATCCTGTCGGGGTTGTCCGAAAGGAATTTCTTCCAGTCTCCCCCCTTGGTCGAAGAGGCCAGAGGACTGGATGTCTGATAGTAGTGACATAGTGCTATCGCCAAGGCGTCCGTGGCATCGAGATACTTTGGATCGAGAGTGACCTTCAGCGTCTTTTCCACCATCATTGCCACCTGCTGCTTGGACGCGAGTCCGTTGCCGCAGATTGCGATCTTCGCACGGCTTGGGGGATATTCGTGGACGGTGATGCCGGCCTTTATGGCGGCGATTATGGCCGCACCCTGAGCACGTCCGAGCTTCAGGACGACCTGGGCGTTCTTGCCCATAAACGGGGACTCGACTGCGAGGTCAGTAGGCGTATGCACCGCCACGAGTTCCTCAACACCGGCATTGATATTTGCCAGTTTCTCGTATGGATCCTTGATCTTGCGCAGGTCAAAGACGCCCATAGTGACGTAATGAGGCCCCTTCTCATCTACGCGGATAACCCCGAAGCCAAGAATATTGGTTCCGGGGTCAATTCCGAGTATGATGCGTTCCTTAGTCAATTACATCAAAACCTGTGTATGGACGAAGTGCCTCAGGTATGATGATCTTGCCGTCCTTCTGGCAGTTCTCGAGGAGAGTTGCCACGACGCGAGGGAGAGCGAGGGAGCTGCCGTTGAGAGTGTGGCAGAGCTGGGTCTTGCCCTCGGAATCCTTGTAGCGGAGCTTCAGGCGGTTTGCCTGATAGGACTCGAAGTTGGAAACGGAAGAAATCTCAAGCCAGCGGCCCTGAGCTGCAGAATAGAGCTCGAAGTCGTAGGTGATGGCTGAAGTGAAGCTCATATCACCACCGCAGAGGCGGAGAATACGATATGGGAGACCGAGCTTGTTGACGATGCTCTCCACGTGAGCGACCATCTCATCGAGGGCTGCGTATGAGTCCTCCGGCTTCTCCACGCGTACGATCTCGACCTTGTCGAACTGATGCAGACGGTTGAGACCACGGACGTCCTTGCCGTATGAACCTGCCTCACGACGGAAGCAAGGAGTGTAGGCTGTCATCTTCTGAGGGAAGTCGCCCTCCTTGAGGATCACGTCGCGGAAGATGTTGGTTACAGGGACCTCAGCGGTAGGAACCATATAGAAGTCGTCGAGGTTTGCGTGGTACATCTGGCCCTCCTTGTCAGGAAGCTGGCCGGTACCGAAACCTGAGTCTGCGTTTACCATCACAGGTGGCTCAACCTCGAGGTAACCTGCCTCAGTGTTGCAGTCGAGGAAGAAGTTGATGAGAGCACGCTGAAGCTTTGCGCCCTTGCCCTTGTAGACAGGGAAGCCGGCTCCGGTGATCTTCACGCCGAGGTCGAAGTCGATGATGTCGAGCTTCTTGGCGAGTTCCCAGTGAGGAAGTGCGTCAGGGCCGAGCTCAGGGATGTCATTGCCCCTCTTCACTACCACGTTGTCCTCTGCGCAGCGTCCTTCCGGAACGAGGTCGCAAGGGATGTTAGGGAGGAGGACGATGATGGAATCAAGCTCAGCCTGGTTTGCATCAGACTTTGCCTGGAGCTCAGCAGCCTTTGCCTTCATCTGGGCAACCTCTGCCTTTGCAGCCTCAGCCTCTGCCTTCTGACCGGCCTTCATAAAGCTTCCGATCTGGGCAGCAGCCTTCTTCTGCTCTGCGTTGCAGTTATCGATTTCTACCTGGAGGGTACGACGGTTTGCGTCGAGTTCATTGATTCTGGTTACGATTTCACGTGCGTCGAAGTGCTTCTTGGCCAACTTCTCGATCACGAACTCCGGATTCTCACGGAGCAACTTGAGTGTAAGCATTGCTATATACCTTTAAATAATCTGTCGATTTAAAAATGAGAGATTCTTTCCCTGCGGAAAAAATCTCTCATTAATTCTTCATCTGTCTTCCGCAGGTTAGTTCTCGAAAGGAACAACCGACACGAATGACTTGTTGTCTGCCTTCTTGCAGTACACTACAGTACCGTCAACAAGAGCATAAAGAGTGTGGTCACGACCCATACCGACATTCTTGCCAGGGTTGTGTACGGTACCTCTCTGGCGAACCAGGATGTTACCAGCCTTTACTCTCTCGCTGCCAAACTTCTTGAGACCGAGCCTTTTGCTCTCTGATTCACGACCGTTCTTAGAACTACCGACGCCTTTTTTATGTGCCATAATCTTTAAAACTTTAAATGTGAATAATTAAGCGATCTCTACGATCTGGAGTTTGGTAAGATACTGACGGTGACCGTTCAGTTTCTGATAGCCTTTACGACGTTTCTTCTTGAAGACGAGAACCTTGTCTGCCTTGCAAGTGTCGTCGAGAACTGTTGCCTTAACTACAGCACCCTCTACGTAAGGAGCACCTACCTTAACGGCGCCCTCAGCGTCAACGAGGAGTACCTTGTCGAATTCAACAGCAGCACCTTTTTCAGCCGCGAGGCGGTTGACGAAGATTTCATTGCCAGCCTCTACTTTGAACTGCTGGCCTGCGATGTCCACAATTGCGTACATACGTTAAAAAAACTTAAAAAGTTTTGGCTGCAAGCGTCCGGAAACTGCTTCCGGAACTTCAAGAGCTCCACAGTCTTATTCAAATTGGACGGCAAATGTAAGTATTTTTTTGAGAACCACAATACATTAACAAAAATGTTTGTATTTTTGTCTCTATGGATAACTACTTCATATACGACAAACCCGTCACAGGAAAGTATTTCGTCGGGAGAAAACGCGAATGCCGCGCCATCACCAACCTGCTGCTCTCATCGGAGCACGTCACCGTCTATGAACCGCCGAAATGCGGCAAGGATTCGGTTATCCAGCAGACTCTCTTCAGTATGAAGATGAGTTCCTGCAAGTTCTCCGTGTGCACGATGAACGCCCTTCCGATGGCGGATATGCAGGACTTCCTCATCCGCTTCGGCAACAGCGTGATCAGGGCCCACTGCTCCACTCCGAACGAGTATTCCGAGGTCGTCAAGACCTTCCTGCCGGGCACACATTTCGTGTTTGACCGCCAGAGATTTTCCGATGCGAACGAAGTGGTTTCCGCCAACTGGGACCTCGATGAGCACGACTGCGTGGAGATGCTCAGCCTGCCGGGCCGCCTGGCAGAGAAGCGCGAGGAGAATATATATATGGTAATCGAGGAGTTCCAGGCCCTTGCCGAACTCGAGGAAGGCAACGCCATTCTCCGTTCCTTCAAGAAAGTGATGTCCGAGAGGTCCCTGAGCATCAACAAATGCACCTTCATACTCACCGGTTCCCGCTACAATGCGATGAAGGCCATCTTCGGCCGCAGCCCTATGTTCAGGGGCGTGGTGGAACACGTTCCGCTCGAGAGGATTGAGGATATGGACATCGCGGAGCACATAAAGAAGGGCGTGAACATCTCCGGAAAGGTCATTGAGAAGGACCAGGTGATGGGCATCATCAACCGCTTCGACAACAATATGTGGTATATCAACCACTTTATGGCAATCTGCGACTCGATGACCAAGGGATACTTCAACGACGGTATCTTTATGGACGCCCTCAACTGTATGCTTTCAGTCCACGAGGTGCGCTTCGTGAACACTATGTGCAATCTCACAGGCCACCAGGTCAGCCTCCTCAAGGCCGTCCTCGACGGAGTGACCAAGTTCACTGCCAGCGACGTGATACGCAAGTACAAGCTCAACTCCTCCGCCAACGTCAGCCGCGTCAAGGAGGCCCTGATGAAGAAGGAAATCATCACATTTACGGACAAAGACGAACCTGTTCTGCTTGACACCCTGTTCAAGTACTGGCTCGAGACCAAATATTTCGCACGATGAAAGAGAAACTTGTCATACTGAGCGGCGCCGGAGTCAGCGCCGAATCCGGAATCAGCACATTCAGGGACAGCGACGGTCTCTGGGAGAACTACAAAGTCAGCGAAGTCTGCGATATCAGCGCCTGGCCGCGCAATCCTGGCCTTATGCTCCAGTTCTACAATGAGCGCAGGGCCCAGCTCGCAGGCGTAAAGCCCAACGCAGCCCACTATGCCATCGCGGAACTCGAGAAGGACTACGACGTGACCGTGGTGACCCAGAACGTGGACAACCTCCACGAGAGGGCCGGCAGCACCCGCATCATACATCTCCACGGAGAACTCACGAAGGTGCGCCCAGAGAACTGCTATACACATCTTGACGGTTTCAGCACCAAGGAAGTCATAGACATAGGCTACGATGCCATCGAACTTGGCGACAAGGGTGCGAACGGGGCCCAGCTGCGCCCGCACATCGTGTGGTTCGGAGAGGCAGTGCCGAACATAGAAAAGGCCATCGATGCAGTCGAGCAGGCCGACATACTTCTGATCGTGGGCACTTCTATGCAGGTCTACCCTGCCGCAGGCCTCTACGGCTATGCAAAGGCCGGTACACCTATATATTTAATAGACCCTAAGCCGATCAGGCTCAATGACAAGAGGATAACGCAGATACAGGAAGTCGCCACCAAGGGTATGGAGACCTTCAAAAATATTTTGAATTCAAAATAATCTGCCTATCTTTGCAGCCGCTAAAGAAAAGGAGGTGATTTATAGCTATGATTATCGTACCAATCAAGGAAGGTGAAAATATCGAGAAGGCACTCAAGAAGTTCAAGAGGAAATTCGAGAAGACTGGCGCGGTTCGCGAGCTCCGCTCACGCAGGGAGTTCCAGAAGCCATCTGTAACCAAGAGAAAAGCCCGTATGAAGGCTATCTACGTACAGCATCTTCAGCTCAACGACGAGCTTTAGTGATAAAAAGGCTGACCTGAGGGTCAGCCTTTATTGTTTTATCTTAGTAGGAGATCAGGGTCAGCTGTAGATTGTCCAGCATAAGACGGTGCTGCTTGGCTCCAGCCTCTGAGCCATCCCTTCTGACAGGCCCCACAGCAATACGCGACGTAGGCTTCACGTTCTTTATGGTTATACTGTAGTCTGTCCAAGTCCCGTCGGACGGCACTTCAAATGACGCAGCCTCGGTTACCGTGCCGGTAATGGACCCGTAACTTCCCTTCACCGAATCATCTATTATGAATACGCCTCCCGTGAGTTCGTCCGTCAAATAGCGGGCCGCACGGAAGGAAAGCTTGACCGTTGCCGTAGATTTCAGGCTTGAAAGCTGAGGCGTGACAATTCTGCCGATATAGGAATTGGCGCCGAGCTTGAGGTAGCCCGGACGGCAACAGAGCTGAGTGGTCGACAATACATTTGCCCCTTCCTTCTGTGCTCCCCAATCCTTGAGGGACGTGCTGGCGACCATCTTGGAGAGAGTAGTCCATATTCCGTACTCAACGGAATTGGCGGCCAGAGCCCACCCGGGACCGAGACCGACAGGATTCTCCCCGGCAGGGTGCAGGAGAGCAGACCTGTCCGATGCTGTATAGCCGGCGGCCACGTTCACCAGGTCGCCACCCCAGGAGAATTCCGAGAAATCGTTCGCTAGCAGTACATCACCAGCCACGGCGCTGCCGGCCTTGCCGATCGCAACGTCGGTCCACGGCTCAGTATGGCCCTTGATCACATTGACCATAGTGCCAGAAACCTCGGATACCGCTATCCAATAGTCCTTGTCCGGCTCAAGGTCGGAGAAAATGAACTTAGGGGACTTGGATGCCCAGATCGCGGATGAGGCATCAGAAATCCAGGACACCAGCAAGGTCTTGAGAGCGGGATCCTTATAGATTCCGAAACGATAGCTTGGAGCGATGTCGCTCGTCCAATTGGCAAAGGAAGTCACGCTCCAAGTGACGGTCAGAGTCGAAGAGGTCGCAGCGACAAGCTTGATTGTCGGCAGGGTGCCTACCATTTCCATATTCCTGATCCTGACGAAGTCGGAGGCGATTTCAGCTGACTCGTCCTTGACAAGCAGACGCACGGATATACCGTTCTCGCCATTGAAGAAACCTTCTCCCACGCCCGACAAGTCAGTAGTCAGGTATAAAAAGTCATTACGCACTTCCAACGAAAGTATCGGAAGGTCACTTATCTCAGAAGAGGCCTTGGTAAGAGTGCTTACATATCCGAGAGACAGCCATTCCTGATTGTCAGCCAGAGTGTCCAGCATCTCGAGCGGTTCCACGGCGAAAGGAATCTCAACAGGCCCTGACTGGGGTTCTCCGTCCAGGAAAGTGTAATTCAATTTTATCTCATCGCCGGCACCGATATAGCGCACAGAGGTCAGGGACTTGACCGGAGAGGCCGGATTGTCAATAGGAACCGGCGGCTTCGAGCAGGAAAGCGCCGTCAGGCATATAGCCATAATAATAAATAGTATCCTGCGCATATCCTAGAACTCTGAATAATTTGTGGTGAGGGAATTGCGGGAGAAAGTGTTTTTCACGCCGCTGGAAGGGATGGTCTGGATAGCCTTCACCTCCCATCCGGTTTCAGTGGCCGGAGTCTCTGACGCAGGTTTGTAATACCAATAGTGGCTGGCGGTGTAGGAAACGTAGTGAGTGGAGTTCTTTCCAAGCTCGTTGAAGTAGTAGGAGCACATAGCGGCATTGGAACAGGTACCATCCGAGATTCGCTTGAAATCGCCCACGTATTTGCCGTTCTGCCAGAATTCCACCTTCCAGTTCTGGGCGTCGTCATTCCAGACTTCCGCCACGAAACAGCCCTTGAGGACCTCCACTCCCTTTGCGACTATGCTGGAAGCACCGCCGACATTGCTCTTATTATACCAGTTGTAGATATAGGACTTCTTGCCCGTATAGCTCTGGTTGCCGTCGAACACGCGCATCTGATAGGACGGGTCGCGCTTGGTAGGCTTGACTATCCAGTTCTTCATCGTGGAGCCGGTCACCTCATAGAGGTTGTAGCAGTTTGCTCCGCCGCTGACCTGGGAATTGCAGGACCACCAGGATCCGCAGGCCGCTCCGTGGATATGTTCATAGATTGGCTGGCCACCCTTGCACACATAATCCGAATGTATGTAGTTATGGCAATAGTGGGTGTGGCCTATCATTATATGCGCCTCCTTGAACTGCGTGAGCATACTGAGGATATCGGGACAGTGGTTGGTTTGGGTGCCTCTGATCTGGATGTGCTGACAGAGGACCACCATCTTGTTTTCCTTGTCCGGAACCAGTTCGAGGTCTTGGCGCAGCCATTCCATCTGCTTCTCGTTGTAGCCTACGTTGTAGCCCCAGGTCTTTCCGTTCACGGAAGTGTTGGCGGAAGGAGTGCTGACGAGAATGTCGTCCATCACAATGATATGGACATTGCCCCTGTTTATAGAGTAGTCCGAAGGACCGAATTTTTCGAAGAAATAGTGGGTGGCATTGAAGTCACCCTCCAGATATGTGCCCTCGACCGTCGCATCGTGGTCGTGGTTGCCCATACACTGGAAGAACGGCAGATAGCCGTCGGTCGCCTTCACATCGGACATCGAATTGACCATATTGTCCCACATCGTGGAACTGTCGGAGATGATGTCGCCGAGGGTGAAGGCGTAGCATTTGCGATATCTGCCGGCAGACTGCTGTGCAGATATGTAAGTCTTGATGTCTGCGATGGTCTCGTTCACATAGCGGCTGACGTGGGATGTCTTGCTGCACTGAGGATCGCTGATCATCATCAGGGTGAAGTTCTCCTCGCTCTCGTCAAGGGGCTCCAGATTGAAGTCATACCTGAACAGTTCGCCGAGCTTCACGTCCTCAGCGCTGTAAATCTGAGGAAGATGCTTGGCATTGAGAGGTACTTTGTAAGCCGCCGGCAAGGAGAGATAGACCTTGCGGCAATGCTCGTCCGGAATCATCTGATAGACTCCGTTGGCGTCTGTCACGACGAACTTGTAACCGTCGGTCACAGGCACGCCTGCGATACCCTTGCCCGTGGAGGAATCCGTCACGACGCCGTAGAGCGTATTATTGACATCTACCAGACTGCCGCCCACAGACAGGTATTCGGCCACTCTGAGACCGATCGGATCCGTATCCACGGAAACATTGCCGGCTTTGACTATGAGAGTGGCATTGAGGGTATATTTCCCGGACAGGAAGGACTCCGGGATGTCCGATGAGGATATGGTGACCGTTAGAACCGGTCCGTCGGCAACGGCACTTGACACCGGTATGATTACAGTGCCGGCTCCCTTGCCGGAGTAGTTGACCTTTAATGACAGTACTCTGCTTGCAGCAGAAGCGAGATCGGCGGCCATTGATTCCGGACGCACCTCAAAGGAGGCCGTCAGATCGCCGAACCCGGCTATCCCTTCGTCGTTCCTGACGAGTCTCAGGCATAAGCAGTGATCCTCGTATTCCGGAATGTAATTCAAGGACGATATGCCCTTGAGTATCTCAACATCCTCCGATGAGGGGTTCTGAGGAGATACAGGCTCCTCCGGCGTGCACGCCACGAGGGCGAGCACGCTGAGAAGTACTGCAAAAGATCTTGAAAATTTCATTCAGAGAAATTATTTGATTTCCATTACGCCACCCTTGCCGAACACCTTGTCCATAAGTTCGTCAAAGATGCAGGCACGCTTGGCGAGGTCGAGAACGTTGATTCTCCAGCGCATAAGCTGAACGAAGTCGGTCATCCTGCGGATGTCGGCATTTGTGAGTCCGATGTCCTCCGGCTTGGTAGGAGCGCCGGCCCTTGCGAACATAGCCTTCATCTCCTCGTAAGGCATAACCTGCTTGCGGAGCTTCTGGCTGAACTCAGGCCAAGTCTCTTTTACCTTGGTGAGCTGCTCGCGGATGGCCTCCTTAGGCTGCCACTTCCTGGTGATCTCCTCATATCCGAGGGTAGGCACAGGGAAGTTCTCGAAGAGCTTGAGGGCACGCTGCTGCTCCTCCTCGAGGGTAGGCCAAGCCTCAACACACTTCTCCACGTCGATCTTGGTGAGGTCCATAGAGAGGAGTGCATCGAAGAATGCACAGAGGGTAAGCTCACCGATGGCAACCTGGAAACCGTGGGATACAGGGCGGCCGTTGTTCATATGGTGAGTCATATCCAGATAGTGGTTGTAGAGATGCTCTGCACAGGAAACGCAGCGGGTGTCGCCACCGCTCACCTCGATACCGATACCTGCAAGGGCGAGGCCGAGGAAGAGCTGCTCGATGGACTTAGGATTGCCGTTACGTACTCCGTCAGGATCTGAGAGCATATCCCTCAGGTCGTCCTGGGTAAGTGACCAGGCCTCCTTGTGGATAAGTTCAGTGCCGAAGAGGTCGGAGATCATCCATTCAGCGCCGGATGAAATCTTGGATGCGAGGTCGCCATAACCAGCTGCTGAGAGGAACCAAGGTGCTGAAGAGAGGACCTTGGAGTCGGCCACGATGATGGATGGGGACTTGCACTTGAAGGAAACCTTTGCACCACGCTCGTCGTTGATGGCGGCAGTAGCGGAGGTGTAGCCGTCTACGGATGCCACTGTAGGCACGCAGATGTACTGGTCGCCGTGACGGAATGCACCGAACTTGGCGAGGTCGTTGATTACGCCTGAGCCGACAGCTACGAGTATGCCATTCTCGGTCTCCACGACCTTGTCAAGCATCTCCACGTACTTCCAGTCCGGGTGGAAACGATCGTCAGTAATAATGTAGGTAGTGGCAGGAACGCCTGCCTTTGCGAGTTCGTAGAACACTTTCTCGCCCGCTACCTTCCAGGTGATCTTATCGGCAAAGACAATTGCCTTGCGACCTGGGAAAAACTTGTTGAACAGACCTGGAACCCTGTCCAGGATGTCTTCTCCGAATTCCAGTGCCTTGGTGGCAACTGACATTGACAGAGCTTTTTCGATTACTTTCTGAGTATCCATTGTTTATGTATTAGATAAAGATTTTACCAAACCTGTGTTTCCTTGTAAGTCGGAGGAGTTGCGAGCTCATAGTCGCACTCCTGCCAGCTTTCACTCTCATATATCTTGGTCTCGGTGAACTTGCGGCCAGCGCCGTCCGTCACCACAACCTTGACCTTGGCCTGAGGGTCGGCCATCCTGTACTCGAACATATGCCAGCATTTCTCGCAGTAGTTGTTGCGGGTGCTGTTGCCGGTATGTCCACGACCTACGACGCCGATGTTGTAGCCTATCGCCCACCAGTCCTTGCCGCCGTCCGCAGTAGGATTGAACTCCCCAGTCAGAGGCATAGGCTGCAGATTCTCGGCCATAAGCTTGCCGTTCTCGTAGACCTGCACGTTCCAGTCGCTGTCATAGTTGAAGACATTGATCAGGAGGGCATCGTGGCCGTGCTGCATCCTGAACTCCTCGTGCTGTCCGCCGAATACTGCATCACCGCGGTAGATTCGCATCTGGAACTTGTCGCTGAGGCCGGTGCTCTTGTAGATATGATCCTTGAGGGATGCACCGCTGAAATGGCACACGAGATAGCCGTTCGGCGAACCGTCCGCACAGTTGTTGGACCACCACCAGCAACCGCTCATCGCGCCGACGGTGAATTCGCGTACTCCGCCTGCGAGAGTGTTCTTGAAGTTGGTGTGGGTGTGGCCGGAGAATACCATAGGATTCTGATATTCGGCGAGAAGGTCCACAGCATCGAAGAGGTTCTGCATATCGTGACGGACGTCCTCTGCCTGCTTAGGGCTGAGCTTCTTGGTCGCGATAGGAATATGGAGGCAGAGCACAACCATCTTGTCCTTCGGCACGAAGCTGAGGTCCTGGCGCAGCCATTCGAGCTGTTCGTCCGAGAAGCCGGCGCTGTACTTGCTGGCCTTGACCATATTGTCGAAACGGACGTCATTCATCGAGATGAAGTGTACGTCTCCCCTGTTCCAGGAGTAGTCTATCGGGCCGAAGACAGCCTCGAACATCCTGTCACGGCGGGCTGCCACTGTAGGATTTGACTCATCGAGGGCACCGAGATAATATTCGAAATCGTGGTTGCCCACAGTCTGGAACACAGGCATACCCGTCTTTTCAGCCGACATCTCATTCCTGATGACCGGGAAGAGATAGTTGGTGTTGCGGCCGCCTTCAGTGTAGCCTATGTCGCCGAGGGTGATGGCGTATGAAGCATTCTTCTGCTTCTTTCCGTACGCCTTGAGATCCGGAATGCCCTCACTGCGGAGCCTGTCCACGTGGTGGGTGTTCTGGCACTGAGGGTCGCCGATGAAGAAGATGCTGAAGTCCTTCTCGACCTTCTGCTTTACGAATTCGAAATCGTAGGTGAAACGGCGGTCGTCCAGCTTGCGGTAGAAGCAAGGCTGGCCCTGACGGAGCGGCACCTGGCAGTCGGCTGGAACCGACACGGACACGTATGCCGCAGCGGCGTTGCGCACGAAACGGTAGTCGCCGTTGGCGTCGGTTGTCACTACGGTATAGCCGTCTGACACGACTGCGCCCACAATCGGATCGCCGTTGCTGTATGTCACCTTTCCCACTACGTCCTTGCTGGCATCGATGGCCTGAGCCGCCGATATCAGCGAAACGAAAAGGACTGCGATTGCCGTATTAATTCTCTTCATAACCTGTTGCCTTAGCCTTGAAGATGACTGCAAGAGAAGCGGATGCCAGGAGGGAAACGACGATCATCGTGAGGAACACCAGGTTCCAGCCCCAATGCTGGGCGATGAAGCCGAATACCACGCCTGAGATGATGGTGCTGGCATATCCGAAGATGCCGAGTATGCCGTTGGCGGTGCCGGAAGCCCTGTTGGTAGCGTGCTGGATCGCACAGATGCCGAGGAGGGCCTGCGGACCGTAGATGCAGAAACCAATCATCATAAACGGAATCATAAGTACCCACCAAGGAGCGGTTTCAGGGATGAAATAGAAACCGACGATCACGAGAGTGACGAGCAGCATACATACCAGGGAGGTGTGATGAGCCTTGCTCTTGAAGATGTGGTCAGTGGCCCAGCCCCAGAAAATCATTCCGAGGTTGCCGCCGACGAGTTCGAAGAACACGCAGACGGTAGTCGCATTGGCCAGGCTCATTCCCTTTGCCTCAGTGAGGAGGGTAGGACCCCAGTCGAGGCAGGCAAAGCGGACGATATAGACGAAGAAGTTGGTCACGGCAAGCATCCAGATGACAGGATTCTTATAGACCTGCTTCCTTACGAATACCTTGTATTCAGCCTTCTCCTCAGGAGTCTTCACGATGGCCTTCTTCTTTCCCACGATTTCAGGGAAGCCCACGTCAGATGGAGAATCCTTGACGCTCAGGAAGAGCCATACGGAGCCCATCACCGCCACACAGGCAGGAATGATGAAGCACCATCTCCACGCACAATAGTGGGCAGCGAAGTCCATCACCTTGTCCATATCCACCGGCATATCCGGCTTCGTGGCCTGGAGATTTGCGGCAATCTGGCTGACGATTTCAGCATTTCCGCTCATATCGACACCGAGATGAGGCATAATGAACCATCCACAGAGGCCCATTGCGAGGCCAGCGCCTATGGAGTGAGACATATTCCAGATGCTGACCTTGGTGGCCAGCTCGCTCGGATGGATCCACTGGGCAAGGGTCTTGGTGCACGGAGGCACGCCCATACCCTGGAGGTAGCCGTTGATCACCCACATAAAGCCCATCAGATAGATCATTATGGCCGTGAAGGTGATAGTGGTGCCGTGGTTGGCAGCCATATTGACTATGGCGTAGGCCACCTTGTCACTGCATCCGAAGATGATATTCACCACGCCGCACAGGAGCAGGCCCAGGGACATAATCTTCCTGGCACTGCCTCGGTCCGAGATGATTCCGTTGATGTAGCGGGAGAATCCGTAGACGATTCCGTTGAAGGTGAGGAAGAGACCGAGCTGCACCTTGCTGATGCCGAAATCGGCCTGGAGGCCCGGCATAGCGAGGGAGAAGTTCTTCCTGACAAGGTAGAACATAGCATAGCCGAGCATAGTGACTATGATGGTCTTCCACTGCCAGTATTTGAGGCTCTTGGTTGTTGTCATCGTTATGTGGTGGAATTATGTTATTTCACTTCCCAGACGCCGCCCTTGCCGAAGAGATGCTCCATAAGCTCAGGCATAAGTCCAAGACGGTAAACTACGTCGATGTTGGTGAAACGGCTTCTCATATAAGGAATATAGGAGAAGGTCTTGCGGAAGCGGGCACGGTCCACACCTATCATCTCAGGCTCGTAAGGTGCACCCACGAGCTTGAGGTCGTTGTAAACCTCGCTGAAAGGTATGATCTGGGCACGGATCTGCTCCTTGAGAGTTGGCCAGGCTGCCTTGAGAGCCTCGAGCTGCTTGCGGAGAACGTCCTTCTCCACGTATTTGCCCTTGGTTTCCTTCAAGCCGCGGGCAAGATGGCCAGGCTTGCCTTCGAACACTTCGCGTATCTCGGCCTCCTGGTCCTCCCAGCTCTTCCAAGCTGCGACACAAGCCTCAACATCGAGGTTTTCGATGTCCTTGCTCAGAAGGAATTCGAGGGAAGCGGTGGAAGCGAGGGTGCCGATACCGACCTTGAAGCCGTGGGATACGTGCTTTCCGCCGAAGCAGAGGTTTTCCATATCCCAGCAGTGTGAGAACTGGTGCTCAGTGCCTGAAGCAGGACGGCTGCTCAGGAGGGCCTGCATTGCAAAGCCGCTCATAAGGAGGCCTTCTCCGAGCTTCTCTGTATATTCAACATCGCCTGCAAACACTTCTGCAGGAGCGGAGAGGGACTCACGCAGACCGTTCTGCACGAGGTCCCAGGAGAACTGGTCGATAGGCTCGTTGCCGGTAACCTCAGCCAGCATCCAGTCTGCAGCGGCAGGGATCTTGGCGATGAGGTCTGCATAGCCGGAAGCAGCGAGTTCCTTCGGAGCCTCAGCAGCTATGACAGGATCCATTACAAAGCCGTATGGAGCCGGACAGTCGAAGGTCTGCTTGTTGCCGTCCTTGGTGATGGATGCGCCGTATGCGGTGTAGCCGTCCATTGACACGGCTGTGCCCACGCACATATACTTGCGTCCGATTTCGCCGGACACGAACTTGGTCAGGTCATTGATCACGCCTGAGCCGACTGCGATGGCGATGACGTCCTTAGGCTCCAGGAAGGCCCTGATGGCCTCCACGAACCTCCACTCTGCATAGAGTTCAGGGTCGTCGATGATGTAAGGTTCGATCGCAGGAACTGCCGCGGCCTCGAGTGAAGCGGCCACTGCCTTGCCTGCAACCTCCCAGGTGTTGGTGTCAGCGATGATGACCGCTGTCTTGCCCGGGAAGAGCTGATTGAACATTTCCGCGGTCCTTGCGACCACGCCCTTGCCTATGAAACAGGCCTTGGTGTCTCTTGTGCGCTGAAGTGCGCTCTCGATTTTGTTCATAGTAATATTTAGTTATTCTGAAATTGCTTTTCTGAATGCCGGAATCGTATCTTCCAGCTGCATACCCTTGCGATAGATGCCGGCTGTGCCGCCGACGAAGATGGATGCTCCGAGGCTGCCCATATACTGAGCCCTCTCACAGCTGACGCTGCCGTCCACGCTGATGGCCACGTCCTGGCAGCCGTTCGCGTCAAGCCACTTGCGGACTACGCCCACTTTCTCCATAATGCCTTCGACCATCTTGCCTCCGGCATAACCAGGGTGGACTGTCATCACCGTTACGGTCTCAAAAAGGCCGATATGAGGCTTGAGGGCCTCCGGAGCGGTTTCCGGATTGATGGCGAGGCCGAACTTCGCACCTTTGGAATGTACCTCAGCGGCAAGGGCCTCGTAGCTGCGGTCCAGCTCCACGTGGCAGGAAAGTATGTCTCCTTCACGCAGATCGATTGCTGCCAGCACCTGTTCAGGATCCGTTACCATAAGGTGGATGTCGAGCGGCATATCGGCATGACGGTGCATAGCCTTGATGAAGTCAGGTCCGAAAGTGAGATTCGGAACGAAGTGGCCGTCCATAACATCGACGTGGAGCCAGTCCACGCCATATTTCTTCAAAGTGTCGATGTCGCGTCCGAGGTTCATCAGGTCGGAGCACATCACTGATACTGATATTATCTTTTCCATACTAAGCCAAAGTTGCGACGCATTTCTTCCAGTTGCCGAAACCGAGGTCGGAACGGCTCATCGAGAAACAGAGTCTCTGTCCCTCCTCGCTTCCGAATGAAAGCTGAAGGACGCAGACGTGGTCCTTGTTCTTATATTCGTCCGCCACTGCCGCAGGGACGCTGCCGAGCAGCCTCAGACCAGGATCGTCGTCCTCGCAGTTGGAGAACACGATCTCGTATGGAGCGTCTGCCACGGCTTCACCATCCTCGCCGACCATAGACACGGTCTGGAAGGTCTCGAAGTTGATGTCCTTGGCGTACTTGACCCTTATCTGATTCTTAGGCCATTCGCCTTTCGGACACTTGACAGGAGACTCGTAGCCGAGCAGTTCGTCGATGGCGCCGAAGAAATAGAGCATTCCGGTGTGAGGCAGCAGGCCTTCCGGATCGTATTTCTCGAGATACTCGCAGTTGATCTGGCAGATGAAGGTCATAGGGTAGCCTTCGCAGGAAGGATACTCCATCTCGGACGGCATATCAGGGTCGCCCCACCATTTGCTGGCGCAGAAGAGGTTGGTCTCAGTTTCCCTGAGATTGAGTGCGATTGCCATTATACGTTTGCTATGTTCATTATGTCACCGAATACACCGGCTGCTGTCACAGCTGCACCTGCGCCGAAGCCCTGGATGAGCATAGGATACTGGCGGTAGCGGTCAGTGGTAAGCAGGATGATGTTGTTGCTGCCTTCGAGCTTGTAGAAGGAGTGGCCCTGAGGGATCTCGCGGAGCTCCACTGAGCCCTTGCCGTCCTCGAGCTTTGCGACGAAGCGCCAGCACTTGCCCTCTGCCTCGAGCTTCTGGCGACGGGTCTCGAACTCGGCATCGAGCTGAGGGAGGTTCTTCCAGAAGTCCTCCAGGCTGCCTGCAAAGAACTCGTCAGGCACGAAGAGATGCTTCTCCACGTCCTCCTGGCTCATCTTGTAGCCGGACTCGCGGGAAAGGATGACGAGCTTGCGGACCACGTCCATACCGCAGAGGTCGATACGTGGATCAGGCTCGGAATAGCCCTCTTCCTTGGCCATCTGGACAGTCTTGCTGAACGGAATGTCCTTGCTGATGGTGTTGAAGATATAGTTGAGGGTTCCGCTGAGCACGGCCTCGATCTTGAGGATGTGGTCGCCGCTGTTGCGGAGGGAATTGATCGTGTTGATGATAGGAAGACCGGCACCCACGTTGGTCTCGAAGAGATACTTGACTCCCCTCTTCTGGGCCGTAGCCTTGAGAAGCTTGTAGTTGTCATAGTCGGAAGATGCCGCAATCTTGTTGGCAGCAACGACGTTGATGTTGTGGTCGAGGAGGTCATAGTAGATATCGGCTACATCCTTGCTGGCAGTACAGTCCACGAATACGGAGTTGTAGATGTTCATAGAGATGATCTCCTCCTTGTATTTCTGGATGTTGCTAGGCTCGCTGTTCTTCAGGCGCTCCTCATAGCCCTCGAGGCTGAGACCTGCGCGGTCGTAGATGGCGTGACGGCTGTTGGCGATGCCGACGACGTTGATCTTGAGGTTCCTTCTCTTCTTGAGCGTCTCCTGCTGGCTGGCGATCTGCTCGATGAGGCTGCCGCCCACGGTACCGATGCCGCAGAGGAAGAGGTTGATCTCCTGGTACTCGGAAAGGAAGAAGTTGTCGTGGATGACATTCAGGGCCTTGCGGAGCCAGAGGCCTTCCACTACGAAGGAAATATTGGTCTCGGACGCACCCTGTGCGCACGCGATGACACTGATACCGTTGCGGCCGAGGGCTCCATAGAGCTTTCCGGACACGCCCGGAGTCTTCTTCATATTCTCACCTACGACTGCGATGGTAGCCAGATTGCGCTGTATGCTCATAGGGAACATAGCGCCGGTCTGGATCTCCTTTGCGAACTCGTCGTTGAGCACCTGGCAGGCCAGTTCTCCGTCGACGTCCTTCACACCTATGGAAGTATTGTTCTCGGAAGATGCCTGGCTCACGAGGAACACGCTGACGCCATTGTCGGCGAGGCAGGAGAAGATTCTCTTGTTCACACCGATCACACCGACCATAGAAAGGCCGGCGATGGTGATGATGCTGGTGTTGCTGATGGATGAGATACCCTTGATTGCCCTGGATGATGACTGCTGGCTGTTGCTGATGACAGTACCCTTCACCTCTGGGCGGAAAGTATTCTTGATGAGGATAGGAATGTCCTTGGCACAGGCAGGATAGATTGTAGGCGGATATACGACCTTGGCGCCGAAGTTACAGAGCTCCATAGCCTCGTGATAGGTCAGGGTGTCGATGGTATATGCATTGGAAATGATCCTTGGGTCGGCAGTCATAAAGCCGTCCACGTCGGTCCATATCTCCAGGCACCTTGCCTCGAGTGCCGCAGCCACGATGCTGGCAGTGTAGTCGGAACCGCCACGGCCGAGGTTGGTAACCTCACCGCTGTGGAGATCACGGGAAATGAAGCCCGGAATGAGGCAGACCTGCTCGCTCCTGCCAAGTTCAGCAAACTCGGCCTCGATGAGGAGGTAGGATTCCTCCTGCGCGAGGAGATTCTTGCCCTGCTTGCGCACGGTCTTCACGAAATTGCGGCTGTCGTGGAGCACGGCACCGTCGATGAGGACTGAGCAGATGTCGCTGGAGAGCCTTTCGCCGTAACTTACTATGGTATTGGAGGTCTTCTCAGAGAGGTCCCTGATGAGGGAAACTCCGTGGAAGATGCTCCTGAGTTCCACGAACATTGCGTCCATACGCTCGATGAGCCTCTGGCGCTGACCGCCTTCCGGAATGAGTTCCTCGACCACCTGATGGTGACGGGCAACGATTTCCTCCATAGACTGGATGTAGGTGCTGTCACCCGACGATGCGAGGGACGCGGTCTTGAGGAGTTTGTCAGTGATGCCGCCAAGTGCGGACACCACAACCACTACAGGCTCGTTGCAGCCTTCTACAATCTTCTTTACGTTTCTGAGGCTAGCTACCGAACCAACCGATGTGCCTCCGAATTTAAGAACCTTCATATCTGGGGATTTATTACTTGTAATAAGGTGCGAATTTACGCTTTTTGGACGAATAATCAAATTCATTATATTTGTCTTTGCAAAACGTTTCAACTTATATGAAGATCGTACTCGCACCGGATTCCTTCAAAGGCTGCCTCTCAGCAGGGGAAGTCGCCTCTGCTATGGAGCGAGGCCTGAGGGCAGGATGGCAGGGGAAAACGCCCCTCCAGACAGTCAGGATCCCTGTTGCGGACGGAGGCGAAGGCACGGTCTCAGCCCTCTGCGAGAGCCTTGGGGGGAATATGGTCAGCGCAGTCGTACAGGACCCTCTGGGCCGTCCGGTCAAAGCGGAATATTGCATCTGCGGGGACCTGGCAGTGATAGAATCGGCCGCGGCCTGCGGGCTCACACTGCTGGAAGAGTCTGAAAGAAATCCGCTCAAGGCCAGTACACGAGGCCTTGGGGAACTCATCCTGGACGCCCTTTCCAGAGGCTGCACGAACTTCATAATCGGACTCGGCGGAAGTGCCACCAACGACGGCGGCCGAGGCCTTGTCGAAACGCCCGGGCTCCTGGGTTGCAAAGCCCGTTTCACAGTAGCCTGCGACGTCGACACCCCATACATCGGACCAGAGGGCGCCAGCCGTGTTTTCGGGCCTCAGAAAGGCGCATCCCCGGAGGATGTCGAGATACTCGAAAAGCGGCTTACGGACTACGCCAAAG
This sequence comes from Bacteroidales bacterium UBA1745, assembly GCA_002314885.1. Lineage (GTDB taxonomy): Bacteria > Bacteroidota > Bacteroidia > Bacteroidales > UBA932 > Cryptobacteroides. The sequence goes on along the minus strand of DCHT01000026.1, from coordinate 32,806 downwards.
TCATTTTTGAAAAGACGGGGAAAGATGTGCGCAACATCCCCGGAGCAGGCGCAGCGGGAGGCCTGGGAGGAGCCCTTCTCGCTTTCTTCGGAGCAGAGTTGAAGCCGGGTGCAGAGATAGTTCTGGAGGCCGTGGGATTCGACGCCGAAGCCACCGATGCGGACCTTGTCATCACGGGCGAAGGCTGCTCGGATTTCCAGACTCCGAAGGGCAAGACTCCGGCCGGAGTACTGGCCCGCTCAAAGGCCATAGGAGTGCCGGCTGCACTTTTGTCAGGGTCAGTAAAATCGTGTCCGGAACTGCTGGAAATGGGCTTTTCAACAATAATGGCGGCCACCCCGGAGGATATGCCGCCACATATAGCTATGGTCCCTCAAACAGCCTCCGCGCTCATTGAAGAAGCCGCCCGGAAACTGGCTGAAAGTCTTAGTTTCTGACGATTTTTCCGTCGCAGATCACAGTCCTGATACAGCCTGAAGAAGCCGCGTATACCCAGTTGGATACGAGGTGATGGTTCGGTGTCATCCTAGGGTCTGAAAGGTCCACGAGTATGCAGTCTGCGACCTTGCCTTCCGCGATCACGCCGGCATCGATTCCGAAGGCTTCTGCACCGTTCCTGGTCGCCCATTCGAACACCATTTCGGCAGGCAGCAGAGTAGGATCTCCCGTGCACTTTGCCAGCAGGGCCGCAAACTTCATCTCCTCCCTCAGGTCGAGGTTGTTGTTGGACGAGCATCCGTCAGTCGCAAGGGTGATCCTGGCGCCGGACTTGATGGCCAGTTCGTAAGGGAAACGGCCGCTGCCGAGCTTCATATTGGAGCAAGGACAATGAGCCACAGTCACTCCCCTCTCAGCCATAATATCCCACTCTTCCTCGTCGAGGTGCACGCAGTGTGCGGCCACCACGTCAGGTCCGAGGAAGCCTATGGAATCGAGGTAACGCACCGGAGTCGTACCGTGTTCCTTGAGGCAGTTGCGCACCTCTTCCGCAGTCTCTGAAACGTGGATATGGAGCTTTACGCCCGCCTTGCGGGCCCATTCGGCACTTGAGATAAGTTTCTGAGTACCAACGGTATATATGGCATGAGGAGCAATTGCAAGCTGGATGCGGCCTCCAGTCGGATCCTGCCACTGCTCCACGAAGGCCCTCTTCTGTTCCTCCACTGCCTTGGAGTGCATCTCCATCACAGTTATGCCTATGCAGGCACGGGTGCCGGCCTTGTCCACGACGTCGATGGTCCTCTCTATGTCGAAGTACATATCGTTGAAGAAGACGCTGCCGCTGCGTATCATCTCGTCCACGGCGAGGCGGCTTCCACGCTCGATGTCGTCGGCAGTCAGGGTATCCTCGTATGGCCAGATATAGTCCTGAAGCCAGCTCTGGAGGTTCATATCGTCGGCATAGCCCCTCAGGAGGGACATAGCGGCGTGATTATGGGTATTGTAGAACGCAGGCAGGATTGCCTTTCCATCGGCCTCCAGCACCGTTTCAGCAGGAGTATCTGCAGGAACTCCGAAAGCCTTGAAGCGCTTGCCTTCAATCAGGATGTTGGTCTTTGCCGTCCCGAGGAGGACGTTTTTGATAAGTATGCTCATCTTTATAACAATGTCCCGCAAAGATAAGAATATTGCCTAACTTTGCCCCAATGAAATTCGAATTGGCAAATAAGTATCTGGCAGAGAACCCCTGTCTGGTCGTGACGGCGCCTCCGGGAGCCGGCAAATCCACTATGCTGCCTCTCGACCTGCTGGAGGGAATGAGCCAGTGGAGCAGCGAAGGCGGCAGGATACTTATGCTTGAACCAAGGAGAATCGCAGCCCGCCAGATTGCCGAGAGAATGTCCTGGATGCTGGGCGAGAAAGTCGGCCAGACCGTCGGATACCGAATGCGCTTCGAAAGCAAAGTTTCAGCTCAAACCCGCCTGGAAGTCATCACGGAGGGCATTCTGACCAGGATGCTGGTAGATGATCCGACCCTGGACGGAGTTGCCGCCGTCATCTTCGACGAATTCCACGAAAGAAGCCTCAACTGCGACGTGGCCCTGGCCCTCACGAGGATGTCCAGAAGCATCATTCGCCCCGACCTGAGGCTCATAATTATGTCCGCCACAATAGATGCGACTTCGGTCTGCAAGGCCCTCGACGCCAGTCTGATGGAAATGGACGGACGTCTGTTCCCTATCGATATTCAACACGCCGACACAGACTGCAGTCCCGAAAACGCAGCCGAAACAGTCGCCAGGACAATCTGCGAGGCCCATCGGAAGCACGAAGGAGACATACTCGCATTCCTGCCCGGCGAGGCCGACATACGCAAATGTCAGGAAATCCTCGGCAGCACTCTTGGCAGCACCGCAGTGATGCCGCTCTATGGAATGCTGTCTCAGGCTGAACAGAAGGCCGCCATTGCTCCGAGCGCCCCAGGCGAAAGAAAAGTCGTGCTGGCCACCCCGGTAGCCGAGACCTCCCTCACCATCGAAGGCGTGCGCATAGTCGTGGATTCAGGCCTCTGCCGCAAGATGGTATTCAATCCTCAGAACGCCCTGAGCCACCTCGAAACGGTCAGAATCAGTATGGATATGGCCAATCAGAGAAGTGGCCGCGCAGGACGCGTAGCAGCCGGAATCTGCTATCGTCTGTGGACTGTGGGAACAGAACTGAGAATGGCAGAAAATCGCATTCCTGAGATATTGGAAGCCGATATGGCCTCAACAGTACTGGATATCGCAGCCTGGGGTGAAGGAAGCATAGACAGCCTGCCTTGGATCACTCCGCCGCCAGCCGTCCACGTCCGTCAGGCCGAGAATCTGCTGATGATGTCAGGGGCGCTGGACGAGAACGGGCGCATCACTGCCCAAGGCAGAAAAATGGCCTCGATGCCTTGCCACCCGAGGATGGCGAGGATGCTGCTGCAGGCAGAAAATCCGGCACACAAGGCCCTGGCAGCGGACATTGCGGCCATATTGGAAGAAAAGGATCCGATGTCCAGACGCGAAGACTGCGGAGCGGACATCTGCACAAGGATAGAAGCCCTCAGAAGTGCCAGGAGGCAGAATAAAGCCGGCCAATGGAGCCGCATATCCAAGATAGCCGAACAGTACAGAAACATAGCCAGAACGACGGAGGACAACGCCTCCTTCGACAGTTATCAGGTGGGCGCCCTGCTGGCGGCCGCCTATCCGGAGCGCATCTCAAAGATACGCGAAGAGGGCAACGGACGCTATCAGCTCGCCGGCGGCGACAACGCGATGATAGATAGGACGGACGCCCTCAGTTCCTGCGACTGGCTGGCCGTAGCAAGCCTGAGTCCGAAGGCCGGCGGATATGGACGTATTTTCCTCGCCGCTCCGCTGGCTCCCGAGGACCTGCAGGAAATTACCAGGACAAGGGACAATGTCGGCTGGGATTCCAAGAACGGCTGCGTCGTAGCGCGCAGGGAAAGCCGTATCGGCACTCTGCTGATAGCCTCCAAACCTCTCAGCGACATAAAGCGCGAAGACATCACACAGGTCATCTGCGATGCCGCAGTCAAGAACGGCCTGAGTATGCTCGATTTCAATGACAATGTCCGCAATCTGCAGCGCAGAGTTGCCACTGCAGCCGCCTGGCATCCGGAAGCGGAACTGCCAGATATCTCCGATGAAGCAGTGCTCAGTCGGGCCTCCGAATGGCTGCCATTATATATAGGTAAGGCAACTACGACCTCCGAACTGAAGAAAATCGACCTATGCACCGCCCTCTGGGGCCTGCTCTCATACGAGCAGCAGCAACTGGTAGAGAAGGTCGCCCCGACACACATCGTCGTCCCGACAGGCAGCCGCATCAGGCTGGAATACCGCACAGGCGCGGAAGTACCCGTGCTGAGGGTACGACTTCAGGAATGCTTCGGTCTTTTGGACACCCCTACCGTAGACGGCGGCAGGAAGCAGATATTGATGGAACTGCTGTCACCGGGATTCAAGCCGGTACAGCTCACCAGCGATCTCAGAAGTTTCTGGACCGGTACCTATTTCGAAGTCAAGAAGGAATTGAAGCGCCGCTATCCCAAGCACTCCTGGCCGGAGGATCCGATTACATCTTCACCAGTTCGTAAGTCCTAGTTCCGATGCCAATCTTCTCACCGTACTTCAGGCCGGACTCCCAGTCGGTGTCAGGATGAAGGTGGTGGAACTTGTCGTGCTCGCAATGACCGTGGGCGTGCTCCTTGTCGTGGAGGCTGTTGTCGGTCTGGAGGGTCGGAGCGGCATTCACGATCTCGGCACAAGCCTGGTCGAGGGCCACAGGGTCGAAGCTGCAGGCCATTCCGAGGTCCGGAACCACAGCGGCGTCATTGTGTCCCCAGCAGTCGCACTCAGGGCTGACGTTCATTATGAATGACACGTGGAAATTAGGCTTGTCCTTGAGCACAGCCTTCGCATATTCGGCAATCTTGCAGTTGAGCACCACGCTGCTCTCAGTGCTGCCCGGAAGGGCCGCCTCGCTCTTGCAGAGGGCCACGCACTGACCGCAACCCACGCACTTGTCATAGTCGATCACAGCCTTCTTATCTACTACGTGGACTGCATCGTGGTTGCAGTTCTTCTCGCAAATCCTGCAGCCGATGCACTTCTCCAGCTCAATTCTTGGCTGAGCGGTGGAATGCATATCAAGCTTGCCTGCAACGCTGCCCGAGCCCATTCCGAGATTCTTGAGCGCACCGCCGAATCCGGCCTGCTCGTGGCCTTTGAAATGGTTGAGACTGATGACGATGTCCGCCTCTGCGATAGCTGCACCGATCTTAGGCTCAGGACAGTATTCGCCGTCCACCTTGACTATGCGCTCGTCCTTGCCCCTGAGGCCATCGGCGATGATGACGTCACAGCCCGTGGCGATAGGGTTGAAGCCATTGACCATCGCAGTGTGGAGATGATCCACAGCGTTGGAGCGGCTGCCGGTGTAGAGGGTATTGGCATCAGTGAGGAAAGGCTTTCCGCCCAGTTCCTTGATGAGCCTCACGATCACTGCCGCATAGTTCGGACGTATATACGCCATATTGCCATATTCACCGAAATGGATCTTGATAGCCACGTATTTGTCCTTGAAATCTATAGTTTCAAAGCCGGCGCGCTTCACCATCCTCTCGAGTTTCTGTAGAAGGTTGGAACCCGGGCTGGTACGGAGTGAGGTAAAATAGACTTTTGATGCCATATAGTTTTAGATTTTGTTTCCTGTCCTTGTGAATTTAGACACGCGTCCGTCGTCCGCCTTGAGCGTCATTGACTCCGCCTCGATCTGCTTCACGATGCTGCTCCGCCTGCCGGTGTACCTCTTTACCATCTTAGGCACCACGGTGGTCCTGAAGAGGTTTTCCAGGCTCTTCGACATACGTATTTCAGACATTTCCCCCTTGGTGGAGGACTTGTCAGGCTCGAAGTAAACCCTGTCTTCGGATACGGACCAGGTGCCGCAGGAAGTGATGTCGATGACGCAGTTGCCGTGGTCCTTGCCGTTGAACACCATATTGTAATGGCCCGACTGGGAATAGGTCCCATCAGAATTGAAAGTGAATATGGTGACAAGGGTGAGGCTGTAGAAGTCCTTGGCCTCGCTGTAATTGCTCTTCCAACTGCCGGGAATCTGATCGATTATCTGCGCAGCGGCACCAAAGGATAGGTGAATGAGAAGAAAAATAAGCAACAAAGGCTTCAGCGGACGTATCATACCACAAAGATAATTATATTTGCATCGATTTTTGAAAATCACGGATTTACAATGAAAAAAAGCATCGTATGCGGCGCAGCAGCTGCGCTCGCCCTCGTTTCCTGCCAGCCTTCCGGAAATAAGGCTGAATCATCCCCAAAGGCAAACATCCTTGTAGTAATTGACGTACAGAGGGACTTCTTCGATCCTTCAGGCTCACTCTATGTGGGCGGAAGCGAAGTGCTCCCTGAGAAGATAGCTGCCATCGCAGCAAACTACGACGCCGTAGTGTTCACCCTCGACTGGCATCCTGCAAATCACTGCTCATTCGCAGCACAGGGCGGCATCTGGCCATCCCACTGCGTGGCTTACACCCAGGGTGCAGGACTTCCTGACTGCTTCAGCGAAGTACTCAAGAACTGCGACACCCAGATCTTCTTCAAGGGCTACGACCCTGAGAAGGAGCAGTATGGCGCATTCGAGGACATCGAGGCATACCCAGTCATCGCTGAGTGGTTCGCCGGCGCCGAGACCGTGGACGTCTGCGGCATCGCAGGTGACTACTGCGTGAAGGAGAGCACCGCAAACCTCCTCAAGTACGTGGCAGCCGAGAAGGTCAGCATCCTCACCGACTGCGTCCGCTCAATCGACGACGGCAGCACCATCGAGGCGTTCATCGCCGAGAAAGGCCTCGGCCGCAAGTAAGCCGTATTTTATCGGATGAAGACCGATTTCCTCAAGAGATATGGCGTCGACGCGATGTCGGCGATGGCCCAGGGCCTCTTCTGCACGCTCCTGGTCGGCACCATACTCAACACCCTCGGAGCTCAGTTTCATATAGGCTTCCTGACAAAGGCAGTCTTCACGATCGCCGAGAAGGGCTACACCATAGGAGGCATTGCCTGCGCTATGGTCGGCCCGGCAATGGCCGTGGCCATAGGATATGCCCTGCAGGCCCCTGCAATGGTGCTTTTTACCTTGGTTCCAGTCGGCTATGCCACCAATATGCTCGGCGGAGCCGGCGGTCCGTTCGCCGTCTATGTGGTAGCCATCCTCGCCGCTGAAGCCGGCCGTCTGGTCAGCAAGAAGACAAAGATCGACATACTCGTCACCCCTCTCGTGACCCTGCTGGTGGGCATAGGCCTCGCCTGGCTCATCGCCGCACCTATAGGCAAAGCTGCCAGCTGGATCGGAAATCTCATCGTGTGGGCCACCGACCTGCATCCTTTCCTGATGGGCATCATAGTCTCAGTGGTAGTAGGCATCTGCCTGACCCTCCCTATATCTTCCGCAGCCATCTGTGCAGGCCTGGGCCTCACCGGTCTGGCAGGCGGAGCTGCCCTCGCCGGCTGCTGCGCCCAGATGGTGGGCTTCGCAGTGCTCAGCTTCAAGGAGAACCGCTGGGGAGGAGTCGTCAGTCAGGGAATAGGCACCAGTATGCTCCAGATGGGCAATATCATCAAGAAGCCACGCATCTGGCTGGCTCCTATCATTGCCAGCGCCATCACCGGACCTATAGCCACCTGCATCTTCCGCCTCCAGATGAACGGCGCCGCCGTCAATTCCGGTATGGGCACCTGCGGCTTCTGCGGCCCTATCGGCGTGTGGACGGGCTGGGTTTCACCTTCCGAGGCTGCAATAGCAAACGGGGCGACAGCCATCAGTGCGACTTTCGTCGACTGGCTTGGCCTCGCCCTCGTAAGTATTGTTCTCCCGGCCGTGATCTGCGGCCTGCTGGGATGGTTGTTCAGAAAGATCGGCTGGATCGCCGATGGTGACCTGAAGCTCTAGGTCCCCTACTTCAGTCTAGCAAGTGTTTCCTTGATTCTCTTGAGCGCCTCGATGATGTTTTCATCTGAGGTGGCGTAAGACATACGGAAGCACTCAGGGGAACCGAATGCATCACCGCCCACGGTTGCAACGTGGCCGACCTCGAGGAGGTACATTGCCAGGTCAGTGGAAGTGTTGATGACGCGGTCGCCGTCCCTCTTGCCGAAGAATGAAGAACACTTAGGGAAGAGATAGAAGGCACCCTGAGGCACATTCACCTCGAGACCAGGAATCTCTTTGGCGAGCTTCACGATGAGGTCGCGCCTGCGCTGGAATACCACGCGCATATCCTCCACGCACTGCTGATCGCTTTCCCAAGCCACCTGAGCCGTCTTCTGGCTGAGGGAGCAAGGACCGCTGGTGTACTGGCCCTGGAGCATATTGATGCCCTTGGTGATCCAGTCCGGAGCAGCGGAGAAACCGATTCTCCAACCAGTCATCGCGTAAGCCTTTGAAACGCCGTTGATGACCACTGTGCGCTCCTTCATACCAGGGAAGGATGCAAGTGAAGTGTGCTTACCTATATAATTGATATGCTCGTAAATTTCGTCTGAGATCACATAGAGATTGTCGTGCTTCACGATTACCTCTGCGAGTGAGCGGAGATCCTCTTCGCTGTAAACGGAACCGGTAGGGTTGCAAGGAGAGCAGAGGATGATGAGCTTGGTGCGAGGAGTGATGGCCTTCTCAAGCTGCTCGGCAGTGATCTTGAAATCCTGCTCGATAGTGGCCTCGACAAATACCGGAACACCCTCGGCAAGCTTTGCCATCTGCGGGTAACTTACCCAGTAAGGGGCAGGGATGATCACCTCGTCACCAGGGTTCACGAGAGTGAGGACGGTGTTGGTGATGGCCTGCTTTGCACCGTTGGAAACGACGATCTGGGCCGGAGTGAACTCGAGTCCGTTCTCTTTCCTGAGCTTCTCGCAGATAACCTTCCTGAGGTCAGGGTAACCAGTAACCGGAGAATACTTGGACCAGTTGTCATCGACAGCCTGCTTGGCTGCTTCCTTGACGTGGTCAGGGGTATTGAAGTCCGGTTCGCCCACTGACATATTGATTACATCTACGCCCTGAGCCTTGAGTTCGGAGCTTTTCTGTGACATGGCGAAAGTCGCCGACGGGGAAAGATTCTGGAGTCTGTTGGAAAGAGTGTTCATTTTGCAATGTTTATTGTCCTACAAATATAGCATTTTTTTATATTTGCATAGAAAAAGAATTTCCGATTATGAAAAAAGATGAGTACAATTTCAACGCAGCACAGACTGCAGAAGACCTTATCCAGTGGGTCAGGGATTATTTCGAGCAGGCAGGCCCCAACACCAAGGCCATCCTCGGAATGAGCGGCGGCAAGGACTCCACCGTTTCCGCTGCGGTCCTCGTGAAGGCTCTCGGCCCAGACCGCGTCATCGGCGTGTCTATGCCTCAGGGCAGCCAGTCCCTCAACGAAGCCGACAGGATCTGCGAGCAGCTGGGAATGAAAATGTACACAGTCAATATAGGCAAGGCCTGCAGCGCACTTATCGAGGCTATCGCCGATTCAGGCGAGGAACTCATCAACGCCAGCGTCCAGAACATTCCGCCACGCGTCCGTATGACCACCCTCTATGCCATAGGCCAGACCAACAACGCACGCGTCGTGAACACCTGCAACCTCTCCGAGGATTATATAGGATATGCCACCAAGTTCGGTGACGGCGCAGGCGACTTTTCCCTGCTCGCAAACCTCACCGTGACCGAAGTGCTCGCCATCGGCGACTATCTCGGAGTGCCATACGAGTGGGTGCACAAGACTCCTGACGACGGTCTGCCGCACAGCTGCCCGGACGAGGAAAAGATAGGTTTCACCTACGCCGAACTCGACGTTTACATCCGCACCGGAGTGGCTCCTGATGGCTATGTGCACAACAACGAGGCAGAAGGTCTGAAGGTGGACAAGATTGACCGTATGCACAGGGCCAATCTCCACAAGCTCCTGCCTATGCCTAGTTTCAGGCAGGCCTAGAATATCGACTCGCTGGTCTCGGTCGTAAAGAGCTCCAGAGCCTTCATTCCCATTATGGAATTGCCCTTTTCATTGAGACGAGGGCTCCATACGGCTATAGAATATTTCGATGGATAGATGGCGACAATGCCGCCGCCGACACCACTTTTTCCGGGCAGTCCGACCAGGAAACTGAAGTCTCCGGCCTCGTCGTAGAAGCCGCAGGTCTGCATAATCGCATTGATTCGCTTCACCTTGGATACGCTCAGGCTCACTCCGGCGTGGTTGAACGGCTCGCTGCTGCGGGCGAAGGCCAGGAAGGCACGGGAAAGGTCCTTGCAGGACATCTCCACCGAGCACATCATACAATAGAAATGCAGCACGTCATTCACGTCATTATGAAGGTTGCCGTGATGCTTCAGCAGATATGCGATCGAAGCGTTGAGATATGAACATCCCTGCTCAGAGGACGCAACTTCAGGAGAATAGGAAACAGCATCGTTGCCGCAGAGTTCCCGCAGGAAGGCAATGTAGAATTCCTGAGGGTTCTCCAGCTTGGAAATAAGTATGTCAGCCATAACAAGCGCTCCCGCATTGATGAACGGATTGCGCGGCTTGCCGTGCTCATACTCCAGCTGTACCAGGGAGTTGAACGCTGAGCCGGAAGGTTCCTTCCCTATCCTGGTCCAGAGCTCGTCCTGTTCCATAACGCTCAGGCAGATTGCCAGGGAAAAGACCTTTGAGATGCTCTGGATGGAGAATTTGGTGTCGTAATTCCCGAGAGAGTATTCTTCTCCGGAAAGGGTGCTCAGGAAGACGCCGAACTGGTCCGGGTTGACATTGGCAAGGGCCGGAATATAGCTCGCCTGACGACCTTCCTTCTCAAAAGGCTTGATTTCCCTATATATATTTTCGAGTATTGACTGATAGTCCATATCCAATTATGCAGTTAGTTTATGCAAAGATATAGACAAATTTTCTTAGATTTGCAGTCTTCCCCCATTAGTTAGAGCAACTAATGATCTATGTAAAAGCAAACTTGAAACAAAATGTTCAGAAAAGAAATCAAGGTTCTCGACTGCACCGTGAGAGACGGCGGTCTGATGAACAAATGGCAGTTCAGCAAGGAATTCGTCAAAGGAGTCTATGAGGCCAATGTACAGGCCGGCGTAGATTATATGGAAATAGGCTACATCAGCAGCGCCGATCAGTTCCCGCGTCCGGAATTCGGTCCGTGGAAGTTCTGCGCCGAGGATGAAATCCGCGAGATCGTAGGCGACAACAACACCAACACCAAACTTTCAGTGATGGCCGACATCGGACGCGTCAAGTTCGACGACATCCGCCCTAAGGACGAAAGCGTCATCGATATGTTCCGCGTGGCCTGCTACGACTACCAGGTAGACAAGGCAATCGAGCTCGCACACCACGTGATGGACAAGGGTTACGAGGCGACCATCAATCTGATGGCCGTTTCCAAGGTGAACGACCGCGCTCTCGACCAGGTGCTTGAGGACGTTGCGAACTCCAGGGTACAGACCTTCTACCTCGTGGACAGTTTCGGCAGCCTCTACTGCGAGGACATCCACAGCCTTCTGGACAAATACGAGAAGGCTCTTCCTGGCAGGACCATCGGTTTCCACGGCCACAACAACACCCAGCTCGCCTTTGCGAACACCATCGAGTGCATACGCGGCGGCGCCAATATGCTCGACGCCACTATGCTCGGCATCGGTCGCGGCGCAGGCAACTGCCCTCTGGAACTCCTGGTTTCCTTCCTCAAGAACCCTAAGTACAAACTTGAGCCTATCATCAAGTGCATCCAGGAGCAGGTGAACCCGCTCAAGAAGGAAATCGACTGGGGCTACTTCATACCTTATATGATCACCGGCTCCCAGAACGACCATCCACGCTCCGCAATGGCCTGGATGGCCAGCCCTCAGAAAGACGACTATGTTTCCTACTACGAGTCAGTCGTGAAGAACAAGGAGGTATAAGACCAATCAGTTATGAAGAGAATCATCATCGCAGCCTTCGTGGCATCACTGTTCCTGCTGTCACAGGGCGCTTCCGCACAGAAATGGGAGGGCCTCGCAAACACCCCACAAATGGGATGGAACAGTTGGAACAAATTCGCAGAGAACATCAATGAACAGCTTATCCGCGAAACCGCTGACGCCCTTGTCGAGAAAGGGCTTGCAGAGGCCGGCTATGTGTATCTGAACATCGACGACTGCTGGCACGGCGAGAGGACCGAGATGGGTTTCATAACTGAGAATAAAGAGAAATTCCCTTCCGGAATGAGGGCTCTGGGCGAATACATCCACTCTAAAGGCCTCAAATTCGGAATCTACAGCGATGCAGGAGACTACACCTGCGCCTGCTTCCCAGGCAGCCTTGGCCACGAGTACCAGGATGCCTATATGTATGCTCATTGGGGCGTGGATTACCTCAAGTATGACTGGTGCAACGCCGCGAACATTAATCCTAAGGGTGCATACCGTCTCATCAGCAAGGCCCTCAGAGCCGCCGGCAGGCCTATCCTCCTGAGTATGTGCGAATGGGGCAGCAACCAGCCTTGGGAATGGGCTGCTGAGATCGGACACTCCTGGAGAACGACCGGAGACATCTGGGCCGGATTCGAAGACATCCAGCATTACGACGAGAACGGCAAGCCTACCTGGCGCCACCTCGGCGTCCTCACCATCCTCGACATCAACGCGGAACTCAGGCAGTACGCCGGTCCCGACCACTGGAATGACCCAGATATGCTCGAGGTGGGCAACGGAATGTCAGTTGCGGAAGACAGGGCGCATTTCTCCCTCTGGTGTATGATGGCCGCTCCGCTCATTCTCGGCAACGACCTCACCAATATGACCCAGGAGACCTACGACATCATCACCAACCGCGACGTGATTGCCATCGACCAGGACGCCCTCGGCATCCAGGGCCTCCGCCTCAGGAGAGAAGGCGATATCGAGTACTGGTTCAAGCCTTTGGTAGACGGCTCCTGGGCCTTCTGCGCCTTCAACCGCGGCATAGCCGACCAGGCCATCACCATCGACTGGAAGGACTTCTGCTTCACCGACGACCTCAGCGGCCGCAGCACCGCCTTCGACAAGACTACCTACACCGCCACCAACCTCTGGGACAAATCCCAGAAGCCATTCTCAACCCGCGGCAAGGTCAAGGCTACCCTCCCTTCCCACGACGTGATTGTCTACCGACTGGATCCGGTTTCAACGAAGTAGCGGTCGTTACCGGTCGTTACCCGGTCATTTCCGGTCGTTTCCGGTCGTTTCCGGTCGTTTCCGGTCGTTTCTCGGTCGTTTCTCGGTCATTACCCGGTCATTCCTCCACGAAATCGGCAAAAACGTGGA
>DCHT01000026.1:18272-19877 GCA_002314885.1 Bacteroidales bacterium UBA1745 | reverse complement strand
CGCTCATTCGTCCACAAAATCGGCAAAAACGTGGATGGAAGAGTAAATCAAAACAGCGCATTCAGGACATCCAACTGCATTTTCAGCATTCGGGAGATTTGTTTGTTGTTCGCATTGTAATCCAAGCGCATCTTCTTGGCGAGACTGACCTTCTGTTCCTTTGACAACAGGGCTGGAGATGCTGCATCATAGTCGTGCCGGCACAGATGCAAGATCACAGAATACAGGTCATCATCAGTATATGAAACCTGCTCACCTATCATCTTTGCAATGTCGTCATAGTTCTCTATATGACTCGATATCCTATTGAAATAATGTCTGGCATCTCTGAAAAGGCTTTCGGCAAGTTCAATATTGCAAAAGCTCATAGGAGATGCGTATCCGTCAACCAGATATACTTTCCTCGCATCCTCTGCACCCCTGCAATGGCAGATGCTTCTTCGCCAGGCCACAGTCGATAGCTGACGTTGCTCATAGTATCTATGCAGGGCTTCCGGCGAGAAGAAATACTTGTTTGCGCCCCACAGATATGTCATCGGAGTTGTGTCCGGATTCACTTTGGCCCCATTCCTATTTACATAAGCAATTACATTGCGAAGATTTTCCAGACTCTGAGCACGGAACAGTTTCAGTTCATAACCCTTAAGCGAGACCGGAGTCTCTGCACCTTTGAAATATCTTGCGAGATACCTTCGGAAGCGGGCAAACATTTCAAGTATCATCGCCTCTTCGCCTGCAATCACCAAATGAATGTGATTGCTCATTATTTCAAAAGTCAGAATACATAATCCCGGAAATAGGCCAACACATATTCCAAGTATACTGATCGCAGTTTCGTAGTCCTCCGGACGCGTGAATATAACAGGATGGTTTTCCGGGGTACAACAGTGATAAACCGGGCCGATATCTTCAAATATGGATTGGCACATCACCTCCTGATCCCAATATTTCCTCGGTCCCATAGACTAGTTCTTTGTCTTGGTCTTTGGTTTGACTCCAGGAGCAAAGACGGCCATTTCACCGCGTTTGACGAATTCTTTCTGTGTTTCGCGAAATGCGTTTGCGTATTGCTTGGACACAGCATCCATCATCGTTACCATCTCCTTTCTGTTTACGCTGACCGCAAGATCCGCCAAAGAGAGTGCACGCAGAATCGCCAGTACTGACGTTTCGTTCCCTCCCCAAAGCCTTGTGGTCATACTGAGCATCGCCAGCATAGTAGTTTCATGAACGATCGAGGGATCTTTCATCACATCTACGTCGGTATTGAAGCGTATTTCTCCATTACGTTCCAAGGTTACCTCCAACAACTTTTTCATTTCAAATACATTTTAATATACGTCCCTACGTGAGACGCATAGATTAAACTTTAATGATCATCAATGAAATGCGCTGCGTTGAAAGGGCGTCAGATAACCCAGCCAGAGTGGCTTGCAGAACTTGCGAATACATTAGATCAATGCACTGCGCATCTTTGACACACAAATATACTAATAAAGCCTAATTGCTCAATGCACTCTCTGCCATCCTCCACATTTTCGCTAAAATTGTGGACAAACGAGTCATCCTCCGCCCATTCGTCCACAAAATCGGCAAAAACGTGGA
>DCHT01000026.1:12754-18188 GCA_002314885.1 Bacteroidales bacterium UBA1745 | reverse complement strand
TCCACAAAATCGGCAAAAACGTGGATGTTACGAGGAACGAGGACCGAACGCGAAAAAAAGCCAGCCCGAAAAGGCTGGCTTATAAGTTTGTACGTGATCGTTGACGGATTTCGAACCTATGTTCGCGATCTGGAGGAAGTCTATTTGACAGCACGCCTCAGCATGGATCTGACAAGCAGTCTGTGGAAAACATAAATGCCAATGAAGTATATCTTTCCGAGTTTGTTGTGTGTCCTGACAACGGTGGTCACCGATACCTCCTGGCATTCACCTCCTGGTTTGGCGCAATATATGCCGACCCAGAAACATAAGTGCCTGTCGTCTTTGCATAGAATGATCTCCTCGTCATTGCGATTGACAACCAGGTCACGGAAAGATCCTCCGCCGCTGATTCCCAGCGGTTTTACGATAGCGTTACGTAAATCCATCAGCCATCTGACGGGCTTAGGGAAGTCACAGAATATCCTCTCGAAGATCGTCTGAACATCCAAACCGTTTGATAGGTCTGCTTCCACGGAGAATGTGTCCCTGTAGTCATATGGAGAGTAATTGTCTATCAGTCTCATCTCTTCAAAGATACACAATAATTAAAACAAAAAGACAGCATAACTGCTGTCTTTTGAAGTGAAGTACGGGTGGTGGGACTCGAACCCACACGCACGGGGCACTAGATCCTAAGTCTAGCTTGGCTACCAATTACAACACACCCGCATTATGTCGGAGCAATGCTGCTCCGGGCACAAAGATATAAAATTATTCAGTTGCTTCATCGGAGTCATCCCCCGATTCGTCTTCAGCCTCACGCTTGACGAGCCATTCCCTGGTGACACCCAGGTCTTTGAGCTTGGACTTGGTCTCGTCATCGAGGGCATCGAAGGATTCAGGTGAAAGGGTATCGAGGTCAAGGCCGAGAGCCTCAACGCCGTCTTCCATCTTCTCTATCTTCTCAAGTTCCTTGGCGTCGCGACCGGAGAGAGTATCCAGAGGCTGGTCCACAGCCTGCACATAGTTCGTGGAGGCCTTGTAGTCCGCAATGGCCTGCTGGGATTCGTTCTCGGCTATAGCTGCATCCACGCCCTTCTCAAAGATGGTATGGATGGAATTCGTCAGGTTCTTGGTGGACTGGTCTATCACCTTGGTGAAGGCAGGTACCTTCTTGGCATTCCTGTACTTTGCACGTCCGAGTTTCCACTTCCAGTCGTCGAAATCACCGAAGAGATCGATGCCGAACTTGAACCAGATAGGAGACTTGATGACGGACACGTGGTACTTGAACGACGAGTCCATATTCTGTATGCCGCTCAGAGCGACCTTGTAGCGGTCCACGTTGAGCAGGAACGGGAAGACTTCGAGCTTGCTGTCCTGGAGGAGGCCCTCCACGGACATCTTGTCCACGTGCACGGTCTTCTTGTTGCGGAACATCAGCACCTTGGCGATCTTCGAGATGGTCTGGTCGTCATCGATCACGAGGTTCTTGCCGGTGATGCGGGTCACGCCGTTGACCGTAGGCATCAGGATGTTCATATTCTCATCCAGAGAGGTCGTGGCGGCCAATGTGCAGTCCAGAAGTCCGGAGAAGGACTTGAGCAGAGGCATAATCGTGTCGATCTGAGGGACGAGGTCGATGACCTTTTCCGCCGTGATGTCCACGAGGTTGACCCAGAAACCGGTCTTGAGGTTCTTCTTGGTCCTGGTGGAATAGAAGCCCTCGAAATAGATGTCGCCCATATTCGAGGTGGCGACGGTATTCGTAATCTGGAGGCAGCGCTCCTTCATCGCGATCTCGGACTCCATCCAGTCGATATACAGGGTAGAGTAGAAGATCTCCGCAGCCTCAAGGTTGAGTTTCGCATTCACGTTGCCAGGCACCACGATGAGGGATGAGACGGTGCTGTCATTCACGTCGATATCCTTCTGGCAGGCCTGGGCATAGGCATCATCGTCCATTTCGGCCATCTTCTCCAACTGCTTCTCGCTGACCTTGCGGCCCGCGTCGTATGCGCCGAGAAGTTCGTTGACCTGAAGGACTTCGGAGGTGATGTCCATATCAAGATATATGGTACCGTTGCGGAGTAAGGCACGGCGCAGGCCCCAGAGGGAACCCTTGGCGGAAATATCCGACTGGCCGCTCCTGAAGGTGACGGACTTGAGGTCCACACGGTCGTTTGTGAAGGAACCGGAGAGGTTCTCCACGGAGTTCTTCAGAGGGAAATACGGTGTGGACAGGGTGGCGTTGCCGAGCTTGATGATGCCGCTCAGATCCCATTCCCTGTAGTACTTCTTCATATCCTCGGAGAGGCTGATGTTGATGTCGCTCTTCTTGAAATCCTCCTCAGTCATCCACTCTTCGGTCTGCGTGGCCCTCTTTGACATCGCATAGCGGAAGAGGGAGTCACGCGGCACGTCCGGATAGACCCTGGCGAGGGAGTCCTGCATAGCCTTGAACTTGAGCTTCCTCTCGAGAGTGTTCATCACGGCTGTCGCATCCAGGTTCAGTTCCTGGACGCCTACTCGGTTGGAAGAACTCCTCAGGAAAGCCTTTTCATTGTGGCTGCTGAGCCTGAGGACAGGGACTGAAGCATTATCGGACTTAGGTGATATCCTGAAACTGTTCTTCGTGTTCCTGATGGCCACGACGCTGGAATCCACATCGCGCAGCACGAGGCCGGCGGCAGACACCTCACCGCAGAAAGGATAGAACGAAGCCTTCTTCTTCTCATCGAGGATGTCGGCTGAGTTCTGAGCCATCAGATGGAAAGTCTTGCCCTTGAGGGCCATAGTCTTGTAGTCTGCCGAGAGCGTGTCCACGTCCATAAGGACAGCGAGCATTCTGGCGCCCTTCTCCACACTGTCGTCAATCTTGTTGCCCTTGGCTGCAAGTTCCATTTCAACGCCGCCCAGATATGCTTCGAGGGTATCCTTCTCGGATGCTGCCCAAAGACCGTCACTTTCGAGAAGGCCGGTAAGGTTCGCCCTGGAAATCTTCGCCATATTCATCTGGGACTTGCGTACCTTTCCATAGAGACAGGCCTCGAGACCACCCTCGGCGTGATAGCCTTTTTCCTTAGGAAGGAGTCTCACGAGCGAATCAAGCTGAGCGCTGAGGTCCAGGTCCACGAAGAACACTGGGTCCTTGCCCAGCAGGTCGTCGCCGGTACCTATGGCATTCGCGGCGAGACCCGGGATGTCGGCGTGAAGTCTGTTGACCTTCGCATTGACCGGCTGGTCCGCAACGGCCTCTGCCTCGATGTCGAGGTCGATATTGCCCTTTACCCCAAGTCCCTTGTGAGAGACATAGGAGGACGGCACGATAAGCTGAGCCGCAAGGTCAGGCATAAGGCCGAGTTCCTTGGAATAATAACCCTGTGCGAGTGCAGTAAGCGTAAGTTTGGAGTTGGTCGTGATGTCCTTCGCTCCGTCCCAGACGTTCTCCACATAGTTGCGGAGAGCGTTGTTGAGGTCGAAACCGTCGATGGCCGCCTCCGCATCAATGAAATAGCGGTCGGAATGCAGTCTGGCCTCGCCTTTCGCCTCGAATGGTATGCCGGCGATGTCGGCGTGCATACGACGGACGTTTACGCTCAGGACGGAGTCCTCAGGGAATTCGGCGCGGGCCATCACTGAGATCGGCACCTGGAAGCGTCCGAAGGCGCGGGTACGGGCATAGGCGTGGGCATCGAGGTCGAAGGAAGCCTTGCGGTCCTTCTCCTTGAGAGCCAGCCTGTCCAGCCCGAAGAAAAGAGTGTCGCCCTTGAGGCGTCCGGCCACGAGGAGGCTGTCGATGTGGAACTTGGCGTCACATCCCAGCAGGTCCTCGGTGGAAAGTTTGCCCGAAAGCACCATCTCCTTCATCTTCAGGGCCGCCGTCAGGGTATCCTTCAGGTCGCAGAAGGAAATGTCCGGATTACCGGTAAGGGCCACTTTCCTGACTTCTATGTCCTTGACCGTGAAGGATGACGAATCATCCTTCTCCTTGTCACTGCCGAACTTGAAGATATCCCAGTTGGCAGTGTTCTCGTCATAGTATTTGGCAAAGGCGCGAGGGCCGTCGAGTATGACCTTGCATACGTGGACATTGCCCCAGATGAGAGGGAAAGGATTCACGGCCACGGTCAGTTCATTGAACGAGGCCAGAGTATCCTTCTGCTCTCCCCTGCCCTTGGCAAGGAGCCTGATGTCCGGACGGGAACGCTCGATCGAGTCGAAGCGCTCGTGCGGATAGGTCAGCGTAGCGTCCTTGAGGGTCAGGCTGATGGCAGGGAACCTTGAGAATGTGTTGGCAGACACCTTGCCGAAGGTGAGTTCACCATCGACATAGCGTGCCGCAAACTTGTTGACCAGAGAGGTGGCCAGGCCCGTCGCAAGGACGACCTGGACCACGACCAGCAGTCCGACAATGGCGCCGAAGGTCCATCCAAGGCCCTTCAGCACCCTTATTCCCAATGGTTTCCTGGTCTTTGCCATATATCAGTCTTTACAGAAGATTCTGGAAGAAATCGTTGCCCTTGTCGTCCACGAGGATGAATGCAGGGAAGTTCTCAACTTCTACTTTCCAAACTGCTTCCATTCCATAGTCAGGGAACTCAACGCACTCGATGCTCTTGAGGTTCTTCTCAGCGAGGAGAGCCGCAGGGCCACCGATAGTTCCGAGGTAGAAACCACCCCAGCGCTGGCAGGACTCGGTAACCATCTTGGCGCGGTTGCCCTTGCCGAGCATTACCATTGAACCGCCCATACTCTGGAAGAGGTTCACGTAGGTATCCATACGGCCGGAAGTGGTAGGGCCCATTGAACCGCAGGCATATCCTTCCGGAGTCTTTGCAGGACCTGCATACATCACAGGATGGTTCTTCATATATTCAGGCATACCCTCGCCGTTGTCGAGTTTGAGCTTGATTGCGGCGTGAGCCATATCACGGGCCACGATGATGGTACCGTTGAGGCTGAGGCGTGTAGCGACAGGATACTTGCTCAGGAGGGCACGGATCTCGTCCATCGGCTTGTTGAGGTCCACATAAACTGCATCGCCCTCGCCTGCCTGACGGAGCTCCTCAGGGATGAGTTCGTAAGGCTTGTCATCCATCTTCTCGATCCATACGCCGTCCTCATTGATCTTCGCCTTGATGTTGCGGTCTGCAGAGCAGCTTACGCCGAGGCCGATAGGGCAGCTGGCGCCGTGACGGCTCATACGGATGACGCGGACGTCGTGTACGAAACGGGTGCCTCCGAACTGTGCGCCGAGGCCGAGGTCCTCGCATTTCTTGCGGAGTATGCTCTCGAGGCCGAGGTCGCGGAATGCGCGGCCGCTGTCGTCACCAGTGGTAGGGAGGGAATCATAGTACTTGGTGGAAGCGAGCTTCACGGTGAGGAGGTTCTTCTCAGCGGAAGTGCCACCGACTACGATTGCAATGTGATATGGAGGGCAGGCAGCCGT
>DCHT01000026.1:0-12679 GCA_002314885.1 Bacteroidales bacterium UBA1745 | reverse complement strand
TGATAGAGATAGCTCTTGTTTGCAGAACCGCCACCCTTCACTACGCAGAGGAACTTGAACTCATTTCCCTCAGCTGCCTCGATGTCGATCTGTGCAGGGAGGTTGCAATGTGAGTTCCTCTCAGTGTACATATCGTAAGCCACGTTCTGGCTGTAACGGAGCGCGTTGTTGCGGTAGGTGTTGAAGATACCCTGTGAAAGCGGCTCAGCCTCGTCGAAATTAGTCCAGACGGCCTGACCTTTCTCAGCGTGTACGATGGCAGTACCTGTATCCTGGCAGAAAGGAAGCTTTCCCTTTGCGGCAACCTCTGCGTTGCGGAGCATAGTGAGGGCGACATATTTGTCATTCTCGGAAGCGTGAGGATCACTGAGAATTTCTGCCACCTGCTCGTTGTGGGCGCGGCGGAGCATGAAGTTCACGTCGTGGAAAGCGGTCTCTGAAAGAAGCTCGAGAGCTTCCTTGCTCACTTTGAGGATCTTGTTTCCCTCGAAGTCGCCTGTGCTGACGAGCTTCTCTGAGCCGGGAATCTTGTAGTACTCAGTCTGGTCTGGGCCAAGCTGAAATGTAGGTGCGTACTGAAATGCCATAATCTGTATTGTTAATTGTTAATTATTCATCAGGAATGCCTTCATAAACTCATTGAGGTCGCCGTCGAGGACGCCCTGAGTATCCGAGGTCTCATAATTAGTGCGAAGATCCTTGACCATCTTGTATGGGTGGAGGACGTATGAGCGTATCTGGCTGCCCCACTCAATCCTGCGCTTCTGGCCTTCGAGCTCAGCCTGCTTCTCCTGGCGCTTCTTGAGTTCCAGGTCATAGAGGCGGGATTTGAGGATGAGGAGCGCCCTGTTGCGGTTGTCCAGCTGGCTGCGGGTCTCAGTGTTCTCGACTACGATGCCGGAAGGTATGTGCCTTACGCGCACGCCCGTCTCGACCTTGTTGACGTTCTGTCCACCTGCTCCGCTGCTTCGATAGGTGTCCCACTCGAGGTCGCCGGGATTGATCTCTATCTCTATGGAATCATCCACGAGAGGATATACGAAAACGGATGAGAAGGTGGTCTGACGCTTGCCCTGGGCATTGAAAGGAGATATGCGCACGAGCCTGTGCACGCCGCTCTCAGCCTTGAGATAGCCGAAGGCATAGTCGCCTTCCACTTCGATGGATACGGACTTGATGCCCACCTCGTCACCTTCGGTTTCCTCGGTGATGGTGGTCTTGTAGCCGTTGCGCTCAGCCCAGCGGAGATACATTCTCATAAGCATTGCGGACCAGTCGTTAGCCTCGGTTCCGCCCGCACCGGAGTTGATGGTCAGGATGGCGCCGAGATTGTCGCCTTCCTCGCCGAGCATATTGCGAAGCTCAAGGGCCTCAACCTCTTCAGATGCAGCCTTGAAGGCTTCAGCCAGTTCCATTGACTCGTCGGTCTCGGCCTCATCAGAGGCACCGCTGTCCTTCGCGAACTCATAGAGCACGTCCAGATCGGCCACGGAGGAAGACGCCTTGTCGTAACCATTCACCCAGAACTTCACGGCCGCAGTCTCCTTCAGGAAGGCCTCTGCTGCCTTTGCGTCATTCCAGAAATCAGCCGCCAGTGTCTTCTCCGTACGCTGGGCGACATCGGCCCTCTTAGCCTCTATGTCAAGGCATTTTTCGAGCGTGGAGACTCTCTGCTGCAGTTCCTTTATCTGTTCTGACGTGATCATATACGTTCGGGCATAATATATTAGCTTACAAAATTAGTTAATCTATGATTAAGAGCAAAGCGAATTTGCTATATTTGCAAATATGATCGGAATATTTGACTCGGGCGCAGGCGGTCTGTCCGTCTACAGGGAAATAGTGAAACTGCTTCCCCACCAGAGCTATGTCTATTTTTCCGACAATGCCCACTGTCCCTACGGCGAGAAAAGCCAGGAATACATCATTGACAGGGCCAGGGCCATCACCGACCACCTCATAGCCGAAGGATGCTCAGTAGTCGTCGTAGCCTGCAACACGGCCACGGCAGCCGCAATCGCAACTTTAAGGAGCGAATATGACATTCCGTTCATCGGTATGGAACCGGCGGTGAAGCCTGCGGCACTCGGCACAAAAAGCGGCGTCATCGGCGTTCTGGCCACCGCAGGCACCCTCAGGGCCAGCAAATACCTCGACACGAAGGAAAGGTTCACCGACGGCATCAAGGTCGTGGAACACGTGGGACAGGGCTTCGTGGAGCTCGTCGAGGCCGGCGAACTCGAGGGGAAGCACACCGAGGAAGTCGTGCGCGCCAGCGTGGAACCTCTGCTCTCTGAAGGTGCCGACGTAATCGTGCTGGGATGCACCCACTACCCTTTCCTCAGGCCTGTCATCCAGGAAATCTGCGGTCCGGCAGTCAACGTCATCGACCCGGCTCCCGCCGCTGCCCGCCACCTCGTGGACGTTATGAAAGAAAAAGGCCTCCCGACAGAGTCGGAAGGCGGTTTTTCTATTCAGTTGGAAGCTTCAGGCAGCGATGCCACCCTCCGCAAGATCCATTCTCTTCTTTAGTTGTTGATCTGGCCGACAACCTCGAAGTATGCAGTACCATCAAGGGTAGTAGTCCTGTAGATGGTGCCGTCAACCTCGTAGTATGACTCGCCGGCGAGAATAACGGTGTCGTAGTCCTCAGGGAGGTACTCTACGAGCGCGCCTGCAGGAGGTACGATGACCTTGTACTGGTTGTTCTCGATAACGTAGAATACACCATCCTGGTAATAGTAGTTAACACCTGCGGCTGCATAATTCTGAACGAGTCCGGCTGCCTGAGCAGTCTCGTATGCCTTCACAGCGATGTAATCGTTGGAAACCGTGGTGGTGGCTACGGTAGGAACGTTGGCGAGCTGGGAGTTCTGAGCTGCTATGATAGCCTCGTTCTGGGCAATGATCCTCTGCTGCTCGGCGATGATTGCATTGTTCTTGGCAATGATCTCATTCTGCTCGACGATGTACTTGTTATTGTTGTTCACAGCGTTGTAGCTCCTCAACACCGTGTTGTAGTAACGCATCCTTACAGCGCGGAGTTCGAGTTCACGCATCCTCTCCATCGCGATTACAGTCTCGAAAGGAGGACGGCTTACGAGGTAGTGACCATCGTGGTGACGATAGTAGATACCGTCATAGCAGTAGTAGTACTGACCGTGGCAAGGCATACGGTATGCCCTAGGTGGAAGCCTCTTGACCCTGTAGCCGAAATAGTGGAAGCCTGGGTCGAAGTAGTGGCACACATACTTGTAAGGGATGTAATCCTTCCTGATAGGAGGAGTTCTCATCTCATAGTGAGGTGCCCAAGGATTATTGCTCTGATAGTCCTTTGGTTTCTCTACCTGGTTAGGAACCACCTGGATAGGTGTGGTGGTCTTTGCGCTTGAAGCAGAGGTAGGAGTGGTGGTAGTGCCGGACTGCCTGTAGGAAGAGGAAGTCGGCTGTACGCCGGAAGTCCTTTCGGAGCTGCTGCTTGCGCTAGTACCGGTAGTTGCAGTGGTGGAACCGCCCCTGGTGCTGCTGGAAGTTGCAGCAGTGCTGCGGGAGCCGGTGCTGGTCGCTGCCGTCGCTCCGGTACGGGTAGTAGAGGAAGCTGTTGAGGCAGTGCTGCGGCTTACAGTGGCAGTGCTCCTGGTTGTGGTAGGAGCAGTAGTGCTGCTGGACCTGGTAGTCGTAGTGGTTGTAGTCGCCGTGCTCCTGGAAGGAGTAGTAGTCGTAGTCGCAGTGCTCCTGCTAGGAGTAGAGCTCGTAGTCGCTGTACTTCTAGTGGTAGAGCTGGACGTTGTGGCTGTGCTCCTACTGGTAGTAGAAGTAGAAGTGCTCCTGGTCGGAGTCGTCGTGGTGCTCCTGGTGGAAGTAGAAGACGACGACGCTGACGTGCTCCTGGTCGGAGTTGTCGCAGTGCTCCTGGTGGAAGTAGATGAGGATGAAGCGGTGCTTGATCCTGAGCTGCTCCTGGTAGTCGTGGTGGCTGTCGTAGCAGTCGACCTGCTGGAAGAGCTTGAGCTGGTCGCAGCAGTGCTCCTGGTTGCAGTAGAGGACGTTGATGAAGAAGACCTGGTAGCGGTAGACCTCGTCTGTGCGCCCATAGGCATCGTCATTGCGGCTGCAAGAACGAATGCGAGTATCGTTGTGCCTATCTTTCTCATAATGAATAGTTTTTAATTATTTGTAAATATAGTATTTCTTTGACAAATCCTTGAAATCCTGGACATCTTTCATCCAAAAATCCTTCACATCGTCAACCTTGAATGAAGGAGAGAACAAGTTTCGTACCTGATTTGATCCGCATACCTTGTCGAACATATTATTTCTGCTTCCTTCGGCAAAAGGATTCTTGGCAGGATAGAGTTCGTGGACGGCCTGCATCACGTAGAACTGTGTCATCGTGAGTATCGCAGCATCGTAGTCAGTGTAGAAATATTCCACGCCCTTGACCAGCTGTCCGGCTGCTCCACCGGAGAACGGCTTGTAGTAGATCACCCTGAAGCCCACACCCGGGATATTGTAGCTGTCCAGCTTGGCCTTGAGAGCCTCTGCGTCCATCCAGGTAGCGCCGAACACCTCGAACGGGATGGTGTAGCCGACTCCGATCTGGAGGTAGTTGCTGAACTCTCCGACAAGTCCTGCGGAAGGATAGCAGATGGCGGAACGGGAAGACGGGATATTCGGAGACGGAAGCACCCAAGGGAGCTTGGTGTCGGCATAGAGCATATCCCTGGACCATCCTTCCATAGGTACGACCGTAAGTTTGCAGCTCACGTGAGCCTTGTCGCCCTTCTGGTCAAGGTTGAGGCCCTCTTCATTGATGAGCATCGCCACCTCTCCGACAGTGAGACCATATACGTACGGGATACGGAACTGGCTGACGAAGGAATAGTAGCCAGGCTCCACATAGTTGCCTTCGACCTTCCTGCCTCCAAGCGGGTTAGGACGGTCCAGCACCATAACCTCGATGCCCTTTGCACCGGCAGCCCTCATTACGAGTCCGAGGGTGCTGATGAAGGTGTAGGAACGGGAACCAACGTCCTGGATGTCATAGACTATGATATCCACGTTCTTCAGCATCTCATCCGTAGGATTGCGGTGGGCGCCATAGAGGGAGTAGACCGGAAGGCCAGTTGCCGGGTCGGTGTAGTCCATCACGCTGCCGCCGGCATAGACATCACCGCGGACGCCGTGCTCAGGGCCGTAGAGGACGGTCAGGTTGACCTCCGGGGCCTCGTTGAGTATGTCGATGGTACTTTTGAGATTGCGGTCCACGCCGCTCGGATTGGTGACCAGGCCGACGCGTTTGCCCTGGAGTCCCTCGAAGCCCCTTTCGCGGAGGACTTCGATGCCCGGCTTCACCTGGGCTGAGGCTGTAAGCGTTGCCGCTATCAGCACTGCTAGAGCTATTATTCTATTTCTTGCCATATTCTGGATCAACTTTTCGTCTTACAATCAGGGTTACGGCGACCGTCACAAGACAACATACCATTACCATACCAAAGAAGGCCGGATAGCCTATCTGCATCTGGATCTTGCCGGCCACGAGACCGGGCAGCATCATACTGAATGTCATCAGCACAGTGCAGAAGGCATAATGGGAAGTCTGGTAGTCACCCCTTGAGAAATAAAGCATATATAAGGTGTATGCGGTGAATCCGAAGCCGTAGCCGAACTGGTCGACTGCGATGCACAGATACACCGGAAGCACGCCCTGAGGCTGTGCAAGTGCCAGGTAGAGATACACCACGCAAGGCAGTGCAAGGCTGAGCGCCATAGGAAGGAGGCATTTCTTCAGTCCCCATTTTCCACCGGCAAGGCCGCCCAGGATACCGCCCAGCAGCAAGGCTATCACGCCAATGGTTCCGTTGGCAAGGCCCACGTGGACATCGCTCATTCCGAGTCCGCCCACCTCGGGAGCGTCCTTCAGGAAAGGTATGAGCATCTTGATGGAGAAGGCCTCAGGAAGGCGGTAGAGCAGCATAAAGACAACTGCTATGACGATCTCCTTCTTGGTGATGAACGAGACGAACAGACGGCCCAGATCCTTGACCGTGCTGGCCACGTCAGCCCCCTTGTGAGGCTTGTCGGCAGCGGGTCTCGGCATTGCAAGCACGTCCCACAGCGCCACGAGGGCCATCACGGCAGAGCAGCCCACGAGAGTCCAGGACCAGGAAAGCACTGCGTCGTGTCCGTGCGCCTGGAAGACTCCGGCGATGATTGCCAGCAGTCCCTGTCCGCAGAGCAGGGCCAGGCGGAAGAAAGTATTCCTGACGCCGACGAAGAGAGACTGGGTGTGTTCATCCAGGCCCAGCATATAGAAGCCGTCGGCGGCTATGTCGTGTATGGAAGATGCGAATGCCGTCACGAGGAAGAGTACCAGGATGAGGCTGAGCGCACATTTAGGCAGAGTAAGGCCGAGCACGCAGGTGCAGACGACCATAAGCACCTGCATCGCCGCCGCCCAGGAGCGCTTGCGGCCTATGGTGTCCACAAACGGACTGAGGACTATCTTGAGTATCCAAGGGAAGGACAGCAGCGAAGTGTAGAGCGTGAGTTTGTCATTCGGCATACCCATATTCTTGAAGACCATAAGCGACACCGTGTTCACGATGGCGTTCGGAAGGCCTTCGAATATGTACACCGTAGGCACCCAGGCCCAGGGATTTATGTTCTTTCCTGATCTCATTTCACGTCGTTTCGGACTTCTGCGCCCGGATAATAATGTTCGAGTATGCTGCGATAGTCATAGCCTCTGGAGGCCATAACCGCCGCACCTATCTGACAGAGGCCCACACCGTGTCCCCAACCGTTGCCGGTCAGTGTGACATTGCCGTTTTCGAAACGGGCCTCGAAATTTGAACTCTTCAGATGGGACGGAGACAGGAGCTTGCGTATTTCCAGTTCCTTACCCACTGTAAACGAGCCCTCGCTGCCAGCGATGAGCAGGCTGATGATCCTGCCCGAAGGACCCTTCTTCAAAGGCTTCAGTTCGGTAAGTGTCCCTATATGCCTTCCTGACTTCTCCTCTATCATACGGCCGAATTCAGAGGCCGGACGCGTCGAAGTCCATCCATATACCTGGTAGTTTTCAAGATCGTAGGAATTGAGCACCTGGCCCAATATGTCAAAGTCGTCAGTACGGCAGAACGGCTCCGCATCCGAATTGTGGTCCGGAGTGTCCGGCAGAGCCTGGAGATACGGGTAGTCCTTGTCCTCCCAGCAGGAAGAGAAGAGTTCCATCACGCCGCCGCAGCACTTGGAGAAGCGTGCGTCGCAGATTTCGCCGTTATATGTGAGTACCTGTCCCCAGGTCTCGTCTATTACCTTGCGGACCGTGGCCCCCAGAGCCCTTGTAAGACCCTGATAGCGCTGGCAGTGATCGTCCGCGCAAACGTCGAAGAGACGGTGTTCGTCGTGATCGTACCACTTTATATAGTCGGCGGACTGGACTTCGTCAGTGCGTCCGTTGCAGTCCAGCCAGGTCACCACCGCCTGGGTTGAATTCACGCCCTCAGGCAGCTGGAACTCGGTTTTCTTCTTATTGCGCCCCCTTATCTGGGCCATCACCCAGGAGCGGGAGATGACCGCGTGGGCCTTCAGGAACTCCTCGGAGGCAGTCGCCTTCATCTCGGAGGAGATTACGCTCACAAGGTAATCTTCCACGCCTATGAGATTCACTGCCACGAGGTGGTTGTGTTCGATTATTATCTTGAGGGAACCGGCAAATTTCTGGCTTTCCTTGCGCTCCCAGTGGAAGCCCTTGCCTATCACTACGTCGTAGAGCACGAAGGTCGGCTCAGCCAGCATAGTGGACGGAGTCTGGGCCTCGAAGAAAAGTTCGTCGTAGAGGGCACCGTTGTAGTCGATCTTACCCTCGCGATAAGTCGCCTTCTGGCGTCCTGCGCCATCGGAGATCATCTCGAATTCGATGGTCTTCGCCGATAGGATTCCCACGTTCAGCACGGGCTGGGTTCGGGTGAGTTTCCATATCACCCTGCGTTCCGCCTCCTCGGACAAGGTCACTTCGTCCATCATCTCGCGGAGCAGCTCCGCATTGATCTTGGCGAAGTCTTCGGCCACCGGAACTATGAACATTCCGGCTACGTCGGCACAGCCCGGACTCATCGTGAGATGGTCCTCACCCTCCGAGAAATAGTGGTGGGAACGATGGTTGGAACGGAACACCACGATGGAGCGGTATTCGCCGCCCTTATAGTATGTTATGAGATTGAAGGGCGGTTCCGTCTCCCCTGCGGGTATGTCCACGCAGTCCAGCAGACGATAGAACAGTTTGGCCATCGATTTGGCGGTACGGGCCCTGAGGGCAAACACTCCCCTCGCGAACCTATTATAATAATAAAGGTGCGCGTCCTGGACCGAAGTCATATACTGGAGGGTGTCGTTCTGAGGATAGGTCCTGGACAGGGACAGAAGGGAATCCACGTCCTTCTCCAGAGGCATCTGCCCGTTCAGGGTTGCCTGGAAATGGTGATGGTCGGGCGCGGAGGCTCCGCACTTCGGGCCATTGTAGAAGAAGGTGTAGCCCTGATAGGTCCTCGCGAGGTCCAGCATATCCACATAACGCTTCCAGATGGACTGGTCGCGATGGGATTCGAGGGCAATCACCAAGTGTTTCTGAAATATCGGATACGGGTTGACGAGAATATCGTATTTCTTACCCTTGCGGCCTTCGAAAGGCAGGAAGAACTGCTCCTTCGGACGGTTCTCGCGGCAGAGGAAGCAAGGTCGCTTGCTGAGCGTGGCCTTGTCCAACTTGGCAGCGGAGGAAACTATACGGGCGGGATTGTGCTGAACCCTCACGCTCAGTCCCCTGAGGGAGAATTCCTTGACCTGTACCCCCTTCAGCGCCCTGAAGTTGTCACAGGCCAGCGGCCACTGCGAAAGCTGGTCGCGGAAAAACTTGTCTATCTCGGCCCTATCCTTTGCCATATTACCTGTTCATTGCGATCCTGGCCTGGAGTTCCCAGGTACGGATGCGATCCTTGTAGAGATTGTTGCGATTGACCTTGTCCTGACTGAGGGCGGCGTCGGAATTGCCGTCCCAGCGACGGCAGTTGTAGAGCACGTCCCAGATGCGGCCAATTCGATATTCGCGGCAGATGCGGAGTCCCACGGCATAATCCTCACCGTAACTGGTGTTAGGGAAGCCTATCTGACGGAGCAGAGGCACATAGAAGGCCCTCGGTGCGCCCAGTCCATTGACGCGGAGGGCATTGTTGCGGCCGTTTTCATCCGTCCACTCGCGGTGGTCGATTACGCCCGGAGGAATAGGCTGCATATTCACGTCGGTCATCTGATATGCTCCGATGACCATTGCGCATTTCTGTTCACGGAAGGCGGCCACCACCTTTTCAAGCGTGTCCGGTCCGCTATAGACATCGTCGCTGTCGAGCTGCACGGCATAGAGGCCGCACTTCGGATGGTTCACAGCTGCGTTCCAGCATCCGCCGATTCCCAGATCAGTGCGTTCAGGAATGACGTGGATAAGCCTGTCGTCCTTTGCGGCGATTGCCTCGAGCAGTTCCCCGGTGCCGTCAGTGGAATGGTTGTCCACCACGATCACATTGAACTTGAAGTCCGCTTTCTGGGCGAGCGCGCTGGCGACAGCATCGCCGACGGTCCTCACCCTGTTGAGCACAGGGATGACTACCGTGGCCGTCACCTCCGGAGCATCAGCGCCCAAGTCAGGTTCCTTGAAGGCCGGAGCCAGATATGCTCCTATCTTCTTCAGATAATCCGTGCAGACCTCTTCCATTTCTATCTGGACAGCCCTGTTGCGAGGGTCCACGTAGTCGAACTGCTTCTCTCCGGATTTGCGAGTGTCGAGTTCGCGGGCAGTATAGAGAGGCTCGTTGATATGCACCTTGCTGCCCATAGCCAGACGGAGTTCATACAAAGCGGCAAACTGCCTGTCGACAGACATAGCAGCCACAGCGGCCTTAAGGCTGGAAACCCTGAAGAGCATAGCCTGTCCGAAGTCGAAGTCGTCCCTGAGGGCGCCCATCTGGAAATCTATGAGCGGATGGCCGAATGCATCCGAATATACCATATCCGCACCCGTCATATCCGCCACCTGGCAGAAACGGAGGACTGCACCTTCGCCGAATACGACATCGACGGCGGCGCTGCAGAGCATTACATATTCACCGTCGGCATCGGCTGCCACCTGGCGCAGAGCCTCGGTGGACATCAGACGGACGTTGTCAATGAGTTTTATTGCGGTCATATTGCTTCCTTTTATTTATAGCAGGGCATAGAGCTGCTTGCGTATGGTTGCGAATTCCGATTCGAAGTTCGGAGTGAAGGTCTTGCCGTCGCCGAGGTGAGCGTCGATTTCCTCTTCGCTCCAGAAGCGGCCCTCCACGATCTCATCCCCATCGGGAGTGAGCCTGAAAGTGCTGCCCACGGCTGCGAAGACAGACACGAGTTCCTTCTCGATCGCGGACTCGAACACGTAGGTGCAGATGTGCACAGGGTTGTATTCGCTGAAGCCGAGTTCCTCGGAGGACTCGCGGAAGAGGGCCTCCGTGATGGTCTCGCCGTAGCTGACGTGTCCGCCGACGGCCGTGTCCCACTTGTCGGGCTGTATGTCCTTGAGAGGTGAGCGATGCTGGAGATAGAGCCTGCCCATACGGTCAATTATGTGCAGATGCACCACCGGATGCAGGGGCTTTGCGCCGCTGTGGCAGTAACTGCGGGCGGACATACCTACAACCTCCCCGGTAGGTTCAACTATCGGGAACATTTCCTCAGCCTTCTTGGCGCGGCCCTGGATGATGGCCATCCTGTCCTCCACGTTCATAGGAGGAATCTGAGGCGCATAGCCTTCGGTCGGATAAACAAGCTCAATCATAAACTAGAACTGCATCTTGCAAACGAAGGACTGCTGGCCGTCGACATAGCCTTCAACGAACCAGAGGGGTCCCTCCTCCGTCTGGGAGACGCCCTTGCGCAGATGAATGGTCTCACCCGGCATAGCCTCCTTGACGAAGTTGATTTCATATTCCTTCACCGGATTGGCCGTGACGAACTCCCTGTCCAGGCAGTCCTGGGCCATTACGGTATATTTGACGTTGTTTGTGTGGCCGTTCTTGTCGACGTCGGAATAGCGGACCACGTGGTCGAAGCAGTCCACCATCTCCACGTCCTTCGGAATGCGCACCTTGCCCGCAACCGGCTCCAGAGCAACCTCGGAGCAGATCTTCTCAGGTTCGGTGGCAATGTCGGAGCGTATGAGCTTCCTTTCGTCGATGTTCAGCAGCAGCCAGGATGAGGTAATGGATCCAAGCCTCCGGCCGTCTTTGGTCTTGATTTCGTAGTCCCTTATGTAGAAGGGGCCGTTCAGTCCGCGATGCCAGGTGGTGATGACGACTTCATCACGCCACACCGGGTATTCTTCCATCCGCACTTTGATCCTCGAGAGAATCCAGACCACCCTGTAATTCATCAGGAGGTCGGCTCCAAAACCGAGGATTTCTGCGTGGTCACCAGCCATATCCTGTGCATAGTCCAGAAGCGCCGACAAAGTCAGACGGCAGCCCTGGTCCGTATTGTAGCAGGCGATATGGTGGTCGCGCACCAGTTTAAGTTCCATAGTTCTATAATATTCTGTTCAATATATCGAGTTCCTCCTTGGTATAGAGGAGCCTGTCAATCAGATCCGGGCAATACTTCGCCAGCAGCAGGAAGGCTCCGAAAGCCGCTGCCACCAGAAGTATCAGCATAAGTATCACGAATAGCGTCACGAACCAGCCCTTCTTCCATACGCTGGTCCTCGCCTCTTCCTCCTCTTCGTCTTCCTCTTCTTCTCCGAGCCACCATCTCTTCTCCTCCGGTGCTGCAGGAGCAGGAACTTCTACAGGCTCTTCGACTGGTGCCTCAACTGGTTCCTCTACCGGAGCCTCTACTGGTTCCTCTACCGGGGTTTCTACTGGTTCCTCTACCGGTTCCTCAACCGGCTCTTCAACCGGAGCCTCCTCAGGCTTTGAGAGGACGTCGAGTTCGGTGAAATCGAAGGAAGTAGGCTTGGAATGGGACTTGAGGGAAAGCGGTTCGAGGCCGAAACCCTCAGGGAAGATATCGAGTTCCTCATCAGGGACGAAGAAGAAGTTGTTCTCCCTGGTGGCCCTGAGCCTTCCCAGGCCCGGCAGCACCACGGTCTTCCTCTCCTTCAGCTCCTCAGCAAGGCCCTGGACAAATTCAGAGATGGCTCTGGAAGCAATCTCCTTTTCCACTCCGTTGGCCGAAGCATAGAGATCCACCAGAAGCGAGTCCTGGTCCATTCCCTGCCTGAATGCAAGGCGACGATAAGGCGGATTGATGGTATAGCCCCTGTCGGAGAATGATGCTGGAACCATCTCCGCAACGAATGCGCCCATACCTGGAAGGGTGACCCTGTCATTGTCCAGAATCAGCTCCTTAACCATCTTCGACAAAAGTTCTATATCCATATTCGCGGTATACTTTAGTATTAGCTTACAAAAATAAGAAAAAAGTCAAGAAAAATTTGCAGGCACAAAAAAATGTAGTACATTTGCAATCCCAAACGAAAGCAAGGGTAACCAAATTCCTCAATAGCTCAGTTGGTTAGAGCACCTGACTGTTAATCAGGGGGTCGTAGGTTCAAGTCCTACTTGAGGAGCTCCAAAAGCCGAAGCGCACC
>DCHT01000064.1:24537-80182 GCA_002314885.1 Bacteroidales bacterium UBA1745 | reverse complement strand
AAGGTAGCAATTTATATGGAAATTATACCATTCTTCAGGGCATATCTTACAAGTTCCACAGTGTTGTTGATGCCCAGTTTGTGGAAGATGTTGGCCTTGATGTTGTCGACGGTCTTGGTCTTGATGTTGAGCTTGTCAGCGATTTCCTTGTACTGCAGTCCCTGGCAGGAGAGCTGGATGACGTCAAGTTCGCGAGGGGTGAATACGGAGTTGGCGACGTTCTTGGCGGAGTGCAGACGCTCGATTATACGGGCGATATCGGTTCCGTAGTAGTTATATCCACCGGCCACTGAGGCCACTGCGTTGGCGATTTCGGTCGCCGAAGTGTTCTTGGAGATGAAGCCGTCGACGCCCAGGTTCAGCAGGGTCTCGACTGTCGCGGTAGTCGTGTCGGCGGACAGCATCAGCACGCGGGTGTCCATCTCCTCAGCGATGATCGTCTTAGCGGCCTCGATACCGTCGGCCACAGGCATCACGATATCCAGCAGGGCCACGTCCGGCTTGAGTTCGCGGCATATCTCAATGGCTTCGGCGCCGTTCCTGGCAGTGCCCACGACCTCGATTCCGTCGAGCCCTGACATCATAGTCTTGAGCCCCAGAAGGAAGATAGGATGGTCATCAGCGATGATGATTCTCAGTTTTTCTGACATATTCTCGTAGTATTATCTCGCAAATTTAAGATTTCCCTCCAAAAAGCCAATTAGGGATTTTCCCCCTCTTAGGGGGCGAAAAAATTTGCGTAACGAAAAATATGCCCTATCTTTGCAGCCCGACGGAAATCCGTCCCCAAAGGTTCGGTCTGGTAGCTCAGCTGGATAGAGCAACAGCCTTCTAAGCTGTGGGTCTTGGGTTCGAATCCCAACCAGATCACAGAAATCCCCGCTACAAGCGATTGTGGCGGGGATTATTCTATTCTGAGACGGGACGGATAGGTAGACCGTAGCAACGGAGCTCGGTTGGCGCGTAAAGATGTTCCGAATTGAAGCTGAAGCTGCGTACCATATGCGGGGAATCCACAGCGAGGGTCGAGGAAAAGTATCTGCCACGGGTTCCGACCTCGTTAGAAGAGTTAGAAAAACGACAGCCGGCAGCAGGAAGGAATATCCATTTGCGAGTATAACCTGACTTCAATGATTGAACCTTATAGCCATTGACCCCATTGATCGTGGTCCACGTCCAGGAACAATTGCTCTTATTCGTGAGTTCAGCCCACTCCACACTAGTCGGTAGACGCCAGTTGTCGCCAAGGGCAGCCCTTGCGGCATCGTCCTCCAGCTCAAGGACGGTTATGTTGTCAACCGTACCATAATCCGACTTGGTGTTATACTTGGTCAATGTAGTTTGCGAACCATCGCACCACTTGTAGGTGGTGTAGAATTTAGTGTCGTACCAGTAGAAACATTTACCATCTGAAGTGTCTAAACCATAACCCTGGGTGTCACCCCATTGGTAATATAGGCCATATTCCTCCGGAGATGAAGCTCCGAGGTTACACGAATACCACTTGACAGAGAGACCAAGGTCAACTGCTGATGGTCCAGGCAACTCCTCGGGCACCTGCTCTGGCTGACAGGATGCCAGGAAAGTAAATGCGACAGCCACGATCGCGAATAAAGGTAAACGTTGTTTCATACTATAATCAGTTTCTAGTTTTAGGCAAATTGAAGACGTCCTGCACTTCCTTCATCGCGGCGTCGGTCATACCGTCCGGGATGAAGCCCATATTGCGGGCGCTCATATAGATGCAGGCGGCTTTGTTGAGCACGTCGGTCTGATCGAAGGCATCCATAATGTCGGTACCGACGGCGACTGTGCCGTGCTTTTCCCAGAGGACCACGTCGTACTTGCGGATCTGCTCGAGGGTGGCGTCGGCCAGTTTCACCGATGACGGCAGTTCGTAAGGCACGACTCCGATTCCTAGCGGAGCAAAGGCGAGAGTCTCAGGAATCATAGACCAGAGGGTCCTGGTGAGGTGCTCGGCATCCAGCCACTCCTTGCTGTGGGACATTGCCACCAGTTCGATAGGATGGGTGTGGAGGGAGGCCTTGTAGTTGCTGCCGCTGCCGATGAGATAGTTGTGCAGAGCCAGGTGGGACGGAAGTTCCGAAGTCGGTTTCACCGGCTGGTCCGCGATTATCTCGTAGGAGGCGCAGTCGTCGCAGATGCGGATTATGCTGCCGTTGGCCATAGGGTCACGGGCGAGGTCGCGCATTCGCTTGCCTGTGCCCTTGCAATAGAAGAACTTACCTTTCAGATGAGGCAGTTCGATACCGATTTCAAACGGTCCGGCAATGGCTGGAAGGGCCTTGGTGGCCTCGTCCAGGCTGTCGGTGACATTGACGGTGATGTTGCCGCCGTTGCGTTCTGCCCAGCCTTTCTGCCAGAGATATCCGGCGACCTCGGCGGTCTGTTCTATTTCCTTGAGCATAGTCTATCGTTTTGAAGTTACCTCTGCGGCATATCTGTCGATCTCAGCCATATATGCGCTGCCTGCAGGCACGTTGTTGCGCTCGCAGAATTCGTCGTACACAGCGCCCCAAGGCATAGTCTTGGCCTCCTCGAGGAGGGCCAGCACCTTGTAGGTCTCGCCGGCGAGTTCCCATTTGCGGATGAGCTCGGTAGGTTCGAGGAGGGCGCGGAGCATACACTTCTGGGCAGCGCGGGAGCCGATTACGTAGGCACCGATGCGGTTGATGGCACCGTCGAAATAGTCGAGACCGTAGTGCACGCGGTCCATAGCGCCGGCGCGTACGATCTCGGAGAAGAGTTCGAGAGTCGGGTCATCCATCAAAGTTACGTGGTCGGAATCCCAGCGTACCGGACGGCTCACGTGGAGCATCAGTTCAGGCACGAACTGGAGCACAGCAGACACCTTCTCGGCAGGTGACTCGGTAGGATGGTAATGACCGGTATCGATGGTGAGTATCTTGTTGTTCTTGGCCGCGTAGGCGGTGTAGAAGTCGTGGGAACCAACGGTGAAGCTCTCGAGGCCAATGCCGAAGACCTTGCCTTCGATGCAGTCCTTCATATTCTCCTTCTTCTCAGCGAAGATCTTGTCGAGGGAGTCCTTGAGGTACTCGCGGTACATCATATGGTTCACGGAGAAGTCCTTGCAGCCGTCGTGCACCCACACATTCATAATGCAAGGGTCGCCCTGGGCCTTGCCCATTGCGTCGGCGATGTCGCGGCAGCGCTTGGTGTGCTCCACCCAGAAAGCGCGGATTTCGGCGTCAGGAGAAGAGAGGCTGAGGTTGCCGCTCTTCGGATGCGAGAAGGAAGTGGAGTTGAAATCGAGCGGAGTGCCTGTCTCCTTGGACCAATCGATCCAGCCCTGGAAGTGCTCCACGCCCACCTGGTCGCGGTCCACATACTTGCCGCCGAACTCGCCGTAGATCTCGTGGAGATTGAGGCGGTGAGAACCAGGGATGAGGCTCTTGGCCTTGAGGATGTCCGCACGGAGCTCATCGATGTTGCGGGCCTTGCCTGGATAGTTGCCAGTGGCCTGGATGCCGCCGGTGAGGTCACCTGCACTTTCGAAGCCGGCCACGTCGTCGGCCTGCCAGCAGTGCATTGAAAGATGGAAATTCTGAAGTTGTGCGAGCACCTGTTCGGTGTCGATGCCAAGCTCCGCGTAGCGTTCGCGGGCGATTTCGTATGCTTTACTCATTTGGAATGAATGTTTTGGTTTCAATTGAATTCAATATGTCCCTGCGGCCCAGACCCGCCTGGATCATCACATTGCCCAGGGCGGTGCACTCTGCCGGACCGGCCACGACCTTGACTCCGCAGGCATCCGCGGTCATCTGGTTCAGAAGTTCGTTCTGACAGCCACCGCCGATGATGTTGAGCTGCGTGAGTTTGTGGCCCGCAATGGTCTCGAGTTTATGGAACACTTCGGCATATCTGGCAGCGAGGGAATCGTAGATCAGGCGCACGAGCTGGGCGTCGGTCAGGTCTGCACCGGCCTTGGCCCTGAGTGCCGCAGGCATATCGGTAGGCGATGCAAATGCCGCGTCGTCGGGGTTGATGAGCTGTTTGGACGCTCCGGCCTCAACGGCCATCTGAGCCAGCTGGGAGTAGGAATAGTCCTTGCCTTCACTGCGCCATTTCACGAGGCACTGCTCCAGCAGCCACATACCTGTTATATTCTTGAGGAGCCTGGTGTTGCCTTTGGCTCCGCCTTCATTCGTGAAATTGAGGGAGAACATCTCGTCATTGATGACAGGCTCCGGACTCTCGATGCCCATAAGGCTCCAGGTGCCGCTGCTCAGATAGGCGAAATGCTCCTCGGTGGACGGCACTGCATAGACGGCCGAGCCCGTATCGTGGCCTGCAACAGCGATTACAGGCACTGAACCGAGGCCGTATTCAGCCTTCAAAGTGCCGACCTGCTTTCCAGGCATCACGATAGGCGGGAAAAGATCGGAACTTACGCCGCAGACCTTGAGAATTGCCTCGTCGAGGCGTTTGCTGCGTGGGTCCATCAGGGCGCTGGTGCTGAGCATAGTGTACTCGCAGACCATCTCCCCAGTCAGCAGATAGCTGATGGCATCGGGCATAAAGAGGAGTTTTACCGCGTCGTCCAGTTCACCCGCCTTCTGCTGCGCATAGAGCTGGAACACGCTGTTGAAATTCATTATCTGGATGCCTGTGCGGCGATAGAGTTCCTCGCGCGGCATAGCGCCGAAAAACTCCTCAGGGATACCCACCGTGTATGGGTCCCTGTAGGCCCTCGGCCTTGCAAGAGTGCCGTCAGCGAGTACTTTGCAGAAGTCCACTCCCCAGGTGTCAACTCCGATGGAGTCTATCCGGCGGCCTTTCAATTTTGCAAGACCGGCCTTGATTTCCCCGTGCAGGAGGGCTATGTCCCAATAATATCTTCCGTTTTCCTCCACCAACGGAGTGGCAAAGCGATGGATGGTTTCCATCGTCACACGCTGGCCGTCATAGGCTGCGTATATGACGCGTCCGCTGGTTGCGCCGAGATCGATTGCGACTGAATGTTTTTCCATATCTTTTATTACTTTTTCCAGCACTCCGTCTCGTCCGCTATTTCAGGGCAGGTGGATGCGTCATAGACCGGATCATTGCCGGCCTTGCGCTGCTTCTGATAGTCGTCCAGGAGGCGCACGGCGTATTTGCCGAGCAGGAGTATCGCGATGAGGTTGCAGACTGTCATTATGACCATAAAGAAGTCCACGAGGGACCAGGCGAGTTCCACCTTGATGATGGAGCCTATGAAGATGAGCACGCCGAGGATGACGCGGTAGGTCTGGATGGCCGGCTTGGTCCATTTGGAGTCCTTGCAGAGAAAGGCCACGTTGCATTCGCCGTAGTAGTAGTTGCCTATGACGCTGGAGAATGCGAAGAAGAGTATGGCCACCGCGATGATGCTCTTGCCCACCTCGCCTATGTGCGACGAAAGTGCCACCTGAGTGAGTTCGATGCCGTTTGCGCCGCAGTCGTAGAGACCTGAGCACATTATGATGAAGGCGGTGCAGGAGCACACTATGAGGGTGTCGGTGAAGACGCCGAGAGTCTGGATGAGACCCTGCTTCACAGGGTGGGAAACATCTGCAGTCGCGGCGGCGTTCGGAGCACTTCCCTCGCCCGCCTCATTGCTGAAAATACCTCGTTTGAAGCCCATCATAATCGCCATACCGACTGCTCCGCCGGTCACTTGGTCGGCTCCGAAGGCGCTCTTGACTATTATGGCCATCACGCTTGGGATGGCAGTGATGTTGGTGACGAGGACCCAGACGGCGATGGCCAGATAGGCCAGGGCCATAAAAGGCACTATGATGGAACAGACCTTGGCGATGCGCTGGATGCCGCCGAAGATGATGATCACCGAAAGCAGGGTGATGGCGGCCGCCATTATCCACGGACTGATGTGGAATGCAGCAGTGAAAGCCGAGGAAATGGTGTTGGCCTGGACCATATTGTTGGTGAGGCCGAACTGGGCGATGATGGCCACGGCGAATATGACCGCAAACCAACGTTTCTTGAGTCCCTTGGTGATATAGTAGGCCGGACCGCCGATGAAGGAATCCTTGCCCTTGGTCTTGAAAAGCTGGGCCAGGGTACATTCCACGAAGGTGTTCACGCTGCCGATGAGGGCCATGACCCACATCCAGAAGATGGCGCCCGGACCGCCCACGACAATGGCCGTCGCCACTCCGGCGAGGTTGCCCGTACCCACGCGGGAAGCCAGTGACACGGTGAAAGCCTGGAAGCCGGAGATGCCGTCGCTCTGGGACTTGTCCGGCTTGCCTAGCAGCCGGCACATCTCCCCTATCATCCTGAACTGTACGCCCTTGGTGCGTATTGTGAACCAGATGCCGCAGATGCAGAGCACCACGACCATCACGGTCGCCATAGGGTTGTTGATTGCGTCGAGTATGCTTATCAGGGTATCTTCCATAGGCGGATTATTTTCCCAAAGTTAGCATTTCTCCTCGATTTCTTGAATACTTATTCGCTTTGCCAAGGCCTGAAAACCGACTGTTGAATTTGTTTTTTTGTTTCCATATCTTTGATTTTTCGTGTCAATTATTAATGCGGAATAGTTGATTCTACGCAATGTAGGCTTGTTTTACTGATACAATCTTCACTTTTTGTTTTTTCATATTAAGCTTTTGATTATCTTTGAACTATGCCACATAAGTATAAATACACAATACATAGCGAGAGGGACGATCTCTGGGGCCTCACAGTCAAGTCTTCTGCTATCAGCAGCTGCTGGCGGGCTACCTTATGCACATCCTGGGGCTCGTGAACACCCTTTCAAACCTCCACGAACTGAAGTCGGGTGAAGATGTGATGGACAAGATAGACCTTGCGCGCATATTCATCCAGGAGTCCATCGAAAAGGACATCAGCATACCTGAGATAGCAGCTCGCATCGGTATGAACTATTCCTCCTTCCGCTCCGCCTTCAAGAAATACACTGGTATGTCGCCGGTGCAGTACAAGAACAATCTCAAGCTCCAGAAGGCGATGGAGATGCTCTACAACCTGGACCTTTCAGTCAAGGATATCGCATTCACCCTCAATTTCGAGAGTCAGGAGTATTTCGCCACCCTCTTCAAGAAAGTCAACGCCATTTCACCGACCGACTTCCGCAAGCAGATGACGGGTATCACAAGATAAAATTCAATAGATAGATTATATGACAAAGAAAATCAGTCTCATCATCGCCCTTTTCCTGGGCATCGCGACGCTTCTTCCCGCAAAGGGCAAGGACCTGAAAGTCCTCTACTGGAACATCCAGAACGGTATGTGGTCCGACCAGGGCAACAACTACGACAACTTCGTGGAGTTCGTGAAGTCGCAGGACCCCGACATCTGCGTCTGGGCCGAAGCCGAGTCCCGCTATCGCACCGACACCTGCGTGAAGATGGAAGGCTGCGAGGAGGCATATCTCCCATATAACTGGGATCTGCTGGCCCGTCGATATGGCCACTCCTACGTGTGCATCTGTGGCAAGAGGGACACCTTCCCACAGGTCATCACCTCCAAGTTCCCGATACGCATTGTAAAGCGCGTGAACGGCAATGACGACGACATCGTGGTAGTGCACGGCGCCGGCTGGGCACAGGTGGAAATCGGCAAGAAGGTCCTCAACATCGTGACTGTCCACACCTGGCCGCAGAAGTTCGCCTACCTGGCCGAGGACCAGGCTGCGAGCGCGGCAGAACAGGGCGGCGACGTCTTCCGCAGCACCGAAATGAAGTACATCTGCGAGCAGACCATTCTCTCGCAGCCGGGCGCGGAAAAGCAATATTGGATGATGCTCGGCGACTTCAACGCCATCTCAAGCATCGACAACGCCACATATAAGAAAGACCCTGCCGACAAGGCCTTCCTGGTACACGACTATGTGCGGCAGAACACCCCGTACGTGGATCTCATCGAGAAGCAGTACCCCGGCCAGTTCGAGCAATCGACCTTCTCCAAGAAGCGCATCGACTTCATCTATATGACCCAGCCGCTCTACGACTGCGTCAAGTCCTCCCAGACCATACGCGACGGCTTCGCCACCGCCCACCGCCTGAAGGACATGCACAACTTCTGCAAGCCTTCCGACCACTACCCTATCGTCGTCACCCTGAGGGTGAAGTAGACTACTCCCGTGCGGCGAAGTCGAGCACGCGGGCGAGCTGGTCAGGGCAGGAGGTGCCGCGACCGTGGCAGTTGATGCCACGCAGACGGCGGGCAGCCTCGGAGATGGTCATACCCTCGACGAGAGCGGCTACGCCCTGGGTGTTGCCGTCGCAGCCGCGGGTGTATTTCACGCCGCGGATGAGCTCGCCTTCGAGGTCAATGTCGATGCGGGAACTGCACACCAGGGTGCTTGGGGTGGCGGCGATGTGACGGATGCCGTCGACAGTCTCATCGCTGAGGATGATAGGTTCAAAAACGTCTGCCATAATTCGAAGGGTTTATTACTCCGGCAAATAAACGCCGTCGGCCTTCAAGGTGTCCACCAGCTCGGCTGGATCGATGGCCTTAGGACCCACGCCCTGACGCACGGAGAGGGCAGCGGCGGTACCGGCGGCCTGACCCATAGCGAAGCAAGGCGGAATGACGCGTACTGCAGCCATCACCGGACGCTCAGCAGCGGCGCAACGGCCGGCCACGAGCAGGTTGCTGACCTTCTTAGGAAGCAGCATACGGTAAGGCATATAGTATGGGTCGTTGGTGTTGCGGGCCACATATTCGACATAGCCTTTGCGGTGGATGTCCATATGGTTGGCGCAGCAGAAGATAGGGTCCGGATACTTCACGGAGTTCTGGGCGTCCTCGGTCGGAACGGTATATTCGCCCACGATGCGGCGGGTCTCGCGTACGCCCAGCTGGTCAGCGGTGGCCATAAGTTCGCAGTTCTCGCAGCCACTGACATATTTGCGGAGGAACTTCACAATCATATTGATCTGTGCGCGTCCGTCCACCTCAGCGTCGGTCACCTGCTTAGGGTCGAGTCCGTCCACCTCGTCGCTCTGGGCCATATTCACCGAATATGTGCCGTCGAGGTTCTCGAAAAGGGCTATCTTGTTGCGCCAGGACGGGAATTCGCCGGCCTCGCGGGCAGCCTTGATCTCGTTCATATACCACTGACCCTCGTAGTCGCCGCGGGCCAGGCAGTCGGCATTGTGGGCGTCCATCTTGGCCTTGTCCACGCCGCGCACGGTGAAGAACATAGAAACGGCCTGTACGCCGCCTTCACCGTCACCATATATATATGGTACACCAGCCTGATATGCAAGGTCGCCGTCGCCTGTGCAGTCAATATAGTTCTTTGCAGTAATCTTCCAGATGCCGTCCTTGGTCGCGAAGTAAGCAGCGGTGATCTTGTCGCGACGGGTGTCGGCCTTGATGAAGAGCAGATGGTACTGCAGGTTCACGCCGGCCTCCTTGCAGAATTCCTCGCTCACGCGCTTGAGAGTCTCGTAGGAGAAGGTCGTCAGGCCGTGGTGGCCCTTGTCGCGATATGCGGTCCAGGAGCCGATCTTGGCATCCAGAGGATGGATGGCGCCGCCCTCGGCAACCATTCGGTTCACGAGTTCTTCGTAGAAGCCGCGGATGAGGAAAGTCTCGCCGTCAGGGGTCGTGGAGGACATAAACGGAGCCACGAGACCGGAGGTCGCAGTGCCGCCGAGGCAGCCGTTGCGCTCGGCCAGAATGGTGTTGGCGCCGTGACGGGCAGAGCATACAGCCGCTCCGATGCCGGCAGGACCGCCGCCGATTACGAGCACGTCGCAGTCAAGGGTCCTGGTGATTGGCAATGTAACCTGATTGCAGGCAGCAAAGGTCGCGATAGCCGCAGCGAGGAGGAAGATTCGTTTCATATCTTTAATTTAATAGTTTCTGCGTTTGAGCGAACGGTACTCGTCGAAGAGTTCGAGGCAGGCCTGGCGCTCCACTTCGGTCATAAAGCCTTCGAGTTTGTCGCGGCCGCCGAAGATCTTGTCGAACTTGTCGTCGCGGAAGCCGATGAGGCCGTTGTCCTCGATCGTGCAGCCGTAGTAGATCTTGTCGATATTGGCCCACATACAGGCACAGAGGCACATATGGCAAGGCTCGCCAGTGGTGTAGAGTATGCAGCCGGAGAGGTCGAATGTGCCAAGTTTCTGGCCAGCCGCGCGTATTGCGCTGACCTCGCCGTGGGCGGTTGCGTCGTTGTTGAGAAGTACCATATTGTGACCGGTGGCCACGACTTCTCCGTCCTTAACTATCACGGTGCCGAATGGGCCGCCGTGGTCGTTTCGTATTCCTGTTCTGGCCTCTTCGATGGCCAGTTTCATATATTTCTCGTGCATATTGGTAACTTTTTTGCAATGCAAATCTACTGAAATATTCTTACATTTGCCTATATGAAACGATTCCACATTCTTTTTTCTGCCGCGCTTCTGATAGCGTCAGCATTCAGCCTCAACGCACAGCCTAAGTATATTTTCCTGATGTTCGGAGATGGAATGGGACAGGGTGCCCTTACTATCACCGAAAGCTACAAGGCCTATCAGAACGGCGAAAACTGCCAGGTGGAACATCTCGTGTTCCGCGATTTTCCATATTGTGGAATGATGGACACCCAGGCCGCCGACAGGTTCGCGACGGGCTCGTCCGAGGCTGGCACCGCGCTTTTCTGCGGCTCAAAAGGCACCGCCGGCACGATCGGAGTCGACACTGATTTCAAACCAGTACGCAGCATAGGCGAGATTCTCCACGAGAGGGGCTATAAAGTCGGCCTTATGAGTACCGACCCAATCAATCACGCCACACCGGCCGCGATGTACAGCCACAACAAGAGCCGTGGCGCCTTCAGGGAACTCACTCGTTCGATACCTGCTTCCGGCTTCGAATTCCTTGCCGGCAACAGCTTCATAGATTTCGAGAATACTGAGGGAGAACTGAATGCGGATGAGTACCTGCAGAACCACGGATATTCCGCATATTACGGCGTAGCTGAATTCAATGTGCGCGACAGGTCGGTCGCCAAATGCATTATGTGCAATGAGCGCAACAGGACTTCGAAGTCGCTGATTACCGCAGAGGCGGACGTGACCAAGGACTACACGCTTGAGGATTATCCGGGCGATGTCACTCCGGCCCAGTATCTCAGATGCTGCCTCGATATGTTCGGGGACGAGCAGCCATTCCTCATCCTCTGCGAGGAGGGCAATGTCGACCACGCTGCCCATCTGGTGTTCCCGCGCGCTGTCGTGAATGAGGTCCTCAAGCTTGAGGATGCCGTCAAAGTGGCTCTGGAGTTCTATGAGAGCCACAAGGACGAGACTCTGATTGTCGTTTTCTCCGATCACGAGACCGGCGGCATTTCTCCTTGTGCAGAATACAAGGGCCACACCATCAACTGGCAGATTCTCGACGAGGACTGGAACAGCGGCAAGCCTCGCGACAGCTATCAGAAGAGTGATTGT
Organism: Bacteroidales bacterium UBA1745; assembly: GCA_002314885.1. Classification (GTDB taxonomy): domain Bacteria; phylum Bacteroidota; class Bacteroidia; order Bacteroidales; family UBA932; genus Cryptobacteroides. The sequence continues at coordinate 68,741 of DCHT01000064.1, read as the reverse complement.
CGCGCTCTTGCTACCAAAGCCGGCATCAACTTCGCCGGATCCAAGCATTCAGGCCTGCCGACGCCAGTGTTCTCCATCGGTGTCGGCGCAGAGAAGTTCTCAGGCATATACGACAACACTCAATTCTCCAAGAGATTACTCGGCGAATAGCAATGGCACTTGAAATAGAAAGGAAGTTTCTGCTCGCATCCGACGCCTGGAAGGCAGCGGCTACCGACGCCACCCGCATTGCACAGGGCTATATCGGTACCGTTCCGGGCCGCACCGTGCGCGTCCGCATCCGTGGCGACAAGGGCTATCTGACCATCAAGGGCAATTCTTCCGCCGACGGCCTCGTCCGCTACGAATGGGAGAAGGAAATCCCCGTCAAGGAAGCCGAAGAGCTGATGCTCCTCTGCGAGAAGGGCATAATCGACAAGACCCGCTACCTCGTGCCGTTCGAAGGCCACACCTTCGAGGTGGACGAATTCTACGGTGACAACGAGGGCTTGGTGATGGCCGAAGTCGAACTCTCAAGTCCCGACGAAGCCTTCGAAAAACCGTCCTGGCTCGGTGCCGAAGTCACCGGCGACCCTCGCTATTACAACAAGATGCTCACCAAGCACCCGTTCAGGGAGTGGTAGTTAGTTAGGTGCCACAAAAGGGCCACAAAGTGCCACGAAACCCGGCACAAACGCCCAGCACAAACGCCGGCAATCCCCTACCTCGCCCTGAAGGAAACGGCGAAGCCGCCGCCTGGGGCCATTGTGAGGCTGAGGCTGTCAGCGGAAGTGACGTCCTGGCGGGTGATGGTGTAGGCCTGAGGGTTGGTCAGGTAGTCAGCATCGGCCGCGTCGGCGTAGATCACAGCTTCGTATGAGACACCAGGAGTGAGGAAGTCGAGAGCGACGTCCACGCTGCGCTGCTGCTCGTCGGTGGTGCCGCCGAGGAACCAGGTGTCGCGGCCCTTGCTGAAGGCTGCTGCGGAGCCGGTGAGGGTGCTCTGCTTAGGCTTGCGGGCCACTACGAGATAGTCGTTAGGCTCTGCTGCGATGTAGCGGGTCTCGTCCCAATCCACGGCCACGTCCTTGATGAACTGGAAGGCGTCCATATAAGGGCGGTAGTGGTCAGGAGTGTCGGCCGCCATCTGGAGCGGAGAATAGAAAGTCACATAGAGGGACAGCTGGTTTGCGATGGTCGCGTTCACGTGGCTGTCGTTGCCGCACCACTCCTTAAGGTTCTGCTCGAAGATGCCCGGGGTGAAGTCCATAGGACCACCGTTCAGACGGGTGAACTGGAGGATGGTGGTGTGGTTAGGCTGGGTGCCGCCGAAGGCCTGGTACTCGGTACCGCGGGCGGACTCGTTGCCGATGAGGTTAGGATAGGTCCTGCAGAGGCCGGTAGGGCGCACTGCCTCGTGGGCATTCACCATAATATGATGCTTTGCAGCCTCGGTCACGCAGTAGAGGTAGTGATTTACCATCCACTGGCCGTAGTGGTGCTCTCCGCGTGGGAGGATATCGCCCACATAGCCGCTCTTCACAGCGTCGTAGCCATACTGGTTCATAAGGTTGTAGGCTGCCTCCAGATGGCGCTCGTAGTTGCGCACTGAAGAAGAACTTTCGTGATGCATCACGAGCCTGATGCCCTTGCTGTGGGCATAGTCGTTCAGAGCCTTGATATCGAAGTCCGGATATGGGGTCTGGAAATCAAAGACATAGTCCTTGCTGCAGTTGGCCCAGTCTTCCCAACCGATGTTCCAGCCCTCGATCAGCAGAGCGTCGAAGCCGTTCTCGGCAGCGAAGTCGATGTACGCGCGGACCTTCTCATTGTTGGCGCTATGGCGGCCTGAAGGCTTTGCGGAAGCATAGTCGGTCTCGCCAAGGTGGATGGACGGATATTCGTCAGTATAGGCCCAGGAGCCGGCACCGGCGATCATCTCCCACCATACGCCCATATACTTCACAGGATGGATCCAGCTTACGTCCTCATAGACGCAAGGGTCGTTGAGGTTGAGCACGAGGCGGCTTGCGAGCATCTCGGTGGCGGTAGGAGTTACCTGCACTGTCCTCCAAGGAGTCTTGCAGGCGGTCTGCATATAGCCCTTCCAGCCCTGAGCATCAGGAGTGAGGAAGGAAGTCAGGACGCGAGTCTTCTCGTTCACGTCGAGGTGCATACAAGGATAGTCCACCAGACCGGCCTCGTGAATGGTCACATAGAGGTTCTCGTCGGTCTTCATAATGAGGGCAGTCTGCACGCCGCTCTTGGAGAAGAGGGTCTGGCTGGAGTTGCCGCACACGTGGGCAGGAAGTTCTGCGCTGATGCCTGACAGGCGGGTCTCGGCGTACTGATATTCCTGGGTGTCGAAATCGCCCGGAATCCACCACGCGAGGCAGTCGTCGGCCATTGCGAACTCGGTGAGTTCCTCCTTGATCACGAAATAGTTGAGTTCCTGGTTGCCAGGGAACTCATAGCGGAAGCCGAGGCCGTCGTCGAAGAGGCGGAAACGGATGTTCATAAGACGTCCGGTCTCGCCCTGCTCGAGGCATACGAGGAGCTCGTTGTAGTTGTTGCGGATAGCCTTCTCCTCGCCCCAGACAGGAGCCCAAGTCTCATCGAAGGAATCGGTCTGCACGTCCAGCACGCGGAAATCGCTGTTGAACATATAAGATGGCTTGGCGTCGATCTTGGTGATGCCAGCGCCCTTGAAATCGAGTTCTGTAGCCTTCACGGTGCCCCTGAGTTCGAAGCCCAGGCGGCTAGGCAGCACCACTGCGGTGTCACCGTAGTTGAGGCAATAGCAAGGTTCGCCCTGCTCGCTGAGTCCGAAGGTCATAGACAGACGTCCGTCAGGAGAACTGATGGTCTGCTGGTCGGAAAGGACAGGCGCCTGACAGCAGCAGGCTGCGAGGGCAAAGGCGGAGGCCACGAGGGCCGCGAAGTGGAATATACGCTTCATATATCTATTATAATTTGAAATCTACTACGAGGCAGCTCAGAGGAGCCATTGTCACAGGGGCGGAGAAATCCACGGTCTGGCCGCTGATCACGTCGGTGCCGGAAACAAGCCCGCCGGCAGCCTCTGCATAGTCAGCCCAAGGAATGGTCTTATCTTCCCTGCTGTTGTTCACATACACGAACACCACCTGCTCGTCGTTGTAACGGAAATAGGCGTAGGTGTTGTCCCTGCGCAGGAAATGCCTGGTCTTGCCGTTGTGTACGGCAGTAGCAGTCTTGCGCCAGTTGAAGAGGGTCTTGCAGTAATCGTGTACCTCCACGGCCACAGGATCGTCCTGCCACTGGAGAGGGAAATCGATGCGGAGTCCGCCGTGCCCCTGACGCATATCCCTTGAAACGGCCATCAGTTCGTCAGCATAAAGCAGCTGAGGGATGCCGCGCAGGGTGCTCAGGAGGGCCATTGCGATCTTCTGGCGAGGCACGCTGCGGCCGACCATATCGGCGATGCGCTCGGTGTCGTGGTTGCCAGGGAAGATCATCATATTGGACATATCCTGATAGTACTGGTCGTTGGCGACGCAGTCGTAGAACTTCACCATTCCCTCGTCCCAGTTCACGTAGTCGGCTGAAAGACCCTGGGTGAATGCGGCCTGGAGCGGGAAGTCCATAATAGCCGGCAGATTGCTGTCGAAGCCATCCTTGTTAGGATTGCCGGTCTGCCAATATGCGAGCTGAGGCACATTGCAGGTCCACACTTCGCCCACGATATTGATGTTCGGATATTCGGCGCGCACACTCTTGCACCACTCGCTCATAGGATACTTCTCATTATATGGATAGGTATCCACGCGGAGGCCGTCGAGGTTGGCATATTCGATCCACCAAACTGCCCACTGCTTGAAATACTGGAGCACGTAAGGGTTGTCGAGGTTCATATCCGGCATAGAAGTGTCGAACCAGCCGCCCTGCATATTGTCCACGTCGACCTGTGCGGCCTGTGGGTCGTTCTGCAGGGAGAAGCAGCAGTTGCTGTGGGTATATTCAGGCCATACGTGGATCCAGTCCTCGAATGGCATATCGTCCATCCACCAATGGGCTGAGCCGCAGTGGTTGGTCACGATGTCCATAATCATCTTGATGCCCCTTTCGTGGGCAGCGGCAGTGAGGTCCCTATAGTCCTCGTTGCTGCCAAAGCGGCGGTCGATGTGGTAGTAGTCGGTGCAGGCATAGCCGTGATATGACTCGCGAGGCTGGTTATCCTCGAGCAGAGGCGTGTTCCAGATGGCGGTCACACCGAGGTCGGCGAGATAGTCCAGCTGGCCGCGTATGCCTGCGATGTCGCCTCCGTGGCGGCCGAAGAAGGCCTCCTTGTCCACGCTTTCCATAATGCGCGGAACCATATCGAGGTTCTCATCCGCATCCACGAAGCGGTCAGGCATAATCAGGTAGATGAAATCGGCGGTCGTGAAGCTCTTGCGCTCTGCGGAGCCGTCGCGGCGCTCAGCGATCTCGTATGGTACCTTGAACTGCTCATCGCCCTTGGTGAAGACGAAATAATAAGCACCTGGCTTCGCCGTGCGGCACACGTCCACGTCGATGAAGAGGTAGTTAGGACTGTCGGCCAGGTGGATGCCGGTAATGTCCACGCGGCAGTCGCCTTCGAGAGTCACGTCGTATGAGGAAATCTCCGGGCCCTGGACGAGTACCTGGAGCGGGGTCTTCATTCCCACCCACCAGGAAAGCGGTTCAACGCGGGAAATCTGGTCCACAGTAGCGTCTGCAACTGAATCGGGGTTGAAGTTTCCGGCACATCCGGCCATCACGAGGACTGCGGCTGCCAGCGCTGCTATTCTTTTCATATATATCTTATGGTAATAAGGTTATTTACGGACAAGGATACGATAGCCCCAAGGAGTGAGGACTGGGCAGTTGAGCTCGTCGTTGAAGATCTCACCGCTGATGGCGTCAGCCCATTTCTCTGCGTCAGGGAGGGCCACCTCAGTGTATTTCTCGGAGAAGTTGGCGAGGACCATCAGCTTTTCCTTTGCGCAGGTCCTGGTGAATGCGAACACGTCGTCAGGCACCCACTGGTCGTCGAGAACCTCATATTCGCCACCCTTCTCGCCTGAGCGGAGAGCCGGATGAGAGTGCCTGAGGGCAGTGAGAGTCTGATAGAAATTGGTCTCGTCGCTCTGGCACCAGCAAGGTACAGGGTCCTTCTCGAAGAAAGCCAGACGATGGTCATAACCTATCTCCTGGGCGGTGTAGATGAGCGGCTGGCTCTGAGGGAGAGTGAAGGTCAGGACAGCCATAAGTCGGGCGGCCTTGCCCATTCTCTCGATCTCGCTGCCGGACCAGCTGTTCTCGTCGTGGTTGGAAGTGAACATCAGGCGGAAGGCGTCTGCAGGGTATTCTGCGGCATCCTCAGCCACATAGTCCTTGATGTCCTGCACACCGGCCTTGCCCTGGGCAATGTCGTTGAGCAGGTGGTGGCAGCGCCAGGCGTAAGTAGCGTCGAAACCGGCGTCGTGGAGCCAGGTCTGTTCGCCCTCGGCGAGGAAGTAGAGGCCACGCTTGTATTCGGAGCGGAAGCCGGAGATGGTCTCGGTCCAGAAGTCCTGAGGCACGATGTAGGCCATATCGCAGCGGAAGCCGTCGATGCCGCGGTCGAGCCAGTAACGCATTGCGTCGCGCACTGCATTGCGCATATCCTCATTCTCGTAATTGAGCTTGGCGATGTCGGTCCAGTCGTATTCCACGACGGTGTTGCCGAGGCTGTCGCGCATATACCAGTCGGCCGGCTGCTCAGTCACCCAGGCGCAGTCCGGAGAGGTGTGGTTGGCCACGCAGTCGAGGATGACCTTGAGGCCAAGTTTGTGAGCGGCCTTCACAAAGGCGTCGAAATCCTCGACGGTGCCGAACTCAGGGTTCACGGACTTGTAGTCCTTGATGGCATAGTATGAGCCGAGGCTGCCCTTGCGTCCGAGGACGCCGATTTCGTGGATAGGCATCAGCCAGACCACGTCCACACCGAGTTCCTTGAGGCGAGGCAGCTGCTTTGCGGCAGCGGCGAAAGTGCCTTCTTCGGTGTACTGGCGTACGTTCATCTCATAGACCACACTGTCGTAGGTCCAGGATGCGTGGGAGCCATTCTGGCAGCAGGAAGCGGCCAGGATTGCGGCGATTGCGATTATAAGTATGCGTTTCATATCGATTGGTTTTTGTTTTCGTAAAGTTATGAAATCAAAGCGGAAAAACTAGTCGCAATAACTATGAATCGAGGAGGTTTTCACCTTGAAGAAATTATTGACCCCCGTATCCAGCAGACGGTATTCCTTGTGGGTGCTCCAGGATGCGGGACTGTCCGATATGGACATATCCTCCCCCGTGTCGTTGCTCACGTATGCAGAGATGGACGACTGCCAGGCATTGATTCTCGCGATGCTGCTTTCGTAGTAGAAGAGACCGGCCTCGGGACTTACGAGCCTGAGCAGTTCCTGACGGTAGAATTCACGGAATTCGCTGTTCTTCAGGATGCGGTAGATCAGCAGGTTGGAGTTGTCGCCCCAGTTGTACGGATCCTGACGTCCGGCATCGCTCTGCACTCCGCAGTTCACCATTGTTCCGAGGGTGTTGTCGTAGTCGAACGGAAGCAAATAGAACTTGTAGTCGAACTTGTCGTGGGAATTGAAGTACAGATAGTAGTTGTTCCTGTTGTTCCAGTAATCGTCCCACATACCCACGACCACGTTGACGGCGTAGGTCCTCAGCAGCAGCTGCACGTCGCAGACCCGCGGTATCCAGGCGTAGAAACTTTCGTCTCCCTTGCCAGTGAGCTTGAGTATGAAGTCCTGCAGCTGAGCCTTCGCAATGTCGAGGCTGTCGGTGTGGGTCTTGAGTTCGTAGCAGTGATCCACCCCGTCGCCCAGGTCAGCGCCCATATCGGCATTGGCATCGGAGAGGCTTGCCCCCCAGCGGCATTTCCAGAGGAAGCCGTCCTTGCTTCCGAACTCGTCCTTGCGGACCTTCAGGAAGCGCTCATCTATAGGCTCAATCATCTCGTAGACGCCGAAATAGGCCTCGTTGGTGTCGCCTTCCACCTGGATATACAGACGGCAATAGGCGGCATTGGAGGCGGTCCAGACACCGACACGGCGGAAAAGGTCATAGCAATAGAGTTCCCTCACATAGCAAGGGTCGTCCTTGAACCACTTCAGCACCACCTTGCGGGCTCCGTGGACCTCGTGGGCGTCATCCTTCACATACTTGTGGAAGTTGAGCTGGAAATGGCAGTGGTGCCAATTGGTATTGTCGGTAGAGTGCATCTTACCGCTGCTGCCCTCCGGACGTCTGCGGGAAGTGTTGCCTCGCAGGCGGATGGAGGCGGAGTCTATCTTCGTCTGTTCGCCGGCCTTGTCGTATGTGACGGCACAGACAACCTGTTCCTTGGTGTTTGAATCCCTGTCGTATGCGGTCAGAAGCCTGTTCCACTCCTTGAGGGAAACGGATATATGTATGCTTGGCACACAGGCGCCATCGTAGAGATAGGCAATGCCGTCCTTGGCCGAATGCTTGCCGTCCTCTCCATCCTTTTCATCCTCGCCGTCCCCGCCGGGTTCGACGGGGTCGGTGGATGGAGTGTCCGGGTCATCGACAGGATCGTCCCAGTCTATGTCCGGCCCGCAGGCACAGACAAGACAGGTCAAAGCCATCAATGCGATATGACGCAGTCTGACCACTACTTGAAGTTGGTGATGAGTCTGAATTCACCAGGCTTGAGGCTTGCGGAGAACTGGCTGCCGCTCTGGCTCTCGCTCTGGTTGAGGTAGTTGTACCAGGTGCCGGAAGAAGGCATAAGGGCGGTGATGGTCTTCTCGGTGGAGTCGAAGTTGCCCATTACGCAGAAGACCTTGCCGTTGACCTCTCCGAACATAAACTTGCCGTAGGTAAACTGGGTTTCATCGACATACTCCCTGAAGCCTGCGCCCTTGGTGAAGAACTCAGGATGGTCGTTGCGGAACTTGAGCAGGGCGGCGTAGGTGTCATAGAGTTCCTTGCGCGGAGCCTCGGTGAAGTAATCCCACTTGATAGGCTTGGAAGAAGTGTTTCCTCCATTGTAAGTGAGCGAGTAGTCGTAGCCGAGCTCGCCGAACTGCCATATCATCTTAGGTCCCGGCACGAGCAGGGTGAATGCGGCTGCGAGGCCTGCACGGCGGAGTTTGAGCTTGCCGGCATCGGAAGCGACGTCGGTGGTGCCCACGCAGATGCGCTCCTCGTCGTGGCTCTCCATATAGCCCACCCTGTAGCAGTTAGGGTCGTACATATATGAAAGGTCGGCATTGTTGCCCTTCACGATCTTGGCGAAGTTGCCATTGTTGTTGCCCCACATATGCATTCCTGCTGCACCGAGGTCGTTGTTCTCGGCATCCACGAAATGCTCGCAGATCATCATAGCGTTCGGATTGACAGCCTTGATGGCCTGGCAGTATTCCTTGAGGTAGCCCACACGGCTTGCGTCATAGGAACTCTCCTTGCCGGAATTCTGGGTGAAGCCCTTGGTGAGGTCGAAGCGGAATCCGTCCACGTGGTACTCCTTCAGGAGGTACTCGAGGTTCCTCTTGATATGGTAGCGTACCATAGCCTCTGAGTGATTCCAGTCCTGGAACACGCCGAACTGATGAGGGCAGGTCACATTGAACCAAGGGTTCCAGGTGCAGGTGGTATTGTTGGTGGAATCCCAGTAGAGGCGGGCCATAGGATGCGCACCAGTAGCCTGGTTGTAAACGACGTCGAAGAATACGGCGAGGTCCCTCTTGTGGCATTCGTCGATGAACTTCTTGTACATCTCACGGGTACCGTATGCCTTGTCCATCGCGAAATATGCGCAAGGGTTGTAGCCCCAGCTGTCGTTGCCTTCGAATTCCTGGACTGGCAGGAGTTCCACGACATTCACGCCGAGGTTCTTGATATAGTCGAGGTGCTCGAGGGCTCCGTTGATGTCGTGGGTCTCGGAGAAATCGCGGAAATGCATCTCGTAGATGACCACGCTGTTCTCATCCTTGATCTTGTAGTCAGTTACTTCCCATTTGTACTCAGGACGGTTCACCTGGAACACGCCTATGCGGTCCTTGGTGCCTTCCGGATATGCAGGCATATCAGGATAGGTGGTAGAAGAGATATACTTGTCATTCCAAGGGTCGTAGATGAGTTCGGTGTATGGATCAGGAATCCTGAAATGCTGGCTCGAATTGCCCAGATGATACTGGAACCTGTACTCCTTGTCCGGATCCACGCCGGTCATAGTGTACCACCAGGCACCTGCGGAATTGTCGCGCTTCATCATATATTCCTTGGTCCTCTCCCAGTTGTTGAAGTCGCCGATGACGTAGGCATATCTGTACTTGAAGCCGTCCTTGCCCTTGTCATAGAGCACGAGGGTCACGCTGCCGTCAGCATTGTAGTTGATGCCGTACTTGGCATTTCCCGGCACGGATTCCTCGACGATTGGGTCGGGCTCGAACACGACCTCCTGATAGAGGTTGTCTGTGACTGAGGCGAACTGGTCAGGTTTAGTCTGCTTGGTGCCTGAGGCATTCCTCATCACCATAGCGATCTTGTTCACAGGGGTCTCGCCTGAGTTGAAGTACTGGCGGATGCTAGGGGTCAGTTCGAGGGTGTACTCGTTGTCCGCCACCTTGGTCATCTTGCACTTTGCGATGTTCTGGTTCCATTCAGCCGGCACATATTTCCAATCTTCATCGAAGAAGATGCCTATGTGCACATAGATGTCCTCGCTGCAGTTGTAGAGGTCCTTGGAGATGGAAGAAGATGAACTTGGCTTGAAGGTGATGGTGCAAGGGCCGTCTGCGTCCGGCTTCTCAGGGCTGAGGGTGATGCCGGATTCGGCATCGGGATAGACGTCCGGACCGGTGGAGCCGCCCGGAGTCTCGCCCGGAGCGAGCTGTGTGACGGTGAACTCCACATCCTGGCAGCCTTCTGCCGAGAATACGAAGTTAGCAACCCTGGTGTCCTCGGTGTTCTTCTTTACCGCGAAGGCGAAAGTGGTGTTCTGGCCACCTGAGCGACGTCCTGGAGTACACCATTCAGTACCGTCGACCTGGGTAAGCTTCCAGGTTGCGGCGGTAGTCGTAACGGTCACGTTCTGGTTGGAAGCCGCCGCCGCACACTCGATTGCAGCAGGCTCAACCTTCAGCGTATTCTTGGATACGGGTGGTTCCTTGTCGCAGGACAGCACCGCCGCCAGCGCGAGGAAAATAATAAGAATATACTTTTTCATTACAGTCTATATCTTGAGATCGGAATCAGTGCGTCGGTCGGCTTGCCGCCGTCGAATGCTCCGTAATCATAGTTGTTTCTGTCGTGTTCAGCCTCCGGTTCCCAGAGGAAAATGCCTTTGAAATAATCCTCAGTGAGGTTATCAAAGATATATGCCAATGCTGACTTGGCATCGGATGGATTGGATGCAGGCATTCCGAACTCCACGAGCATCACCGGCTTGTGATAACGTGCGTTCAGAGCCTTGATGTTGGCCACAGCGGCCTTGGTCTTCTCTTCCCAGTTGAGATAGTCCTTGATGCTGTCGTCCCAGTAGGAAGGATAGAGGGAAAGGCCCATAATATCGTATGATACGACATTATTGGCCATAAGGTCGTAGAACCACTCCTGTGTGTCGTAGTTCCACGCATTGTCCGTATGCACCACTACGAGGGCATTCGGATAGACGGCTCTGACGGCCCTGGCGCCGACATTGAAGAGCCTTGCAAAAGCGCCGGCAGTGCTGCCCTGGACGCGTCCGGTTTCCCAGAGCATTCCGTTGGTCACCTCGTTGCCGACCTGTACCCAGGATACGTTCACACCTGCATTCTTGAGCGAAGTCAGGATGTCAGTCGTGTGATTCTTGACTGCATTCAGGAGGCCGTTGATGTCATAGTCGGCCCATTCTGCAGGTACATTCTGTTTGCCGGGATCGGCCCAGGAGTCAGAGTAGTGGAAGTCCACCATTATCTTGAATCCGAGTTCCTGGGCCTTACGGCATTTGACGAGAAGATCTTCCTCTCCGCACCATTTGTCGGAAGGATTGACCCACACCCTGAACCTCAGGGCGTTGAATCCGAGTTCCTTCATCAACACAGGGCATTCGCGCACCTGGTCTGAAGAATTGTAGAACTTATATCCCTTGGACGCCATTTCGGTGTACCAGCTGATGTCAGCCCCCTTCGCAAAGAAATTCTCTGCGATGGGGCCGTCATCCTCCGGACCGTTCTTGCTGTCACAGGCGGAACTCAGAAGCAGCACCGCCAGACTTATGGAATAAAGAAAGGTCTTTCTCATCTGTTTTAATTTCACGGGGCTTATTCAGCCTTGCTTACAGTAATTGTTTTCGCGGTGCTGTTGAAGACAACCATATACTTGCCCTCTGCAGGAACCTTGATGTTGCCATCGCCAGGAGCGAATGCTGTTCCAAGCTCGGCGAGAGTACCGCCCATATTGGAAGTCCAGTCGCAGTGTGCGCGGATCTTGAACTCGTCCTGGATGGTGTAGATGCCGACCCAGTTGCCAGGAGCAGTCTCGTACATAGGATAGTCATTGTCCCAGCTGCTGCCTTCAACCTTTCCGATGAGGGCCCAGGTTGGAGTAAGCACGCTCACGGTCTCGCCTGCGAGCTTGAGCTGAACCACCTTGTTGTCGTTGTCGTTCTTGAGAGAGATGTTGTCACCGCTTGCAGTACAAGCAGCGTCATAGGCAACGAAGGTGCCACCCATATTGGTGCCCCAGTCAGCTGCCTTGCGGAGCTTGACCTGGCAGTCCACAGCCTTGGCTACAGAGAAGAACTCTGAGCAGCCGTCAGCGTTGAGGAAGAGATCCCAGTTCCAGTTTGTGCCGGCAAATGCACCGATGACGCCCCAACCGGTAACAGGGTTGAGAATCACCTGGTTGCTGGCCTCACGGAAGACAACCTGATACTTGCCATTGGCAACGGAGATGTTGTTTCCATTGTGGGCAACGGAGAACGGAACTCCTGCTGATACGAAAGAACCACCACGGTTCTGACCCCAAGCCCTGCCGAAGCGGAGTTTGAATTCACCAGTAACCTCGATTACATCACTTACCCAGACACCAGGAGCAACCTGCTTCATCTCTGCATCATTGTCCCAGCTGTAGCCGGCGATGCCGCCCACGAGACCCCAGGCCTCGGAGGTAGGAGTGATCATAATCTTCTGTGCGACCTTGGTCTCAGCGATGGTTGCAACGCCGTCTGCCATTACGGAAACAGTGAGTACTGCATCGTATGGACGAGCCACGAGGTCCTTGCCGAAGTCGCCGGTAACCATAGTCTGGAGATCAGCCTTGGCTATCTTGCCGTCCTCGGCGACGGAGAAGGTGTTTGCATTTGCCTTCTCCACGCCTGAAGCGGTGAGGGTAATCTTCACGTAGTTGACGCTCTGACCTTCAGGAAGTTCTGCAGTGTAAGGAGCTACAACCACATCCTTCTCAGTCTGCTCAGCGAGCTTGATCTCGGTCACAGGGGTAACCTTCACATTCTCGGAGATGGTAACTGCCTCAGGAGCATCGTAATGAATAGGGTCAGCAGGCTTGATGCCGTAGTCACCCTTGGTGCAGGAAAGCAGGAAGAGACCTGCAACTGCGCTTGCGATAATTGCTATCTTTTTCATAATCTTCATCTTTATTTATTTGATGCTACCGGTACCGGCAGTGAAGTTGAGATAGAGCTTCTGGCCAGCCTTGCCGTTTACACGGTCCTGGTCACCACCCTTGCCACGGTAAGCGATCTTGCCGCTGAAGATGATGAACTCGGAGTGCCACCAATCCTCGCCTTCGATCTTGACGCAGGCACGTACCTCAGCGTCTGCACTGAATGCAGGAGATACGAACTCGCCGTCAGCTGCGGTAGGAACGGTGAACTGCCAAGCGTCCTCGAGGTTCCACTGGTCGCCTGCGCAACCGCCGATGAGCCATACGACAGGCTTGTCGATGGTCATTGACCAGTCATACTTGCGGCCTGAAGGAGTTGCCTTCACGGTAACGAGGTACCAGCCTGCTTTAGCAATCACGAGGTTGCCGTCGTCAGACTTGGTGATGCCTGAAGAAGCGTTGTCAGTGATCTTGCCCTCGAATGCGGCATAACCCTTTTCGTTGCCGTCCCAAGCCTTCGCGGTGTTCACCTTGAAGCCGTCGTTGGCGCTGAAGTAAACCATTCTCCAGAAAGTACCGTCGTTTGCGTATGTAACGACCATCTCGTAGGAATTGTCCCAGTTCCAACCGTTCATAGCACCTACCATATAAATATTGTCAGGAGCTGCGAGAGGAGCGAGAGCGTAAGTGAGGTAAACCTTCTCGAGAGTAACCACGTTAGAGTAAGCTACACCTACAGGCTCGCCGCTCACGCTGGACTTGTCAGTGCCGGTGATGAATGCCATTGCACGGCAGTAAACCTTGGCCACGTATGGGAAATCCGCCTCTTCCTTGCCGGAGAGGAGGGTGAGCTCTGCTGCCATCTCCTCGCAGTCAGCAGTGAACTTAGGGTTCTCTGCAATGGTAGGGAGGGTCTTGTACTCTGCCTCATTGGAGAAGTCTCCGGTGAGGGAGATCTGGAGCTGATAGCTCACAGGGGCAGTGAAACCGTAATCAGGCTGACCTTCGCACACGAATTCGATTGTCTTGGAATCCGAAAGGCTGATCTGATTTGCAGCGACAGAAGGAGTGTAGAGATTGAAAGTCTCTGCAAGCGGGTTGAGTACCGCCTTGTCATCTTTCTGGCAGGATGCCATTACGGCGAGGCCTGCAAGAAGAGTTGCTATTCTGTATATTGCTTTCATTTTGTTTCGATTCTATCTGTTAATAACCTTCATTCTGTGCGAGCTTGGAGTTCGCGATGCGGTCAGACTCCGGAATCGGGAAGAGGTTGCGGTATTCTGCAACGGCACGGCCGTCGTGGACACCACCCTTCCACTGCCAGATGTACTTGTTGGAGGTGAACCTGCCGAAGCGGACGAGGTCCTGACGGCGCCAGCACTCCTGATAGAGCTCACGGCCGCGCTCGTCAATGAGTTCCTGCTCAGTGAAGCTGCTGTCGTCGAGATTGCCGATGCCAGCCCTTGAACGAACCTGGTTGATGTAACCGGTACCCTGGGTCTTGGTCACCTCTGAACAGCCCTTGAGACCGCACTCTGCGAGCATAAGGAGAGCGTCAGCATAGCGGAATACAGGGAAGTCGGTGTCAACGAAGCCCTTCTCCTGACCAGGGTCGCCCTTGGAAGTGACGTTCTTGAACTTCATTGAAGCATAGCCGTACTTGAAGTCAGAGAGGGCTACGATGTCCTTCTGCTGGTCATCATCAGCACCGGAACCGGTGTAGAAGAGAGCACGCTTGTCGCCTGAAGGGAAGAGGTCATAGAACTCAGGAGTTACGCGGAGACCGCCCCAACCTGAGGAGATGCCCACTGCTGCTGCATCCATCTTGCCACCGGTGGAAGCGAAGATGATGTAGTTGGTGGTGCCATAGCTCTGGGTGAGCTTGCCGTCAACCTCGAATGCGAAGATGATCTCGTCCTGTGAAGTCTCGTTGTTGTCAGCGAGGAAGAGTTCCTGGTAGTTGCCGTGGAGGCTGTAGCCCTTGATGTCCTTGAGGACCTTGGCGCACTCGTTATACTTTGCCTCACCGATGAATACCTCGGCGTTGATGTAAAGCTTGGCGAGGACCATCCTCACGAAATCCTTGTTTGCACGCTCGTACCTGTAGTTGCCGACTGCCTCAGCGAGATCGTCGCCATCAAGGAGGGCATTGCACTCTTTCTCGATGTAGTCGAAGAGCTCGGCACGGGTGATCTGGTCAGGGAGGGTAGCACCTACGGAAGCGGTCTCGTCAGCGAACGGAACGTTGCCGAAGAGGTCGATGGCGTGGAGCCAGCAGTAAGCCCTGATAGCCTTTGCCTCAGCAATGAATTCTGCCTTGTCGGACACCTCTACTGAAGTGTTCTGGATCTGGCGGATGAACTCGTTGCACATTGAGATCTGATAGAAGATACGGGTGTAGAATGAATACACGAAGACGTCAGTGGAAGTCCAGCTGAGTCCGTGGAGGTCGGCGAGAGTACCGTCGGACCAACCGCAGACAGATACGTCGGTGGTGAGTTCCTGGAGATGGTAGAGACCACGTACATACTGGCTGAAACCACCGTCCACACCTGAGATGTTGCAAGCACCGTTAGGGCCGTAGGATCCACTGGTAGAGAAACCGGTGTAGATCTGAGCGAGGAAGGCCACGAAGTCGTCCTCAGTCACGAGAGCCTTGTCAGCGGTGTTCAAATTTGGGTCGATAGGAGTCACGTTGAGGTCACCCACGCAGGATGAGAGTGACAGTACTACGACCGCAGCAGCTGCGCTGAATATGTTGCTTAAAGTTTTCATTTCTTCATTGACGGATTAGAAGTTGAACTTGACACCGAGGACATAGGTCCTTGGACGTGGATAGATGTAACCGTCGATACCGCCGAAGACCTCAGGGTCGATGCCTGTGTACTTGGTGATGGTAGCCACGTTCTGTACGGTGAAGAATACGTTCATTCCGATGGCACGGTCTTCCACAACCTTGATGAGGTTAGGGAGGCTGTAGCTGACGGTGACGTTGTCAATCTTGAAGAATGAAGCGTCCTGAACATAGTAGTCTGAGTAGAACTCGCCATTCTGGAAGCCAGTCTCGACTGCAGTGTTGATGCGGTTGCTTACGAAGCTGTTGGTCCAGAGGTCGACGAGCTTCTCGTTCTCTGACTGGACGTTGTTGTAGTTGTAGCCACCGAATCCACCGTGTCCTGAGAGGGCGAAGGTGAGGTTCTTCCAGCTGACCTGGGTGTTGAGACCCACGGTCACGTCGTGTGCAGGCTTGTGGAAGAGGTACCTGTCGTCAGCGTCGATCTTGCCGTTGCCGTTGCGGTCAACGTAAGCACCTGGGATAGGCTTGCCAGCCTCGTCATATACCTGCTGATATACATAGTATGCAGAAGTAGGGAAACCTACCTGATGCATCTGGATCATATTGCCGACACCACCGGAGATACCGCCGGTCTCTACGCCGGTCTTGTCATTCTCGGAAGCGGTGAGCTTGGTGATCTTGTTATTGTTGTAAGCCACGTTTGCGCCGATGGTCCAGCTCCAGTCCCTGGTATGTACTGCGATCGCGTTGACCTCGAACTCGCAACCGATGTTGCGGAGGTTACCGATGTTGGATGACAGGTAGTTGGTGAGGTTGGAGAGGGCAGGTACAGGGATGTAGTTGATGAGGTCCTTGGTGTACCTTGCATATACGTCGATGCTACCGGTGAGCCTGTCGCCGAAGAAACCGTAGTCGATGGCGGCGTTGTAGGTAGTAGTGGTCTCCCACTTGAGGTCAGCGTTGTAACCGAGGGCAGTCACAGGAGTGATGGCAACGCCACCGAACTGATACTGGCTGCCGATGAGGTTGGTGTAATAGGTAGCGAGGGTAGGATAGTTGCCCGCGTTGATGTCCTGCTGACCGGTCTGGCCCCAGGAGAGGCGGACCTTGAGGGTGGAGAGAGGAGCAACGTCCTTGAGGAAGGCTTCGTTCTTGGCATTCCAACCGAGAGCAACGGATGGGAAGAGACCCCACTTGTTGTTCTGGAAGCGTGAGGTACCGTCCCTACGGAGGGTAGCGGTTACCATATACCTATTATTAAAGCCATAGTTCACACGGCCGAAGAAGGAAACGAGGAAGTACTCTGACTTAGGATGTGACTCGGAAAGGATGTCACCGTTGGTAGCCTTCACGCTGAGGCTGTTGGACTCATTGTAGAAGTGCTGCCAGGAGTAACCTGCCATAGCGTCGAAATGATGTCCGCCGTTGAAATCGTGGTTGTAGGCAGCGTAAGCCTCGAGAGTCTGGTCGTTACGGGTGTAGTCGTAATCGGTGTGATAACCGGAACCGGACTGCTGGGTGCTGTGGAAAGACTGCTCTGCACCCTCTGCAACGTCAACTGTACCGCCTGACTTGGCGTAGTCGATACCGAGGTTGACATTGAAGCGGAGATCCTCGAAACCGTGGATCTTGTAGTCGATCTGGGCGTTGCCGATGAAACGGTTGGCATTGGAGAGGTCCATCTTCTCCTCGAGGAGAGCGACAGGGTTCTGGGTTGCCATAGTGTTGATATTGCCGGCACCGTCATACCAGGTGGTGTAACCGTTGTTGCCAAGCTCGTCGTAAACTGGCTTGGTAGGGTCATAGTGAAGGGCGTTGCCCACTGCGTCGGTGTTGGCGAAGCGGTTCTTTGCGAAAGTGCCCTTACCGTTGAGGGAGATGGTGAGGTGGTCGTCAAGGAAGGTAGGAGTGAGGTTGACTGCAGCAGTTCCCCTGCTCATAGTACCGGTCTTGAGAGTACCCTTCTGATAGATGTAGCCGCCGGACACGCGATATGGGAGGTAACCTGCCTTGCCCATTCCGACCTTGCCGGTCACGCTTACGTTGCCCTCGTATGAAGGAGCGATCTGGTAGATCTGCTTCTGCCAGTTGGTGTTTGCTGTTCCGAGAGCCTTGTATGCATCGGAATCCTCACCCAGGTAGGAAGCGATGGTCTCTCTTACCTCGTCGCCTGTCATCATCTGCACATACTTGGCAGGAGTTGCGATGGAAGTGGTGAAGTCGAGGGCCACCTTAGGAATCTTTGAAGAGAACTTGCCACCCTTCTTGGTGGTGATCACGATGACACCGTTGGAAGCGCGGGAACCGTAGATTGCGGTTGCGGAAGCATCCTTGAGGACGGTGAATGACTCGATGTCACCAGGGTTGATTGAAGAGAGAGCGTCTGCCATACCGCTGATGCCGTCGTTGCTCACTGGGAGACCGTCGATGACGATGAGAGGATCATTGGTAGCGGAGAGGGATGAACCACCGCGGATACGGATGGTGGATCCTGAACCAGGAGCACCGTTGCCAGGGGTGACAACGACACCTGCAGACTTGCCCTTGAGGAGGTCTGAAGGAGAAGTAACGACACCCTTGTTGATTTCGTCAGCCTTGACTGTTGAAACCGCACCGGTGAGGTCACCCTTCTTTACGGTACCGTAACCGATGACCACAACGTCATCGAGGAAGGTAGCGTCCTCTGCGAGAACAATAGTTGCAGGAACAGCGGAAGCCGGATAAGACTGAGTGGCATAGCCAATGCAGCTGATCTCGACAATCGCATCCTTGCTTGAAACTGTGAGCACGTAGTCACCGTCGAGGCCTGTTGAGGCTCCGTTGGAGGTACCCTGCTCGATCACGGTGGCACCAATGACTGGACCTACCGCATCTGTCACGACGCCCTTGACCGTGAAATTCTGTGCTGAAAGCGACAGACTCACGAGACCTGCGAGCAATGTGGCAGCGATTCTTGCGAATTTTCTGTTCATATTGTTATTAGTTTGTAATTGGAATATATATGCAATGAATTGCTATTTCTTTTCTTTGATTGCCAATACGCTGACGGCACCGAGCACCAGGCAGACGCCCGCAACGACGAGCATATATGCCTGTACGCCGCCCACAGCCTTGAGCACGAGTCCGCCGAGTGCGGCAGCCGCGATCTGAGGGAGGCAGATGGTGCAGTTGAAGAGGCCCAGGTAAGTTCCCATATGCTCACCTGAAAGAGAGTTGGTAAGCAGGGTGAACGGAAGGGCGAGCATTGCGGCCCAGGCGAAACCTATGAGGAAATAGGAAGCGAAGAGGGCGTACTGGTTGTGGAGGAGGGCTGCGCTCACGAAGCCGACGGCACCGATGACGAGGCTGACGATGTAGGCAGCCTTGTGGGTGCGGAACTTAGGCAGAAGAAGTGCCCAGCAGAGAGAGCCGATGGCCTGAACTGCGAAGAGGACGCCTACCCAGTTGCCTGCGGACTGGTATTCAGCCGAGGTGGTGAGAGGAGCGCCGGACGCATCCACAGGGGCACCGAAGGCGTTGATTGCGATGGTGCCGTTGGTGTAGGTCCACATATACATAAAGGCGGCCCAGCAGAAGAACTGCACGAGACCGACGGTCCAGAATGTCTTAGGTGCGTTGATCAGGAGCTTGATGAAGCCTTCCTTCTTCTCGGCCTTCTCCTCCTGGATGCCGTGGAACTCGGCATACTCCTGAGGATTCATCTCCTTCACGGTCATAAAGGTGTAGAGGACGCAGAGGATGAGGATGATTGCGCCCACATAGAAGCTCCACTTCACTGAATCCGGTACCACGCCTGCCTCAGCAGTGTTGCTGATGCCTATCCAGGTGAAGAAGATTGGGAAAAGGTAGCCCACGAGGCTGCCTGCGTTGCACAGGAAGCTCTGGATGGAGTAGGCTGTACCCTTCTGCTCCTCATTCACGAGGTCTCCCACCATCATCTTGAACGGCTGCATCGCCATATTGATGGAAGTGTCGAGGAACATAAGGGCGAAGATGCCGAACCACATAGCCATATTGAGGCCGAGGAGGGTGTAGGCGGTGGAAAGGCTGAGGCTGCCGGCATTAGGCAGCAGGGCCATTACGATCACCGCTACGATGGCACCGATGAGGAGATAAGGCTTCCTGCGGCCCATCCAGCCCCACCAGGTCTTGTCGGACCACTTGCCTACGAGGGGCTGCACGAGCATTCCCATAATCGGAGGAAGCAGCCAGAAATAGCTAAGGCTGTGAGGATCTGCGCCGAGAGTGGCGAAGATACGGCTGATATTTGCGCTCTGGAGAGAGTATGCAATCTGGACTCCGAAAAACCCGAAACTAAGGTTAAACATCTGTCCAAAGGATAGATTTCGTTTTGCTGACATCAGTAATTGGTCTGTTCAAGTGTTATAACAGGAGCAAAATTATCTTTTTTATACATTTATAAAATACGCACACGGACGAATGGTCGGATAGATGCGACGAACGGAGAGTATTTGAAGATAAAAGATGTTCCGAAATTGTACTTTAAAACAAAATCACTTAACTTCGTAACACTTTGGTATTTATGAAAGCGGCAAAGACACATATCATAGTCCACTCCTTCGCCCTGCTGCACGTGCTGACGGCAATAAGCTGCCGCCTCGTGGGCATCCCGGACGAATATCTCCTCACCCTGCTCACCATCACTATGGTCGTTCTGATCTGCGGGCAGAGGGATATGCGTATGGAAATCTCCTCCAGCGCCATCGTGTTCGGAAACCTGGCAGCCTACCTGCTCGGCCTCGCGATCGCGAACGCAATCAGTCTGCTGGAGCTGCCGGAACTGCTGACCTTCCCGCTCTCCACCCTCATCACGACGGAGGCCCTCGGATGGCTGATCTACGGACTGACCTTCCTCTTCGAGAAGAGCAGTACCGAAATTTCCCGCAGGCAGGTGATCTGGCTTGCATTGACCTGCGGCGTGGTCTATCTGGTCAGAGTGATTCTCTGCATCTTCCACGACAGAGGCCTCTTCGGCCGCATCGGGAACTCCGAGGGCGTGTTCTACTTCCTCTTCAGCTTCTGTGCAATGACCATACTCGTGGCCGCCACCCTCATCGGATACGCCGCCAGCCAGAGGCGCAGGACCCGCAAGGAGAAGGAAAAACGCCATCTCGCCCAGTTCAGGTATATGAGGCTCAACCAGCAGGTGAACCCTCACTTCCTCTTCAATTCCCTCAACGTACTGGACTGCCTGGTCCTGGACGGGGAGAACGAAAAGGCCAGTACATATATCCATAAACTCTCCAGCCTCTACCGCTATATGCTCAGCAATGAGGACGAAGTAATAGTCAAATTGCGCGAGGAGATGGAATATGTGAACCAGTATATGGACCTGATGAAGGTTCGCTTCCCTGAGGGCCTCGAGATCGAGACATCCCTCCCTGAGGAAATGATGGGCGCCGGCATCGTGCCTTGCTCAGTGCAGCTGCTCATCGAGAACGCCACCAAGCACAACGCCATCAACAAGGCCAATCCGCTGGTCATCAGGATAGCGGCGAAGGACAGCGGGCACATCGTGGTCAGCAACAACCTCTGCCCTAAGCTCACCCCGGTCAACTCCACAGGCAAGGGCCTGAAATACATACGTCAGCAGTTCAAGGACATCTCCGGACAGGACATCGAGGTCAGCAAGACCGAGACAGACTATTCTGTGACCCTCCCGCTGCTCTAACCACGTAATAATATGAAGGTACTCATCATTGAAGACGAGCAGATGGCTCAGGCCACCCT
Source organism: Bacteroidales bacterium UBA1745 (assembly GCA_002314885.1). Taxonomy (GTDB): domain Bacteria; phylum Bacteroidota; class Bacteroidia; order Bacteroidales; family UBA932; genus Cryptobacteroides. The sequence continues at coordinate 47,581 of DCHT01000064.1, read as the reverse complement.
CGCAAGAACCCTCACCCGAAACTATCCCGAGATGGAAATCGTCGGTATGACCTCTTCCGTCCAGGAGAGCGTGGATTGGCTGAAGCAGAATCAGCCGGACGTGATTTTTATGGACGTGGAACTCTCGGACGGCATCTGCTTCGAGATTTTCCGCCAGGTGGAGATCAAGGCTGACGTAATTATGACCACGGCATACGACAACTACGCAGTGAAGGCCTTCGAGCAGGGTTCCATCGACTATCTGCTGAAGCCTATCGACCCCGAGGCGCTCCAGCGCGCCGTGTCCAGGATACGCAGCCGCGCAAACGAAGCGCAGCCTGACTGGTCCAGCCTGGTCAACAGCCTTCAGCAGCAGATTCAGGCGGCCCAGGCCCCTTCCCTCACCCCGGGCAAGGAGCGCTTCATAGTGAAGTTCAACGACAAGATCGTGCCGGTGAAGACCAGCGAGATTGCATACTTCTATTCAGAGGACAAGAACAATTTCCTGATGACGAGCGGCGGCAACTGCTATGTGGTGGACGCCTCGCTGGATGACATCGCAGTCGACCTGGACCCGGCCAAGTTCTTCAAGATTTCCCGCAGCTGCATAGTCAGTATGACAGCCATAGGCACCATAACGAAGCAACTGGGAGGCCGTCTCAAGATAGACGCCATCCCAGCAGCACCATTCGAAATGACAGTCAGCCGTTCCCGTTGCGACGAGTTCCTCGACTGGCTCTCAAAGTAATCAGTAGATATTCGCTGCGACTCCTGCAGCCAGACGTGCGCGCGCTTCGACACTTGCCCAGGCAGTGTGCGGAGTGAAGCGGAAGCGTTCAGGATGCTTCACCTTCAGCAGAGGATTGTCGGCCGGAAGAGGTTCCTTGCAGAACACATCCAGGGCCGCTCCGGCGATGACGCCGTTGTCTACGGCCTCCGCGAGGGCAGCTTCGTCCACGATGCCTCCCCTGCCGGTATTGAGCAGGAAGGCGGACGGCTTCATCTTCGCAATCTCAGCAGCCCCGATCAGGCCGCGGGTGCGCTCGTTCATAGGGGCGTGGATGGTCACCACGTCGCTTGTGGCGAGCAGTTCATCGAGACTGAGGCTAGGATATTCGGTGCAATGGGAAGTGCCCGAAGTCGAATAATACACTACCTTCATACCGAAAGCCTCGGCAGCCTTTGCCACCTTGCCTCCGATATTACCCATTCCTATGATGCCGATGGTCTTGCCTGCGGCCTCCACGAATGGCATAGTCACGTCGGTGAACAGGCCGCTGGCGCTGTATGTTCCGTTCTTGACGCGCTCGTCGAAATACGGACCGTTGCCCAGCAGCGAAAACAGGTGCATAAAGGTCTGCTGCACCACCGAATCCGACGAATATCCGGCCACATTGCGCACCGGAATGCCCTTCGATGCGGCATACTCCAGATCGATGTTGTTCACTCCCGTCGCGGCCTCACAGATGAGCCTCAACTTCGGAGCGGCATCGATCAGTGCCCTGTCCACAACCACTTTGTTGATGATCAGGACCTTGCAGTCGCCCACCCTCTCGAGGGCTTCCGCAGCCGTGCTGGTCGGATAAGTTACGAGTTCACCCTTTGCGGCAATGCAGTCCAGAGGGGTATCCCCCATCGTCGCTGCGTCAAGAAAGACTATTTTCATATCTCGATGGTGTTTTCTTCTATTTCAAGGTGCTTGCGCTTGGACGGATTCATCTTCACTCCGAGCTTGACCGTCTCCAGAGCGGCGTGCCTGAGGCTCTTCCCGCTGTCCATCAGCTGCGCCTCGCACTTGCCCTGAGCCGTCAGAGCATCCTCCAGACTCCTGCGCACATCGGCAACCGCCTTGCAGAGGTCAGCAGTCCTTTCCACCATATACTGGGCCTGGACCACTATCTGCTCCACGTTCTTCACCTGGTCATTGTTCACCCAGGCTGTACGCACAAGACGGAGGAAAGGCATAATTGTCTCCTCGGTCGTCACCAGAACATTGTCCCTGAAGGCATCATTGACGATGTTCGGCTCCAGCTGCTTGGCCAGGGCCAGGGCGCCGTAGTTGGACACATACATTATTACGTATGGCAGAGCCTTGCGACCCTTGCCTATATACTCGTTGTAACGCTTTCCCTTCAGGCTCTTCACCTGGGCCTTGACAGCCTCGAGGTTGCGCTTCTTCGCAGCCTCCTTCTCCTCGTCGTCTTCGGCATTGTACCAGTCCACGTACGCGTCGATGTTCATCTTGGAATCGACCACCACGTCAGTGTTGTCCGGGAAATGGAGTATGAAGTCAGGGCGCATCCTCTTGCCTGAATCTTCATTCAGAAGCAGTTCGTCCTTCTCGTCGCGCAGATACTCCTCGCGCTCGTAGTCGCGGCCCTTGACCAGTCCTTCCTGATCGAAGATGTTCTGCAGCTGCATCTCACCCCAGTTACCCTGCATCTTGTTGTCGTGACGGAGGGCATCGGCCAGTTTCTCGGCACGGACACCGATTTTCTCGCTCTGGGCGCCCAGGTTCTTGGCAGTTTCCTCGAACTGGGTCTTGATGGAGGCTATTTCCTCCGCGTGGCTCTTCTTCTGGGCCTCGAAGGCTTCTGACATCTGCTTGATGTTCTGGTCCAGGCCGGCAGTGACGTTCCTGATGGTCTGCTCAGCCTCCTTCTTCAGGGATTCCTCGCGGGCCTTGAGGGTCTTGTCGTTCTCTGCCTGCAGGGCAAGCTTCGTGGCCTCAAGGACCTCCTTCTGGCGTTCGCGGTCCTCCTCGAGCCTCTTCTTCCCTTCCTCCTTTGCCTCCTGCACACGCATCTTTTCCTCCTCAATTCTCTCCTTGGCAGCATTGAGTTCTGACTCTGCCCTTACCAGCCTTGTCCTGGCAGCGAAATAGGTAACCAGCGCCGCAACTATCGCTGCGACCACTGCAATTATGACTACAAATACAATTTTCATATCTATAACTACCGCCAATTCATTACAAACTTACCTATTTTCCTCTAAAAACTAAAATTTCCGACTAGTCGCTCTCTTCAACCAGCGACAAGTCGGAAATTTCGTTCGTTAGCCAGGAAAAATTACCTTCCGGAATCCTTGATCATTCCAGTGAGTTCGGCGTTGAAGGAATTGGCCGCGAGCAGCTCTTCGAGGGAGATGTGCATACGGTAGTCCCAGTGGTAGCGAGGGATGGCCGGCACGTTGATGCGCTCGTCGGCAGGATTGCCGTTCCATCCGCGGGAAGGATCGCCGCTGTAGCGCAGCTGACCGTCGATTGAGAGCCAGTCCTGCAGAGGCAGGATCACGAGCATAGCCGGAGACTGGAGGTGCTGATCCACGATGCGGCGGCACACCCAAGGCTCGCAGAAATAAGGAGCCTCGCCCTGACAGCCGAGCATCTCGTTGTAGAAGCGCTGGGTCAGTTCGCGGTCCTCCTCCCACCAGGCGCGAATAGGGGCCATATCGTGGGTAGAGGTAGTGCAGACGCAGTTATATGGGTACCAGGCAGGGTTTCCGAAGGTGTAAGCCGGATCCTTAGGCATCCTCTGGATCTCGAGGGAGAGGATGTTCAGGCGGTTCATAACCTCAGGCACACAGGCTGGGATCATACCCAGGTCCTCGCCGCAGGCAAGCATATTGGTGAAGCCGAGCAGGGCGGACAGTTTGCCCATAGCGTTGTTCTTCCAGAACTCGTTGTGACGATGGTAGAAGAAGTCGGTGTGCAGGCCGCCGAGGTCGGTGGCGTCGATGCGTGGATGGTACCAGCCCGGACGGTGCGGATCCTCCACGAAGCGGTGGAGACGGTCGCCGTAGCCCCAAGCGCAGAGTTCGTCCTTGGAATATGGGAGCGCAGGGCTGAAATGGCCCTCCATACCGCTCTTGATAGGCATAGGGATCTCCCAGATGCGGAAGAATCCGAGTATATGGTCTATGCGGGTGGCGTCGAAATACTCGCTCATCTTGCCCAGGCGGGCCTTCCACCAGGCATAGCCGTCCTTGGACATTTCCTCCCAGTTGTAGGTCGGGAAGCCCCAGTTCTGGCCGTCTGCGGAGAAGGCATCAGGCGGAGCACCGGCCTGTGAGTCCATATTGAAGAGATGTGGGAACTGCCAGGCGTCCACACTGGTGCGGCTGATGCCGATAGGCAGGTCGCCCTTGAGGACAACGCCCTTGGAGTGTGCGTAGTTGCGTACCTCGCGGAGCTGCTTGTCGAGGTGGAACTGGAGGAAGCAGTTGAAGCCCACCTCATCCTTGTTGGCTGCCACCCAGGCCTCGAGACGGGCCTCGTCGTAGCTCGCATATTCGCCCCACTGGCTGAAATCAGGAGTGCCGAACTTGTCTCTCAGAGCGCAGAAAAGCGCGTATGGCATAAGCCAGATGCGGTTTGCCTCCACGAAGTTCTTATATGCTTTGGTGCGCGTCAGACCGGCCTTCGCAGCCTTGTAAGCCTCACGAAGGAGACGGCGTTTCTCAGCGTTCACACGTACGTAGTCGGTCTCGGGACGTCCGTCCTTCACGAAGGCGTTGAGTTCCTTCTGCAGGGCCTTGAATTCCTCGTCCACAGGCACGCCGGCAGCCTGCAGGTTGATGAACTGAGGATGCAGCGCGAAGGTGGAATTGGCGTTGTACGGATATGAGTCTTCGATGCCGTGGGTCATCGTGGTGTCGTTGATAGGCAGCAGCTGCAGGAAGCCCTGACCGGTCATCGCAGCCCAGTCGGCCATCTTGCGGAGGTCGTAGAACTCGCCCACACCGAAGTCGTCCTCGCTGCGGAGGGAGAATACCGGAATTGCGGTTCCAGCGCCCTTCCATCCAGGGATATCAGTCCAGGCGTCGAGCACATCGGCAGTCTTGCGTGCCACATTGTGTATCCTCCATTCGTGGCGTATGGAAAGACCGTCACAGACCACCTCGTAGAAGTATTCGGCATTGTCGGCTCCCTCGTCGAAAAGTTCGTCCTCAGCCACCTCCACGGTCCATTTTCCGTCAGGGACATAGCTCATAGCCCAGGCCTTCGCACCGCTGCGAAGCACCAGATTCTCACCCCAGCGGGTGAAATATTCAATCGTGAATTTCATAGAAATGTGTTATCAATCGTTGTCAAAGACAAATATACGAAAACAAGGCTTACGCATATATACGTACGCGGACGAGCAGACGATAAAATCCGACGAGAGGCCAATAAATGGCGATAATGCCTATATTTGCAAGCAACATAGTTGCTCATTAATGCATCTATTATTGGCAATAGGACCTATTATGAAGAAAACAATGATATTCGCGGCACTTGCCGCCATCACCCTTGTCAGCACCAGCTGCGAGGAGATTTCCACCACCAGAATCCCTGAGAGAAAGGACATCGTCCTGAGCAAAAGCCAGCAGACCGTGCTCCAGGCCGGTTCTGACTTCAATTTCGACCTCCTCCGCGAGGTAACCAACGGCCAGAGCAGCGCGTTCGTCTCCCCTCTCAGCATCCAGGCAGCCTTCTGTATGGCCGCCAACGGCGCCGAGGGCGAAACTTTCGCCGAGATTGCCAAAGCCATCGGCTACGAGGGCTACACTATTGAAGAGATCAACTCTATGTACAATACCCTCATCGAGGGTCTCGCCAAAGTCGACAAGTCCACGACCTTCGAGATTGCGAATTCAATCTGGGTCAACAAGGACTTCCCTGTCTATCCCGACTACATCGAAACTCTGAAGAACCAGTACGCCGCACAGTGCAAGAACCTGGATTTCCAGGGTGACAAAGCTGTCAACGAGGTCAACAAGTGGTGCAGCGACCACACCGACGGAATGGTTCCGAAGATTATGGATTCCATCAGCCCGGAACTCGAGCTCCTGCTGATCAACGCCCTCTATTTCAAGGGCATCTGGGCCAGCCCGTTCGAGGCATCCAACACCAAGACCGAGGATTTCACCGCCATCGACGGCTCCAAGGTCAAGGTGGAGATGATGCATCAGACAAAGTACTATAGGTACGCCGACAGCGACGAGGCACAGTTCTGCGCCCTTCCGTTCGGCAACGGTGCCTACGAACTGGACATCGTGCTCCCTCACAATGACGTGGACTTCCAGAAGTACCTTGCAGGCCTCAACACCGAAAAATGGAATGCACTTGTCGGCAGAACCGGCTCTTCCGAGGTCACCCTCTCAGTTCCTAAGCTCAGCCTCGACCGCAAGATCGACCTCGTACCTGTCCTTAAGAATATGGGCATCCAGAAGGCTTTCACGAACTACGCCGAATTCCCTGGCATCAGCGAGATTGCTCTCAAGATAGCCGAAGTGGCCCAGAGGGCAGTCTTCAAGATGGACGAGAAAGGCGCCAAGGCCGCTGCCGTAACATACATCGGTTTCGCCAAGTGCACATCCGTCGGCCCTAGCGAGCAGATCTACTTCACCGCCGACCACCCATACGTCTTCGCCATCCGCGAGACCACATCCGGCGCCATCCTCTTTATGGGCACCAACGCGGGAAAGTAAGCCGTTCGGCCGTCCGGGGCCGTCCGGGGCCGTCCGTGGCCGTTCCGTAGCCGTTCCGTAGCCGTTCCGTAGCCGTTCCGTAGCCGTTCCGTCCACAAAAACGGCGTATTCGTGGACGAAACTGATGTCCGACCGCCATTTGTCCACAAAACTGACCGATTCGTGGACGAAAAGACACCCGACCCAACCAAACTAACCAAACGAAAAAGCCCACGGAGTTGCTTCCGTGGGCTTTTTCTATGTTGTGACAGGACTTATTCCTGAACCATATAGCGGACGTACTGGATATTCATATACGCCGGGAGGTTGGTGCCATCAGAGTTGCCTGGCCAGCCACCATTGATCTGGGAGTCGAGGATGAGATAATACTCAGTCGCATCGTATGGCCAGTAGTCACGCCTGTAGTCGACTGTTGACGAGCTCGTCACACCGTGATCGGACTTTTTACAAGTAAGAACGACTGTTCCATCAAGAGCGAGCATCAGAGCATCATTCTTCAAGATTACAGAGAATACGTGCTCGGAAGTTCTGTTGGTGTAGCTACCGGTACCAGAGCATTTGTAATCAACATATGGACTGGATGAACTTGTGTCCTGATTAGCTACGCCACTCCTCCAAGTATGCAATGTAGCATAGTAGATGTTTTCCATGTTGAGATGCTCCATAATATCAATCTCACCCCACTGAGGCCAAGAGAATGAATCCTGCTGAGGCATCATCCAGATAGCTGGCCAGTAGCCAGTAGCGTCTGACATAGTCGCGCAAACGTCAATTCGGCCCGTTACGCCGTTCATACCGAGGTTGAAACTCTTGAGGTTCTTGCCCCAGATACCGCCAGCCTTATAGCCGTTGGCACCTTCACCAGACTCGGCCTTCTTAGCGTATGTCTTGAGCATTCCGCTTTCAACAACCGCGAGAGATTCATCTGCAGGATACTGCTCCTTTGCCCAGGCTGGAGAATCTGCAGGGCATCTTGTCCACACGTTGTGATCCCAATTCGTTCCATTGAACTCATCAGTCCAAATGAGAGTCCAGTTGCTGCCAACAGATGAGATGGTCTGGATGGTTGTCGGATCAACATAGTCAGACAGGATCAAAGTGTAGGTCTTGCTGACTCCAGTTGCTGTAGCAGATACCGTTACGTCATCCGGCAGACTTCCGCTCACTTCATAACTTGCTCCTGGCATAAGGAACAAATCATAGTCAACAGCTGTTGGAGAATGAAGCTGACGGAACTGGTTTGCTGTCCTATTGCAATCCCAAGCAGTGTATTTACCATCAAATTCAGAATAAACTGCCACAACTGGATAAGCAAAAGTACTTGTACCAGAAGCCACATTCACAGATGAAAGAGGGCTCTCAGAAGCCTCTGCTGCAAAGCTCTCAGTTGAGCCGCAAACAGATGGATACACGTTGAGGTCCGCACCAGATGCTGCATACCAGCTACTAAGATTGCTCAATGCAAGAGGTTGTGTATTGCTCTTGAAAATAACAATATCATTAGTCACGCTCGCATCTGCAGCAATATATACCAAGTTGCTATTCACCTGGACACTGGATGCCGAAGCTACCTGCGCCATACCATTGGAGTCACCAGATCCATTAACATTAAGGAAGAGGTTGTCGCTGATGTTTACACTTTCAAAGCTCAGCCCAGTTCCTCTCTTGACCATCTTGAGGCTGGTTACCGAAGAAGCGGAAGCACTGTGGAAGGTATTGTTAGTTACTGTCAAAGTCTGGAATCCAGTGGATGTTGCGGATGAACCATCAATGATGAAAACGCCATCGGTAGCAAGCTTCCAATTACATCCATTTACAGCAATCTCGCTTGCATAACTGCTTGAACTTCCTGAGAAAAGACCAGTAGTCAGCTCATCGAACGTACACTCTTCGTAAAGAACCTTACCAAGAGATGCGCCTGAGCTCAAGGTAGCCTTTACATCCACATCCCAGAATGCGACATAGTTGCCATTCGCAGTCAGAGTATTTCCTGCAACAACATACGAAGTTCCGTCCTCATCGTTATTCACGATGATGGTATTTTCAAGAACTGCTGAAGAACCAAAGGTTAGGGTGACTCCGTCCTCGAGGAATACAATTGAATTCGTAAGGGAGTTGTCATTTATAGTAGTATTGGTAGCGTACAGAACTTCTGTCAGGGAGTTACTTGCCTTATTGAACGTTGTTCCCGCAAGATTGAAATCCCAGCCTTTATTCCAGAGATTCTGCCTCTTTGTACCATACTTGAGGTCGTTTGCAGCAACTGTCGCCTTGGAAATATCCAAAGGAATATCATAACAGAAGCCTGGAGAGAACGATTGCTGTGCCTTAACCTTGAAAGAAATGTTCCACTCATCAGTTCTCACTGTCACAAGGATATCATCGTTTACCTTGAAGCCTGGGAAGATATTGGCATAAGCAGTAAAAGCACTGCTAAGTGACGCTCCTGGAACATTCAGAGTCATTTCTGACGAAACGCCTCCATCAACTGGTATAAGATCAACTGTCGCATCGGAAGCATTCAGCTTAAACTCGCCGGAAAGCGTTCTACCATTAACTGAACTAATGGTGATGGAATTGAATTCGTCGTCCGAACTGATGAAACTAAGTTTGCTGAGATCAATATTGAACCTCAGTAGAGACGTGAGAGAACGGAAACTACAAGTATATCCATCAGCGTCAGAATTAATCACGCCGTTGGAAACTTTGATGTCATTCGACGAAATCGACGCAAGGGTCTCATAAGTCTGGTTCTCCGAGATAGTGACTCTGACATCGCTTGCACTATTATATATATCACTATACGGATAATAAGCACAAAGCGGTGCATCCCCACTATTCATTGTTCCGGAAAAGGCAGCAGACCCAACAGCTGTCGTAATGTCCGTGCCGAAGCAAGCATTGTTGGTCGTACTACCAAAGACTCCAATTTGGTCACCTGCAGTCCACCAGATGTCAACATAGTTGCTGGACTCACTTTCACTGGCAACCTGTGTTTTTGTCAGAACACTGGACTCCGCTACAATGCGTACAACATTCTTCTCTGAAGCAGTTCTTGCATCATCACAGGAAATAGAGCTAAAAACAAGTGCAACCAGAGCAATCGCTCCACACGCGTGCGTATGTTTCATAAATAAATAGTACTAAGTTCAACTAAAGACCTGCACCAATACCACCTTCTGAATATCTGGCATCCGTTGACCCGCCAGCATCTACAACATCACGGACACAACGGATATGACCTGTGCTGTAGTCTGTGTGCGTAGAGAGGTTCTTTCCGTCGCCAGAATAACTGAAAACCGAACCTCCAGTAGAGAACTTCGACCTGGAAATATAGTTGATGCTACTGTCGAAGTAAGTCGTTCCGTTGTTGTTTGCCCTCCACATCAGATAGAACTCTTTCTCGTTCGGAACTCTCCACTGACCAAGGTCAGATGAGTCAGATTCCTGAGAATAGTTCTTCTCACAAAGATTTGCATTCTTCTCACGAACATCATCCCAAGTGAAGCTGTTTGTTTCAGATGTATTGGTAACAACTGAAACCTCATCAGGATGCGCTACAGGAATACCACCTATCACAAATCTTGTGATTTCCAGCCACTTCTTTGAGCCAGGGACTGTGGCGTCCTGAGCTGCACCAGTATTATACAATCTCACATACTTGGTATTCACCGCTTTCTGTTCTTCAGTGAGTTCTATGTTTGTTTCCAATGTATAACTTCCAGTACCTACTGTCGTCCAAGTATTGCCGTCTGCGGAAATTTGGAACTCAGTCTTTGCTGTTGGATAATCATTGCCACCTCGTTCATTACTCCTGACGTAAATCGAGTGAACATTAACGGCTTCACTGAGAGTAATCAAAACATACTTTCCTGATGCCTGATCCTGATTTGAGCACCAATATGTGCTGTTGTCTCCATCGAACATATTACTCAAACCTGACGTTGTAGTATAGTTCGTACTACCAGTATAAGTCACGTTTGTAGGAGAGTAAATCTTGGTTTCAGTAGTGCGCACCAAATCATTTGCGGCAACTTCAAACTTCGTAGGAAGCTTATCTGGGGATTCCCTGTTGGCGTGAGTAGGATATTCACCTTCCATATACGCAGTTCTGAGCACTTTTGTGTCAAAACCATCAACGGAGAACACCTTGTCGTCTACATTATATAAGGTAGAGGTTGGCTGATCATACTCCTTCAAAGACCTTATACAACGGGTGTGAGCATCATATCGCCACCAAGACTGGTTATCTGTGGTGATGGTGTTATATGCACTGAATGCCGTTCCTTGCTGAGAGAAGTAAATTCGAGTATTACCATTGACACCGTATGAACTGGTGAAGTAGAACTTACAAGCCAGAGACTCCTTAAACAGCCTCTCATCAGTGTTCAGGATATCCTCCGCAAGATAAAGCGTACAATACTGAGAAACAGAAGGCAGGTACCACTTAATCTCATCCTCGTCGATGACGCCATCACCATCCTCATCCCTATTTCGGGTAATACACTGGTAATAGCCTGTGTCATACGTGCTCTGCATCATACTGCCATAAGTGCCATCACTGAGACGTCCATTGCCGGCGACATTTACCATATCGCTCCAATTTGAAGTGCCGACAGTAATCTTGCCATTGAGGAGCTCCTTGAAGTTGGACCATCCATTGGTAATGCTGCTGCCCTGACCAGGATCAGCAACCCTCTCTGTTGGAGGAGTGGTTTCTTCTATTGCCTCAATACCAAACGGATTAGAAGATGAGAGGTCCTCTACTGACTTAATGGACTTCTGAGTCAATGAGAACACAACGCCCTCCATATATGTACTCTCCTCGTCCTTGCTGAGCTTGATAGCCTTGAGAGAAAGAGTCATCACACGGTTATCCTTATTCACGAATGTGCTGAGAGCCTTACCCTCATAGAAATACTCATTAACGTAGGCCGTGATATAAACATTGCCATCAGAGATAATGTAATGTGCATCAGTCGGTGCTGACGTCCAGGAGGTCTGTATTGCCTTCAACTCTGTAAGAAGATTATAGAGGGTAACCACCTTTGTCGGATTGTATCCCGCAAACTCTGTAGCGGAAGCAGGGGCACCGAACTCTACCCAATCACACTCCTGCTGAGCCTTTGCCAATACCTCTGTGTCCGTTCCATTGTTATCCACGATGTTTCCATCAGAATAAGGCGTATTGAGAAGCAGGGAGTATTCTGAAATCTCCTGGACAGGGAACTTGATCATCACCTGACAATAGTGAGCGTCAACATTCACGACAACAGCATTCTCTGCTTTCACGATGTTACCATCTGCACCTGGCTGAGAATCTTCGCCATAGGTCTCACACTCGGCAACAATGCTGTTTACACCATTAATAGTAATATGGTAGTTATACTTATAGTTCCTCCTGATTGAGAAGTTGCCATAAGAGCCCTTGCCGCTCTTGTCGTGTGTGGTGTTAGCGTTGGAGAAGTCTCCCAGGTGGATGGTGTATGTAACCTGGCCTGAGTAAGTTCCATCACTGTAACGGCCCTTGACAACTACGTAAGTAGCCTTTGCAGGAGCGTAAGTGAAAGGGCCTGAAGGCTCTGCTGCCGAATAATCACGGGTATCACGTGATGCATAAGTCCAAGTTGCAGGAGTTGATGGGTACGACGTCTGGATGTTCTCCGGCATATAGAAGAAGAACTTGTTGTCGTGTACACCATACCCATCCGTTGAGGAGAATGCAGAAGCATTACCTGCAAAGGAAAGGCTTGCAGGATCGGAACCATTCCAGCCTGTGCGCTCAAAGAGAGTCTCGGAGCGGGAATAGTTGTAGATGCCATAAGACTCGGCCACGAAGGTCACACCAGTCTTGCAAGTGAAGTTAAAGCTGATCTTTGCCACAAGCCTCTTGAGGTGGATCGTGCCAGTGAGCTCGTTGGCGCCGTCGGTTCCAGCAGAACCATTGTCACCTTCAAGATGCACTGAACCATCCGTACCGTAAACTCCGGTCATAAGGAGTGAACTCTCCGCGATATCACGGTCGGAGTTACCCTTGGTTGCAATCATAGCGTCAACCTGAGCCTTAGTCTTGCCCTCAATACCGTCAATGTCAACTGACACGAACTTCTTGTCGTAGTTGGCGATAGCATACAGATAGTAATCACCACCCAGGATAGTAGGGTCCGATGACACATCTACAGTTGCGGTATAGAGATAGTTGGTGGTTGATGGCTGGCTGTCCAAACTGAAGTTGTTAATCGGGAACACCTTCGCAGTGGCACCGGAAGCCTTGCTGATGAGCACGAACGCGAGGTTCTCGACGGTGGTCTCGACCTCGTCGCTGGCCTTGGTGGAGATATTCGTCTCGTCAAACGGGAAGGCGGCGGTGAAAGTTATCGACTTCACCGGATAGCCATCGCCAGCGTGGTTGAACTTCGGTTCCTTCTGACACCCAACGGTCAGTATCGCAGCGAAAAGGACGGCTGCGAGGGAGAGAATTGAAATCTTCTTCATAGCGCAGTCCTCCATTAGTCAAATGAGACTTCATTGTCGATGGTTACCCACTCATCGACTTCAATTTTGGATGTGATTTCCTGTACTTCTGAAGTACAGAATGAGCCCTCGTTCGAGACTTTGGCCAGGGAGGTCAAAGGGCTCTGGTAGTTTAAAAATCTTACGTCCATATCTTTTCACAATTAATGCCTCAAGCTATCGTAGATAGAGAGGCACACAAACATTTTCAAATTGGATTTGGGTCAAAGGTGCGTATAATTTTATAATTATGCAATACCCGGACCTAAAAAATTTTTATTTAGAGAATCCTGAACGGCATTCGAGGGCCGATTCGGGGTCCGGAAGACACTCCAGATGACCCACGGGAACGAGGGTCACAAGTTCGGAAAGAGTGTCGCAGAGGAGGCCGTCGAGGCGAGAATCGTTGCGTAAAACGGAACAGCCCGGATAGATTTCCACGAAGGCCGCCACATCCGTCTTCGCGACGAACTTGTTGTGAGGAGCCTGGGAGAGGCGGGCGATGCCCCCTACCGGGAGGGACTCGTTGCGATAGCAGGCGGTCTTGCCGCTCCAAGGAGTGCCATAGACTATGGCCTTCGTACCATCGATGAGTCGTACGACGGGATTATCATCATTCAGCAGATACGAGCCCTCGAAGCTCTTCAGCCACTGGCGGGAATGGGTACTCTTGCCCGTGCCGCTCTTACCCATAAAAAGGTAGGCTTTTCCGTCTACAGCCACGCAGCAGGCGTGCATTGAGATGCCCTGGTGTGCAAGCACGCTCTGAGCAAAGACCATCCTGAGGACGGAATTCAGAAGGACTCCGCAATACTTGGAGCCCCAGTCCAGCGCCACTTTTGCGCAAGTGAAATCCGAGTCGGTCAGAAGCCTCGCCTCGGATCCGTTGAAGGCAATTGAGAAATAGTAGGCCTGGGCAGAAACATAGACTTCCGTGCGACCCATATCGTTGGTCTCAGTCGTGTAGAGGACCGCGTCGGACGGACGCTCCAGAGAAGGGACAGCCTCAACCGAGAACGCTGAATTGTTATCATTTTCGGAACATTCAGCCACGAAAGGACGACAGCTCGGCAGCAGGATTTCGGGGTCAAATCCGTCGGGAATTGAGACCGAAAAAAGCAAATCTGCAACTTTGTAGAAAAATTTCTGCATATCGAGCTTAACTGAGACGTCCTTTGACGAGTGAGACAATGGTCCAAAAAGCCTCGGACGGAGCCAGTCTGAGGGAGAAGCCGAGATTGGACAGGAAGGCCGCGAGGGTGCGCAGCGGACCGCTTCCCTTCCTGGCGTCGAGGCCGAAGTTGCCGCCCTTGAGCACCATTTTAAGAAGACTGTCAGCCAGTTTTTCGCTGTCAAAATCGGAACTGCAGCACACACAGGCAGATTCGGGCATACCCAGGAAGCGCACACAGAAGTTCTCGAGCACCGCCGTCCACTTCAAGAGTCCGAGGGTGCTGAGATCGCAGCGGTACTGCTCCCTGTCATAGTTGAGAGCCACCGCAGCCCTGGCATAGTCGCACATCTGGCGCAGGCCGATGCCATAGCCGAGCACGTGCTTGAGTATATGCGTGTTCAGCAGAATCATCGTCGTCTGAGGGACCGTAGTGCGCAGTCCCTGAGGCCCGGCGACGAAACCATATTTATCTATGAGCACGCTCGCCTTGCGCGCGCAAGACGGACGCTCGATGTCCAGCACATTGGGGTGAAGTTCCACCGGAACACCCTCGAACTGCAGGGCGTAACTGCCGTCAGCCTTGGCCTTGACCGTCTTCGGAGCGGCCTTCGGGAACTCGTCCTGTGGGAAATAGAGGTCAATGTCGCCGCTCTCCCTGAGTTCCGGATGATCGTAGAGAGCCGCCACGGAAAGGCCTTTGAGCAGTACTGGGTGAAGTCCCTTGCCCTCGTAGCCGGCGAAAAGCCCGCGGGCCGCCTTCTCCATCCTGGCGCTGCGGTCCTCGATGGAAGCCACTGCATTTGCGAATGCTGGCAGCAGCTGTGCGGGAAGTTCAAGCCCCTCGCCCGTTGCGGATGGAGCCATAATGTCCAGTCCCCTCCACACGAGGCCGTCCACTGTCTGGGAATGAGCTGCCGCGAGGATATCCTTCCAATCCTGGACGCTGAGATCGACGGTCGGTATTTCAACCGGTCTCTCCCATAATCCTGCCCTTACGAGTGCGAAAAGTATATTTTGGAGATTGGAAGCCGCCATCGTCAGTCCTCCAATAGGCCGACTTCCCTCCATACGCCGCAGATTGCGTGTACATCGGTGTCAGCAAGGGTCTGGTCAATGCCGTATTCTTCGATCAGCCAGGCAGCGAGAATCGCCTCGTCAAAGGACTCGACGGCCTTGGCACGCTCCATAAGAAAGGCCGCGGTCTCATTCAGAGTGTAGACGTCGTTCATATTCACGGCATCCTTGGATTCCCTGAGAATCATATAGTTACGACCCACCTTGCGGAGACGTATATTTTCGCGGTCTGTGATTTTCATTTTTGCAAATATAGAAATAAACACTAAATTAGCGGTACTCCTTCGGGAGTGAAACCTTCAAATACTGCATTTATGGAACATCTGACCACTCTTAAAACGGTCAGAAAAATGTTGCAGAATTGCTTGCCAGCATTGTGTGCGCTTTGCTCCTGCCAGGTGGACGACAGGTATAATCTGGAAAACATCCAGAACACCGACCTGACCGTCACCTTGTTCCAGAAAGGAATCGAACTTCCCGTCGGTTCCACTGACTGCCTGACACTCGGACAGCTGGCCGCTATGGCCGGAAATGATTTAAGCGACCTTCTTCAGGAAAGTGAAGACGGCCGCCTCGGCTTCGAATATGCCGATTCAGCCGATATGTCAGGAGAGCTGAAAAAGCTCGGACTGGACAAGTTTTCCAGCTTCGGCGGAGTGTCCTTCCAGAAAGATTTCACCTACGACATCGGACTCGACGCCTCCCGCCTGAAGGTGGCGGGCAGCACCAGGAATGCCAGCTTGGATCTCGAATTCCCGGACGTGAGCCTGCCAAAACCTGCAGAAGTGACCGGACGCAACGAGTACACCATCACTCTGCCCGACCTGAGCAGGATGCCGGCCACGGTATATATCCCGCTGGAAACGAGTGAGACCTATACATATACCTGCGACTGCGCGATCGACCCGATCAAGCTTCCGCAGGAGATCAGCGGCGTTTCAAGCATCGCTTTCGACTCAGCTTACAAAGCCACGGTAACCCTTGACTGCGAGGAACTCTCGGGGCTCACGGGCATCGACGTGAAGGTCGACAGCCTGGTGGTCGAATTCCCTGGCGAGTTCGTCATTGAGGGTTCAGCAGTAATGGAAGGTTCTCTTCCGCTGAAGGGAGAAATCATCATCAGGAAGATGGCGCCTCAGTCCCCTATCTCCAGCACACAGGGATACGAGGGCGAGATGAAGGTCAGAGCCAAGATCAGCGCAAAGGGCATCATCACCAAGGACAGCTACACATCCAACGAACTGCATCTGGTGTCGGAATTCAGATGGCAGCCAGTCATCAGCGACTACGAGGTGAACGTAAACCGCGTGGAACAGGCAGTGGCGGCCAGCCAGAGCTTCTCAGCCGATGTCAGCGGCCTGGGAGACCTCGGCAGCTGCACCATCATCCCGAGCGGCAAGCCAAGCATATCCATAGGTATCACCAAGCCGGAGACGGAGAACCTGAAGCTGCGCACAGGCAACGACGGCCTCAGCATCGTATTGCCGTCCTGCATGCAGGTGACTGCCGCGACGGACATATATCCGCCTGCCTATTTCGACGGCAAGACCAACACCATACGCTACGACGGAGAGGTGCCTGACAAGGTGAGCATACCTCTGAACGAACTCGTCATCGACACCGAAAAAGGCAGCTTCGGCGGCGAAATCGCGGTGCTCGGAAGCGTGGTTTCCGAGGCCACGACCCTTGACAAGAAGGACGTGGACGCACTCAGGAATGCGAAAATCGGCATTGCGGTGAGCGTGCCGGACATAGCGGCTGAAGACGTGAAACTCGAGGGTGACCTCAGCATAAAGGTGGACGAAAAGGAGACTATGACCATCTTCAGGCCAAGCGATCTGCCGGCGGAACTGCTGGAACTTTCCGAAGTGAGTCTCAAGGACACATATCTCAACCTGGGCGTGCAGGTTTCCGGACTGCCTGACGTGGGCAGCAAGGGCTACGAAATCGACCTCGTCGCCACTCTGCCGGACTGCATAAGCCCGTCCACGATAAGCCTGAAGGGCAAACTGGACCGCAACGGCAAGTTCAGCGCCGAGCCGGTGAAGGTCAGCAGCATCAAGGATATCAAACTGGACGGCAGCGACATCACGGGACAGATACAGGTGGCCGGAACCATCACTGCCAGCACTCCTGACATCGACGTGAACACTATAAGCAAGTCAGTCAAGGCCGTCGTCAAGGCGAACATCGCGGACAGCAAGGGACGCATTTCCATCGATGCCATCAGCGGCCGCTGCAACTACGGGATGGAGACGACCAAGTCCATCTCCCTCGACGGCATTCCGGACATACTCAAAGACGAGAGCACCTGCCTGGATCTGCAGAATCCGCAGCTGAACCTGAGCTTCACAGGCAACCTCGGAGTGCCAGTGGACGGAGAGATCGAACTTATTCCTTGGAAGGATGGAGCAGTGGCCGGCAACAGTCTCAGAATAGAGAATATTTCCCTGCCATATACCTCTGACGCAGGCAAGAACGCCAGGACCGAATATAAGGTCGAGGGCGAAAAACTGGCCGCAGTGCTCAGGCATCTGCCGGATTCCATCCAGTTCGTCGTAACGGCCCACACAAACACTGAAAAGGCATTCACACTGCAGCCGGACGCCGATTACAGGCTGTCCGTGGACTACGATCTCGTACTTCCTATGGAGCTTGGAGAGGACTTCAGCATATCCTACGGCACCACTATGGACTTCAGCCGGGACATCAGCCAGGTGATGAACCAATCCGCAATAGGGCTCCGCTGCGCGGTGAACAATACCATCCCGCTGGGACTGGATCTGGAACTCGAATTCCTGGATGCTGACGGCAATGTGCTCAGGATTTCCGAGGAGGAAATACACCTGGACATTCCGGGCAAGGCTGAGAGCGAGGAGAAGGTCGTGGTAAAACCTGTTCAGGGCGCAGCGGTGGACGCGATAGCCAGCATAGGACTCAAGTTCGTGCTTAAGTCAGCAGCGGCAGGAGGAGTGCTCTCCGCAGATGATTACGTCCAGGCTGACATCAGCGCCTTCCTGCCAGAAGGCTTCACGTTCAATCTGGGAGGACAGAAGTGATGAAAAGGATATTGCTCGCAGTCGCGGTCCTCTTTGCGGCCGTCTCGATGATGGCTCAGTCGCCTCAGACCTCCTACCTGCTGGAGAACAATGCCTACGGCTATCGTTTCAACCCGGCCTTCATCCCGCAGAAGAGCTTCGTGGGCCTGTTGCTGTCCAATCTGACCCCTGAAGTGGCCAGCGACATCGGACTGTCCAACTTGGTCTTCCCTACCGAAGACGGACTGGTCACCGGCCTCAACTCGGCCGTGTCGTCGGAAGATTTCCTCGGAGGGCTGAAGGAGGTGAACTCTATGTACGGATCCATCAGCGAAAACCTGTTCGCGCTTGGCCTCAAAGGCAAGAAAGGCGGATATTTCACATTGGAAATGAACCTCAGGGGCGAGGCAGTGGCCGACCTGCCATACGAGGGCTTTGCCTTCCTCAAGGATGCCGGAGCGGACAGCTTCGACCTGAGCAGCGCCAGCCTAGGCGGCAGCGCCTGGGGAGAAGTCGCTTTTGGCTATTCCAGGAAACTGGGCGAGAAAGTATCCTTCGGCTTCCGCATCAAGGGTCTCGTGGGGCTTGCAAAACTGGACCTGGACGTGCAGGAAGCCAGCATTTCCCTCAGCAGCGGCGAAATCAGGGTGAACGCAGACGCAGCTATGAATGCCGCCTGCACCTTTATGGATGTGGCCACCAAGTCTTCCGAATACGAGGCCGGAGTGGACAATGTGATGGACTTCCCGAACTTCACATATCCTATCCGCAACCTGCGTCCTACCGGCTACGGCGGAGCAATTGACCTGGGATTGATGTGGGAACCGGTCGACGGACTGGAACTCAACCTGGCTCTCAATGACCTCGGCGGACTGGCGTGGAACTACGGCGTCCGCGGCAGGACCAACGGCGAGATCAACTACAAGGGAGAGCGAATTTCCGCAGATTCGGAGGACGACAAGACCCAGTTCGGCAAGGAGTTCCACGCAGCAATCGAGACTTTGGAGTCCCTCGCCGAATTCAGGGTAGAAGACGGTCTGGGCTGGAAGTTCCAGGCGATTCCGTTCACGGTGAACGCGGCCCTTCGCTATCGTATGCCTTTCTATAAAAGGCTCAGCATAGGCGCCACCGGCAGCTACAAGCACGAAATGACCATCAGATACAGGGAGGACGGAATGAAACTCGGCGCAATGCACGGCCGCTACGACGCCAGAGGCGGTTTCGCGATCAGTCCGGCCGACTGGTTCAGCTTCACGGCAAATGCGGGCTGGTCCAGCTTCGGACCCGTATGCGGCGCCGGCCTGAGCATCAGCGGAGGTCCTCTCACCTTCTTCGCCTCTGTGGACGGTTATATAGGGAAAATAGCGACCGGAAGCCTTTCATTCGCCCCGAAGATGCGCATCCCATATCCGGTGAACAGTTTCGCCTACACGACCAGTTTCGGCTTTGATTTTCAGTTCTAGACTACTGAATAGGAGTCCAATAGGCTGTCTCTGAGATGCCGAGGACTGAGCCCTTGAGGCTGAGGCGGCCGTCTGCCTGGAAAGTACAGGTCACATTGGCCTTGATGCCGCGCTGAGGGTCGTAAATCTTAGTTCCATTCCAAACCTTCTTGGCGGCGTCATACTGAAGTCCGGTGAAGAGCACGACCTTGTCAGAAGGCACGCTGCGGAGGTTCTTGTCAGGGTTCTTCACGTCGAGACGCTTCTCGCCGGTCTTAGGGTCGAGATCGTTCTTCACCCAATAGATCTGGGCCTTGTAGCCTGCAGATGTCTTGGTAACCTGCACTCTGTAGGCGTCACCGGCCTGTACGGACTCGTACTTGCCTACGATGCTGTCTGCTGAATCATTCTTGGAATTCTGAGCGGCAGCACTGAGTGTGAGGACTGCCATTGCGATGATGGTAAGGATCTTTTTCATTTTCGTTCAAGTTTATATGGCAAAGGTAGGGTGGAAAGCCTGTCAATAATCAACCAAACTTCCCTGATTTTGGCATATATTACCGAATATGGACCGGAAACCATAGCATACCCGTAATATCCTTTCTATATTTACAACTGACTTTAACGAAAAAACTATGATTCAGTTTTACAAGAGAACTCTGAAGACGAGGGAAAAATACATCGACACCCTCGCAAAACTTTACGAATACGCCACCACTGCCCACTCAAAGAGGCAGTACAACCAATACTTCGACACAAAGGAAGGCGGATACACCTACAGTTCATTCAAGCAGCAGTGCGATGCACTCTCCAAAGTCCTGACCCAGTACGGACTCGGAGCCGGCGAGAAGATCGCCATCTACTCCGGCAGCAACACCAACTGGTCCGTCGCATTCTTCAGCATCGTTTCCTTCGGCCGCATAGCCATTCCGATACTCCCGGAGAGTTCCGCGAACGAGGTCAGCAACATCATCAACCACTCCGGCACCACTGCCCTCTTCGTTTCAAAGAAACTGATGGGCAAGGTCAGCGAGGAAGTGATGGCCAAGATGACCCTCGTCATCGATATCGAGACATTTGAAATAATAAAGGAAGACGAGGAGAAGTTCACCTGCGACGGCAAGAGTTCGATCCCGACCCCGGACGACATCGCTACCATTATATATACCTCCGGCACCACCGGCAGCGCAAAGGGCGTAGTCCTTTCCCACAGGAACCTGGCCTCCAACGTCATCACGGCCTACCATTCCTGCCCAAGGGGACGCAGGGACAGATGGCTTTCCATACTCCCTATGGCCCACACGCTCGAGATGACCCTGAGTATGCTCTACCCGTTCTTCTGCGGTGCCACCGTGTATTACCTCCAGAAGCCACCCGTTCCGGCGCTGCTGCTCAAGGCGATGAAGATAGTCAAGCCTACCACGATGCTCACCGTGCCTCTCATCATTGAGAAGATCTACAAGGGCAGCGTGGTTCCGACCATAAAGAAGAGCCGCACCCTCACGTGGATGGACAAACACGCCCACGTCCTGATGTGCAGGATCATCGGAATGAAGCTGAAGTCCACTTTCGGCGGCCACATCTCATTCTTCGGAATCGGCGGTGCGAAGCTGGACAGCGAGGTGGAGGACTTCCTGCTCAAGGCAAAATTCCCATACGCAATCGGCTACGGTCTCACCGAGACATCCCCTCTCCTGGGCTACTCAATGCACGGTTGGAGAGCTGTCGGATCCCTCGGATATGCAGTATATAATGTAAGCCTCAAGCTCAACGACGTCAACCCGGAGACCGGCGAGGGCGAAATCGTGGCCAAGGGCCCGAACGTGATGCTCGGTTACTACAAGGATCCGCAGCGCACCAAGAGCGTCTTCACCGAGGACGGCTGGTTCCGCACCAACGACCTGGCCGTACAGGACGCCAAGGGCCGTTTCTACATCAAGGGCCGCAAGAACAATATGATACTCGGAGCCAGCGGAGAGAATATCTATCCGGAGGAAATCGAGAGCGTGATCAACACCGTCGAGGGCGTGACGGAGTCAATCGTAGTGGAGCGCAACGGCCACCTCGTGGCACTGGTTCAGCCTTGCGAGGGCTTCGTGGACTGGGACAAGGAGAGCGAGGACAAGCTCTACGAGAAGCTCGACAGCTGGAAGAGCAAGATCCTCAGCAAGGTCAACAAGAACGTCAACAAGACCTCCCAGGTAAGCTCCGTGGAGGTGATGAAGGAGCCGTTCGAGAAGACGGCGACCCACAAGATACGTCGATTCAAATACAAGGAGTCCGCCCCTACTGTGGAAGAGGACAGGAAGGATACGGAAAACTAGAGTTCGTAGGCCGACTTCTGAGGGAAGCGCTCCTCGAATGCGACCTGAATGCGGTCGCGGAGCTGCACGTACTTCTCCTCGCTCATCTCCACATCGTTGATGCAGGCGAGCTTGCGGTCGGGATTTGCGAGGAAGGCGCACACCTTCTCGGCATTGTTGACCGCCAGGGAGAAATGGCGCTTTGAGATCCTCTGGGAAACCGCCGTTCCATCATAGTACATATAATCCAGGAAGAGGTACTGGTTCGGAGTGAACTGGTTGCGTATCCTGGAGATGGTAGGGCGGATTTCCGCCTCCATCTGGTCGTATACCTTCTGACAAACGCTCCTGAGCATAGGCGAGCAGATGTGCTGCGGACGCACGAAATACAGTCCGCGGCGCTTGCCGAGGGCCTTGCGCGCAAAGTCGTCAGCCACGCCCGTCAGCTTCATGAACATACTCGTGCGGAAGAAGCACTTGCTGAAGCCTATCATCGGCTTGCCGTCCCTGAAGAAATCGGTCTCCTGGCTCGGGAGGATAGGATACATATCATCATTGAAGTACAGATACTGCTCGTTCAGGCCCGGGATGTTATGGATGAACATCTCGATTGCGGAAGCGTTGAAGATAGGCAGGAACTCGGCCGGTATTATGTCCTCGTGAAGCACTATCCTGACCTTGTCGCGGTTCACCCAGGCAGGCACCTGAGACTCCCTGGCGACAATCAGGAACACATTTCCCACGAAAGGCATATTGGCCTCGATGCCGCGGAAAAGGTACTTCAGAAAGCCCCAGTCGCGGAAACGCTTGGCCAGGATCTTCCTGCCCACGTATTCCTCGTAGTCCTTCTGCCACAGCGGGTCCAGCCCGTCAACGTATGTGATTACAATATCTGTCATAAAACACCCTGATATAAAAAAGCCACCCAAGGTATTGGATGACGGCATATATTGAGAATGTTACTCGTCCCTTCGTACTCGGGACTTCGTTATTTTGTAGCGGGAGTGGGTCACGATCCCACGACCTCCGGATTATGAATCCGACGCTCTA
>DCHT01000064.1:18292-24526 GCA_002314885.1 Bacteroidales bacterium UBA1745 | reverse complement strand
AGCTGAGCTACCCCGCCATCATTGGCTTTTATGAAAAAACGCACTTTTGCGTGCGTTTTGGTTGAGATAGAAGGACTCGAACCCTCACTGACAGAGCCAGAATCTGTAGTGCTACCATTACACCATATCTCAATAATTTCCCGTAAGGGATTGCAAAGGTACACCCTTTTTTGGATTGTCCAAACTTTTTTTGACTTTTTTGCTACTTAACGCACCAAAGTCACCACTGCCCAGACCTCACAGCCTTCTCCGCGGCCCACAAAACCGAGTTTTTCGGTGGTCGTGGCCTTCACGCTGACGCGGCTGGTGTCGATCTCCATCACGTCCGCCAGGCTCTGGCGCATCTCGTCGATGCGAGGACGCAGCTTCGGGCGCTCGAGCGCGATGGTGATGTCGGCATTGTTGACTCTCCAGCCGTCCTTGCCTATGAGTTCCATCACACGGAAGAGGAGGACACGGCTGTCTATGCCCTTGAATTCGTCGGAACTGTCAGGGAAATGCTTGCCTATGTCGCCGAGGGCAAGGGCGCCGAGAATGGCGTCGCAGAGGGCGTGGATGGCCACATCGCCGTCCGAATGGGCAACGAAGCCGAAGGGGCTGTCCAGCTGGACGCCGCAGAGGAACATAGGGAGTCCGTCCGCAATGGCGTGGACGTCGTAGCCCTGACCTATTCGAATATCATTCATAGTCGCGAGTCTTGTTTGGGCAAAAATAAGGAATTATTCGTATTTTTGCCTAATTAGGCATATAAGCACGTATTATGGGATTCAATTTTGGATTTTTCGGCACCCCCGAGCATAGGGTATTCAACTACAAACCGCGTTATTACGACCCGCAGAAGGACGAACTGAAGCAGAAGTTCGGCCGTGTGGACGGTTCGCTTGAGGCCAAGGACGACGAAGGCAAGTACATACCGGGTTCCATCATAAAAGGCAGCTTCCGCGACGGAAACTACCAGGAACAGCGCTCCCACGGAGGAATGGCCGTGAAGATCATCGGAGCGATCGCTATGATACTCATATTCATCGCCCTCATATATGTAGCAAAGTGCTGGCCGGCTATAATCAACAGCCTGTCATAACCCCGGATTTTTATATGGATATAAGGATATTACCAGGCAATATTGCCAATATGATAGCCGCCGGAGAGGTGGTTCAGAGACCTGCATCCGTCGTCAAGGAGCTTATGGAAAACTCCGTCGACGCTGGGGCGAGTTCGATCACCGTCGTCATCCAGGACGCCGGACGCACCCTCATACAGGTCATAGACGACGGACGCGGAATGTCGCCTGACGACGCCGTGCTCTGCTTCGAGCGCCACGCCACAAGCAAGCTGGCCACCGCCGAGGACCTCAGCAACATACTCACTTACGGATTCCGCGGAGAGGCCCTCGCCTCCATCGCAGCCGTAGCGCAGGTGAGCCTGAAGACCCGCCGCGAAGAAGACGAACTGGGCTGCGAAGTGCATTTCGCAGCATCAGTGAACACCTCCACCGAGATCGCCGCAGCCGCAAAGGGGTGCAACATCGAAGTGCGCGACCTCTTCTACAACGTGCCGGCAAGGCGCAAGTTCCTCAAGTCGGACAACGTGGAATTCAAGCACATCGTGGCCGAGTTCACCCACGTGGCCCTCACCCGTCCCGACCTGGCGTTCACGCTCATCCACAACGGCAAGGAAATCTATGTGCTCAAGAAGGCCAAATCCCTGAAGTTCCGCATCCAGAACCTGCTCGGAAGCAACGCCTCCGACGGGCTTATGGACATCGCGGCCGACACCACCACCGTCGGCATCAGCGGCTTCATCGGTCAGCCTGAAAGCGCCCGCAAGGGTCTCGGAGAGCAGTATTTCTTCGTGAACGGCCGATTCTTCCGCAGCCCATATCTCCACAAGGCCGTGATGAAGGCTTACGAGAACCTCATCCCCGACGGAGTCACCCCTTCCTATTTCATATATATCGAAGTGGCGCCTCACACGGTGGACGTGAACATATCCCCGACCAAGACGGAGATCAAGTTCGAGGAGGACAGCATCATATTCCAGACACTCTACGCCTGCGTGAAGGAAGTGCTGGGCAAGAACGACTTCAACGGAGCCATCGACTTCGAGCAGGGCGACGCACCTCAGATACCGACTTTCAGCAGCAACTTCGACGAATTCCACCAGATTCACGAGCCGAAGATCTCCATTGACCCGAGCTACAATCCTTTCGACAGCGACGGTCTTCCGACCTCCGACCTCACCACAGGCGGATTCGTGGGAGGCAAGCCGGACGGCTTCGACAGCGCGGCCTTCGGAGACAAATATGGCTTTGAAGGAGCTCACAGCTATGGCTCATCGAGCTTTGTCAGCAGGGAGCATAACTACGGCAAGCTCTTCGAGGAGAGCGTCCTGCCGTCCACCCGCGCCCTCACGGTCAATGACAAGTACATCATCACCGTCGTGAAGTCGGGCCTTATGGCCATAAACATACGCAGAGCCAAGGAGCGCATACTCTTCGACCGCTTCATCGGGGCCCTCTCCGCCAACGAGCACGTGACCCAGCAGGCCCTCTTCCCGGAGCCTGTCGAGGTGGGCGTGGAGAACAAGCTGCTGCTCGACGAGAATGCGGAACTGCTCAGCTCCCTGGGCTTCGACATCAGGTCTTTCGGCAACGACACCGTCATTGTGAACGGCGTGCCTGAGGGCTACTCCGCCCAGCAGGGCAAGGCCCAGGAACTGCTCTATCAGGTACTCGACGTCCTCAAGGACAGCAGCGTCAGCCTCAAGGAGACCCTGACTGCCACATTGGCAGAGAAATTTGCCAGAATCGGTGCCGCAACCGCCGAAAAAATCACTTCTCCGATGCAGGCACAGAGCTTGATAGATGCTCTCTTCGCCTGCGCGAACGCCGAATTCACCAATTCCGGCCGCAGGACTATGGCAATCATATCCACCGAAGAACTAGACAAGAAATTCTAAGATGTTCAGAAACCTCCCGAAGGTCACCAAGAACCTTCTGATAATAAACGTAATCATCTGGTTTGCCTCCTTCATAATGAGCAGGATGGGCAACGACCTGATCTATGACCTCTTCGCCCTCCACTTCCCTACCGGATCGGCGGACAGCAACTTCCATTTCTGGCAGCCGTTCACCTATATGTTCCTCCACGACAACACGAGGATATGGCACATCCTGTTCAATATGTACACGATGGTCATCTTCGGCAGCGTGCTCGAACGCGTGTGGGGTGGCGGCAAATTCGCCATTTTCTACATAGTCTGCGGCGTGGGTGCGGCCCTCTGCCACCTCGGCGTGGAATGGGCACAGTACGCCTCCGCATTGGCCAAATATGAGCCTAATTCAGTGAAGTCCGTCTTCGATGCGATGACCACGGTGGGCGCCTCCGGTGCCATCTACGGCCTGTTGCTGGGCTACGGAATGCTCTTCCCGGATTCCAGACTGACTCTCATATTCCCGCCTATCGTCCTGAAGGCCAAGTGGTTCGTCATCATCTTCGCAGCCATTGAGCTGCTGATGGGCGTCGTCGGCTCGACTGACGGCGTGGCCCACTTCGCACATCTCGGCGGAATGCTCTTCGGCCTCGTCCTGATCCTCATCTGGAAGAAGCAGCACAAACTCTACGAATATCACGATTGAAAAAGAAGAGAAAGAATAGATTCATCGGCTTCTCCGCAAGGGTGCTGATGGCCTGCGCGGCCGGACTGCTTCTGCTGTCCTGCCTCTCGGAGGTCGTCAATCCCGCCAAAGCCTGGCTTCTGGTGCCGCTGGAAATCCTCTTCTGGCCGCTCCTGGCCGTCAACCTGTTCCTGGTCGTGTGGTCCCTGCTGCGTCGCTCCAAGGCGGTTTTCATACCCCTTGTAGCCATAGTTCCGGCCCTGTTCTTCCTCGGCCGATATGTCCAGTTCAAAGGCGCCGACGGCCCGGCCGAAGGCGAACGCAGCGTGAAGGTCGTGTCCTACAACGTGGGCCGCTTCCGAAGTTATCCCAACCGCCTGAGCAGCCAAGCCTGCCAGGATTCCGTGATTCGCTTCCTGCGCAGCACCGACGCCGATATAATCTGCCTGCAGGAGTTCTATGTCGCCAACGGACAGAGCATCCAGGTGCTGATGCAGAGCCTGCTGAGCGGCTATGTGCCGACCTACTACCTCTACACCGGCAAGAAGGGCAAATTCGGCAATGTGATACTCTCCCGCTACCCTCTCAGGAACAAGGGTCACGTGGAGTTCGATTCCTCCGTAAACCTGGCCCTCTGGGCCGACTACCGCATAGGTGATCAGACAGTGCGCGTCTATAACTGCCACCTCGAGAGCTACAACATCTCCCCTGCCGGCCTGGCCGAGAAACTGCGCGGAAAGCGAGATAAAGAGGTCATCGAGGATACCGGACGCAAGATGCGCCGATCCATCAGGCAGCGCGCCAGCCAGGTGGAACAGGTCTTCAAGGAGATCGACAACAGCCCGGTCGCAGCCATCATCTGCGGCGATTTCAACGACACGCCTCTGTCCTACACCTACTACAAGACTATGCGCGGCCACCGCGACAGTTTCAAGCAGGCCGGCAAGGGCATAGGCGCAAGCTACCCGTCCTCCCTGCCGTTCATCAGGCTGGACTATATACTCTGCCCGAGGACTATGAGGGCCGTCAGCTATGACTGTCCGCGCCTGAAGTACTCCGACCATCGTCCGGTGGCCACTGAATTTGTTTTCGAAAAAGAATAGATATGAAAGAAGAAATCGACAGGACTCTCAAGGTCCTCCGCGAAGGCGGGATCATTCTCTACCCAACCGACACCGTGTGGGGACTGGGCTGCGACGCCACCAACCCTGAAGCAGTTGCTAAAATATACGCCATCAAGCGCCGTTCGGACAGCAAGAGCCTCGTGCTCCTGGCCAGCGATATGGATATGATCTGCCGCTACATCAAGGAGGTGCCCGAGATGGCCATCCAGCTGGTAGAGGTCAATGACAAGCCGATGACCATCATCTATCCAGGCGCCGAGACGGGCCGCTACGGCCTGGCGGAAAACACCGTGGCTGAGGACGGTTCAGTGGGCATACGCATCCCGATGATGGATTTCTGCAAGCAGCTCATACGCAAGTTCGGCAAGCCTATCGTGTCCACATCCGCGAATATTTCCGGTGAGCCTACTCCGAAGAAGTACGCCGAGATCAGCGAGGAGATCAAGTCCGCCGTGGACCTCTGCGTGGATCCGTCCCTCGAGGCCGGCGCCACTGGCCTGGCTTCCCAGATAATCAAGGTCGGTCTTGACGCCAGCATACAAGTTATTCGCGGATAAAGATATTTTTTATATCTTTGCCGCCCATTTGAAAAGTAAACGTTCAATTTATAACATCAGAAAAAAATGAAAAGGATTATCGCAATCGCAGCACTTGCTCTCGGTCTTTCCGTAGCAGCAGTCGCACAGCCAAAGGCAATCGGTGGCCGTTTCGGTTACACCGGTCTTGAAGTAAGCTATGAGCACTATGCAGGCTCTCCTAACTTCCTGGAGTTTGAAGTTGGTACCACCATCACCGACCTCGTAAATGATTCATTCGGTTTCCAGGCTACCGCAATGTACAACTTCGTATTTGCACAGCCAAACTGGACCTCACGCGGTGACTGGGAGTGGTATGCAGGCCCTGGTATCACCACCGGTTGGCTCGGTGACACCGTTGTATACAACAACAAGGAGCTCGGAGTAAAGGAGAAAGTATGGGATCAGGGCTTTATGCTCGGCCTCGCTGCTCAGGTAGGTCTCTCCTACACCTTCTGGTTCCCTCTCCAGCTTTCTGTTGACATCCGTCCTGTATTCGGTATGCACATCAACAATGGCTGGGACAATGGCCTCGGTGAGAAGGTTGGTTCAAAGGTTGGTTTCTTCAACAACGGTATCACCTGGAACTGGACTCCTACCCTCTCCGTTCGCTACGCTTTCTAAGCCTCGCGATCGAGACGAATTGAAAAAGGCCGCCCTTTCGGGTGGTCTTTTTTTGTGCCAGTAGCGCAAAAGTGGTGCAGTACTAGTGCCACTACTTCTGCGCCAAATTTCAGCTAGTTGGTTTTTGGTGCAGTACTAGTGGCACTACTTCTGCGCCACTGCCAAGCGGGGGGGGGCAGAAACCGTCTGTTTTGCCCCCGGAGGCACCGCAGCCGCGCCTTATATGAAAGCGCGGCAGCTACGGACGCAGCTGCGGGGGGCTCTGTGGAAAGGCCCTCCTCGCTGCGCCGTTGCC
>DCHT01000064.1:5727-18264 GCA_002314885.1 Bacteroidales bacterium UBA1745 | reverse complement strand
GCCGTTGCCGGCGAGGGGGCGTGGCTACCGAAGGACACGAAGTTGGCCACAGAAACGATCTATGGGGCAAAAGATTGTTTCTGTGGCAGGAAAAACGGCATTTTCGGGCAAAACGTGGACACAGAAACAGTCTATGGGGCAAAAGTTTGTTTCTGTGGCAAGGCCGGAAAGTGGTGCAGTACTAGTGGCACTACTTCTGCGCCAAATTTGTATCTTTGTGTCACTATGAAATTCGCTTACCTGATTATCTTCCTGCTGGCACCGGCAGGCATTATGTGGCTCTGCAAGCGCTACAAGTGGCTGGGCAAGATCGGCCCCATCCTCGTATTATATATATTAGGTATCATACTGGGCAATCTGGGACTTATTCCGGGACTGCCGGAGTGCATTGCCAGGCCTGAAGGGCTCTATGGCATCCAGGACATCCTGACCAGCGCGATGGTGCCGCTGGCGATTCCACTGATGCTCTTCGGCTGCTCCTTCCGCAAGAGCGAGACGAAGAATCAGGTCCTGGCACTCGTGACGGGCATATTCTCGGTGATCTGCGCAGTCGTAGCGGGCTACCTGATATTCCACAAGGCAATCGACGCATCGTCCCTGGTGACGACAAGCCAGGCTGCAGTCGCAAGCGGGGAAATCGCAGGCACAGGCACCACGGCCGCGAAGATCGGAGGAATGCTCACGGGAGTGTACACTGGAGGCACCGTCAACCTTGCCGCCCTGCAGACTATGCTGGGAGTCGGCGGAGAGACCTATGTGCTGCTGAACTCCTACGATATGGTCATCAGTTTCCTCTTCCTGACCTTCCTGATTTCCTGCGGCATCAAGCTCTTCCGCAAGTTCCTGCCATACGGAGCTCCGCTCTCGCCTGAAGACGCCTCCTTCACGGTGGCCGACGCCACCTCCGACAGCAGCAAACCTAAGCGCTTCAGCGGCCTTTGGTGGAAGCAGGCCGGCATACTCATCGGCATCACAATCGCCCTCGTGGGCATCTCCGCCGGCATTGCCATCGGCTTCAACAAACTCGTGCCTGGCGAATGGTTTATGACCGTCTTCATCCTTGTCCTCACGACTCTTGGCATCGCAGCCTCCTTCAACAGCCGTCTGCGCGCCCTCAAGATCGCCGACGATATCGGAATGTACTGCATCTACGTATTCAGCATCACAGTGGCCTCAATGGCCGACATCAAGGCAATGGACTTCAGCGGCAGCCTCAGCATACTGGGCTACCTCGCCCTCGTGATCTTCGGCTCCTTTACCCTCCAGATCCTCCTCGCCAAGATCTTCCGCATCGACTCCGACACCGTCATCATCGCCTCCACCGCCTTCATCTGCTCGCCTCCGTTCGTACCGATGATGGCCGCCGCGATGAAGAACCGCCGCGTCGTCATCTCCGGTCTCAGCATCGGTATCATCGGCTACGCCATAGGCACCTACCTCGGCTTCGCTATCTCACGATTGCTGCCACTGCTCTAAATTGTTTTACTGACTATCTATCAATAATAAAATAAGCCCTCAGACGTAGCCGAGCATTTTTCTGCGAGGCGGTCTGAGGGCTTATTTTATCTCCAACAGTCACGCGAAACGTGACTGTTACGTAAAAAAAGCCGCAACAGTCACGCATTTGATGACTGTTGCGGCGAAACGGCGCTAACAGTCAGCTGACGCGTGACTGTTGGCGAATAAAAAGCAAGACTAAACCATTCCTGAGAAGCCCATAAACGCCATTGCGAGGATGCCGGCGGTTACGAGAGCGATTGGAACGCCCTTGAAGGCCTTAGGAACGTTGTTGAGAGCGATCTGCTCACGGAGACCTGCGAAGAGGATCATTGCGAGGCCGTAGCCGAGGGAAGTTGCAAGCGCATATACGGTAGCCTCACCGAGGTTGAACATATGAGGCTGGCCACCTGCGAAGGTGAACTCCTTGGTAACGACGTTGATGGCGACACCGAGTACGGCGCAGTTGGTGGTGATCAGCGGGAGGAAGATGCCGAGAGCCTGATAGAGGCTAGGGCTGATCTTCTTGAGCACGATCTCGACCATCTGCACGAGGGCTGCGATGACGAGGATGAACGCGATGGTCTGCAGGAACTGGATGTTGCAGAGCACGAGAAGCTTGTTGAGCAGGAAGGTAACGACCGTTGCGAGGGTGATGACGAAGCATACCGCGCCGGACATTCCGACTGCCGTGTTAAGCTTTGAAGATACGCCGAGGAACGGGCAGATGCCCAAGAACTGGCTCAGTACGATATTATTAACGAATATCGCCGAAATGATGATCAATATATACTCCATAGCTTATTTCTTCTCTGCGACTTTTCTGAATACTACAATAAGGTAAGCCAGGGCGATGAATGCGCCCGGAGCGAGCACGAAGGCAAGGATGCCGTCGGCCTGGCAGAACTTCCAACCGAAGAAGGAGAGGTTGCCGAGGAGCTCGCGGATGATGCCGAGGAGGGTGAGGGCGATGGTGAAGCCCAGACCGATACCGATGCCGTCAAGGGCGGAGTCGAGGACGCCGTTCTTGTTGGCGAAGGCCTCTGCACGGCCGAGGATGATACAGTTCACCACGATGAGCGGGATGAAGAGTCCGAGGCTCTCGTAGATGGATGGCACGAAGGCCTGCATCAGGAACTGCAGGAGGGTCACGAAGGTTGCGATCACTACGATGTAGGCAGGGATGCGGACCTTGTCAGGAATGAAGCGCGCAATGGCGCTGATGGCCATATTGGAGAGGATGAGCACGAACATAGTCGCGAGACCCATACTCATACCGTTGATGGCGGAAGTGGTCGTGGCCAGGGTAGGACACATACCGAGGAGAAGTACGAAGGTAGGGTTCTCCTTTACCAGACCTTTGGTAATCAGGTTCAGTTTACTCATTGTCTGTTCCTCCTATTTCTTCTTCAGCAACAGGTGCTTCCTCCTGTACGCTGGTGAGTGACTTATAGACCTCATAGGCATTTGCTACTGCAAGGCTGTAAGCCCTGGAAGTGATGGTGGAAGCGGTAATGGCATCCACGTCGCCACCGTCCTTGCGGACCTTGAGAGCCTTGACTGAAGGGTTGAAGTCCTTGAACTGGTCAGCGAAGGCTGCCTCCTTGCACTTTGCGCCGAGACCAGGAGTCTCATTGCACTCGAGCACTGAGGTGTTGCAGACCACGCCTTCGGTGTTGAAGCCTACCATAAGCTTGAGGTTGCCGCCGAAGCCGCTGACTGAAGTCTCGATGGCGTAGCCGACCACGTCCTCGCCGAGCCTTACTACATAATAGTTGTAGTTGTTGCCGTTGAATTCAGTGGACTGCACATTGGAAACGATGTCGCACTCAGGCACGACAGCGGTCACAGCTGCGGTGGTCTTGGCCTCCACAGCCTTGGCGATAGGGCCTTTCGTGAGCACGTTCACGCCGGCGAGAAGAGCCGAGCAGACGAAGCAGATCACGAGCAGGCAGAGCGTCATATTCTTGAAAGATGAATTCACTGCCATAGCTTATGCCCTCCCGTATTTTTTCTGGTGGAACGCCTTGTTGATGAGCGGAACGAACGCATTCATAATGAGGATTGCGAAGCTCACGCCCTCCGGATATGCACCGAAGTACCTGATGAGCACGGTCAGGAGGCCGATGCCCACGCCGAATACCACGCCGCCCCAGTCGCTCATAGGGCTAGTCACATAGTCAGTTGCCATAAAGATGGAACCGAGGAGCACACCGCCGGTGAGGAGACAGAAGACAGGATCCGGATACTGGCCAGGGTTGATGAGCCAGAAGAGGAGGCCGGCCACTGCCACGGTGCCCCAGATGCTGAGGGTGATCCAAGGCTTGATTACCCTGCGGCAAAGCAGGTAAACGAAGCCGGCGAGAAGTGCGATTGCGGAAATCTCACCTGCGGATCCACCGATGTTGAAGAGCAGGGTGTGGAGGTAGTCGGTACCTTGGATGGCCTCGATGCCGCCCTCAGCGTACTTGCCGAGGAGGGTTGCACCTGAGACTGCGTCAGTGTGGATGAAGCCTGCAGGAATGGTCCAGTCGGTCATATAGGCCGGGAAGGATACGAGCAGGAACACACGTGCTGCGATTGCAGGGTTGAAGGTATTCTGGCCGAGTCCGCCGAAGGTCATCTTGGCCACGCCTACTGCGAAGATGGCGCCGATCACGATGACCCACCAAGGACAGGTAGGTGGCACGTTGAGTGCGAGGAGGAGGCCCGTAACTACGGCTGAGAGGTCTGCAATGGTGCTCTTCCTCTTGAGAAGGAAGCGCGTGATCAGCCACTCAAGTCCGACGCAGGCTACAATGCTGACAGCTACGAGCATCAGTTCCCTCCAACCATAGAAGAGCACTGACACTACTGTTGCAGGCAGCAGCGCAATCACTACATCCAGCATCAGTCTCTGGGTAGAGAGAGGCGAATGTACGTGAGGTGATGGTGATACGAGTAATTTATTCATAGCGTACACTTTTATTTTTGTGGAGCTGCCTTTGCGGCCTCAGCTGCAGCCTTTGCGGCGGCGGCACGGGCGCGCATAATACCCATAACCTGGCCTTTGGCGATGTTGATGGTGTCGAGGAGCGGAATGTTGGCAGGACAGGTGAACTGGCAGCAGCCGCAGGAAATGCAATCCTGGATGCTGCGAGCCTCGAGTTCGTCCATCATAGCGTTCTTGGCGAGCTTGTTCAGGAGGAATGGCTCAAGACCCATAGGGCAGGCGTCTGCGCACTTGCCGCAACGGATGCAGGCGCTGGCTTCCTTCCTCTTGGTGAATGCCTCGGAGAGGTACAGGAGGGATGAGGAGCCCTTTACGGTGCATGCGTCGAGGTTGGAGATGGCCTTGCCCATCATAGGACCGCCGCTGACGATCTTGGCAGCGCCCTCAGGGATGCCGCCTGCGTACTCTGCGATATAGGACAGAGGCATACCGATGCGGAAGAGGTAGTTGTGCTGCTTCTCCACTGGCAGGCAGTCGCCGGTGATGGTCATAGTGTTGGTCACGAGAGGCTTGTTCTTCTGTACAGCCTCATATACTGCGAGGGAGGTAGCCACGTTCTGAACTACGGCGCCGACGCTGATAGGGAGTCCGCCGGACTTCACCTCACGCTTCATCACCGCGTTGATGAGCTGCTTCTCACCGCCCTGCGGATATTTCTTCTTGAGCTTCATCACGCTGATGCC
The DNA here is from genome assembly GCA_002314885.1 of Bacteroidales bacterium UBA1745. Classification (GTDB taxonomy): domain Bacteria; phylum Bacteroidota; class Bacteroidia; order Bacteroidales; family UBA932; genus Cryptobacteroides. Next base: position 13,092 of record DCHT01000064.1, on the reverse strand, counting down.
CTCGTAGCCGAGTTCGGCAACTGCCTTGCTCATAGCGGAGATGGCCTCAGGCTTGTTCTCCTCGATGCCGATCACAGCAGGACAGCCACCGAGCACCATCTTCATAATGGCTGCGCCGATGACGATCTCCTTGCTCTTCTCGATCATAATACGGTTGTCGCTGGTGAGGAAAGGCTCACACTCGGCACCGTTGAGGATGAGGCACTCAGCCTTGCATCCAGGAGCCGGATTGAGCTTCACGTGTGCAGGGAAAGTAGCGCCGCCGAGGCCTACCACGCCGCACATCTGAATCTTCTTGAGAGTCTCAGCCTTGTCGGTAGGGATCTCGGTCACGAGGGTGTCGCTGAGGTCGATGCCCTCTGCCCACTCGTCACCTTCCACTGCGATCTCGACGTGGGTCATAAGGTTGCCTGAAAGGTCCTTGCGAGGAGCCACGCTCTTCACCGTACCGCTTACGGATGAATGTACATACGCGGAGATGAATCCGCCCGGTTCTGCGATCACCTGGCCGGCCTTGACCTGGTCACCTACAGCCACGATAGGCTTTGCAGGCGCACCGAGGTGCTGTGCCATTGAGATGAACACTGTCTGCGGCAGAGGAAGCACCTCTATTGCGCAGTTGCGGCTGATCTTGTTGTCGTTAGGATGTACGCCGCCGATTTTGAAAGTCTTCATCATTCCTGTACCTCCTTTGCTTTTTCGTTACGGGCCTTGATCCTAGCCTTGATGGCATCTTTGTCAAGAGGCTTAGGGAAGTTCACACCGTGGATGGCACCGGTAGGGCAGAGAGCTTCGCATTCGCGGCAAAGCTTGCACTTGGTGTAGTCGATGTAAGCCACGTTGTTCTCGAGCACGATGGCGCCGTGGGTGCAGGTCTTTGCGCAGATACCACAACCGATGCAGGCAGCGGCACAGGCCTTCTTGACTGCAGGTCCCTTGTCCTTGTTGACGCAGGAAGTGTAGACGCGCATTCCACGAGGGCCCTTGTTGCGGAGTTCGATGACGCCCTTAGGACAAGCCTTCACGCACTTGCCGCAGGCGCCGCACTTCTCCTCGTCGAGCTCAGGAAGTCCGGTTTCAGGATTCATCTTAAGCGCATCGTTCTCGCAGGCGGCAACGCAGTCACCGCAACCGAGACAGCCGTATGCGCAGCCAGTGTCGCCGCTGTAGAGAGCGGCTTTGACGCGGCAGGTAGCCAGTCCGTCATACTCGTTGACCTTAGGTCTGTTGGCGCAGCTGCCGTTACAGCGGATAACTGCAACCTTAGGAGCCTGTTCCACAGCAGCACAGCCAAGCACGGCTGCAACCTGCTTCATAGTCTCGTTGCCACCCACAGGACAGAAGTTGTTGTCGAGATTGCCGGCCTTCACGCAGGAGTCTGCGAACGCACGGCAGCCCGCGAAGCCGCAGCCGCCGCAGTTTGCACCCGGCATAAGCTTCTCGATCTCATCGATGCGAGGATCTTCCTCAACTCTGAACTTACGGGCAACAAGGAACAGGACAGCTGCCAGAGTCACACCCAGGAGAGTGATGACGACAATCGTCCAGATTATTGTAATGTCCATAATTGATTGGTTAATATTTTTCTATCGTAAAAACGAATCCATCGGCGAGCCGGTCCCGGAAAAGCCAGACGGCGAGATACCAGAGCGCAACGCCCGCAATCGCACATCCGCCCGCGAGAAGCTCGCTATGGAAAACGCGCGACAAAGATAATATTAAAATTACAAGAATACACAAAGGAATTACATAAGATATCCAAACTGCCTTATGTCCCATTGTTCTAGATAGAACAACCCTGACCTCGTCGCCCACCTTGAAGCTCCCGAGAGGGTCGGTGGCGACCTCCACCTGCTTGGTCACGTTCTCGGACATTCCGCAGAGGGTCTTGGCGTGACACGCGGCACACGCCGACTGGGATACGATCTCCACAACCGTAGTACTGGGCGAGATACTGACTATCCTGCCTTTGTGATCTATATCACCTTTTTTCAACTGAATTGTATTTTAGAACGGTTCCGTTCCGCCAAAATCGGAATAGTCCCTAGTTTGTCCGAAGTCGTCGATTGGCACCTCGTTGAGCCTGGAAGGATATTCCATAGCCTGGCCGCCCTGGTCCGGAGCGGTGTAGGCACCTGAGAGGGCCTCTTCCCTGCCGTCCACGAACATAGCCCTGGAATCCTTGAACACGAGGTCCACCTCGCCGATCTCACCGTTACGGTGCTTGGCGATGATGAGCTTGGTCTCACCCTTCTGGACATCTTCTCCGCCCATTCCCTGATAGTCGAGACGGTGGATGAAGAGTACCATATCCGCATCCTGCTCGATGGAACCGGACTCACGGAGGTCACTGAGCTGAGGACGGTTGTTGCTGCCCTGGCGGGTAACGGCCTGACGGCTCAGCTGGGAGAGGGATATGATGGCCACGTTGTGCTCCTTTGCAGTCGCCTTGAGGGTACGTGAGATGGCGGCAACTTCCTGCTCACGCATACCTCTGAGTTCGGCAGGACCCTGCATCAGCTGGAGGTAGTCGACTACGACGAGCTTGACGCCCTTCTGCTTCACGAGCTTCTTGACCTTGGAACGGAATTCCATCACCGGAAGCGACGGAGTGTCATCGATGTAGATAGGTGCAGAAGAGAGGTCTCGTATCTGCTCCTCGAGGTGCTGCCACTCGTTTGGCTCGAGCTTCACACCACCCTTGAGTTTCTTGGAATCAATACCGGTCTCGGATATCATCAGACGCTTTACGAGCTGAACGGCAGGCATCTCAAGGGAGAAGATGGCCACCGGACAGTTGTACTTCGCAGCATTGCGGGCTACGTTGAGCGCAAAGGCGGTCTTACCCACGGAAGGACGGGCTGCAAGGATGATGAGGTCGGAGGCCTGCCATCCGAGAGTGATGTCGTCGAGGGAAGGGAAACCGGAAGGTACACCGCTGTAGCGGCTGGTCTGGGACTGCAGCTTCTCCAGGTCGCTCATCGTCCTGTTGATCACGGCCTCGATGCTCTGAGCGTCCTTTGTGGTGTTGCTGTCGACTGCCTTGAAAATCTCGCCCTGGGCCATATCGACCAGGTTCTCGACATTCACGCTGTCGTCGTAAGCAGTCTTGAGGATCTTGTAGGAAGCAGTGATGAGCTCACGCTGGATGAACTTCTGCTTCACTACTTTGGAATAATACTCGACGTACGCGGCCGCGCCCACCTTGGAAGACAGTTCGGCAAGGAACGGAGCACCGCCTGCTTCTTCGAGCTTGGACTCGGAGCGCAGTTTCTCCATTACCGAAATGACATCTATAGGATTATGCTCCGCGTGAAGTTTGCGGATAGCCTCGTAAATGATGCGGTTTCTCTCGCTGTAGAAGCACCTTGGATCGGAAAGTTCCTCAAGAGTATCGTCGATACAGTTGGGCTCGACCAGCAAGGCACCGAGTACAGCCTCCTCGACCTCAAGGGCCTGTGGAGGCATTGTACCCATCAGGGTATCCAGATTGACCTGCTCCTCTTTCTTCTTGTAGGAGCCACGTCGCGTATTGTCAGCCACGGCTGTGTGGGATTATTCCTCGCCGAAGAGAGCTGGTTTCACGAGAATACGTCCGCAGTACTCGCAGATGATGATCTTCTTGGACTCCTCGACCTCGATGACCCTCTGGGAAGGAACGATGTTCATACATCCGCCACAAGCGTAACGTACGTCGGTGTCCTTCTCCCTTCTGCGGGAAGTCTCTTCTGCAGCGGCGCTTGCCTTTGCAACGCTCTTGTAGAGAGGAACGACTGCGAGCTGGTTCACATAGCTGCCGCGAACCTTCTCGTAAGCGTTCATAGTGCGCTCGTCGATCTTTGCGGCGCAGGCGTCACGGTTGGCCCTGAGAGCCTCCTCTTCCTTCGCGGTGGACTCCACGATGGTAGCGAGCTCCTGGTTCTTTGCCTCGAGGTCAGCGTCCTTCACGGCCTTGCGGTCCTTGAGGTTCTCGATCTCTGCACGACGCTCAGCAACTGCCTCACGAGCCTCACCGATACGCTTCTCAGCGATCCTGTAGAGGAGCTCCTGGTTCTCGATCTCCTTCTGGAGGGAGTCGTACTCACGGCTGTTGGTGATGTTGTCGATGTGCTCGCGATACTTTGCGATCTGGTCTGAGCACTCGACCATATTGTTCTTGTTTGCTGCAACTGAAGCAGTGAATTCCTCGACTTCCTGCTCGAGCATAGCAATCTTCCTGTTGATGTCCTCGATCTCCTCCTGGAGGGAAGCTACCTCGAGTGGAAGCTCGCCCCTGAGCTGGACGATCTTGTCGATAGCAGTGTCGGCCTTCTGGAGGTCGGCAAGGGTCTGGAGCTGCTCCTCGATGCTGATTGAGGACTCAGCGAAATTCTTCTGGATTGAAACGAACGTCTCCCTCTGATCAATAGGGGTGTTGTTCTTCGGTGTCTTCTTTGTTGCCATATCGATATGTAAATTATTCTTTTAGTGCGCTTTTGGTGCGAACGGCAAAGGTATGTAAATTTTCTTTACCGATAAAAATAAAATCGCAGGAATCAGAGAGATTCCTTGATTTCCACCAGCTGAGAGCGTATATCCTTGAGGCTTTCGAGCACCTTTACGCGTGCATCGACACCTGCCTGCTTGTCTGCGGACATAGCCTTCGCGGCACCTTCGAGCGTCATTCCCTGGGTTTTCACGAGGTAATGTATCCTCTTGAAAGCCTCGATATCGGCTGCCTTGAACATCCTGTTGCCCTTGCCGTTGCGGACCGGATGGATCTGCTTAGGGAATGAATTTGCCCAGAAACGCACTGCTGAAGTGCTTTCTCCGAGGATCTCGGCAACGTCGCCGACTGAGTAATAGAGTTTTTCCATTTCTTGAAAATTAATCGAGTGACTGGCCGGTGCCCGAGGCTACCCTTTCGAGATAGACGTACTGTTCCGGAGTCACGGAAACGAACATATGATTCACAGGGTTGCACAGCACTGTGTCCCTGAAGACTTCGTAATGGAGATGAGGGGCATAGGACACGCCCGAGAGGCCTATTGTGCCTATGACGGAACCGCGGCGGACCTTCGCGCCCTTGGTCACGGAAATGCTGCCCAGATGGGCATAGCGGGTGATATAGCCGCCGGCGTGCTGGACAGTGACGACGTTGCCCTCGCCCTTGCCTGAACGGGACACGTCAGACACCGTTCCGTCGGCCGCAGCCAGCACCTTGGTACCGCCCTGAGCCACTATGTCAAGGCCGTTGTGGGCAGTCTCCATCTTGAGGAAAGGAGACATCTTCTGGCCGAGGGACGCACCGGCTGCAGTGACGTCAAAACCCTCAACAGGGGCGCTTACAGGCGGCATTGCATAGCCCTCGTCAAGCACTTTTGAGAATATGCGGCGGAAGTTTCCGTCCACCTTCGACGCACCGTCCAGGGCCGTCGCCAGTTTCTCCCTGGTAATATCAGCCACGACGGCATCCGTTATCTCATCCTCGGAGAGCAGAGGCTCTATTTCGAGCATCTCAGGCACACTGCTGCGGAACACTTCCTCGTAGATGGCGTTGTCCCTGTATTCGAGACCGGAAACCACGGCGTTCAGGAGGTTGAGGTCGTCCTTCATATCGGCCCACTGCTCCTCATAGACGCGGTTCTCCGCCTTCAGGCGCTTCTCCACGTCGGTGTTGACGAGAAGGGCGAATATCACATACCAGACGGCAGCGAGCGCAAGGGACGCAGCCAGGTACTTGAGGGCCTTCACGGCCAGTTCCCCGACTGTGACTACCGACTTGCGGAAGACTCCGGATGCGGCATCGTATATGTACTTTCCCCTCTTCATCGCCTGGTCTTCCTGTTCTTGAGTTTCTTGCCTTCGTGCGCCACTTCCGTCACGACTGAGAAATAGTCCTCGACAGGCATTTCCATATCGAAGAATGCCACCGGATCGACCGGTTCGCCCCTGAAGATGACCTCATAGTGGAGATGAGGGCCGGTGGACTTGCCCGTGTTGCCCGAATAGCCTATGTGTGTGCCACGAGTGACCTTCTGTCCCTTCGTGACCACGATTTCCTTGAGATGGGCATATCTGGTCTTGTAGCCGAAGCCGTGGTCGATGACGACGCTGTTGCCATAGCCCTTGTTGTAATCCGCGAACTCTACCACGCCGTCGCCGGTCGCATACACCGGATTGCCGGACGGACAGGCCAGGTCGATGCCGGCGTGCTTCTCCCTAGTGCCCTTGTAAACCGGGTCATTTCGATAGCCGAACACGCTGACATAGCGGAAGGAGCCCTCCTCGGGATTCATAGGGCAGATGGCCGGAATATGGGTCGCAACCTCGCCTGCACGCACTGTCAGAGCCTCGACTTCGTCGTATGAGCGGCTCTGGATCACGGCCTTCTTGAGCAGCATATCCAGACGTCGGACAGCCCTTGCGAGGGCCGGGTTCTTCTCGTCCAGTTCCACATATCTGTTCACGCCGGAAATGCCTCCCTCACGCACGGACTGAGGGATCTCGCCCAGGCCGAAGAGGGCCCTGTAGACGTGATCGTCGCGGCTCTGGAGGGACGAGAGAGCATCGTCGTAGGAGTCCATACGACGGTTCATCATCTCGACTCTGGACACCCAGCGGTCGTTTTTCATACGAAGAATGAAAGTCTTCGGAAGGTCGGTGTGGAAGACCGAAGTCATCAGCCAGACGAAGAGGAAAAGTATGGCCAGACTGCCGCCAAACACGGCTATGGTGCGCCAGACGTGCCTCATCGGAGAGGCGCTTTCCAGCTCGTATGACAGCGTTCCGCTGTTGAACCTGTATTTTTTAGTCTTGGCCATCTTTGCAAATATACAACAAAATCGTAAATTTGCGGGCTATTATAATTTTAGGAAATTATACACTACATCATATGACATCTAAGGAAATCAGACAGGCCTTCCTGGATTATTTCGCATCCAAAGGCCACACAGTGGTGCCTTCAGCCCCTATGGTCATCAAGAATGACCCTACGCTGATGTTCACCAACGCAGGTATGAACCAGTTCAAGGACATCTTCCTTGGCAACACCAAAAAGAAGTGGGACAGGGCAGCCGACTCCCAGAAGTGTCTCCGCGTGAGCGGCAAGCACAATGACCTCGAGGAGGTCGGCCACGACACCTACCACCACACTATGTTCGAGATGCTCGGCAACTGGAGCTTCGGCGACTATTTCAAGACCGAAGCCATCGATATGGCCTGGGAACTTCTCACCGACGTGTTCAAGATCGACAAGAGCCTCCTCTACGCCACCATCTTCGAAGGTTCCGCAGAAGACGGCACCGCCCTCGACGAAGAGGCAAAGGCAGCCTGGCTCAAGCATATGCCAGAGGATCACATCGTCCTCGGCAACAAGCACGACAA
>DCHT01000064.1:0-5711 GCA_002314885.1 Bacteroidales bacterium UBA1745 | reverse complement strand
GACAACTTCTGGGAGATGGGCGACACCGGTCCTTGCGGCCCTTGCTCGGAGATCCACATCGACATCCGTACCCCGGAAGAGAAGGCCAGCGGCATTCTCGGCCGTGACCTCGTGAACCACGACGACCCACACGTGATCGAGATCTGGAACATCGTATTTATGCAGTATATGCGTATGGCCGACGGTCATCTCGAGTCCCTCCCTGCAAAGAACATCGACACAGGTATGGGCTTCGAGCGCCTCTGCGCCGTGCTCCAGGGCAAGAACTCCAACTATGATTCCGACGTATTCACCGGTATGCTCGCCAAGATCGGTGAGATCTCCGGCCACAAGTACGGCGAGGACAAGAAGACCGACGTGGCTATGCGAGTCATCGCCGACCACATCCGTACCATCAGCTTCTCCATCGCTGACGGCCAGCTTCCTTCCAATGTGAAGGCAGGCTATGTGATCCGTCGAATCCTCCGCCGTGCAGTCCGCTACGGCTACACCTTCCTCGGCCTCAACGAGCCTTTCCTCTGCCGTCTCGTTCCTCAGCTCATCAACGATATGGGCGAGGCTTATCCTGAGATCGCAAAGCAGCAGAAACTCATCGAGAACGTCATCCGCGAGGAGGAGAACGCATTCCTCAAGACCCTCGACCGCGGCATCAAGCTGCTCGAGGACTGTATGAAGGCAGCCAGCGCCACCAAGCTCATCGCAGGTGCGGACGCATTCAAGCTCTATGACACCTACGGCTTCCCTATCGACCTCACCGAGCTCATCGCAGGCGAGAACGGCTACAAGGTGGACCTCGAGGGCTTCAACGTGGAACTTCAGAAGCAGAAGGAACGCGCACGCAACGCCACCGCCAACGAGTTCGGCGACTGGGTTGAGTACCACGAGGGCGAGTCTGAGTTCGTAGGCTACGACGAGACCACCGTAGAGGGCGCACAGCTCCTGAAGCAGCGCCAGGTGAAGCAGAAGAACAAGGAAATGCTCCAGCTCGTATTCGACCGCACTCCATTCTACGGAGAGATGGGCGGCGAGGTTGGAGACACCGGATATATCGTTTCCGAAAACGGCGAGAAGATTGCCATCCTCAACACCGTCAAGGAAAACGGCCTCACCGTGCACATCGCAGAGAAGATGCCTGCAGACCCTACTGAAGGCTTCACCCTCGTAGTTGACGCAGAGCGCCGTCAGAAGATTGCCAACAACCACTCCTGCACCCACCTCCTCGACAATGTCCTCCGCGAAGTTCTCGGAACTCACGTCGAGCAGAAGGGCTCATACGTATGTGACAACTACCTCCGCTTCGACTTCAGCCATTTCGAGAAGATGACCGAGGCCCAGATCCGCGAGGTGGAGCACAAGGTCAACGCCCTCATCCGCGCCAACCTCGCCCTCGAGGAGAAGCGTGACGCAACTATGGAGCAGGCACAGGAGATGGGCGCAATCGCCCTCTTCGGCGAGAAGTACGGAGACGTAGTACGCGTCGTGAAGTTCGGCCCTAGCGTCGAGCTCTGCGGCGGCTGCCACACTTCCGCAACCGGCAACATCGGCTACTTCCAGATCACCAGCGAGGCTGCCATCGCAGCCGGCATCCGCCGTATCGAGGCTGTTACCGGCGTAGCAGCCGAGATGTACTCAGAGGCAGCACAGGACGCACTCCGTACCGCAAGGGCCTTCTTCAACAACGTACCGGACCTCGCAGGCGCCATCCAGAAGCTCCTGAGCGAGAACAGCGAGTACAAGAAGATGGCTGAGGAAGTCGCCAAGCAGAAGGCTGCTGAACTCGCCAAGGAACTCAGGAATCTCGGCAAGGAGGTCAACGGCATCAACCTCATCCAGGTACGCCACAACACCGACCTCACCATCAACGTCAATATGCTCCGCGACGCGGCTCTCACCCTCCAGAAGGAGCTCCAGAACACCGCTATCGTCGCAGGCATCGAGTCTGACGGCAAGCCTCAGCTCCTCGTGATGTACTCACAGGATCTCGTGGCAGCCGGCAAAAACGCAGGCAAGGACATCCGCGAAGGCGCCAAGTTCATCCAGGGCGGCGGTGGCGGACAGCCAGGTCTCGCAACTGCAGGCGGCCGCAATGCCGCAGGCCTTGACGAAGCCATCGACGCACTCATCGAGGTAGCTACCAAGTAATTTCCCGACCCCGTCCGTGAAAAAGCTCGACAGGTTCATAATGAAGTCCTTCCTGGGACCGTTCTGCGCAACGTTCTTCGTTGTGCTGTTCATCCTTATGATGCAGTTCCTCTGGCTCTACATCGATGAACTTGTCGGCAAGGGACTCGGACTCGGCGTGATCCTCGAGTTTATGGGCTGGGGCGGATGTACCATCATCCCGACAGCCCTGCCTCTGGCCGTGCTGCTCGCCGCGATGATGACTATGGGCAACCTGGCCGAGAACAACGAGCTTCTCGCCATCAAGGCCGCCGGCGTATCCCTCGCCCGCGTGCTCGCCCCGCTGACCGTGATCGCGGTAGCCATCAGCATCGGAGGCTTCTTCGCGTCCAACAACCTCATCCCTGTGGCATATAACAAGATCTTCACCCTCCGAAATGACATCCTCAGGACGAAGAACGAGATCAAGATACCGGAGAAGAGCTTCTACGACGGCATCGACGGCTATGTGCTCAGGATCGAGGAACGCGACGAAAGCGGAATGATGCACGGGGTGATGGTCTATAACCACACCTCCAACAAGGGCAATGTGGGCCTCACCATCGCGGATTCCGCAATGATGAAGATCTCCCCCGACAAGAGTTACCTGACCTTCGAGCTTTTCGACGGCACCAACTACGAGGAGACCAACACCCGCAAGTACCGCGACACCACCCTCCAGCTGCAGAAGATCGACTTCAAGCATCAGGAACTCGTGATCTCCCTGAAGAACTACGCCTTCCAGAAATCAGAGGCCGGCGAGTTCAAGGACGAGATCAAGGCCCTGAACCTCAAGAAGCTCAACCATCAGAAGGACTCCCTCGGAGGCCTCAACGACAATCTGATAGAATCCCACATCCTCTCCGTCACGAATTCACACACCCTGCGCTACAACAAGCAGCTCGACACGACGAAGAGGGGCATCAGCTACAACTTCGAACCGGAGAACGTGGACCAGTGGGACAACCTGACGCAGGAGATCGACGCCTATTACAGGGCTGCCAGCCAGGCCGAAGAGATGGTCACTTCCCTCTCCTCCTACGCCAGGGATTCCTATCAGTACAACTACCTGCTGAGGCGCATCGACGAGGGCATATTCAAGAAATTCGCGCTGGCATTGGCCTGCTTCATATTCTTTTTCATCGGAGCCCCTATCGGTGCCCTGATACGAAAGGGAGGACTGGGCACGCCTGCCATCATATCGGTGCTGTTCTTCGTGCTCTACTGGGTCATCGACGTGACCGGTACGAAGCTGGCGAGGGACGGCGCAGTGGACTCATTCACCGGAGTGTTCATATCGGCCTACGTGCTCTTGCCGACGGGCGCCTTTCTGACCTGGAAGGCGATCAACGACTCCGCACTCTTCAATCTCGACACAATGAAAGCCAAAATCAGGAAAGTCAAGAGGCTCATAGGCGGCCTGTTCCACAAGACCAGGATAGTATATATGGGTACGCCTGACTTCGCCATCGCTCCTCTCGAGGAACTCATAAAGAACAAGTACAACATCGTGGGAGTGGTGACCGTGCCGGACAAGGCGAGCGGTCGCGGCCTCAAGGTCAACGAGAGCGCCGTCAAGAAGTACGCCGTCGCCCACAATCTGCCGGTATACCAGCCTGAGAAGATGAAGGACCCGGAGTTCATCGAGGCAATGAAGGCCCTCAAGCCGGACCTCTTCGTGGTCGTGGCCTTCAGGATGCTGCCTAAGGTCGTATGGGAGATTCCAAAGTACGGAACCTTCAACCTCCACGCTGCCCTGCTGCCTCAGTACCGCGGTGCCGCCCCTATCAACTGGGCAGTCATCAACGGAGAGAACGTGACCGGCGTCACTACCTTTATGATTGACGAAGGCATAGACACGGGCAAGATTATGATGCGCGAGCAGATCAAGATCAGCGACGACGACACTGCCGGCACCATCCACGACAAGCTTATGGAACTCGGCTCAAGGGTTGTCGTGCAGACCGTGGAAGGCATTATGGAGAACGACATCGAATACCGCCTCCAGAAGACCTTCATCCAGGGCGACGAGCAGCTCAGACCTGCTCCTAAGCTCACCAAGGAACTCTGCCACATCGACTGGAACGGCAGCACCCGCAACGTCCGCAACCTCATCCGCGGCCTGAGCCCATATCCTGCCGCCTACGCCGACCTCGTCAAGGACGGCGGTGAGCCTGTCTCAATGAAGATATTCGCCACGACGGCTGCCGGCGACGACGTGCTCTGCGGACAGACTTACGAGCCTGGTACCATACTCTCCGACGGAAAGACCTACCTTGCCATCGCCACTGCCGACGGCGCGCTGCGCATAGACGAAATGCAGCTCGCGGGCAAGAAGCGAATGGACGTCAAGTCCTTCCTCCTCGGTTTCCGCGAGCCGCAATCCTATAAGGCTGTCTAGCTATCTCTCGTATCCCTTCTTGATGAGTTCGTCGATCAGTGCCTGAGGGTGGTTCACGAACAGTGCCTTCACGTCGTTGTAGATAGGAAGGCAATCCAGATAGAAGCTGTCGTATTTCTTGGAACTAGGCGTGTAATAGATGCTCACACGCACTCCACTGTTCAGATAAGACTTGCTGATCGGCCAATAATCGCTGGTTCTCAGAGTCGAATAAGGCATCTGAGCCCAACCGTTAGCACCGTAGGCGGACGGAGCGTCCACCTTGCTGTTCCAGGCCGCGTCAATGCCGTAGTTGTCCATAAGCGAAGCCCTCATTCCGGTGTAGTCGGCATAGCCGCTAGGCACAAGGTATTCCACCAGACTGCCGGCTTTGTAAGTCTTGGCAATCTCAGCGCAACGGTCCATCACCTTCTTCTGAGTATCAGTTGACGGACCCTTTATGTCCAGCCACACCTTGGTGCCGAGAGGATTCACATCCTTGTCCACGAGTATATCCAGGAAATCCTCCAGGCAAGGCATCTGGGAACCGTCGGAAAGAGTTCCCTTCTCCCTGATTTCCGCCAGGGTGGACTCCGATGGCACAAGTCCGTTCACCTTATATGTATCGTCCGGATGACATACGACCACATTGTTGTCCTTCGTCCACATAACGTCGACCTCCGCAGCATAGCAGTACTGTGCGACCGTCTTCTTCAATGCTGTAAGGGAGTTCTCCGCGCAGCCGTTCTCGAGATAACCGCAGCGATGTGCGACCACCTTGTAGAGCTGAGCCTTAGGATACTGCTTCACGGTGATGACCTGATTCGCTGAACCAGCGCTGATCGTCACCTCCGCCGTCCTCTCCGAATAGGTATCGTTGGCCTCGGCGTTCAGGCTCACCTGGGAAGTGCCCTTTGTGCCTGCCATACGGGAACAGCTGAGCCATTCCCCGCTGATGCTGATAGTCCAGTCCTTCGTCGCAACGAACTTCATCGTAGCAGCGCCTCCGGTCTTTTCGAATATCATAGTGGAAGACGTACCGTCAAGCAGCGTAACGCGGTCGGCGATATCGGTCGACGGTTCCTTGTCGCAGGAGGCGAATATTACAGCGGCGGCAGCTGCCACCAAAATCGATAATCTGAATCTCATATATAATATATATTATAGGTCA
>DCHT01000025.1:13129-19061 GCA_002314885.1 Bacteroidales bacterium UBA1745 | reverse complement strand
ATATAAGGCGCGGCAGCGGTGCCAAGTTGGTGCAGAAGTAGTGGCACTAGTACTGCACCACTTTTGCAGCAAGCTAGTGCTTTGCGAGAATGAGGTGGTGATCGATGCAGTCCGGCATCTCGTCGAGATAGTGGGTGACCATTATCAAGGTGGCGGAAGGGTGCTCGGCGAAGTAAGAGTCGAGGAAACTGCGCACCATTTCCTTCTGGATGTCGTCGAGGCCGTGCATTGGCTCATCCAGAATCAGGAGTGGCGGCTCTTTGACGAAGGCGCGGGCCAGGAGGCACATACGCTGTTCACCGCTGGACAATTGAGTGAAGCTGCGGCCTTCCAGATGGCCGATGCCGAGCCTTTCCATCCATTTCATAGCAACTCCCATCGCTTCGTCTGACGGTCTGAAATACAGCCCAGCGCGGTCATACATTCCGCTGGCAACTATCAGCTCCGTCGGCATATCCTTGGTGTAGGCACGATGCATCTCCGGACTCACGTAACCTATGTTTTTCTTGATGTCCCAGATGCTCTCTCCGCTGCCTCTCTTGCGGCCGAAGAGTTCGATATCGCAGGCATAGCTCTGCGGATTGTCGGCGCATACGAGGCTTAGCAGGGTACTCTTGCCGCAGCCGTTCTCGCCGGTGAGTATCCAATGTTCGCCCTTGCGGACGCGCCAGTTCAGATCCTTGAGAATCGTCCTCTCACCGTAGCGTATGCTCACATTGTTGAACTTGAGCACATCTTCGGGGCCTTCTTCGCCCTTGAACGGCACTTTCGGGCCTACGACCATATCTTGTACCTCCACCACGTGTGTGATGAAGGAAGGTATCTCAGAACGCCTGGAAACGACCAGGATCACGGAAAGTCCTTCCGCAGCGAGCTGTGCCAGCAACTCTGACAGCTGCAGCCTGGTGGCGATGTCCAGCCCCAGGAACGGATTGTCGATGATCAGGACCTTCGGGGCGGTGATCAGCAACTTGATCAGCTGCAGTTTGCGAAGTTCGCCGCTGGAGAGGGAGATGACGTATTTCCCGAGACTGTCCCTCAGGTGGAAGGCATCCACGAGTTCCTCCATCTTTGCGACTTTTGCCTGGTCTGGCTCCTTCGGTCCGAGCAGGGTATTGCCCTCGAGGTAGCTCCTCAGAACTGCCTCCGTGGTCGGGGTGAACTCCGGGTCGATTTCGGCCTGGTTCCAGCGCTGCTGGTAGTAGTAGCCGTCGTCCGCTATGCCGTAGGAATCGCGGAAGGTGATATACTTGACGTTGTCGCTGACGTACTTGTGCTCGGAGCCGCTGAAATCGAAACAGATGCTCCCTGAAGGCTTCAGACGGTAGCGTCCGGTGATGATTTCCACCAGTCTGGTCTTGCCTGCGCCATTTGGGCCGTATATTGCGATCTGTTCTCCCTCACATAATGAAAAGTCGACGGGTGCTCCCATCTGGAAGCGTCCGTCGGCTATTTCACCGTTCTTTATTTCGATTATTGCCATTGCCGTTTTATTACGGCGGCAAAACTAACGAAAATATCTGAATTATTTGCCTGCTCCGCCGCCGATTCCGCTGCCGCTGCCGCCACCGAGGCGTGAGCTCTCGTCGAGGCTGCCGACCTTGCGGTGCTTGGTATACTGAGCCTGACCGAAGTTCCAGGTGAGGCCGAGCTTGACCTTCTGGTTGTAGTACTTCTGCGTCAGCTCTGAAGTCTGTGCGTCTGTACCCTCGGTGTAGATGCTCAGGTTAGTGCAGGAAGTGCGGAAGATGTCATCCACGTCGAGGCTGAGGCTGAGCTTGCCGTCGAGCAGGGTCTTCTTGATGCCGAAGTTGGAAGTCCACATCGGATGAACCTTGAAGTAAGCCCAGGACATAGAGGTGTTGTAGCGTCCGTCAATCTGGATCTTCCAGTCCTTAGGCAGGTTGAAGGTAAAGTCGGTGTAGCCTGCGAAGCAAGGACTGTTGACCGGAGTTGCTCCAGGTGCACTCACATTGTGCATATAGAGGAAGTTGGCATTCAGGGTCCAGGTCAGCCACTTTGCGATAGGGAAGCCGGAGATGTTGCCCGCTACGATAGCCATATCGCTCTTTCCGTAGTTGCCCCAGGTAAGGATCTGGTCGCCATTATCCTTGTAGGAAGGATTCTGGGAGAACATATTCTTGCTGTGGTCATAGCCCAGGGTCACTGAGAAGTACCTGAAGAATACGATGCTCGCATATACGGAGTGGTTGTACTGAGGATCGAGGTCAGGGTTGCCGATAATGGAACTGTGGGCGTCTGCGAAGGTCTCAGCCGGATTCAGGTTGTAATAGCTTGGACGCTGGATACGCCTGGTGTAGGAGATGGACATCATCAGCTTCTCTGAGTGATTGTAGCCGAAGTAGGCGGTAGGGAAGAGGTTGAAGTAGGACTTAGGATCGCTTGCCCAACTGCCCTTGGACCAGGTGTACTCGCCCCTGAGGCCTGCCTTCACCGTGAACTTCTGTGCGAAAGGCTTTGCAAGGCTGAAGTAGGCTGCTCCCACGTGCTCGTCGTAGGTGAAGTCGCTTGGAGTCTCGACGCCGTTCTCATTGCTGAACATATTGTTGTTGGTCATAGACAGGGCCCACTTGCCGCCGGCCTCTATCATTGCATTCTGCCAAACCACGGTCTGATAGTCCAGTTTTGCGGAGTAGATGTTCACCACTGACTTGTTGTCCACGGTCCTGAAACTGCTGACTGGGGAACCGCCTGCAGGAGTGATCTCGTTGTCGATGCGGTTTGAGGAACCGGACTGGGTGCGGTAGTAGTCCACATTGGCGGTAAGTTCGGCTGCACGGGCCTCGTCGAATACGTGTGTATAGTTGAGGTTGGCGCTGGCTTGGATATCATTGCCCTTGTTGTCGGTGAGGGATCTGGTGCTGTTCAGATCGACGTCGTCAATCTTCTGGATGCTGTAACCATTGAACTCTGCGTCCTTGGCTGCGCCCATCTTTGAGATAGAACCAGGTACGGTTACGATGAAACCGAAAGTGTTCTTGTCGTTGATGAACCAGTCGTTGCCGAGTTTGATGTTCATATTGGAGTAGCGGTTGGCGAGGTAGGAGTCGGTAGTCTGGTAGAGATTGCCGGCAGTCGTCCTGGCCTCGAGTACGGTTCCGAGGTCCATATCCATATTATAAATGCCCTCGTAGACGTTCAGGAAGGTGTTGGTCTTCTTGCCACGGTAGTTGAGGTTTGCCCAGAAACTCTCCTGCCACAGGAAGCGGTCCTGCTTCTTGAAGTACATACCTCCTCCGTCGATGCCCATTGAGCCGTTGAAGCCTGCGAGGCCGTTCTTCTTGGTCTTGATATTGATGATACCGCCCTGACCCTCTGCGTCATACTTGGAGGATGGGTTAGGCATCAGCTCGAACTTCTCGATGCTCTCGCCGTTTGTGGAACGGAGGAGGGCTTCGAGGCTCTTGCCGTCGAGGTGGGATGGTCTGCCGTCGATCCAAACGGACACACTCTTGCCGTTGAGTTTGATGTTGCCGTCCTTGTCTATGGTCACACCAGGGGCCTTCTTGATGAGCTCAAGGCCGGTGTTGCCCTGTGCAAATGCGCTCTGGGACACGTTCATCACGATCTTGTCCATCTTCATCTCCACGAGATTTACCCTCTCGGTGACAACTGCTCCCTCGAGCATTTCGGTGTCGTCCATAAGGGTGATGACAGGCAGTTCGGTCACAGGAGCCTCGAGAGTCACATTGATGGACTCGTCCTTGTAACCTATCATTGATACTGTGAGGATATAGTTACCGGTGTAGGCCTGGAGGCAGAATTTACCCTCCATATCAGTTGCGTTGCCGGTTACTATGGTGCTGTCCTGAGCCATAAGGGCAACTGTGGCGAAACCGAGGGCCTCTCCCTGCTGGTCCACTACGCTGCCTTTGAGCTGTGCGCTGGTCTGACGTGCTGCGTTCATCGATGCCGAAAAGCCCATTGCTACGGCGACTGCGATGATGATTGTTGCTAGTTTTTTCATTTTTTCTTCATTCTTTACACAACAATAGACGCACATCTATTGTCTTTGCTACAGAAAAAATGAAAAATTTGTAACAAATGTTATTTATAGTCTCTGAAGCACCTTCGTGAGGAGCAGGGGATTGAGATTTTTTTCGTTGTCGGCGACATATCCGAGGACGATTTCGCGAGATTCGGAAGAACTGTGGCCGCTCAGCAGGGACTTGCACCAGGTCTGTGGGAAGAAGATGTCACCCTCACGCTGCACCTGCGGAAGTATGTCCAGGGCCGGACGTATGTATTTGATGGCGTCCTCCTGCCTGAGGCAGTGGTTGAGCAGGGCGAGGGCAGTGCTTGCCCTGGCTTCGATCTCGCGTCCTTCGCTGCTCAGCAGCACGCTGAAGAGACTGTCGCGCACTTCAGCGGCAGGGGAGCAGGCCGGTGCAATGAACTCGAAGGCATCCATACGGTCGCGGTTGCTGATTCTCGCGGCCTGCGTCGCTTTGATGTCATCGTAACGTCCCGGGAAGCGTATCATCAGCTGGTAGGACAGATTGGTCAGGTCGCGCTCGCTCAGGCCGCCTTCTTCCCATATATTATATAGGTAGTCGTCGTGGAATCGGCTGATGCCGCTGAGACTGCGTAAGGCCAGCAGTCGCATTTCGGCACTTCGGCTGGTCTCGGACGACATCGCCTGCAGCACATTTTCGTAGTCGGCATTGCCTCCGGCGCGGTTTGCGATATATGAGGCGTAACTCATCATACTTCCGGCAATGAGGCTGTTCGTCTCCAGCGGCAGGACTCGGCAGCACCAGGCGAGGAAAGTCTCGGGATCGAGAGTCTCCCTTCTGGCATTCTCGTAGAGCGTCATAAGTATGCTCATACGGCAGTTTTCGCTTGCGCTTCCAAATCGGGTCATAAGGCATTCTTCCTGTCCTTCGGCAAGGCGGAAGAAACCGTATGCTGCTCCGTCGGAATTCGGAACTATACCGACAATCCCGGCACCGCAGTCCAGACTCAGTTCGCGGCAGCCGTCGAAATCGGCCTCGAGGCATCGTACACCATCCTCGGTCAGCACTTCGAAGCATACCTTCTCCTGCCATATATTGCCCTTGTCAAACGGATCAGACTGCCTGACAGTCAATGTCTTACCATTGACTACAAAGTCGAAGACCGGCATACCTTTCTCCTTGATCCACACGCGGCTCCACTCGGCCACATCCAGGTCGTCGTCAGCTAAGCCGGAGAAGATTTCAATCAGATCGTCCCACTCGGCATTCCCGTAGGCGAATGCGTGGATATAGCGGCGTACACCCTCGCGGAAGGTCTCGTAGCCGAGCCTCTGCGCCAGCATCTCCATCACCACCGGAGCCTTGTCGTAGATGATGTTGCAGTAGATAAGTCCGGCATTCCTGAGGTTGTCCAGAGGCCTCTGGATGGCATTGGAGCCAGGAGTGCGGTCCTCGTTGTACGACGCCGCGTAGTAGTTGCTCAGGTCGCTCAGGTCGTGGTTGATCTCAGGGAACATAGGCCGCACCATCTTGGCGGCGAACCAGTTCGCGAAGACCTCCTTGGTCCACACGTCGTTGAACCATTTCATCGTCACGCAGTCCCCGAACCACATATGGGCGGTCTCGTGGGCGATCAGCGACGCACGGTCCAGCAGTTCCTCGGTGGTCGGATTCTCATTGAGGAATATTCGCCTGTCATTGTACAGCGTAGCTCCCGTGTGCTCCATTCCGCCATATTGGAAGTCCGGCAGCACTATTAGGTCGTACTTGGCGAAAGGGTAGTCCATACCCGTGTATTCCTCCATATATCGCAGGGACTGGTCCACAAGCTTCAGTACCTCCTTGCACTGAGCCAGTTTCTTAGGATCATTCTCCCTATGGTAAAGCCTCACAGGTACTCCGTTGGCGGTTACTTCGTCACTTGATACAGATTCAAACTTGCCTACTACAAAGGA
>DCHT01000025.1:0-13054 GCA_002314885.1 Bacteroidales bacterium UBA1745 | reverse complement strand
GGCCACCCAGCCGTTGGGAACGGAAAGTGAAAGCGTGAAGCGGGCCTTGAGATCGGGCTGGTCGAAGCAAGGGAAAAGCGTGCGTGCGCGGTCGGGAACCAGCAGAGTGTATAGGAACTCGGGACGACGGTTCAGAGACTGCTCACCGGCCGTGAAGACAATGCGTATCTCGTTCTCTCCATCGACGACGCAGCGCCTCGGGATGACTATGTGTTCATTGACGATTTCGGCCTTGCAGGCCCTTCCATTGGCGATTACGCTGTCCAAGTCAAAGCCCTTGGCATCCAGTACAACAGCCTTGCGGGAAGCCGCATTGAAGCGCACGATTTCGCTGGCCGGAATGCTTTCCTCCTTGCTCTCTGGTATGTCGAAATGCAGCTCGTAGCGTATGTCCGAGATGTTCGCCTTGCGGCCCTGGGCGAGTGTCCAGGATACGCCTTCTTCGGGCTGCGAACAGCCGCACAGGGCAAGCGTCAGAACTGCCAGTGAAAGTATATGCGTCGATTTCATAGTATGCTATTTCTTATCGACCCACTCGGGGTAGGCGATGTAGTTGATGCGAGATGCAAGGGTTGCTGCACGTTTCCTGATATATGGAGTCGGATTGCCTGCGTTGCGTCTGATAGGATTAGGGAGGCAGGCGGCAATCGTGCAGGCCTGAAGGCGTGTCAGCTGGGATGCGTCGCAGCCAAAATGTGCCTTTGCAGCGGCCTGTGAGCCATATATGCCCTTGCCCATCTCGATGACGTTGAGATATACCTCCATTATCCTTTCCTTGCCCCAGATGAGTTCGATGAGGACGGTGTAGTAACTCTCCCAGGCCTTGCGCCACCAGGTCCTGCCGCAGAAGGTGAACACGTTCTTGGCCGTCTGCTGGGAGATGGTGCTGCCGCCTCTCTGCCTCTTGCCGTTCTTCTTTTCCTCGATGGCCTTCTTGATTGCGCTCCAGGAGAAGCCGTTGTGCTGGGCGTAGAGGTTGTCTTCGCTGGTGATCACTGCCTTGACCATCTCGGGCGAAATCTCCTCGAGTGGCCTCCAGCTCTTCCTGGTGTGGAAGTCCTTGTCGCTGCGGTATTCGATGCTGCGTTTGATCATCAGGGGAGTGACATAGACCGGCACCCATTTCAGCAGAGTGACCCACAGCACGCTGAGGACCAGGAATGCGATCACTGGCCCGACTATGAACTTGAGGATGAAGCGCCTGACTTTCATTTGGATTCACGGCCTGCTATCCACACGCCTACGAGGGTCACAGCGGAGCCCAGGGCCGACAGCCAGGTGATCTTTTCACCGAGCAGTGCGACCGAGCCGATCAGCGTGAAGACAGGGTTGAGGTAGATGTAGTTGCTGGACTTGATGGTGCCCAGCTTCTTGATGACAGGAGTCCAGAGCGCGTAACAGCCGAGGGAAGCTATTACGCTGAGAAACAGCACGTTGATCCACACTATCGGCAGTTTGAATGCACTCCAGGCGAAGTCGCTATGCTGGAAGAGCAATACCGGAAGTATGGTGATCAGACCGTAGAAGAAGACCTTGCGGCTGATGAATGCCGTGCCGTATTTGTCGGTGAGGTCACTGACGATTATGGTGTAGAATGCCCAGGTGAGTGAGGCGACCATTGCGAGTATGTATCCGAGCACCGGAGCACCCTGTATGGCGCTGCCGTTGAACATTATCATACCGATTCCAAGCAGGGCCACGATGCTGCCTACTGCGAGCGGCAGTGTCATCTTTGCGCCTTTGTGCTTGAGCAATACTGCGACGACTGCGGTCACGAGCGGGGTAGTGCAGACTATGAAGGAGATGCTGCTGGCCTGCTGCGAAATCTTCAGGCCCGTGTTCTCCGCCAGGAAGTAGAGGGAACCGCCGACAATTCCTGCCGCAAGCATCCTGATTTCATCCTTCCAGGAGCCCGAAAAGAGCCTGTCGTGGGCGAAGATCCAGATTCCCGCGTAGGCAATCACAAAGCGTATGAAGAAGATCTGGGCGGGCTCGAAATACCTCAGCAGCACCGAAGTCGATATGAAGGTCATACCCCATATTGCGACTATGGCCACCGCGAGAATATCGTATCCTATGCCGTTTTTGTTCTTCATACTTATTTTTCGGCTGCGAATTTATGAAAAATGATTGGCAAAAATATCTACCTTTATAGGAAATAAACTGTATATGAGATCTAGCCATATTTTTACAGCACTGATAGCTATTGCTATTCCCTCATTTACTCTCCTTGCACAGGATAAAGTACGTCTCACTCCCGACAACATCGATGAGGTCGTGGCGTCTATGACCCTGCGGGAGAAGGCCACGATCGTGGTCGGCGGAGGCTACGGAAGTATGCTTGCCGGCGTGTTTGGGGGAGATTACCAGGCGCCTGGCGCAGCTGGTATGACCCGCGGCATCGAGAGGCTGGGAATACCAGCCATAGTCCTCTCTGACGGTCCTGCCGGAGTTCGCATCGAGCCGGAACGCAAGGGAAAGGAGAACAAGGGCAAGACCTTCTACTGCACAGGTTTCCCGATCGGCTCTATGCTGGCCTGTACTTGGAATACTGCTCTGGTCGAAGAAGTGGGGGCTGCCATAGGTGATGAGGCCCTGGAATATGGTGTCGATGTGATGCTGGCTCCGGGTATGAATCTGCACCGCAACCCTCTCTGCGGCCGAAACTTCGAATATTTCTCCGAGGATCCCGTGCTCAGCGGAAAGATCGCTGCGGCATACGTCAATGGCGTGCAGAGCAAGGGCGTGGGCGCCTGTGTCAAGCATTTTGCGGCCAATAACCAGGAGTCCAACCGCTTTATGAACGACTCCCAGGTGGATACCCTCGTGCTGCGCAAACTTTATCTCAAGAACTTCGAGATTGCCATCAAGGAAAGCAATCCTTGGACTGTGATGGCCTCCTACAACCGTCTCAACGGAATACACACCCAGATGGACCCTTGGCTCCTGACCACCGTCCTGCGCGACGAATGGGGCTATGAGGGCCTCGTGATGACTGACTGGGTTGCCAAACGCGACACCGACAAGCAGGTCGCTGCCGGAGATGACCTGATGGAGCCTGGTACCAAATCCCAGATCAACGAACTCGTACGTGCCGTCAAGAAGGGAGAGATGGATGAGAGATATCTCGACATCAGTGCGAAGCGTGTGCTGGAACTGGTTGTAAAGACCCCTACCTATAAAGGATATGAGACTTCCGGAGCGCCGGACCTCGAGGCTCACGCCAAAGTCGCCAGGACGGCGGCGGAGGAGGGAATGGTACTGCTCCGCAATGTGGATGCACTTCCATTGCGTCCTAACTGCAGGGTCGCCCTCTTCGGAATGGCCTCCTACAGCATTCTGCCGGGTGGTACCGGATCAGGACACGTCCACAGACCTTACGTGGTGGACCTGGCTGACGGTCTGAAACTCTCCGGACACTATGTGGATGAAAGCCTCGCTGAGGCCTATCTCGACCATCTGAAGAAGCATCCGGCCAAAAACACTTTGATGACCAGGATGTTCGGTGCCCCTGCCGCTCCGGAGATGTCGGTCAGCCGTGCTATGGTTGAGGCCTCCGTTGCAGAAAGCGACCTGGCCGTCCTTACAATCGGCCGTCAGGCCGGTGAGGGCGGTGACCGCAAACTGGAAGATGATTTCCTGCTCACAGACGATGAACAGAAGCTGATATCTGACATCAGTGACCTGTACCACGCTGTCGGCAAGAAGGTGGTAGTGGTCCTCAATATCGGTGGCGTAATCGAGACTGCTTCCTGGAAGGACAAGGTGGACGCCATATTGCTGGCCTGGCAGCCTGGTCAGGAAGGTGGAAACGCCATTGCAGATGCCCTCAGTGGCTTTGTCAACCCTTGCGGCAAACTCGCGATGAGCTTCCCGGTCAATTATTTCGATCTGCCGTCGTCCGCCAACTATCCATACGACTACCACGGTCCGAACACTATGGTAGATATCAAACGTCTGCCTGAAAAGCCTAAGTCCACCATTGACTACACCGTATATAAAGAAGGTATGGACGTGGGCTACCGCTACTATCTCCACTCCGATGTCGAACCGTCCTATCCTTTCGGATATGGCCTCAGTTACACTTCGCTTGAGCAGACAGAGCCTCAGTTCTCCGCCGATGGCCTTCGTGCCACCGTCACCGTGAAGAACGTGGGAGATGTGCCGGGCAAGGAGGTCGTGATGATAATGGCCCCATACTTGCGTGGCTTTGCCAAGACTGCGCTCCTGCAGCCCGGCGAGAGTCAGACCTTGACCGTCGAGTGTGCAGAATAATTTTGTAAATTTGTGGACTATTCTATTAATACAATGAAATATTTCCGTTTCATCCTTGCGGCAATGCTTTGTATGGCATCCGTCGCATCTTTTGCTCAGAGGAGCAGCGCATCTTCATCCCGCGTCGTAAGCCGTCCAAGTATGGTAAATGGCCTTCCAATCGTCTATTCCACCAGCCTCGAGGCCGAAGAGGGCATTGAGATTGCCGAATATCTCGACGCTTTGCTTCCTGAGGAGCAGACAATAGTTGCAGAGGATCGCTTCCTCGGGAAGAACGCCATCCGCATCACTCATCCGGAAGGAATGGGCCTTTGGAACTATGAACTTACTTTCTCCAGAGGTACAGTGATACTCAGCGGCGGTTCCTGCTGGGCTATGCGCAAGGCCGCCCAGTTGCTTGTCGAAGACCTCGCATCCTCCCGTGTCGCCATCGGATACACCCGCACCGGCAGCGTTGAGGGCGAATTCCTCTTCCCGATTGCAGAAGGCGCTGACCTCCGTATCCTCGACGACAATATCTGGGACTACAGCAAGGATACCATTCCACCGGTGTGGAAGGAAATCGGATACGACTGCCGCGACGCAAACCGCGGTCCTCAGTTCGCCCAGATGGTCCGCGCCTATATGCCTGACGTGCTGACTATCCAGGAATATAACGTCCATATGGACAATGTGTTCTATCCGCTGATTGCCGAATACGGCTATGTGACTGCTACTACCGGCCTCGACGGCAAACTCATCCCGGGTGGCGTGGAAGGATGGAACAACACTCCTATCTTCTATGATAAGAACAAGGTGGAGCTGCTCGACGCACAGTACTGCCTCTACACTCCGACTATGTGGAGCAACCACGGCAGCAAGTCCTTCACTTCAGCCGTGTTCCGCAGGCTTTCTGACCAGAAGGTTTTCGCAGTGATCAACACCCATCTGTGGTGGAAGAGCGACAAGGCTCAGCCGGGCTCATCCCAGGCACGCGCCTCCCAGGTGCGACTTATGATTGCGCAGGCCCAGATAATCAAGGGCAAGTACAACTGTCCGGTTTTCGTGACCGGCGATATGAACGCTGAGGAGAACACTGTTCCTATCCAGCAGTTCATCACCAGCGGCTTCAAGCCTTGCTACAAGGTGGCTACCTCCTACGGTGACAACCAGAACGGACACCATATCTGCGGCCCTAACGACGGCTATTCCCGCGTAAGCCGCCGCAAGGGCGAGACCCGCGAAGTGGGCGCCATCGACCATTGCTTCATCTGGAACGAGGGCGAGGCAAAGGTCGTAGTGTTCGACTGCCTCACTCCATATTTCACCGTTCCTCTGACCGACCATTATCCAAACCTCATTGACGCGAAGCTTTAATATGAGAACTACAGAGCAGCTTTCGCACTACTCCCATCTGGACGAGATGTCCACTGAGGAGCTGCTGCAGGCCATAAATACCGAAGACAGGACTGTTCCTCTCGCAGTGGGAAAGGCTATTCCACAGATCGAGACTGTCGTGGACGGCATAGTCGAAAGGATGCGCCGCGGCGGCAGGGTATTCTACATCGGAGCCGGCACCAGCGGCCGTCTGGGCGTTGTAGATGCCTCTGAAATCCCTCCGACTTACGGAGTGCGCGACAAGTTCATTGGCCTCATCGCAGGCGGTGACACTGCCATACGCTCTGCCGTCGAAGGAGCCGAGGACGACACCGAACAGGGCTGGAAGGATATCCTCGCCTATAATCCTACTGCCGAGGATTCCGTGGTGGGCATTGCTGCTTCCGGTGGCACTCCATACGTGGTAGGTGCCCTCAACGAGGCACGTGCAAACGGTCTTCTGACTGCCTGCGTGACCTGCAACGAGGATGCTCCAGTGGCTCAGGCTGCAGAGTTTCCGATCGTGGCTGTCGTGGGCCCGGAGTTCGTGACCGGCAGCACGCGTATGAAGGCCGGCACGGCTCAGAAGTTGATCCTCAATATGATTTCCACCTCTGTGATGGTACTGCTCGGACACGTGAAGGGCAGCCGTATGGTGGATATGGAACTCACGAACAAGAAACTCGTGGACCGCGGCACCCGTATGATTATGGAGGCTACGGGCATCGAGGATTACGAATATGCGAAGGCTCTGCTGCTGCAGCACGGACACGTGCGTCAGGCTGTGGACGCATATTACTCAAATAAGAAATAGTATGAAGATAATAGTAGAAAGCGGCGCGACCAAAAGCGAATGGAGGCTCTACGATGCCGATGGCGAGCAGAGGGGACAGTTCCTCCATCAGGGCACTAATGTGTCCTCTATGCCTATGGAAACGGTGCGCAAGGCCATAACCGGTGGTCTGGCGATTGCTGCGGCGTCTTCCTGGCTCGAAACTCGCATCGATGCTTTCTACCTATACACCGCAGGTGTCGTCACTGATGCCATCCGCGAGGAGATCGTTACCCTTGTGAAGACTATGATAGATGTGGATCTCGTCGATGTCGAGGACGACCTGGTCGGAGCTGCAAGGGCTGTCTGCGGAAGTGAGAGTGGGGTAGTGGCCATTATGGGCACGGGTTCCAACACTTGCTGGTACGATGGTGTGAATGTGCATAGGGAAGTCTATTCCGGCGGATTCATCCTCGGAGACGACGGCGGTGCTGCCACTCTTGGCCGTATGTTCATTTCGGATTACATCAAGAATCTGGTCCCAGCGGCCGTCGCTGAGGATTTCGCCTCCAAATTCGACGCTTCATACGCATCCATAGTCGAGAATGTCTACCGTGGAGGCACTCCTGCGGGCTATCTGGGCAGTTTCGCACCGTTCATCGTGTCGCATTACGACGATCCATACGTGAAGGAACTGGTCGACCGTAATTTCCGCAATTTCATCGAGCGTTCCCTGCTCAAGTACGACGGTGTCGGCTCCGGAGTCAAAGTGGGTGTGGTCGGAGGCTTCGGCTATGCCTGCCGCGAGATCTTCTCACGCATCGCTGCCGAGTACGGCATCTGCATTTCCTGCTTCCTGCGTGCGCCTATTGACGGTTTGGCGCACAAGTAGTGGCACTACTTCTGCACCACTTTTCGATTGCAGAAAATTCCTATCTTGCCAGATTTAATTACTGCCGCGCGTCCGCGCGGTGAGTTCATATTCTTCGCATTGTCCACATTGACTGCGAGGACACGCCCGTCGTAGAAGGTCCTGACCTGTGGGAAGATGGTGTGGCCCACGACGATCTGGGAGACTCCGAAGCGCTCCAGGACAGCATCCACGGTCTCCGGCTCGGCTGGTTTGTATTTTTCTTTCTTCAGGACGAGGCCGCGATACCAGACCGGACCGTAAGTGCGGAAGAGGAACCAGGTGAGATCGTCTGCCTTGCGCTGCTCGCGGGTGCTGAAGATGGCCTTGCTGATGGTTTCGTTGACTGTAGGGATGTCCAGCCCGAGGTCCAGGAAATCCTGTCCGAGTCCGGCGTGCACGAAGAGGCGGTCGCCCCAGACTTCTATGGTGTTGCGTGTGGCGAGCCAGCGTCCGATTTCTGTCGTCGGGCCGTACATCTCAGGTATGCTTGAGCCAATCTGCTCTGCGAGCATCTTGTACTTCTCCTTGACATATCGTATGTCGTTCGCCAGTATCATTGTCTCGTGGTTGCCATACACGAATCCTGCGTGTCCGCCTGCCATATCTGCCTCAGCCTCAAGCTGATACATAAGCCAGTAGAGCTGAGTGACGTCTTCTCCGCGGTCGCAGATGTCGCCTATGACCATCAGTTGTCCGTCTCCGTATGCCCAATGCAGTTCATTGTCAATGACGCCTCCGCGCATAAGCAGATCCACGAAGCAGTCGAGGCGTCCGTGAGGGTCGGAGGTGATGAAGACCTTGCTGCTGAGACTGCGCTTCCAATCCGGCCTGCTGCATTCGCGAAGTGTCACGTCGAAAGTCCATCTGCCGCTGTGCTCCGTCACTGTGATCACGTCTCCGGGCACTGGTGCCGCAACTGTGGTGTCACTGACGCAGCCGTCCACATCGACCGTCACAATACGGGCAGTTCCGTCTTCGTTGTAGAATATATACGGACCGTCGGCAGACAGCGTAGCCGGCTCGTCCTTGGCATAGGTAACTGTAATGGACAGGAGAAGAATAAAGGAAGCAAATAGACGTTTCATACACCAAAGTTAAGGAATTATTGACTACATTTGAAAACTGACAAACACTAAGACATAATAATGAA
Organism: Bacteroidales bacterium UBA1745; assembly: GCA_002314885.1. Taxonomy (GTDB): domain Bacteria; phylum Bacteroidota; class Bacteroidia; order Bacteroidales; family UBA932; genus Cryptobacteroides. Next base: position 4,588 of record DCHT01000025.1, on the reverse strand, counting down.
GACTTTCAAATTATTCCTTGCACTTGCCGCAGCTGCGCTCGTGTGCTCCTGCCAGAGCGGAGAGAACAATTTCAAAATCCAGAAAGGAACCAACCTGAGCCATTGGCTTTCCCAGTCCGAGGAAAGGGGAGAAGCACGCCGCCAGCACATCCAGGAGGACGATTTCGCCCGTCTTGCCGAACTCGGATTCGACTTCGTGCGCATTCCTATCGACGAAGTTCAGTTCTGGGATGAGGACGGCAACAAGATACAGGAAGCCTGGGACCTCCTCACCGGTGCCATCGACCTCGCCATCAAGTATGATCTCCGCGTCATCGTGGACCTCCATATCATCCGTTCGCACTATTTCAATGCCGAGAACGAAGGCGGTGCCGCTGCCAACACCCTCTTCACCGACGAGGCCGCTCAGCAGCAGCTCATCAATATGTGGTACCAGCTCTCCAAGGTGCTCAAGCACTACAGCGTGGACTATGTGGCATACGAATTTATGAACGAACCGGTCGCTGACGAGCACGAGCAGTGGAACCAGCTCATCGCAAAGGTGCACAAGGCCCTCCGCGCCCGTGAGCCTCGCCGTACCCTCGTGATCGGCTCCAACAAGTGGCAGGGAACCTGGACTTTCAAGCATCTGCGCGTCCCTGAAGGCGACAAGAACATCATTCTCAGCTTCCACTACTATGAGCCTATGATCCTCACTCATTACGGTGCGTGGTGGACCAAGACCAAGGATTACAAGGGCAATGTGACCTATCCGGGCGTCGTCGTTTCCCAGGAAGACTACGAGGCTGCGCCTGAAGAGGCAAAGCCAGGCCTTCAGAATTACCTCAGGGAGTGGAACCGCGAAACACTCCACGCAGAGATGGCCGATGCAATCGCCGTTGCCGAGAAATATGGCCTGCAGCTCTTCTGCGGCGAATGGGGAGTGTATGAGACCGTCAACCGCGACTGGGCATACGCCTGGACCCGCGATATGATCTCCGTATTCAACGAATTCAACATCGCCTGGACCACTTGGTGCTACGACGCTGATTTCGGCTTCTGGGATCAGGCAAAGCACGACTACAAGGACCGCAAGCTGGTCGATATCCTTATGGGTACGGAAATGGATACCTGCTCCGGCGCCTCACTTATCGAATAAAGTTATGGACCATCTCCCACAGGACATATTTATGCTCGTCTCCTCGGTCAACACTCTTCTGCGCGACCACGAGTACGAGGATCTGGACGATATCTGCGCCTGCTTCGACGTGGACAGGACAGATTTGGACGCCCGCCTGAGCGCAGCTGGCTACAGCTACGACGCGGGACTGAATAAGATAGTCTAACGTCCTATTGCTTCTTTCAGCTCGGAAATTGCTTTCTGGGCATCGCCCTCGTATTGGTCGAGGAGGGTGACGAACTTGGAACCGATGATGCCGCCGGCAGCGTTCTGACAGGCTGCGTCGAAGGTCTGCTTGTTGCTGATGCCGAAGCCGACCATACGCGGAATGCGCAGTCCCATTGAGTTGATATTGCGGAAATAGGCCTGCTTGGCCTCGTTGAAGTCCTTCTGGGCGCCTGTGGTGGAGGCGGAGGATACCATATATATGAATCCGCTGGTGTGGGCGTCGATGAGGCGCACACGCTCCTCGCTGGTCTCAGGAGTGATGAGCATAATGAAGCGCAGGTCGTACTTGTCGGCGATGGCCTTGTAGTTTTCCATATAGTCCTTGAACGGCAGGTCAGGGATGATCATACCGTCCACTCCCACCTCCTTGCACTTGATGCAGAAGTTCTCGAAACCGAAATTGAACACAGGGTTCAGGTAGCCCATCAGCACGAGCGGAATCTCCACATTGCGGCGAATGTCCTTGAGCTGCTCGAAGAGCTTCCTGAGGCTCATTCCATTGCGCAGCGCCTTGGTCGCGGCATCCTGGATCACAGGACCGTCAGCCATAGGATCGCTGAAAGGAATGCCCACCTCAATCATCTGCACGCCGTTTTTCTCGAGCGTACGAATCACATCTGCGGTGCCCTCCAGGGTAGGTGCGCCTGCGCAGAAATAGATTGACAGGATGTCGTGGGGATTGTTACCGAAAAGTTTGTCGATACGGTTCATATTATTGTCTTTTTATTTTCTCGATGAATATCTGAAGTGCGGCGGTCGATTTGAGGGCCGGTACCACTTCGAAGCGGCTGTTGAGGTCATAGCCAGCCAGTTTTGGATGCGAAAAACCGGCAATGTCGCTGTCCGGTCCCAGTCCTCCGCTCAGCAGGAATGGAGTCTCACCGTCATATCCGTTCAGGATGCTCCAGTCGAACTGCTGTCCGCTTCCTCCATATCCGTTGCACTTGGTATCGAACAGGAGCAGGTCGCAGCTGCCGTCGTAAGCAGCACAACTCCTCAGGTCGCTGTCAGACGCAATGCTGAATGCCTTGATGACCTTCAAGCCTTTATCTTTCAGTGCCTTACAGAATTCGGGACCCTCACTTCCGTGCAGCTGCACATATTGAAGTCCGAACTCTTCTGCTTTCTCAAGAATCTCGTCTGTCACTGTGTTTACGAACACTCCGACCCTCTCAGCCTTCGGCAGATAGGACGGCACTTCGCTCACGAAACGAGGGGACTTCTCATAGAAGATGAAGCCCATCAGATCGACGCCCAGGGCATCGACCTCGCGGATATTCTCCGCATCTCTCATTCCGCAGACCTTGACTATCATAACTCAGCAATAAAGTTACGGAGCGCTCCCGCAGGGTCGCTCTCTTTCATAAAGTTCTCTCCCATCAGGAAGCCTCTGAAGCCAGCTTCCCTCAGCTTCCTCACAGTCTCTGTATTGCTTATTCCGCTCTCCGACACCAGCACAGGGCCTGCAGGCTTCCGCAAGTAGGCGAGCATTTTTCTGCGAGCCGTTGCGGGAGCCGTAAGGCCCTCTTCAGGTGCAGAATAGATTGCTTTTGCCATCTTGAAGGAATTAGCCACATCAGTGTGGAAAGTGCCGAGATTGCGATTGTTGACGCCGAGCATATCGACATCAGGACTGACGTATGCAAGTTCGGACTCGCTGTGAGTCTCGAGCAGAACCTCAAGGCCGAGTTCGTGCGCCTTGGCCAAAAGACTGCTGCACTCCTCGACGGAGAGACAGGCGGCGATCAGCAGCACAGCGTCAGCACCCACGAGACGAGCCTCGAAAAGCTGATACTCGTCGATGATGAAATCCTTGCGCAGGATAGGCACATCCACGAGCGGGCGCATCTGACGAATGAAATCCAGCTTGCCGCCGAAATATTTGTAGTCAGTCAGAATGCTGATGGCAGAAGCGCCTGAGGCAGCATAGCCGGGCACGACGTCCCCAGGCTGGGCATCCTCGTGGATCCAGCCCTTGGAAGGCGACTTGCGCTTGAACTCGGAGATGATGCCGCTGGATGAAGAGGCGAGGGCAGCCTTCATGCTCCGGGTGGAACGAGGTGCTGCCAGGGCCATCTCGCGCAACTGCTCAAGAGGCAGCGCGGCCTTGGCCTCTGCGACTTCGATACGCTTGTCTGCGACTATCTGACTGAGGATATCCTGCATATCTTACTGATTGATTTCCAGGTACTTCTTGAAGGCTGCAAGCGCCTTTCCGCTGTCGAGGGACTCGCGTGCGATGGCAACGGATTCCTCCACGCTGAGGTTGCGGTCCACGATGGAGATGCCGCAGGCAGCGTTTGCGAGGATTACGTTCTTCTGAGCCTCGGTGGCCCTGCCTTCGAGGACGGCGTCGAATATCTTCATTGCTTCCTCAGCGGTGATGCCGCCGAAGATGTCGGATGGGTTCACATAGTTGAAACCGAGGTCCTTAGGTGTGAAGACCTTCTCGAAATTGTTGGTCACAAGCTTGAAGCCGCTGGTGAGGGAAATCTCGTCGTAGCCGTCGTAGCTGGTGATGACACCGTAGTTGTCGCCTATCTTCTGATGAGCGTTCACATAGAGCCTCAGCTGAGCCTGGTTGGCAGTGCCGTGGAGGGAGTTCTTCGGAGAACTTGGGTTCACGAGAGGGCCGAGCAGATTGAAGCAGGTCGGAACTCCGAGAGCCTTGCGGACCGGGCCGACGAACTTCATACCGTAGGCGAAGAGGGGAGCGTGGAGATAGCAGATGCCGGCCTCGTCGAGGGAACGGCGAAGTACGTCCACATTGTCGGTGAACTTCACTCCGTGGCCCTGGAGCACGTTGGATGCGCCGGAAACAGAGGTGCTGCCTCCATTGCCGTGCTTGGTCACCTTGTAGCCTGCGCCCGCGATCACGAAGGCAGAGCAGGTGGAGATGTTGAAGGTGTTCTTGCCGTCTCCGCCGGTGCCTACGATGTCGAGGGTGTTTTCATCTCCCAGGTCCACGTGCTTGCCGGTCTCGAGCAGGCCGTCGCGGAAACCGAGGAGTTCATCCACGGTCACTCCGTGCTCCTGCATACCCATAAGCAGGGCTGAGATCTGACAGTCGTTGTACTGCTGGTTCACGATGCCCAGCATAATCTCGCGAGTCTCCTCACGGGTGAGGCTTTCGCCTTCTATGAGTTTCAGAAGATACTTCTTCATATTATATTAGTTTCTTAACCAATTGTCTATCATTGT
>DCHT01000016.1 GCA_002314885.1 Bacteroidales bacterium UBA1745 | reverse complement strand
CCCCGGCCGACAAAACCACCCGCCGTGCTATCCTCCCATTTTTCGTGAACAAAAACCACCTAATTTGTGCCTGAGAATTGGCCGTTCCAGTTTTCGTGCACAAAAACCGACCATTTTGTACTTGAGAAGGGCGTACGAGGCAATGAAAAAAAGTGGTGCAGTACTAGTGGCACTACTTCTGAGCCAAAACCAGTGCAGAACGCACTGCACACGGGGTGCAGCACGAGGGGAAGCGGGAAAAACCAGCGAAAAGGACGCGGAAAGTGGTGCAGTACTAGTGGCACTACTTCTGCGCCAACTAGAGGAGATGCTCCAGGAGGACTTTGAGGCCGATGGCGATAAGGACGAAGCCGCCGAGCATCTCGGCGCCGCGGTGGAACTTGCAGCCGACGAAGTTGCCGATCTTGAGGCCGACGACGGAGAAGAGGAAAGTCGTCACGCCTATGATTGCGATGTCAGCCCAGATGGAGAGGGTCTGAACGTCCGCAGACGTGCTGTCGAGACAGCCGAAGGTGATTCCGGTGGCGAGCGCGTCTATGCTGGTGGCGATGGCCATCACGAACATAGTCTTGAAGCCGAAGGAAGAATCCATAATCTCGCACTCATCCCCCTTGGAGAAGGCCTCGCGCAGCATATTGCCGCCGATGAGGGCGAGCAGCACGAAAGCCACCCAGTGGTCACAAGCCTCGATCACAGTCTGGATTGCAGGAATGTTAGAGAACCAGATTATCAGGAAATAGCCGATCAGAGGCATCAGAGCCTGGAAACCGCCGAACCAGAATCCGACCGTGAGGGCATTGCCCACTGTGGTCTTCTTGACGGAGAGGCCCTTCCCTATCGAAACCGCGAACGCGTCCATTGAAAGACCTATTGCAATGAGGAGTATATCGAAAAATGACATAGCAATGAAATATTAAAGTCTTATACCGATAGTCCATTCAAGACAGTCGGAAGTGTCAAACTGGTGAGCTCGCATATCGAAGCCGATGAAGGTATTGGCGAGTTTAGGGAAATAGTAGCGGAAACCGGCACGCTGGTAACTCCAGCCGAGGTCCTCCTCTATACCGAGACGCTTGAAGGTATATACGCCCACAACGATATGGGCGGCGAAATTGCCATAACGGAACTCCTGCATCGCGGCCACACCGGTATAGAAAGGACAGTACTTCAGATTCGGATACTCTTCCGGATGCAGCTTTTGGTCGCAACCCTTCAAAGCGGAAATATTCGAAGTATAGAAGAGGTCTATGCCAATGCCCGTCGCAAAAATCGGATGGTAGCGGTAGCAGCAGTCGAAACCGAGCACTGCACGGGGCCAGGCCTTGAACTTCGAAACCTTCTCGTCAGGATCGCTGACAGACTGATTGTAGGCCCTCCATTCGCCCTGACAGCTGTGGACCGCATAGGAAGCATAGATGTCCCAATGCAGCTTGCGGGTGAAATCCGGCTTGAGCACCTTGCTCGTCTGCTTCATATACGGCTCCCCCACGTGATAGCGAAGGAACACGCTCGCACCGACCTCGTTGAAGCCGTAGTTCGGCACGCCGAGCATACCGTTGGAATGATGATAAAGCAGAGCGTTAATGCCTGTCTCCCAATGCTTTGCAATGAGGAAACGAGCCTCGAGACCTATGCCTACGACCGCAAATCCACGCGAACCTATATAAATATTATAGGGGTTCTCCTGGGCGTCATAACGCTTGCTCGCGTAGGATGCACCGAGTTCGGCGAAAGGACCGAAACTGAAGAATGAGCACTTATATGCATCGAACTTCGCAGTGCCGTAGAGATTGTAGATATTGCTCAGAGAAGAAGAATTCTTGAATCCCAGGCTCGCCATATTCTCAAACGAGAAAGCGAGTCCGAAAGTCGGAAAATTCAGCGCCTGTGCAAACCAGCTGCTGTCCTTGGGATGAGTGTTGTAACGCGCTTCGACACCGGCGGTCGCATAGTCCTTGCCGACGATGAGATTGTCGTAGATATTCTTGGTGTCGAAAAGATGCGAACCACGCCCGTATGCTCCGAAGGACCAATGGGAAATATCCATCTTCTGGGCACTGGCAAAGCACGGCAGAAGCAAAACGGTCAATATGGCAAACAGGCGGCGCATAGACTAGATTTTCGCAGCGCAATTGATGCCGTCGAGGGCGGAGGAAACGATTCCGCCAGCATAGCCGGCACCCTCTCCACAAGGATAGAGGCCAGGAAGACTCACGTGCTCCAGAGTCTCAGGATCGCGTGGCAGACGCACTGGAGACGAGGTTCTGGACTCCACGCCGAGCAGGAGCGCATCGTTGGTGTAATAGCCGTGCATCAGCTTGTTGCCAACCCAAGGGAAGGCATATTTCAGACGCAGCGACACATTCTCCGGCAGCAGTTCGTGAAGCGGAGCATTGGCAGCACCAGGGTGATATGAAGTGGCTGGCAGATTGGAGGAAGGAATGCGTCTGCAGAAGTCCATCATCCTCTGGGCCGGGGCCTGGAGGCTTCCGGTATATTCAAACATACGGCGCTCCACGTCCTTCTGGAACTCCAGCGAAGCCAGAGGTCCGAATTTCTCGTAGGAAGGCAGGTCTTCAGGCTCCACGGAAACCACGATGCCCGCGTTGGCCCACTTGGAGTTGCGCGCGGAGTTGGACATACCGTTGAGAACCAGCTCGCCAGGAGCCGTAGCGGAAGGCACGAGTATGCCGCCCGGACACATACAGAAGGAGAAGACTCCCCTGCCCTCGATCTGGGTTACGAAAGCGTATTCGGCAGTAGGCATAAACGGCTGATATTTGCCGTGATACTGTATCTTGTTGATGAGCCACTGAGGGTGCTCGACACGCACTCCGAGAGCGAAGCCCTTGGCCTCCACAGCCCAGCCTTTCGCCACGAACATCTCATAGATGTCGCGGGCGGAATGACCGGTCGCTAGTATCACCTTATCGGACTCGTATGCTATTGAACCACAATAGATTGCATATCCGCCTTCAGGCTTGCGGACTATGTCGGTGACACGGCTGTCGAAGTGGTATTCGCCACCGTGTTCAAGTATGCATTTACGTATGTTTTCGACCACCACCGGCAGCTTGTCGGAGCCTATGTGAGGATGGGCGCTGACCAGGATGTCAGGGTCTGCTCCGAACTTCACGAGCTGGTGCAGAACCTCCCTGATGTCTCCCCTCTTGGAGGAGCGGGTGAAGAGCTTTCCGTCGGAAAAAGTACCGGCTCCGCCCTCACCGAAGCAGTAGTTGCTGTCAGGGTTCACAATGCCCTCCTTGGAGAGCGTCGCCATATCGAATTTCCTCTGATGCACGTCCTTTCCCCTCTCGAGGATCACCGGCTTGAAACCGCGCATAAGAAGCTTCAGAGCAGCGAACATACCGGCCGGACCGGAGCCCACGACTATAACCGGTTCAGCATTCGTAACATCCTGATACTCTTCAAGATGATACTCCTCGAACGGCTCGCCCTGCCTGGTGCAGGCAATGCGGTAGCGGTAGAGGACGTCCTGGCGGGCATCCACGCTGCGACGCACAATGCGCCATTCGCCCACCATCGCAGGTTTGCAGCCCAGAGCCTTGGCGGCAACAGGGATGACTTCCTCCGCGGTGAGTTCCTTTCCTATCTTCTTGGCGATTTCGATTTCCTTCATACTTATTCCTTGTGAAAGTCGGCGATTCTGGACACCGGAGCCACGTCGAGGGCCGTCCTTTCGCCATTGAGATAATGGTAGTAGCCGGCTATCGCGATCATAGCGGCATTGTCGGTCGTGAACTTGAATTCAGGCAGGTAGGTGTTCCATCCCCTCTTGCGTCCCTCCTCCTCGATACGGCTGCGGAGACCGCTGTTCGCAGAGACTCCACCACCAATCGTAACTTCCTTTATACCAGTGAGTTTCGTAGCCTTGATCAGCTTGTCCATAAGTATGTCGATCAGGGTCTTCTGGAAGGATGCGCAGATGTCTTCCTTGTTCTTTTCCATAAACTCCGGATCCTTCTGCATTTCATCCCTGACGAAGTACAGCAGCGAGGTCTTGATGCCACTGAAACTGTAATCGAGGTCAGGAATATGAGGCTTGTTGAACTTGAAGCGATCAGGGTTGCCCTGCTTTGCCAGACGGTCGATGACAGGTCCTCCCGGATAGCCCAGCCCGAGCATCTTGGAGCACTTGTCGAAAGCCTCTCCGACTGCGTCGTCGATGGTCTGGCCGAGTATTTCGAAATCGAGCGGGCCATTGACTCTGACGATCTGAGAATTGCCGCCCGAAACGAGCAGGCAGATGTATGGGAAGGAAGGACAGCGGTTGTCCTTGTCATACTGCTTCACGAAATTGGCGAGGATGTGGCCCTGCAGATGGTTCACCTCCACGAGGGGCACGTTCAGGGAAATGGCAAGTCCCTTTGCGAAGGAAGTACCCACGAGCAGCGAGCCCAGAAGGCCGGGGCCCCTGGTGAAGGCTATCGCGGTGATATCCGATGCCTGGATGCCGGCGCGAACTATCGCCTCGCTGACCACGGGGACGATGTTCTGCTGATGCGCACGCGACGCAAGCTCCGGAATCACACCTCCGTAGCACTTGTGCACATCCTGGCTCGCCAGGACATTTGAAAGGAGATATCCGTCCTTGATGACGGCCGCAGAAGTGTCGTCGCAGGAGGATTCTATGCCTAATATGATGTCTGCCATTGTCTATATATCCTTATATGCGCCGCAAAAATAAGCATTTTGGCCTAAAAATTTCAATTTACTACGTAAAATCATTATTTTTGAAAGTTTTAATAAATATTGATTAACTAGACGTAATTCGCCTTATCAAAAAGTTCGGACGCATACTGTGGATAATACTGGTCGCACTCATAGCTGTGACCGCTGCCGCATTGATCCTGGTCCAGACCCCGAAGGTGCAGACGGCCATACTCGACAAGGTCACCGAGAAGTACCTTGGAGACTATGACGCGGACATCAGCGTGGGCAAGATCAGCCTCCGTCCGTTCCATACCCTCGTCATAAAGGACCTCGCTATTGTAGATAAGAATCCGCAGTACCCTTCAGAGGTGGCGATGGAGAAGATGGGCGTCGAGGAATATACGCCTAAGGACACCCTCGTATGCGCCGAATACATAGTGGCGACCTTCACTCTCGACGGCCTGATGCAGATGAGAAAGGGCGAAGGAATACATCTCAAGAGGGTTCTGGTACGCAACGGACGCTTCAACCTCGTGGTCGAGGAGCCTCGCACGAACAACCTCAAGAGGATGTTCAACATCCAGTCCAAGAAGGACAAGAAGAAGAGCGACAAGACCCTGTTCGTCATCGACAAAGTGGTTGTGAAGAACTTCGGCTACGGTATGCAGATCGTCAGGGACAAGCAGCCTACGAAACCGAAGGAAGGCTCTATGAACTGGGCTGACCTGGATGTATATGACGTAAATGCGGAGGCCAGCAACATCAAGTTCAGCAAGGGCATAATGACCGGTACCGTGGAGACCTGCAACGGCAAGGAAAGGGGCAGCGGCTACATAATCAACGACGTGAGCGCAGCAGTCGCTGTCGGCAACGGCCAGGCCGTGGTCCAGGACATACACCTCCAGGATCCGTGGTCTGAGGTCAGCGTACCTCATTTCATTATGAGCTTCTCAAGCAAACTGGACTTCAGGGACTACATCCACAAGGTCGGAATGGACTTCAACTTCAGCGAAACCCGCGTCAACACGACTACGCTGAAGCATTTCGCTTCCTTCCTCGGAAAGATGGACCTGGACATCATAATGAACGGCAACGTCTATGGCCCTGTGACCGATCTCCAGTGCCGAGGCTTCAACTTCAGGACAGCGGACGAAAGCTTCTCCATCGACCTGAACGGAGAAGTGGCTGGCTTGCCGAAGATCGATTCGCTCGAGCTGGACCTCACCCTGGACAACTGCAAGACCACCGTCAACGGCATCGAGAAGCTCATCAGAGGGGCTACTGGCAACAAGAACTTCAAGATCGGCTACACCCTTCCATCCACCTACGCGACCATTTTCGGACGTGTCAAAGGCGGCCTCAACGACCTCGCCACGGCCCTTTACCTGGGTACGGGCATAGGTGACGTGCTCGCGGATATGCGCCTCACTGACGCAGTGAACAAGAACAGTCCTATGGTCGTGGACGGCGAACTCGTGACGGAAGACCTCGACCTGGGCAAGATACTGGGCAAGGACATACTCGGAGAGTGTTCGGTACACAGCGGCATCTGCGCCACCATAGACAAGGAGAACGGCACTTCCCTGCGCATCGACTCCCTGATGGTGGACAAGGTGAACATAAAAGGATACGACTACCACAAGATAGCCGCCACGGGCACATTGTCCCAGAAGATGTTCGAAGGCCGCATCATCAGCCAGGATCCGGCCTGCAACTTCCTCTTCCAGGGCGTATTCACCCTTGCGCCTAAGACCCGCAACGCCATCTATCAGTTCTATGCGAACGTGGGCCACGCGGACCTGCACGCGATGAACATCGACAAGCGCGAATCCTCCAACCTGAGTTTCAGGATGAACGCGAACTTCAACCAGACTTCGGGAGGACAGGTGCTCGGAAACATCAATGTGGCCAACCTGGTGCTCGAAAGCGACCACGAGAAGCACGACATCGGAGACATCAACATATCTTCCAACACGCTGAACAACAACTACAGGATGAATCTCTCATCCAAGTTCGCTGAAGCCAACTACAACGGCTCCAAACCGGTTTCCGACTTCATCGGCGACCTGCTCAGCGTCACAGTCAAGCGAGAAGTACCGGCCCTCTTCAAGAACCCTAAGAGCAGCTGGAACGGCGACAAGTACGACCTCAGCCTCAAGTTGGGCAACACCACTGCCATCACAGCATTCCTCAAACCGGGCCTCTACATCGACAACAACACCCAGTTCTCGATGAACCTGTCCGAGAACGGAGATCTCAAGGGCCAGCTCAAATCCCATAGGATAGCCCTCAAGGAACAGTATCTCAAGGATATAGACCTCTCCTTCGACAACCTCGAAGACGTGCTCCAGGGCAAGCTGGGCTGCGAGGAGATCAGCCTCGGTTCCCTCCTCCTCCAGAACGACAAGATAGACCTCTATGCCAACGACAACGAGATAGGCGTGGCCCTCAGCTATGAGAACGACGGCAACCTCGTCAACAAAGGCGAGTTCGTGGCCCGAGGCAACGTGTTCCGAAACAAGGCCGATGATCTCGGAGTCGACATCAATGTGCTGCCGTCAGGCATCTGCTTCAATTCCAGCGAATGGAGCATAATGCCGGCTGAAATAAATCTGCTCGGCAAGAGCATCAAGGTCAGGAATGCCCTCTTCACAAACGGAGACCAGGCCATCCACATCGACGGAGGCATCACAAAAGAGGCCACCGACACCCTTACGATAGCCCTCGACCGCTTCGACCTGGGAATCGCGAACACCTTCACGAAGAAGGCATACGACATACAGGGCGCCCTCACCGGAGAGGCCCTCATCACCAGTGACCACGAGAAGAAGAAAGGCATCATCGCCGACTTCCTCATCGACTCCACCTCCGTTGCCGGCACCAAACTCGGCAGCATCGTGGCCAGGAGCCAGTGGAACAGCATCTTCAACCGCTTCGACATAAAGATGAACAACACGGTGGACGAGAAGCAGACCATTTCCGTGGATGCCAACCTCTACCCTTCCACCAAACGTCTTGAGGCGATTGCCGACCTCAGCGACTTCGAAGTAGGCTTCGCCCAGCCGTTCATAAGTTCCGTATTCTCGGAAATAGGAGGCAGCATCAGCGGCCGCATCAGGGCGGAGGGTCCTCTCGACCAGCTGGAGATATCCTCTATGGCCACCAGGTTCAACAATGCCCTGCTCAGGGTGGACTACACCAATGTGCCATACTACGTGGACGGTCCTTTCCATATTGACAGTTACGGCGTCTATTTCGATGACATCCCTATGAGAGACACCCGCAAGGGCACCGGCGTGCTGAGCGGAAAGATAAGCTACGACCATTTCAAGGACATCAGCCTCGGCGTACATATCGATGCCAACAACATAGAGGCCATCAATATGCTCGAGAAACGCGATGCAGGCTACTACGGCCAGCTTTACGGCACGGGTACGGTAGATATCACCGGCCAGCTCGGCAACGTCCTAGTCGATGTGAAGATGGCCACTACGGACGCAGGCGACTTCCACGTGCCTATGTCCAGCTCCAGCAAGGCCGGCACCACCGACCTCCTGAAGTTCAAGGAGCCTGAGGTGGTTGTGGAAATCGATCCATACGAGGAAATGATGGCCAAGCTCCGCAAGAGCGAAAGCAGCAAGAAGAGCAATACCCTCGAAGTGAGGATCGACGTGCGCGTGAACCCTCTGGTGGACGCATTCATCGAAATCAACAAGGACAACGGCAATATGATCACGGGCACCGGCAACGGTGACGTACTCGTGGATGTGAAGACAGGCAAGGGACTCAGCCTCAAGGGCGACTACGTCCTCAACCAGGGCAACCTCCACCTGAACCTTATGAGCCTGGCTTCCAGGGACTTTACCATCAACGAAGGCAGTACCATCAAGTTCAACGGTGCCGTTATGGACAGCGATCTGGACATAGACGCGATCTACAAGACCAAGGCCTCCATATCCGCCCTCATCGGCGACACCACCTCCGTCAACTCCCGAAGGAACGTGGAATGCGGCCTGAAGGTAGGCGGCAAGCTCAAGGAACCTAAGGTAAGCTTCAGCATCAACATCCCTGACCTGGATCCGTCCACGAAGTCAAGGGTTGAGAACGCCCTCAGCACCGAGGACAAGGTACAGAAGCAGGTAGTCGCCCTCCTCGTCACCAACAGCTTCATCCAGGACGAGCAGAGCGGCATCTACAACAACACCACGTCCAGCGCCATCTATTCCAATGCGACGAACATCCTGACCAACCAGGTGAACAGCATATTGAACAAACTGAACATCCCTGTCGACCTCGGCCTCAACTACCAGCAGAACGATAGGGGCAACGACGTATTCGACGTCGCAGTTTCGACGCAGCTGTTCAACAACCGTGTGGTCATCAACGGAAACATCGGAAACAGGCAGTACAAGAACGGCAACAACAACAGCGAAGTGGCCGGAGACATAGACATAGAGGTGAAGCTCGACCGTTCGGGCTCACTGCGCCTCAACCTCTTCTCGCACTCCGCAGACCAGTACACCAACTACCTCGACAACTCCCAGAGGAACGGCCTCGGCATAGCCTACCAGAAGGAGTTCAACAAGGTCGGAGAGGTGTTCAAGTATATGTTCGCCGGCAAGGCAAAGAAGGAAAGACTCGACGCCGAGGAGATGGAAAGGCTCCAGGAAGAGGGTATGAAGACAATAGAAATCGAATAAATGGGAAAAGGAAAACTATATCTGATACCGTCACCGCTCGGTGACAACGAACCTGCGGAAGTCATACCCGCACCGGTGCTGGAGTCACTGCAGCACTTCCACACCTTCGTGGTGGAGGAAGTACGTACGGCCAGGCGCTATCTTTCCAAGGCGGGCCTCAAAGGCCATATCGGAGAACTCGAATTCTTCGAGCTGAACGAGCACACCACGGAAGCACAGGTGGAGAGCTACATCAAGCTCTTCGAGAATGACAACGACGTCGCCCTGATATCCGAGGCAGGCCTCCCTGCCGTCGCAGACCCAGGTGCACAGCTGGTGGCCCTCGCCCATCGCAAAGGCATACAGGTCGTACCTGCAGTGGGTCCTTCATCCCTGATGCTGGCCCTTATGGCCTCCGGAATGAACGGTCAGTCCTTCGCTTTCTGCGGCTATCTCCCGGCCAAGACCGACGAGCGCCGCAACCGTCTCAAAGCCATAGAGAAAATCTCCGCCCAGCATCGTCAGAGCCAGATTTTCATTGAAACTCCATATCGCAACGACTCTATGCTCGCCGACATAGTCGCAGTATGCAGCGGCAGCACACGCATCTGCATAGCCTGCAACATAACTATGCCCGACGCCTACATCAAGACCCTCACGGTCGAGGAGTGGAAGCGTCAGATGCCGACCATAGGAAAACGTCCTTGCGTATTCATAATGCTCGCCCGATGAAGATATCCTTTGTGACACTGGGCTGCAAGCTCAACTACGCGGAAACCTCCACCTACGAACGCACCCTTCTGCAGGAAGGCTGCGAGGCCGTTTCGTGGACTTCCTGCAAGGCTGAGGCATATCTCGTGAACACCTGTTCCGTAACCGAGCATTCCGACAAGAAATGCCGCAACATCATACGCAAGCTCCACCGCCTCTCCCCTTCCGCCCCAATAGTGGTGACAGGCTGCTACGCACAGCTGAAAAGGGATGAGATCCTGGCTCTGGAGGGCGTGAAGGCCGTTTTCGGAGCAAAGGAGAAGAACGAAGTCGTGCCTTGCCTGCTGGCCCTGGCCGCCAAGACTCCGAAGGCATCGGGATGCTCCAGCGACTTCCTGCCAGCCTACAGCAGCGGCGAGCGCACCCGTTCCTTCCTCAAGGTACAGGACGGATGCAACAACTTCTGCACCTACTGCACAGTGCCATACGCCCGCGGAGAAAGCCGCAACATCCCTATTTCCCAGATACTTCCACAGGCCCGCGCAATCGCTGCGGAGGGCATCAAGGAGGTCGTTCTCACGGGTGTGAACACAGGCGATTTCGGCCGCAGCACAGGAGAATCCTTCTTCGAGCTGATCAAGGGTCTGAACGAGGTGGATGGCATCGAAAGGTATCGCATTTCCTCCATCGAACCGAACCTCCTGACTGAGGAAATGATAGACTGGATAGCCTCAGGGACCAAGTTCCTGCCTCATTTCCACATCCCTCTCCAGAGCGGCTGCGATGCCGTTCTGAGCGAGATGCACAGGCACTATGACACCGAATACTTCGCCCGCAAGATAGAGTATATACGCTCCGCAATGGAAGGTCCGGGCAAGCCGAAGGTGTTCTTCGGAATCGACGTAATCGTAGGTTTCCCAGGCGAGACCGACGAGATGTTCGAACAGACCTACCGCTTCCTTGCAGAGCGCGTGAAGCCGGCCTTCATACACATCTTCCCTTATTCCCGCCGCGCCGGCACCCCTGCCGCAGAACGCAGGGATCAGGTCCAGGACAGCGTCAAGACCGAGCGGGTGGAGCGTCTTGAAGCCCTATGCGACCGTCTCCACGCCGAGTTCGTGGAAGCGAACAGAGGCATAGCGGAAAAAGTCCTCTTCGAGTCTTCCGACAAGAAGGGACAGATGTACGGATACACGGGCAACTATATCCAGATAGCCCGCCCGTACGACAAGGATATGGTGGGCAGAATAATTGACGTAACTATTTGACAGATATGACTATAGAACTGGAAGGAATGAAGTTCAGGGCATACCACGGATGCCTGGAGAGCGAGAGGAAGGAAGGCAATGACTTCGAGGTGGACTTCCGTGCTCAGCTGCCTGCTGCAGTGCGCGCGGCAAAGAGCGACTCCCTCGACGACACCCTCGATTACGGGGCTGTCTATGACATCATAGCCCGCGAGATGGCAATTCCTTCGAATCTGCTCGAAAACGTGGCCGGACGCATAGTGGAGGCCATTGCGAAGGAGTTCCCCCAGGTCGGAGACTTCAGCGTGCGCGTATCCAAGGCCTGTCCTCCGGTAAACGGCGAATGCAGGTGGTCAAGAGTAACTTTGACGAGGCAGGAATATGGAAAATAAGGCGAAACTTACCTTCCTGGGCAGCGGCACTTCCCAGGGTGTCCCTATGATAGGCTGTGACTGCGCGGTCTGCAGGTCCACCGACCCTCACGACAAGAGGCTGCGCGCCTCCGTGCTGGTAGAATACTGCGGTCTTACCATACTCGTGGACGCAGGTCCCGACTTCCGTCAGCAGATGCTGCGCGAGAACGTCCGTCACCTCGATGCCATCTTATTGACTCACAATCACAAAGACCATACAGGCGGCATAGACGATGTGCGTTCGTTCAACCTCCTGGAGCAGAAGCCGATCAACATCTACTGCCAGGATTACGTGCTCAATTCCCTCAAGAAGGAGTACGCCTACGCCTTCGCCGAAGTGCTCTATCCGGGCGCCCCAGAAATCAAGGTACACGTCATCTCAGGAGCCAAGGAAGCCCCTACTGACGGCCCACAGCCTTTCGAGGTACACAGCAACCAGCTGGAGGACACCCTCATCTGGGAATCCAGCAAGGGCTACCACCACGAGAAGCCCGTCATAACTCCAGAAATGGAGAAACTCAGGGCCACTATCATTCCTATCCAGGGCTGGCACCACAAGGAAAAGCAGCTTTCAGTGATGGGCTACCGCTTCGGCAACATAGCCTATCTGACTGACCTCAACCTCATCGACGACTGCGAGATCGAGAAACTGCAGGGTCTGGACTATGTGACCGTAAACTGCGTGAAGATCGGCTCACATTACTCTCACTTCTCCTTCGCTGAGGCCTGCGCATTCTTCCGCAAGGTCGGCGCAAAGCAATCCTATCTGACGCACATTTCCCATCTGCTGCCAGGCTATAACGAACTTGAGGCCCTCCTTCAGAAGGAAGACCCCACGTTCCACGCTGCTTACGACGGTTTAGTCCTGAGGTAGCAGGTCACTCTGATAATAAGGTGCAACGTGCCATCCGGCGGCGTTGTAAAGCGGAATTGCAACAGCGACCATACGGTCGAGGAACTGCTCGTAAGTTCCGCGGAGAGCCCTGTCCGTCCAGGCGATTTCGCAAAGGGCTGCCATTCGAGGCAGGTTCATAAAATACACGCGGTCCATATCCGAGATATGCTCAGTCCAGGTGTTGCACTGCAGGCCGAGCACGTGCGCAGCCGCAGCTTCGTCCATATTGTCGGTAGGCTCGTAGGTCCACACCTTGGCGAGAGGCACACTGCGATTATGGCATCGGATTTCCTCCTCGCGGCTTTCGGTCTGATAGCAGTCGAAATAGCAGTAGTGCTTGTCCACCATAATCACGTCGTTGCCCATTGCTGCCGCCTTCTGGCCGCCTTCGCTGCCTCTCCAGGACATCACGCAGGCAGTCTGTGAGATGCCGCCTTCGAGTATCTCGTCCCAGCCGATGACCCTCTTGCCCTTGGTGGCAAGATATTCCTCGACCTTGTTGTTCAGATAAGTCTGGAGCTGAGCCTCGCGTTCGAAGCCTTCCTTCTCCATCAGGGCCTGGCAGTCAGGGCAGCTCTCCCACCTCAGGCGAGGAGCCTCGTCACCACCTATATGAATATATGGACCAGGGAAAAGATCGCAGACCTCCTCGAGGACGTCGCGGCAGAACTCCCAGGTGCTTTCCTTGCCTATGCACATCACATCCTTGCTGATGCCCCAGGCAGTGCGGACCTCGTATGGGCCTCCGGTACATCCGAGCCAAGGATAGCAAGTCAGGGCAGCCACGCTGTGACCAGGCATCTCAATCTCCGGAATGATGGTCACAAAGCGCTCAGAGGCATATTTCACGACTTCGCGTATCTCGTCCTGAGTGTAGAATCCGCCGTATGAACCCTCCACCCACTTGTCTTCCTTGCCTTCATAGTTCGTGTCCCAGGAGCCGTTGCGCACTGAGCCGACTTCGGTCAGAAGCGGATATTTCTTTATTTCAATGCGCCAGCCCTGATCTTCGGTGAGGTGCCAGTGGAAGACATTGAGCTTGTGGACGCACATCAGGTCGATGAACTGCTTGACCTCCTCCACGGTGAAGAAGTGGCGGCCGCAGTCGAGCATCGCACCACGATAGCCGAAGCGAGGGACGTCATTGACGGTTACCTGATGGTCAATTCCCTGAAGCAGAAGCTGTGTAAGTGTCTGAAGGCCGTTCCAGAGGCCAGCCTCGGCGTTGCTGGAAATGACAACGCGGTTCTTGCCGACTTTCAGCGAATATCCGCCTTCTGCCATTCGTGCGCACTTGTTCAGGCGGAGAATGATGTATGAGTCACGGTCGCCCTGCTCCAGTGCCAGCATAGGGGCTGCGAGCGAAATGTAATTAGCGGCAATCTGAGGAAAGGCAGTGACGTCGATTGTGACGACCTCAGGCACGATTGCCGTGTCAATCTTCTCAACGACCGAAACAGGCTGAGGGATGATGCTGTAAGTGTTCTGTTCTGCAACATTGCAGGAAACGGCACAAAATGCGCAGAGGGCGCATACTATGGTTATCAGTTTCTTCATATAAGTGTGTTATTCTGAAATTCCAGTAATCTCAATGCCTTCCAGGCCGGCGGCAATCTTGCGTACAAGACCCTGCAGGACGGCACCCGGGCCGAATTCCACGAACTCGGTGGCACCGTCGGCAAGCATAGCCTTCACGCTCTGGGTCCAGCGTACCGGGCTGGTCAGCTGAGTGAGCAGATTGGCCTTGATTGTTGCTGGATCCGTGGTCGGAGCGGCTGTGACATTCTGATAGACAGGAGCGGAAGGAGCCTTGAATTCCGTGGCTTCGATAGCACGGGCAAGTTCCTCGCGGGCCGGTTCCATAAGCGGAGAGTGGAAGGCGCCTCCGACAGGGAGCACGAGGGCTCTGCGGGCACCGGCTTCCTTCATCTTCACGCAGGCGGCATTCACGGCCTCCAGTTCGCCTGAGATGACGATCTGGGAGTCATTGTTATAGTTTGCAGGAGCAACTCCGTCGATTCCGGCACAGACGGCCTCAACGGTCTCGGCCGGCAGATTGATCACGGCGGCCATTGTGCCCGGCTGCATCTGACAGGCCTTCTGCATAGCCTTTGCACGTATGCTGACGAGTTTCAGGGCGTCTTCAAAGGACATTGCGCCAGCCGCGGCGAGAGCTGAGAATTCACCGAGGGAATGACCTGCGAACATATCGGCACTCCCCTGCTGAGAACAGGCGTATGCAACGTATGAATGGAGGAAGACCGCAGGCTGGGTCACGTCAGTGCGGGTGAGGTCCTCGGCGCTTCCCTCGAACATAATGTCGGTGATGCGGAAGCCAAGGATGTCATTGGCCTTCTCAAACAGTTCCTTTGCGAGAGGATTGGTGTCGTATAAAGTCCCGGCCATGCCCGGAAACTGCGAGCCCTGACCAGGAAAGACGAATGCTTTCATTCCGTATATATCAGTCAGTGAAAGGATTGCCCTCGAACCACTCCTTCATGAAGTAGCCGTGGGAATCGACACAATGATCGTGGATCTTCTGCTGCTTTTCAGGGGTGAGCTCATTCCACACGACGGTGCAGGCCGGGTAAGCCACCGGAGCACCTGCAACCTTGCTTGCGATCCTCTCTTTCTGAGGTACGGTGAGACCTGCCCACCACTTTGCGGTATCTACTGCCATAGTAAAATAAATAATGTCTTGGTACCCCCGCACGGAATCGAACCGTGACCGTCAGAACCGGAATCTGAAATTCTATCCATTAAACTACAGGGGCGCAATGCAAAGTTAAAAAAAAGTGCGGTACATAAGACAAATTTTATTAAATTTGCGCGATTCCGTGTTCGTGCACGGGAAAGAATGTCAACAACAATCAACAAAATAACTTATTTGTATGGCAAACGAGAAAAAATTCATTACCTGTGACGGTAACTATGCAGCCGCACACGTTGCTTACCTTTTCAGTGAGCACGCTGCTATTTACCCTATCACTCCATCGTCAACTATGGCTGAATATGTGGACGAGTGGGCAGCTCAGGGCAAGAAGAACCTCTTCGGCGAGGTTGTCAAAGTAACTGAGATGCAGAGTGAGGGCGGCGCAGCAGGTGCTGTTCACGGTTCCCTCCAGGCTGGTGCTCTTACCACAACCTTCACCGCATCCCAGGGTCTTCTCCTGATGATCCCTAATATGTACAAGATCGCCGGTGAGCAGCTCCCAACCGTATTCCACGTATCTGCACGTGCGCTCGCTTCACACGCCCTGTCAATCTTCGGTGACCACCAGGACGTTATGGCCTGCCGCCAGACCGGTTTCGCAATGCTCGCTTCCGCTTCCGTTCAGGAGGCTGAGGACCTCGCAGCAGTTGCACACCTTGCAGCCATCAAGTCAAGCATTCCTTTCATCCACTTCTTCGACGGTTTCCGTACTTCCCACGAGATCCAGAAGATCGAGCTCCTCGACGAGGCTGCCCTGAAGGATATGATCAGCGAGAAGGCTCTTGCAGCTTTCCGTATGCGTGCCCTCAACCCTGACGCCCCTGTGACCCGCGGTACCGCTCAGAACGGTGACGTTTACTTCCAGGCACGTGAGGCTTGCAACACTGCATACGACGCAGTTCCTGACATCGTAGCACGCTATATGGGCGAAATCAGCGAGCTTACCGGCCGCGAGTACCGTCCTTACGACTACTATGGCGATCCTGAGGCTGAGAACGTGATCATCGCTATGGGTTCAGTTACTGAGACCATCAAGGAGACCATCGACTACCTCGCAGCTAAGGGTCAGAAGGTCGGCGCACTCATCGTCCGCCTCTATCGTCCATTCTCTGCAAAGTACTTCATGAAGGCTCTGCCAAAGAACGTGAAGAAGATCGCAGTCCTCGACCGCACCAAGGAGCCAGGCGCTCTCGGAGAGCCTCTCTACCTCGACATCAAGACCCTCTTCCAGGGTGTTGAGAACGCTCCTGTAATCGTAGGCGGCCGCTATGGTCTGTCTTCAAAGGACACCACCCCTGCTCAGATCGTAGCAGTTTACAAGAACCTCGAGGCTGCTGAGCCTAAGACCGACTTCACCATCGGTATCGTCGACGACGTTACCTTCAAGTCTCTCCCAGTCAAGGAAGAGATCTCAATCGTGAAGCCAGGCACCACTGAGTGCAAGTTCTTCGGTCTCGGTTCCGATGGTACCGTCGGTGCAAACAAGAACACCATCAAGATCATCGGTGACCACACACCTAAGTACGCTCAGGGCTATTTCGACTATGACTCCAAGAAGTCTGGCGGATACACCTGCTCACACCTCCGTTTCGGTGACGTTCCGATCAAGGCTCCATATCTCGTAGGTACTCCTGACTTCGTGGCTTGCCACGTTCCTTCATACCTGAGCAAGTACAACGTGCTCGAGGGCATCAAGGAGAACGGTACCCTCCTCCTCAACTCCCTCTGGGACGAGGAAGAGACCCTCAAGAGGATTCCTGACAACGTGAAGTCAATCATCGGCAAGAAGAACATCACCCTCTACATCATCAACGCTACCAAGATCGCTGCAGAGATCGGCCTCGGCGGAAGGACCAACACCATCCTCCAGAGCGCATTCTTCAAGATCACCGGCATCATCCCTTACGAGGAGGCTGTAGGTTATATGAAGAAGGCCATCCTCAAGAGCTACGGCAAGAAGGGTGAGAACATCGTGAATATGAACTACGCAGCAGTTGACCGCGGTGGCGAGTACACCAAGGTTGAGATTCCTGCTGACTGGAAGAACATCTCCGGCAAGTTCGAAGTTCCTGGTAAGGACCGTATGGCTCCTTCATTCGTAAAGAACATCGCAGACGTAGTGAACGCTCAGCAGGGCGACAAGCTCCCTGTAAGCGCATTCAAGGATATGGCTGACGGCACCATCCCTGCCGGCACTGCAGCTTACGAGAAGCGCGGCGTCGCAGTGAAGGTTCCTGTATGGGATGAGACCAAGTGTATCCAGTGTAACAACTGTGCTTACGCTTGTCCTCACGCTGCTATCCGTCCATTCCTTATGACCGCTGAAGAGGCTGCCAAGGCTCCTGAGTCAATCAGGAAGCAGCAGGGCAAGGCCGTCCTCAAGGACTACATCTACACTATGCAGGTATCCCCTGCCGATTGTACCGGTTGCGGCAACTGCGTTGACGTATGTCTCGCCAAGGAGAAGGCTCTCGCAATGGTTTCTTACGACTCACAGGTTGCAGAGCAGGCCAACTACGATTACCTCAATTCAAAGGTAGGCTACAAGGAGAATGTCGTTGCCAAGGACGCAAACGTCAAGAACTCCCAGTTCGCTCAGCCTCTCTTCGAGTTCTCCGGCGCCTGCGCAGGTTGCGGTGAGACTCCATACGTGAAGGCTATCACCCAGCTCTTCGGTGACCATATGATGATCGCCAACGCTACTGGCTGTTCTTCTATCTACGGTGCATCATTCCCTGCATCTCCATATTGCACCAACGCTCAGGGCCACGGTCCAGCTTGGGCTAACTCACTCTT
>DCHT01000006.1:10503-10867 GCA_002314885.1 Bacteroidales bacterium UBA1745 | reverse complement strand
TATGTTTTTCAATTACTACATACAAACAATTACTTCACAAATCGTAAATCAAGAAAATCTCAAAAAAATATTCTCAAAAAGTGAAATCAGCAATTCGTCCTCATACACAGGGTGACCGCTTCGCCGACGAGGGCGAGTTCGGCCAGGCGGTAGTGGCGGGTGCCACGCTCGTAGACGGTGTTGCCGGCAGCGTCGGCAGAGGCAAGGAGGTCGTGCCTGAAGGACCAGTCGCCCAACTTGGTGGCGGCGCCGATGGCGAAGGCTGTACCCGAAGCGCTCAGGCCCTGGACGATTGGACCGGCGTCAGGATCGAATTTGACTGAAGGCGCACTGTAGAGGTATTCCCTCACCCCGATAAGCTTCT
>DCHT01000006.1:0-10470 GCA_002314885.1 Bacteroidales bacterium UBA1745 | reverse complement strand
TCTCTTCTTTTTTTTGCGTATTTTTGCACCGCAAGTCAACAATATGCCCGTCGATCGATCATACAATATGTCGCGCATCCGGTCGAAGAATACGAAGCCGGAGATGAAGCTGCGGAAGGCGCTGCACGGGGCGGGGTTCCGCTTCAGGGTGAATGTGCGCAGGCTGCCGGGGACGCCGGACATAGTGCTGGCGAAGTACCACACGGTGGTCTTCGTGAACGGCTGCTTCTGGCACGGGCATCAGGGCTGCTCGCACTACACTCACCCGAAGACGAATCCGGAGTTCTGGGCGGCAAAGGTGACGCGAAATCAGCAGCGGGACGCGATCGACAATGCGCGACTCAAGGCACTCGGATGGCAGGTCATCACGGTCTGGGAGTGCGAACTGCACAGCGACAGATTCGAGGCGACGATGGAGACGCTCACGGCACAACTGCCGGCAAATATCGGCCTCTGGAAGGCCTGGAAGGCAGAAAGGCGCAAGCAGAGGCAGGCCGGAACCAAGCGATCGCAGAGACTTGCGAATGTGCCCAAAAGTATAGTAAAACTATCAGAGGCCGAAGAATAAAGCACTGTAAACTATCAGGAAACGAGGAGTAATGCTGGACTTTAATTCAATCGATTTCGAGACAGCGAATGAACAGTCCACGAGCGTATGCAGCGTGGGCATAGTGTTCGTGCGCGGAGGCGTGGTGGTGGACCGATTCTACAGTCTGATCCATCCGGAGCCGGACTACTATCAGTGGTTCTGCCGGCGGGTGCACGGGCTCGGGCCGCAGGATACGGACGACGCGCCGAATTTCCAGGCGGTGTGGGAGCAGGTGCGCGAGCGCATCGACAGCGATCCCGTGCCGTTCGTGGCGCATAACGCGAAGTTTGACGAGGGTTGCCTCAAATCCGTCTTCCGCGTCTATCGGATGGACTATCCGGACTACACTTTTCTCGACACGCTGACGGCCTCACGCCGTCATTTCGGCTGCCGCCTCCCCAACCACCAGCTGCACACCGTGGCTGCCGCCTGCGGCTACGACCTCACAAACCATCACCACGCCCTCGCCGACGCAGAAGCCTGCGCGGCGATAGCAGTGGAAATATTGTAGACTACTATGTTCAAAGTCATACAGTTCCTAAGCAAGCTTCTGAGCAGCCGTGCGAGTCTGTTCGTGATTGCCGCTGCGGTGATCAGTTTCTTCTGCCCGTCGCTTTTCGCGTGGGTGAAGGGTAATACGCAGACGGTGATTCTGGGCGTCATTATGCTGACGATGGGTCTGACGCTGACGCCGACCGATTTCAAGCTGCTGGCGAAGCGGCCGCTGGATATATTGATAGGTATGGCCGCGCAGTTCACGATTATGCCGCTGGTGGCGTTTTCGCTGGCGTGGGCCTTCACGAAGATACCCGCCCTCGCCCCGTATTCGACTCCGATTACGATAGGCATAGTGCTGGTCGGATGCTGCCCTGGAGGCGTTTCGAGCAACATTATGTCCTTCCTGTGCAAGGGTGACGTGGCCTATTCGGTGGGTATGACCTGCGCCTCAACCCTGATGGCGCCGTTCCTGACGCCGCTGCTGGTGCTCTGGCTGGCCGGGGCGAAGGTGGACGTGGATGCCCTCGGAATGTTCCGCCAGATCCTGATAGTGACCATAATCCCAATCGCAGTGGGCTTCCTGCTGAATCTGTGGCTGGGTCGCAAGGAGGTCTTCAAGAAGATACAGCTTTGTATGCCGGGCGTGAGCGTGACCTGCCTCGCGTGCATAGTGGGCGGAGTCGTGACGACCGTGCACGACCCTCTCGTGGAGAACGGTCTGCTGCTCTTCCTCTTCACTTTCGCGATCGTCTTCTGTCACAACTGCACGGGCTATCTGCTGGGCTATCTGGCCGGCCGCCTGTTCAAGTTTTCGACCGCCAAGAAACGCACGATCAGCATCGAGGTGGGTATGCAGAATGCCGGTCTGGCAACCAACCTGGCGACCACCTTCTTCGCGGCCACCAATCCCCTCGCCGTGGTGCCTTGCGCCATTTCCTGCGCCTGGCACAGCATCTCCGGGACCATACTGGCGAACATCTTCGCGGCGAACGGCAAGATTTCCGACTAGTCGCTGTCAGGCAAGGGCGACTAGTCGGAAAAATTTACTATCTTTGCGCCCGATAGATTCTTAACCCATCTATCTAATATAGATGAAAACGCACACCGCTTTAGTGACAGGTGCGTCCTCCGGCATAGGCTATGAGTACGCGCGTGTCCTGGCAGAGAAGGGTTTCAACCTTCTGATTGTCAGCAATGAAGCTGCCATCGAAGACAAGGCAGCCATCCTTCGCAAGGACTTCCCCAAGATTGACGTCCTTGCCCTCGTGAGGGACCTCGGAAAGCAGGAATCGGCCCTCGAACTCCACAATTGGTGCAAAGAAAACGAAGTAGAAGTCGAGATGCTCGTGAACAACGCGGGCGTGTATCACGACCGTGACTTCCTCGCCGATTCCGAAGGCTTCAACTCCCTCATCCTAAACCTCCACGTGTACACGCCGGCGATGCTGGCCTACTATTTCGGTCAGGATATGGCCGCACGTGGCAAGGGCTACATCATCAATATGAGTTCCGTGACTTCCAAGTTCGGAATCCAGCGTATGGCCACCTATTCCTCCACCAAGGGCTTCCTCCAGATGTTCTCGCGTTCGCTTCACGTCGAACTGCGCGGAAAGGGAGTGAACGTCTGCTGCGTGAGGCCGGGTGCGGTCGCAACCACTCTCTACAACCTCAAACCGGGCGCAATCAAAGCCGGACTTTTCTTCGGCTACATCATCACCCCGGAGAAACTGGCCCGCAAGGGCGTGAGGGCAGTACTCAGAGGCAGGGCCCAGCTCACACCGGGCCTCTCGACCAAACTGCTCGACGGAGGCGTGGCGCTCATACCGACCTGTGTCCTCCGACTTATCAGGAAGTGGAACATATTCTAATTGATGAACAATGGCAAAAATTTACGATATCAAGAGCATTCCGGCCGAATTGCTCCCGTTGGTGGGTGGCAAGGCCAGAGGGCTCAACAGCCTCGTGAAGTTCGGCTTTGAGGTGCCTGAGGCCTTCGTGGTGACGGGTATCAAGGCTGAAGACGACTTCGCGGATGTGGCTGCAGAATACACCAGGAGGGGTATGGGCGTGGTTTCAGTGCGCTCGTCAGCCACTCTTGAGGACGGTGCGGATTTCTCCGCAGCCGGACAGTTCTCCACGATTCTCAACGTCTGCGGCGAAGAGGATGTCAAGCAGGCCACCCAGGACTGCGTGGACTCCCTCCACAACGTGACTGCCGAGAACTACTCCAAGACTTTCCTCCGCGGAGGCGAGTCGGAGATGAACGTGGTGGTACAGAAGATGGTCAAGGCCCGCTGCGCCGGCGTGATCTTCTCCAAGGCCCCGATGCGCCCGGGCTTCGTGCTCGTGGAGGCAGTGCCGGGCCTGGGCGAGAACCTCGTGTCGGGCAAGATGTCCGCCCAGCAGTACCGCGTACGAGGCAACGAGGTGGAACAGATGCCGAAGTTCTCCGTCCTGAGCAAGGAGGAGGCAGTGGCCCTCGGAAAGGCCGGCCGTCTTGCCGAGGAAGTGTTCGGAATGCCTATGGACCTCGAATGGGCCATAGACGAAGACGGCACTATCCAGTGGCTCCAGGCGCGTCCTATCACCATCAGCGAGTCCGTCACGATGAACGAGCTGGACTCCCCTCTCGACGCCGTCGGACAGGGCTTTACGACCGGAAATATAGGCGAAATGATGCCGGGTGCGGTTACACCTCTTAATATATCCACGAATATGTATGCCCTCGATTGGGGCGTCAAACAGACCTACGTGGAGACCGGCTGCTGCGGCGACGATATGCCTCCGTTCAGTTTCATCGCGCCATATTACAACCATATGTTCTTCAATATGACGAATATGTACCTGATCTGCCACGCAGTCTACGGAACGGCCAAGGACAGCCTTGACGTGTCCATCTGCGGACAGCAGCTGAAGGACATAGCCGACATCAGCTTCAAGGTCGGTGGATGGCAGCGCCTGAAGAACACTCTCCCGCTGATGAAGATGGTCTTCGGAGGCAAGAGGGCGAAGGAAGGAATGGACAAGGTCATCGAGGCCCTGCATTTCGACCTCACCCAGGACGCCGACGGCATCTACAAGCAGATTCTGGATAATTTCGACCTGCTCAAATGGGCCCAGTACTGGCACTACAACGCATCCTACTACTCCGGCGGACAGAGCGCGATGCTCGATTCCTGCGCAAAGGATTTCAAGGATAAGGACCATTTCAAGAGCCTCGTGGCCGGCTGTCTGACCCAGGTGGACGAGTTCGAGAGCGCGAACATCCTCAGGATGATGCACACCCTCGCCGACCTGATGATCGCCGACGAGCCTGAGACCGCCGGCTACGACATCGAACAGCTGGCGGACTATATGGACCACAGGGCTTCCGCCTTCGTGCGCAAGGCCTACGAGGAGTTCATGATGCGTCACGGCCACCGCGGAATACGCGAGCCGGAGATTATGAGCCGTCCTTGGAGGGACAACCGCGAGTCGTTCCTGACCAGCCTCAAGAGCGTGCTTTCGACCAAGGGAAAGGCCGAGGGAAGCGAGCAGAAGCCTTGGACTGACTATGCCGACGAGATTCTCAGCAACTACAGCGGTCTCAAGCGCAGGATGGTCAGCGGCTTCATCGAGAAGGCCCGCAACGGAGTCTGCTGCCGCGAATATACCAAGTCAAAGGTCATACTCGCCCTGGACGAGTTCAAGCAGGCCTACCGCCAGCTGTCCAAGCTGCTGGTGCGCAACGGAGTGCTGCCTGACGAGGATTGCATCTACTTCCTGCTTCAGGAGGAGGTCGGTCAGCTGCTCGCGGGCGACCAGGGTCTCGTGAAGAAGGCTATGGCCCGCAGGCGCCTCTACCCTCAGCAGCAGGCCCTCAAGTTCCCATATACCACCATAGGTGTGCCGCAGCCGCTTTCCCCTGCCGATGCCGACCCGAATGCGACCGTATTCAACGGCACTCCGGTGTCCCGCGGTATGGCGAGCGGAGTGGCCCGCATCGTGCGCAACGAAGAGGACGCAGCCGCCCTGCAGAAGGGCGAAATTATGGTCGCAACCAGCACTGACATAGGCTGGTCGCCATATTACAGCATCGTGGCGGGTATGGTGACCGAGATCGGTTCCGCCCTCTCCCACGGCGTAGTCGTGGCCCGCGAATATGCCCTGCCGACCGTGGTCAACGCCGCAAATGCGATGGAACTCATACAGACGGGCGACATCATCACTATCGACGGCAACACCGGCAAAGTATTCATCAACAAACGTAAGTCAGCATAATGACACTCGAAGAAAGAATCACCCGCCTCGAGGACATAGAGGCGATCAGATACCTGCAGGCCCGCTACCAGCGCTGCCTCGACACCCGTGCCTTCGATGAGATGGCCGAGTGTATGACCGAGGACGTGACTTCGGCCTACGGCAACGGTTCTATGTCCTACGACGGAAGGGACGCCGTGATAGGCTTCCTCCGCAAGGCAATGACCCTCGATATGCCGTCTTCCCACCTCATCCACGGCGGCGAAATCGACATATTGACTCCTGAGACCGCCACCGCGAAGTGGTACCTCGAAGACCATCTGGAGCACAGGAAATACCTGATGAAGCTGCACGGAGCGGCGATTTACAATGTGAATTACCGCAAATGCGACGGCGTCTGGAAGATATCTTCGATAGGCTACGAGCGCTGCTACGAACTCTTCGAGCTGCGCGGTCTGATAAATCTCTTAACTTTGCGGAAGACTACCTTCCTGGACAGGGAGAAGAAACGCAGAAAAGAAAATCGATGAACTGTTTACTTATATATTTTACGGGTACCTTCAATACCCGATATGTGACCGGCAAGGTCAAGGAGCGCTTCGAGAAGGAGGGCTGGACCGTAACTACCTACGAAATCGACCCTCTCAACACCGAGAGGCTGGATCTGTCTTCGTATGATATAATAGGTCTGGGCTACCCTATCCACGGATATGCCGCACCCTGGGCCTTCCTGAAATTCATACGCCACCAGAAGTTCCCGAAGGGCATCAAGGCCTTCATCTACAAGAACTCCGGCGAGACTGAGCACGCCAACGACGCTTCTTCGAAGTTCGTGCTTCGCAAGTTGCGCCGCGACCGTGTGAACATACGCAACGAATATCATTTCCTGATGCCTTACAACATCCATTTCAAGTTCTCCGACCACGCAGTCCGCGAGATCCTGGAGATGGACCGCAGGCTGCTCGAAATCCTCGCCTACGAGGTTGTGAACGATATTCCTAACCTCAAGCCGTACAAGCTCTGGCCGCGTTTTGTCGCCAGTGTCGTGTCGCGTCCGCAGTATATTGGCGGCGATCTCAACTCCTTCCTCTACCACGTGGACAAGAACAAGTGCAACGGCTGCGACCTCTGCATCAAACGCTGTCCGACCAAGAATATATATAGGAAGGAGAACGGCGAGATCGCATTCCACCACAACTGCCTGATGTGTATGAGGTGTTCGCTCTACTGCCCTACCGATGCCTTCGACATCGGTTTCCTGCAGGACTGGGGATGGAAGGTCAACGGAGGCTACAACCTCAAGCGCATCGAGAAACTGAAATTGGAGGAGCCGTTCATCACCGATGAGACAACCGGCTTCTACCACTGCTACATCGAGACCTACGCGAAGATCAACAAGCGCTACAAGGAGATCTTCGGAGTGGATCCGGTTACACCCGAGGAATAATGCACGAGCTGCCTATCGTCAAGAGCGTCTTCAAGACCGTCATCGCCAAGGCTGAAGGAGCCGGCGCGAAGAAGGTCAACCTGGTCGTGCTGGAGATAGGCATACTCAGGGATTTCATCCCCGAATTCGTGCAGAAGTACTGGGAATACATCACCCCCGGCAGCATTGCCGAAGGCTCGAAGATCGAGATACGCGAGATCGGAGCATCGGCGTCCTGCGGCGGCTGCGGCAGGGTCTATCGCTTTACAAAGGAGCAGATGGCCAATGTCTACTGCCCTTACTGCGGACACGCCGGAGGCAAGATACTTTCAGGCAGTGAACTGAGTATCAAAGGAATAGAAATTGTCAGAGACAAACAAGAAGATTAACCAAAATGGGACTTTACAGAGATTTGCTCAAGAGGATCGACACTCTGAGCTACGGATTTCCAAAGTCATTCGTGGGGGCCGACGTCGCCCTCATCAAGAAAATTTTCAGCGAGCAGGATGCCCGTGACTATCTGAAGATGGCCCACGGATATCAGACGGCCGCCGACTACGCCCAGAGCAATGGGATCAGCGTGGAGGAGGCCGTGAAGATCCTCGACCGTATGGCCTTCAGGGGCCTTATTTTCCGCCGCCACCGCGAGCACGGGGACGAATATTCCCAGCATCCTTTCGTGATGGGCTTCCTCGAGTGGCAGGGCAGCCGTCCGGGCGAAGCAAAGGAGTGGCTGATGCCGACTATGGTCTATATGATGACCTCGGCCTTCGGCAAACGTATGAGCCAGACTATGCCTTTCTACCGTACGATTCCGCACCACGCCGAGTTCGTGGAGGGCACCGTAATCAAGCCATACGACGATATAGACGCTATGCTCGACAGGCATACGCGCTTCGCCGTGGGCGTGTGTATGTGCCGTCTGATGGACCAGAAGAAGCCTAACAACCCTTGCACCCACCCGCTGGAGACCTGCATCGAGACCGACGACTACGCTACCTTTTATATAGAGACCGGCATAGGCCGCGAAATCACCAAGGAGGAGGCACGCGCAATACTCGCCGCGGGCGAGAAGGACGGCCGAATCATCCAGGCGACCAACTCCCAGGAGGGCGAGAATTTCTGTTCCTGCTGCGCCTGCGGCTGCGGTATGCTCGTACTCAAGAAGATGTTCCCGGGCCCGTCCGCGGAGCTTTGGAGCAACCACTACAGCGTGATCGACGAGGACAAGTGCATCAGCTGCGGCAAATGCGTGAAACGCTGCACCTTCGGGTATATCAAGAAGGATCCTAAGACTAACAAGGTCAGCGTGGACCAGAAGTCCTGCCTGGGCTGCGGTCTGTGCGTGTCCACCTGCCCGACCAAGGCCATCGTCCTCCGCCAGAAGAGCGAGGACAAACTCTATGTGCCGCCGGTGACTTACGACGACGCCTGCGAGATCTGGGAGGCCGGTACCAAGAAGAATTACAATCTGTTCAAATAGGCTATGAGTATCGCATTTTCACTTAAGAAGAGGCTGATACTCAGCTACTTCGAGAAAAAGAAGGTCAAAACTCCGTTCGACGAGGCGGCCGCTGAAGGCTACCAGTTGCCGGCAGATGCAGGCATCAATGTGAACAACAGCCATTTCTTCACGGCGAGCAACGAGAGCGGCGAGACCCTCTCCATACGTCTTGGTATGAGGAACAATTCGGATTACGAGATCTTCGTGCTCTGGCGCAGCCGCGACGGGCGTTTCTTCGTCCACGAAAAGGATAGCTACTCCCCTGCCGAATGCCCGGTGAAGTTCACTATGCTCGAGTGCGGAAAGCGCTGGAGGACTGAGTTCAAGGGGGTTATGATTGCTGAAGGTGGTGCTGGCGCTTCTGCCGGTGCTTCTGCCGGTGCTTCTGCCGGTGCTGCTGCCTTGCGCGACGCCGAGATCTGCGTCGAATTCGAGGCCGGGCTGCCTATCTATGATTTCGTTTACCACGCCGACAGGTTCAACGGTATGGCGGACGCGATCGCCCGCGAGAAATGGAGCCGTGACTTCTTTACCGAACTGGGGCGCAACAATCAACGTCACTACGAGCAGACCGGCCATCTGAGCGGCAGCGTGGTCATCGGCGGCGAGACTTTCGCTGTGGACCAGCCTTGCGTCCGCGACCACTCCTTCGGCCTGCGCGAGTGGGACCTGATGAACGACCACATCTGGCTTTGCTGCCAGCGCGACAACGGCGAGGCCCTGAGCTTCAGCATCGTCAACTATCCGCGTATGAAGAGAATTTTCTCGGGGTATACTAATATTAGTGCTGAGACTGAGGCTGGGATTGGTGCTGAGGTTGGTGCTGGCGCCAACCGCACCCTGCGCGACTACGAGATTGTGTCCTACGACCCTGCTGCCGGCGTCGGTGGCAAAGTCCTGCAGCTGATCTGCTGGTTCCCGAGTTGTGCCGGTGCTAAGGCTGCTGATGCTAAGGCTGGTGATGGCAACGAAAAGAGGCAGAAAATGGAACTGACTCTGACCCGCACCGACAACGTCAAATGCGTCTTCGGAGGCGGCAAATACGTCTTCCAGGAGGGGCTGGCCGACTTTTCGATTTCCATCGACGGCGGCGACCCTATCCACGCACGCGGCACTCTCGAGTACGGTTTCAACGCCAATTCCGTCCGTTGGGAGGGATATTCCAAGTTATAGTGAGTCATTTTTGTAGCAAATTGCTTTATTTTGCGTCTATTAATATAGAATGACAATTTTTAAACACTATACCTATGTTACTTTCCACTACTCCGACCATTGAAGGTCACAAGATTACCGCTTATAAGGGCGTTGTTTTCGGCGAAGTGATCGCCGGTGTGAATATGTTCCGCGACATCGCAGCCAGCATCCGCAACCTGGTGGGCGGCCGTTCCGGCTCCTACGAGGAGGAACTGATCAATGCGCGCAAGCAGGCTATGGAAGAAATGGCTGAACGTGCACGTGCTCTCGGCGCTAACGGCGTCGTTGGCATCGACATCGACTACGAGGTGCTCGGCTCCGACAACGGTATGCTGATGGTTACCGCCTCCGGCACCGCTGTGAATTTCGAATAGTGGCGCAGAACTAGTGCCACTACTTCTGCACCACTTTTTTCTGCGCCGAAGTAATTATTGCCATAGTTGTCAGTATATATCTGTGCAAACCAGTTAATACGCGACGAACTATGGCAAAATTTTATTCTGAAACTGCTTACATCAAGGGTAGAACAAGGAAAATCAGAGAGGAGAGGCTCGATTTTATGGACGGCGAGCGCCTCGGTGACCTCTCCATCGGCATCGAGAGCAACGCGACCCTCCGCAAGGTGCGTCGCATCATCGAAAAGCGCGTGAGTCAAGACTACTACAAGGCTCACAGCCACGTCAAGGGCAGCGCCCGCTACGGCATCCGCCGCCACACTTCCAACACCCTCCGCAACCTCTACGGCTACGTCCCAGAGAGCTTCACCTACTGCTGCCGCGCAGCGTAGGTCTGCTGAAAGTGGTGCAGTACTAGTGGCACTACTTCTGCGCCACATTTCTACACAAAGATAGCACTCCTGGCCCCAACAGTCATCGATTTGATGACTGTTGGGGCGTTTTTTTGCGCAACAGTCACGAGTTGCGTGACTGTTGGAGTAGGAGATAGCGGCGGGAGGAAGAGGCCGGGCGGCAGAGGCGTCTGGCGCCGATAGGAGGGGCGGTGAAAAGCGAGCGACCGGAG
>DCHT01000042.1 GCA_002314885.1 Bacteroidales bacterium UBA1745 | reverse complement strand
GGAAGGCACCGACGTGGACGGCAAGACAGGCATACTCTGGGACTACAAGAGATGCGTGGACTGCAGGCTTATGGGAGGTAAGATACAAGAACCCGCAGGATGGAACTGATTATGAGGAAATTCATTGCAACGGCGGTCCTGACCGCATTGTCCGTCCTCGTGTATGCCCAGGGCGGCAGAATAGTCGAAAGAAGTTACGTGGCCACTGACAAGGCCTGCTATGTGGCCGGAGACGATGTGTGGTGCTCGGTTTTCTGTCTAGACATCACCGCCGGTGGCGTGCTGAGCGATTTCAGCCGAGTGGCATACGTGGAGATGATAGGCGCAGCCGGACAGACCGCGACCTGCAAGATAGCCCTTGAAGGCGGCAGGGGAGCGGGTCATTTCCGCATACCTGTGACCACTCCTACGGGCAACTACCGCCTCGTGTCCTACACCGGCGTCAACCGCAACGAAGTCGGCATCGACCTTATGAAGACCTCCAAGGTCATATCCGTCTATAACACTCTCTGCAACGAACGCGCAGAGAATGTGGTTCTGGGCAAGGCTCCTCAGACTCAGACTGCACCGCAGGCTGCTCAGGACGGTCCGCTGTCGATAAGCAGGGGAGAGAACGGTGTCCTGACCCTCACCAACACCGGTGACGAGGCTCTGACGCTGTCCCTGTCTATGTATGTGGCGGATGCCCTTCCGGAGCCTCGCTCCTGCAATGTGTCCGATTTCGCCTCAGAATATGTCGGAAAGACCCTTTCCCCGTCATTCACCGATGACTTCATTCCTGAATATGACGGTGAGATAGTGCGTGTGCGCGTGGAGCCGAGGATGTCCCATATGACCAGTTTCATCTCCTCTCCGGGCAACAAGTCCAATATCTACACGACCGAGGTCGATTCCACCGGTGTGGCTACCTTCTACACCGGCAACATCTATGGAGAGATGAATATGGTGTTCCAGGTGGATTCCAAAGAGGATCTCGGAGACTATTCCCCTGAGGTGCTGTCGCCGTTCCTGGCTCCGTCCGTGTCGGCCTCGGACCTGCCGACGCTCTATGTCTCCGACGAGCTGGAGGAGTCCCTCCGCCATCGCAGCGTGTCTATGCAGCTGGCCGACAAATTCGGCACCGAAATCCTTACTGAACGCATCCCGGAGCGCAAGGACCTTCTGTTTACGAGCGGCTCTCCTGTGACCTACAGGCTCGATGACTACACCCGTTTCCCGACTATGCGCGAGGTCATCTTCGAGTATGTCAAGGAACTGTCCATACGCAAGGACAACAAGACCAGCTACTTCTATGTGAATGTCCTGGACGAGATATCCCAGAACAGGGGAATGTCCCCATACGCGTCGCTTACGCTCGTTCTGCTGGACGGCGTACCTGTCACGGACCATCAGATCATCATTGACCTTGACCCTACTCTCCTGGAGATGATAGACATCTTCCCATACCCTGTCGTGGTTGGCAGCCGCATCTTCGGAGGCGTGGCGAATTTCGTCACATACCGTGGCGATATGGCTGCCGTGAAACTGCCTGACAGCGTCAGGATGCTGGACTTCCACGGCGTCAGCTATCCTATGGCCCTGAACGGCGACAGGATAGACGAAAACTACCCTGATTACAGGCAGACTCTGCTCTGGCAGCCACTCGTGACCATCGCCCCTGGCGAGAGCTTGGATTTCTCCTATGTGCTTCCTAAATACGGCAATGCCTTCGCCGTCAAGGCCGAGGGTATGTCTTCCGTAGGAAGAGCATTCGAAAAAAATCTCACTATTTGCTTGTAATATTCAAATTAAATATATCTTTGCACCCGAAAATCCGGAGGTACCGGAACCCGGGCCGTTTCAGTGCGCGGGAAAGTTTAACGTAAGCCATCTTTTTATGGTACGAAATGAAGAAGCTGACAGTTGTTTTAACGGCATTGTTATGCTGCTCTCTTGCGTACTCGCAAGAGGTTGACGTCAGAATTATCCCTAGGGTCGACGTCAACGCTTATGCTCCCATCTCGAAATCTGCTGAGTGGGACGTCGATTTCGGAAATACCTCCCTCTACACTCTCGTAGAAGGTACTTTTGCCGAAAATTTCTCTTATTCCATCTGTAACCATTGGTTGTCTGTTCCCGGCTATTCGGGAGTGGGCGAGGAGATTGCGGGCCTTTACACCGGCTCCCTCTATTCCAATGCGAACAACTGGCTCGACTGGGCCAATCTCACCTACACTCTCTGCACTGAGAATGCGGGTTCCTTCGACATCACTCTCGGTAAGGATGTGATGAATATCGGAGGTTTCGAGTATGATGCGTATGATTTTGACTGCCATTTCGGTCTTTCATCGCTTCTGTGGAACTATTCTACTGTATATCAGTGGGGCGGTAAGATAGGCTACACCACTCCTTCGGAGATGAGCAGCTTCAATTTCCAGGCTACCACATCCCCTTACGGCGGAATGATGTTCAAGGAGAAGCAGTATGGCGCCTACGGTATTCAGTACCGTGGCGAGTATGACTGGTATTCAGCCATCTTCTCCGCAAATATGATCCAGTACGACGACAAGAAGTATCTGAATGTCCTCGCCCTGGGCAACCAGTTCTATGCAGGTGACTGCACTCTTGGAGTGGACTGGCTCAACCGCGCGCGCAGCACAAAGGACTTCTTCAATCAGGAGATGCTGCTGATGGGATCCGTATCCTACAACTTCGGCGACAAGGTCGAACTTTTCGGAAAAGTTGGCTGGGAGCGTTTCAAGGGGGACGGATACTTCATTTACGGAGATCCGGAATATGAGTTCCCGGACGACTATATCTTCGGCGGTGTGGGCGTGAACTGGTATCCTCTCAAGGACAGCCAGGACCTCAGGGTCCACGCTCTCTTCACGATGAACAATGTGGACGAGACTATCGCATTCGGCGTAGGTGTGACTTACAATTTCAGTATTACAGATCTTTTCAAAAAGTAGCATAAGGTAATGAAAGTTGATCCTAAGGACGTCATTATCGACATTCAGCACATCTCCAAGTCATTCGGAGACAAGACAGTGCTTAATGATATCAATCTTTACATCAAGAAAGGGGAGTTCATCACCCTGCTCGGCCCTTCAGGCTGCGGCAAGACCACGATGCTCCGTATGATCGCAGGCTTCACGCCTGTCGACGAGGGTACCATCCTGCTCGAGGGCAAGGATATTTCCCAGGTTCCGCCTCACAAGCGTCCGCTCAACACCGTGTTCCAGAAATATGCGCTTTTCCCGCATCTGGACGTGTATGACAACGTGGCCTTCGGCCTCAAGCTCAAGAAGACTCCGAAAGAGGAGATCGACCAGAGGGTGAGGAAGGTGCTCAAGCTCGTGTCTATGTCCGACTACGAGGACCGCGACGTGAGCAGCCTTTCAGGCGGCCAGCAGCAGCGTATCGCCATCGCACGTGCACTTGTGAACCAGCCTAAGGTGCTTCTTCTCGATGAGCCGCTCTCGGCTCTCGACCTGAAGATGCGCAAGGATATGCAGATCGAGCTCAAGGAAATGCACGAGAAGCTTGGTATTACCTTTATATATGTAACCCACGACCAGGAGGAGGCTCTGACCCTCTCCGACACCATCGTGGTTATGAACGAAGGCAAGATCCAGCAGATCGGCACCCCTACCGACATCTACAACGAGCCTGTAAACTCCTTCGTGGCTGACTTCATCGGCGAGTCCAATATCGTGAACGGAACTATGATCTGCGACCGCAAGGTACGCTTCATAGGCCACGAGTTCGACTGCGTGGACGAGGGCTTCGGCGAGAATGTCCCTGTCGATGTGGTCGTACGTCCTGAGGACATATACATTATGAACAACCTCGAGGCTGCCCAGTTCACCGGCAAGGTGACTACCTGCATCTTCAAGGGCGTGCACTACGAGATGACCGTCGTGACCAACGAGGGCTACGAGGTGATGATCCAGGACTACAATGCCTTCGAAGTAGGCAGTGAGGTCGGTATGCTCATCAAGCCTTCCGACATCCAGGTTATGAAGAAGGAACGCACCTGCAACACCTTCGAGGGCGAAATGACTGCCGAAGACGCAGTCGAGTTCCTCGGCGTCGAGTTCGACTGCCTCCCACAGGAAGGTCTCGAGAAGGGCGACAAGGTGAAGGTCGAGGTCGCATTCGACAAGGTTGACCTTATGGACAATCTCGACGAGGGCGTGACCGAGGGCGACGTGGACTTCCTGCTCTACAAGGGTAACCACTGGCACCTCACCATCAAGACTGAATACGGCTTCAACGTCTATGTGGACACCAACGACGTCTGGGACAAGAACGACATCGTGGGCATACGCATCGACAAGGAAGATATCAAGATCACGAAAATCAGCGAGTAGAAGATGTTCAGAAAGAGATCTACCTGGGCCCTGCCCTATGTAATCTTTATGGTGCTCTTCGTAGTGCTGCCGCTGCTGCTCATCGCCTTCTATGCGATGACCGACGGCAACGGCCACTTCACCTTCTCGAACATCGCGGGATTCTTCACGGACGCCAAGTTCCTGAATTCATTCCTCGTTTCGCTTGAGGTGGCGCTCGAAAACACCCTCATCTGCCTTGCCATCGGCTATCCTGTGGCAATGATCCTCTCCAACAAGGACCTGAACAAATCAGCCGTCACGGCGCTCCTGTTCATCCTTCCAATGTGGATCAACGCCCTTATGAGAACTATGGCGACTGCCGAGATCTTCAACGCCTTCGGCATACAGCTCGGAAAGGGAACCCTCCTCTTCGGTATGGCATACGACTATCTGCCGTTTATGATATATCCTATCTACAACGTGCTCAACAAGATGGACAAGTCCTACGCCGAGGCGGCTGCCGACCTGGGCGCAAAGCCTGCCACGGTCTTCCTGAAGGTCACCCTGCCGCTCTCGATGCCAGGCATCATCAGCGGCGTGATGATGGTCTTTATGCCGACCGTCTCCACCTTCGCCGTGTCCGAGATCCTCACCAACAACACCATCCAGCTCTTCGGCTCCGTCATCCAGGAGCAGTTCTACAATATGATGTGGAACCAGGGAGCGGCTCTGGCGCTTGTGATGCTCATCATTATAGGTATAACTACCATCTTCTCTTCCAAGAAGGATGGTGAAGCTGAAGGAGGACTGATCTGATGATGAAGAAGATACTCGCAAAATCCTATCTGGGATTCGTCCTGGTGCTCCTTTATGCACCTATAGTGTTCATTGCCATCTATTCCTTCACGACTGCGAAGTCAATGGGCAACTGGACCGGATTCACCTTCGACCTCTACAAGTCGCTCTTCACGGGCGGTGCGGCCGAAGTTGTGGGCGGCTCCAGTCCTGAGAAGGTCGGATCGCTCGTGACCGCACTGGAGAACACTCTCCTCATCGCATTGATCGCATCTGCGTTCTCTGTGATGCTCGGCACCCTGGCTGCAATCGGCATCTACAATATGAAGACCCGCCAGAAGGCCGCAGTGCAGTTTATGAACAACATCCCTATGCTCAACCCGGACATCATTACCGGTGTGTCCCTCTTCCTGCTCTTCGTGTTCCTGCACATCAGCAAGGGCTATGTCACCGTGATACTGTCCCATATCACCTTCTGTACGCCTTACGTGGTCCTGAACGTGCTTCCTAAGCTCTCTCAGATGAACCCTAACATCTACGAGGCGGCGCTCGACCTGGGCGCAACTCCTTCCCAGGCCCTCCGCAAGGTGATGATACCTCAGCTCTGGCCGGGAATGCTCTCGGGCTTCATCCTTTCGTTCACTATGAGTCTCGACGACTTCGCCGTGACCTACTTCACCGCCGGCAGTTCAGGTCTGGACACCCTGTCCACCTATATCTACGCGGATGCCCGAAAGGGCGGCCTCACCCCTGAGCTCAGGCCTATGATGACCATCATATTCCTGCTCATCCTGGTAGTGCTCCTGCTGGTGAACTACCGTACATTCAAGAAAACCAAAACAGCTAATTCATAAACCCACACATCTGAAATGAAGAAATTCTTCGCTGCAGCCGCAGTTGCTGCAACCCTCATCTCTTCCATTTCCCTCGGCGCTGCCGACAGGAAGGACGTCCTCAAGGTCTACAACTGGTCCTCTTACATCGCAGAGGGCGTAATCGCTGACTTCGAGGCTTGGTACAAGGCACAGACAGGCGAGACCATCGAGGTCAAGTATATGACCTTCGACGTGAACGAGGCTATGCTCTCTAAGATCGAGAAGGGCCACGAGGACTACGACGTGGTATGTCCTTCTGACTACATCATCGAGCGTATGCTCAACGAGGACCTCCTCCTTCCGCTCGATTTCGCCGCACTCCCTGATTCCATCAACTACATCGCGGCCAACCGTTCCCCATATATGACCAAGATGTTCCGCAGCATCAACCCTGACGTTGACGCGAACGACTACTCAGTAGCCTATATGTGGGGCACCACCGGCATCATCTACAACACTGAGTTCGTAACTAAGGAAGAGGCCAGCACCTGGAATGTGGTCCGCAACCCTAAGTTCGCAGGCAAGATCCTCATCAAGGACGCTCCACGCGACGTTTACGGCCCTGTCCTCATCTACCTCAAGCAGGAGGAACTCAAGAACGGTACCGTCACTCTCCAGGACCTTATGATGGATTCCAGCCCTGAGTCAATCGAGGCTGTGAAGGCTTTCCTTATGGAAGCCAAGCCAGGCGTCTGCGGCTTCGAGGCTGACCTCGGCAAGGAGCAGATGACCAAGAACCGCGCATATATCTCCCTCAACTGGAGCGGTGACGCAGTATGGGCCATCGAAGAGGCAGCTGCTGTGGGCGTGAACCTCGACTACGTGGTTCCTGAGGAAGGTTCCACCGTATGGTTCGACGGCTGGGTGATCCCTAAGTATTCCGTAAACCGCAAGGCTGCCACCTACTTCATCGACTTTATGTGCCGTCCAGACATCGCCATCCGCAATATGGAGGAGACCGGCTACATCGCATCCTGCGGTGCAATGGAGGTGCTCGAAAGCCAGATCGACAGCACTTTCGCCCCTGTGAACCTCTCCTACTTCTTCGGCGAGGAGGCTTCTGCAGTGTGCGTTGACCCTATCCTCTATCCTGACCAGTCAGTCATCGAGCGCTGCGCTCTCGAGCACGACTGGGGCGAGAGGACCGAGGACCTGCTCTCTATGTGGCAGGAGGTGAAGGGAAGCAAGGCAGGCGTTTCCACCTACATCATCATCGGCCTTGTAGTGGTTGCGATCGCTGCTGCCGCAGTATTCAGCAGCAGGAAGAAGAACAGCCGCAAGCGCGGTGGAAAGCGCCGCTAATTGTAGCGCTTCGGAAAGCGAAAGACAATAGACAGAACAGCGCATCCTCCCATCAGGAAAGGATAGTACAGATGGGGAATGATGGATGCGGATGAGATTCCCGCGAGCCCGGCTGCGATGAGCAGCTGGGCTCCGTACGGTATAAGGCCCTGTACCAGGCAGGAGAATGTGTCCAGGATGCTGGCCGTCTTGCGTGGGTCCAGGCCGAAACGGTCGGAGATTTCGCGGGCGATGCTGCCCGTGGTGATGATTGCGATGGTGTTGTTGGCCGTGCAGAGGTCGGCCAGGCAGACCAGGCCCGCGATGCTGAACTGAGCCTTGCGCTTGCTGTTGGCCCTGCGGGTGAGTCTGTCGATGAGGAATGTGAGGCCGCCGTTGTGGCGTATGAGGCCCATAAGGCCGCCTGCGAGCAATGTGACTATGATGAGGTCGCTCATACCTGCAATGCCGTTGCCGGCCGATGAAAGCCAGTCCGTCCATCCGAAGCCGCCGCAGCAGAAGCCCATTATCGCGGTTGCGGCTATGCCTGTCGCCAGGACTATCATAACGTCGATGCCGCAGAGGGCAAGTATGATCACGAGCAGGTAGGGGAGTACCTTGTACCACTGGGACAGGTCGCCGGTGCTGGTCACGGTCGCCTGCCATCCCTGGAAGATATAGATCGCCGTGACTATTATGACGGCGGGCAGTATGATCAGTATGTTTGCCCTGAACTTGTCGCGCATTTCGCAGCCCATCACCTTGGTCGCGGCTATGGTCGTGTCGGATATGAAGGAGAGATTGTCTCCGAAGAATGCGCCGCCCACGACGATCGCGGCCATATAAGGAATGCTGACTCCGCAATTAGGGGCCATTTCCGTGGCGATAGGGACCAATGCAGCTATGGTGCCTACACTTGTGCCAACCGACATCGAAATGAAGCAGGAAGCCAGGAAAAGGCCCGCAAAAATCAATTTGGTCGGTACGATGTGGAGCGTGGCAGCCACTGTGGCGTCGATTGCGCCCATTTCCTTGGCCGTACCGGCGAAAACTCCGGCCAGGATGAATATCCATATCATCACGAGGATATTGCGGTCTCCTGCGCCTTCGCTGAAGCGCGCGATCTTCTCGGAGAGTTTGCCCTTGGTCGTAATTATGGCATAGACGGCCGCCACGAGGAAGGCCATCGAAACCGGTACCTTGCCGAATTCGGATGCAACCGCAGACGACACAAGGTAGACTGTTAGAAAAACAAGCAGGGGGCTGAGAGCCAGCCATCCCTGCTTGGTGCTTATCTTATCTGACTCCATATCGCAAATATGCGAAAAAAGCCGGAAAATGTGAAATCTTACAGTTCCAGAACCTTTCTAGGGTTGAGT
The DNA here is from genome assembly GCA_002314885.1 of Bacteroidales bacterium UBA1745. GTDB lineage: Bacteria > Bacteroidota > Bacteroidia > Bacteroidales > UBA932 > Cryptobacteroides. The sequence continues at coordinate 2,106 of DCHT01000042.1, read as the reverse complement.
CCCATAGCGGAGTAAGTGCCGACGAATGTATCGTCCAATCTATATATGTCCACGCTGCCTGTACTCTTGTAGTCGGAACGGCCCAGATAGATGCAACTCTTTCCGGCATTGATGGAATAGGCATTCTTCAGATCCTTCAGGTCTGTACTTGAGACCACATTGTTTTCGGTGTTGAGATGCATCACATTGCCCACGGTGTTCCAGCTCTCATCATATCCCTTGCAGAGGACATACATCCTGTTCCCGCCCACAAGTGCGAAGCTGTCGGCACCGTTCAGGCCTGCCACGGTTACCACCTTGTCATCGGCGTCGATGACTTCCACGCCAGCCGAAACGGTGTAATAGTTGCCGGCGTGCTGCACGTACACTGAGTTGCCGGCGGTGAGAATGTTGACAGGGTTGAGGCCGACTGTGATCTCCTTGACTGCCTTGAAGGTCTTGAGGTCGACCTTGCTGACAGTGTTGTTGTAGATGTAATTCTTGTCCGCATCCTGGACGAGACCGCCTGAGTTAGCAACATAGGCATAGCCTCCACGGATGGCCACGCCCTCAGGGTTTGGACCTACATTTATTGTGGTGAAGCTGCCGTCTTTGGCGACTTTCGCGAGCATTCCCTCATAAAGGGTGACATACACATAGCCGTCATACTCGGCGAGGCAACGTGGGGAAGCCTCCAGGTTCACGGTCTTGGTAACCTTCAGGCTCTTGTCGGTGAAGTACAGGATCTTTGAGTTGTACACTGCGATGCAGTACCCGCCCTTGGAAAGCCTGATGATGTCCTGGGCGGTGTCTCCGAGAGCGAAGCCGTTCTTGTCCTTGAAGCTGAACTGGGTGTCTCCGTTGTAGTAGAGGGTAGCGTTGTTCTGACCGAAGCTTCCCTCGCAGAGGATGATGACGCCTTCCTCTCCTGAATGATTGCCGTTAGGATCTTTCTCGCAGGATGCGAATGTGCAAAGCAATGCAAGTGCTAATGCGCTGAATTTAAGTAAGTTCTTCATTGTAATTTGAATTATTGAGTTAATTAATATGTAAGTTTCAAAGTAAGGCGGAACTGCCTTCCCGGCATAGGGTAGGAGCGCACTATTTCATAGTTCTTTCCGCCCAGGTTGAGGCCCTCTACGCCCAGCTTGAGGCGCAGGTCGGAGGCGAAGCTGAACTCGTGGCTGAGGCTGATGCCGTGGTCCCAGTAGGGTTCCATATAGTTGTATTCGGCGTTCTCGTCTCCGAACCAGCGTTCGCCTACCGCATTGAGCAGGTAACTGAGGGTGAACCAGCTGGTTTCGAGGCTGAAATGGCCGTTTCCGCTGTTTCGCGGGGTGTAACGTATCTGATCGAGGTAGTTGCCGGCCTCGGGATCGGAGGTGTCCACCGCGTACATATAACTGTAATTGGCGGCGGCGTGGAGGGTCACGTCAGGATGAACTTTCCAATGTGCCTCGCCGCAGAGTTCGGCCCCGGCCATAAGGGCGGAACCCAGGTTGTGCATCCTCCAGACGAAAAGGGTAGGGGTTGCTACTATCTTGTCCTTCACTTTGTTGCAAAAACCATCTAAAGTAACGCTTGCACTGAATCCGTTGCTTGCGCTGCCGCTCCAGCTGAGGCCCAGATTGCTTTGGAAGGCCTTCTCAGGGCGCAGACTCCGGTTGCCTATTCTGGTCCAATAGAGATCGTTGAAGGTCGGTACACGGTAGCCGTCCCTGAGGCTGGCCCTGATCCTGAAGCCTTTGGGCAGCTTATAGCTCATCGAAAGGGCCGGGGAGAGGCGCCAAAGGGCTGCAGGAGGGTTATTGTCCTGCACGTAGTCCTTCATCCAGCGTCCGGTGAGGGATCCGGTGGCCGTGAAGTCCTTTATGGTATATCTTGCCGACAGGGCGGTCAGAGTCTGCAGCCTGGTAGGGTTCGGACATTGGGCAATATCGCTTAGGAGATGACCGAGCGTGAGGTCTTCCGCAAGTGCAATCGCAAGACCTTTCAGCGGAGTGTATTCGGCTGTGGCTGAGATTGTTGCTATATTCTGCCTATAGTGATCGTTCAATGGATAGGAATATATCTTCGAACTGTCGCGATAGTTGGTGTAACTGTAGTTCCAGGAGGCGTATGCCCTGA
>DCHT01000004.1:6986-7112 GCA_002314885.1 Bacteroidales bacterium UBA1745 | reverse complement strand
AGTTGTTCACGAGCTCTGCCTTGTTCTCGGCATCGGAGTTGAAGTCGAGGAACCTGCCCAGCTGAGCCTTGATGCAGGCCACGTTGTGCTCGAGGGTAGCCTCGTCGAGGAGGTTGCGCTCCTGGC
>DCHT01000004.1:0-6893 GCA_002314885.1 Bacteroidales bacterium UBA1745 | reverse complement strand
AGGCCTGGAAGTGCTTGAGTATCATAATGCTGACAAGGTGACCGATGTGCAGTGAGTCGCCTGTCGGGTCAATGCCTACGTAGGCTGACATCATACCCTTCTTGAGTTCTTCCTCGGTGCCTGGGGTGATGTCGTGGATCATTCCTCTCCACTTGAGTTCTTCTACGAAATTCTTCATATATCTATTTTTGTTATTTGCGAATTGGGGTGACTTATAGTCAAACTGCAAAGATACGATATTTTGTCCCAATTCCCTAATTTATAATTGTTCGCCTGCATTTTTGGCAAATTGATGTAATCTAGTTAACTTTGTAAGTTAAATAGCGAAAAACCCCATCCTATGGAACAGTATAATACTAACCAGGCTCCCGTCTCTGAAAACAGGACAGAAGACGGTTCAATGGACCTCAAAGCTCTGATCTATCTCTGCCTTGCAAACTGGAAATGGTTTGCACTGTCGCTCATCGTGTGTCTCGGCTTCGCCTGTCTGTACATACTCAGGACTCCGAATGTCTACACCCGCAATGCGTCGATAATGATGAAGGACGACAAGAAGAGCGGCAATTTCACTGGCGAAATCAGTGAGGCCTTCTCTTCTATGGGCATATCTTCCAGCAGCTACAACGTCATCAACGAGATGAAGGCGCTGCAGTCTCCTACCAATGTTCAGGAGGCCGTCCGCAGGCTTGATCTCAATACTTCCTATAGGACCAAGGGTACTTTCCACGACAATACTCTCTACGGCATCAATAATCCGGTCAAGGTGACTTTCCTGGATGCATCTGATGCCTCTGCAAGCCTTACCCTCACTTTGCAGGGTGACAGCAGCTATGTGGTTTCTAAGATGGCAATGAGGGACGAAGAGTACGACCAGGAAATAGAGGGAGCGTGCGGGGACACTCTCCTCACTCCGCTCGGCCGCATCGTGGTGAACCGCAGCGTTTCCGTGGCCGATTGGGACGGTGAGGTGATCGTAGGTCACACTTCCGTCATCAGGGCCGCCCGTTCCTGCGCCGGCCGCCTGAGCGTCGACCTCGCCGACAAGAATGCGACCATCGTCAACCTTTCATACAATGACGTATCCGTCCAGAGGGCCGATGACTTCATCAATACCCTCATCGGTGTCTACAACGAGAAGTGGATACAGGACAAGAATCAGATTGCAGTCAGCACCTCTATGTTCATCAACGAGCGCCTCGCCCTCATAGAGGAGGAACTCGGCAGCGTGGACAAGGACATTTCCTCCTACAAGTCCGAGCATCTCATCCCGGATATCAAGGCCGCTTCCAATATGTATATGGCTCAGGCCAATACCGCGGCCCTCAACGAGGTGGAACTGAACAATCAGGTCTATATGGCCAAGTACATACGCAACTATCTCACTGAGAGCAGCGAGCTCAAGCTCATCCCTGCCATCAGCGGCATAGGCGGCAGCACGGTCAGCCAGCAGATCAACAACTTCAACGAAAAGCTCCTCCAGCGCAATACCATCCTCGCGAACAGCAGCCTGAATAGCCCTGCCATCCAGGATATGGATGCGGCCCTCCTGGCTATGCGCTCGGCTATCGTCACCTCCATCGACAACGAACTGGTGACCCTTCAGGAGCAGATCAAGAGCCAGCAGCGCTACGGCTCCAAGGCTACTTCCCAGATGGCATCCAACCCTGACCACGCTCAGCATCTCCTCGATGTCGAGCGTCAGCAGAAGGTCAAGGAGGCCATCTATCTCTTCCTCCTCCAGAAGCGTGAGGAGAATGAGCTTTCCAAAGCCTTCACTGCCTACAACACCCGCGTGATCGCGCCTCCATACGGCGGCGATGCCCCTACCTCACCTCGCAGGTCTATGATCCTGCTCGTGGCTCTGGTGCTCGGTCTTGCCATTCCGTTTGCAGTGCTCTATCTCCGCAATATGCTCGAGACTTCCATCAAGGGCCGCGCGGACCTCGAGGGCAAGTGCAGCATCCCATTCCTCGGCGAACTTCCTCTGTGCTCCAAGAAGAGCCGCAGGAAGATGCTCAAGCTTTTCCGCAAGGGCAAGTCTCCGGCCAGCTATGATGTCGTCAAGAAGGGCAGCCGCAACCAGATCAATGAGGCTTTCCGCATCCTCAGGACCAATTTCGAGTTCGTCAGCGGCAAGTCCAGCGGCCAGGTTTCCATCGTGACTTCCTACAATGCCGGTTCCGGCAAGAGTTTCGTGACGAACAACCTCGCGATCTCCCTGGCCATCAAGGACAAGAAGGTGCTCATCGTCGATTGCGACCTCCGCAAGGGCGCAACTTCCAAGTTCTACGGTTCGCCTCGCGAGGGCCTCAGCCAGTATCTCGGCGGCTATTCCGACAGCATTGACCAGTATCTGATCCAGCATCCTGACCACGAGACTATGCAGATCCTGCCAGTCGGCACCATCCCTCCGAACCCTACCGAACTCGTATCCCACGAGCGTTTCGCGGCCCTCATTGCCGAACTTCGTACCCGTTACGACTATATCTTCCTCGACTGTCCTCCAGTTGAGATCGTGGCCGACACTGCCATCATCGAGCGCTGCGCCGACCGCACCATCTTCGTCGTCCGTTCCGGCCTCCTCGAGCGCTCTATGCTCCCTATCCTGGAAAACGACTACAAGATGGGCAAGTACAAGAACCTCACTCTCGTCCTCAACGGCGTCGAACTCGCCACCCGCGGCTACGGCTACGGCCGCTATGGTTACGGTTACAGCTACGGCTACGGCGGCGATGGCGACGGATATTATTCGAATAAATAGTTAAGTTTTATAGAAGTGTATTGTGATTATGTAACTCCAGCCGCCGAAGTGCTGGAGTTTGAAATATGTGATGCCATCCTGACCGGCAGTGACGAAAAAGGCGCCACTACCGAGGGATATGCTGTTGTCGGTTCCACCTGGTAGGAGATGATGCTATGAAGAAAGTATTTACGCTATTCGCCCTTGCAGGCCTCTCCGCTGTGCTTTTCGCCGGCCTCTCCGCTGTGCTTTTTACCAGCTGCACCCACAGCCTCGACCCCGACACGCCCATTGTGCCTGACCAGCCTCAGGCCTATACCCACACCTACCGCCCCATAACCATCCTCGCCGCTCAGGAGGGGGATACTGCCGGTGCTGCTTCCGATGGCTCCACCAAGACCACGCTCGGCCCTTCTACCCAGACCCTCTGGTCCGAAGGTGATTCTTTCAGTGTCCTGACGGGGGAGACGACGGTGGAGAGTGAGGAGGTTGTCAGTGATCATCTGAAGGTGACGGTTGATTCGACTAGTGCAGGATTGGGAATTTATGTGGGAACAGCCTATTCAATTGCTCAGGTTAAGTATAGCTATATTAAGGTGACCATCGATGATAATGGTTATACCAGCGACGTAACTAAAATAATTACGGATACAAAAGCATCTTCATCGAATATATATAATATTGGTATTTATAATAGCTCTAAAAAATACCAGTATGCATCTGCCGGCAATATAGTCAACGCTCAAATTAATACTTCTACAGCTTCAGTTGAAGGGACTACTAATCCAGCAGGAGTTATTCCGATAATCCAGACCAAGGGTTCCTCAAGTTTCTCGTCAAGTTATCAGGCTATAGTGGACTTGAAAGGCTTGATGTTTAGCCTTGATGAAGGAACGACCTGGACCATTGTCAATTCTAAGACTTATCCGTGGGAATCATTTAGAAATGGCTCTACATGGAGTAGTAAAAATGATGTTGAGTATGAATGGGTTGAGTCGTCTACCCCGACGACCATCACCATCCCAGGCACCAACGAGCAGTTCACCATTGCCGCTGAGGATGCTGGTAGGACCAGCGCTTCCTTCACTGGAAAGTTGGCGGACGAGGAACAGCAGCCTGACTACTATGCACTCTATCCGTATAATGCCGCTGCTACGCTGAGCGATAAGACCATCAGCTTTACCCTGCCATCTACGCAGACATATGCGCAGAACAGCTTCGGCAACGGCGCAAGCCCAATGGCTGGCAAACTGACCGAGGAAGACGGCGAATATAAGGTTGCATTCAAGAACCTCTGCGGCGTGCTTCAACTGCAGCTCACGGGCAATGAGACTGTCACGGGTATAACGCTCAAGGACAATGGCGGCAACGCCCTTTGGGGTGACGCAACAGTGGATATGTCTGCTGACGAGCCAGTCGCATCAGTGACTTCTTCGTCATCTGACGCTTCCGAACTCACTCTCGTGTGTCCGGAGCCAGTCCAGCTCGATCCGACAACTCCGACATCCTTCTACTTTGTACTGCCTGTTGGTGCACTCTCCAGCGGCTTCACCGCCACCGTCAGCACCTACTACGGCGACGCCACCCTCGCGACCTCCAATTCCCAGTCCATCGTCCGCTCCACCATCAAATCCCTCCCAGGATGTCCTCTCGGCGAGATCACGATGGAGGAGTTCAATATTGAGAACCCTGCAGTGAGCGACTATTTGGCAAATGCGAATATTACACTCTCATCTACAGCGGATAGCAGATATGGACAGAGCTATTTCGACCAAAGCAGATCCTATCGTCCAGACCAACCGAATGTAAAGGAGATTTATTTCACAAATACATCCGGCGTCACTGTGATGATGTCAACTGACCCTTCTTTCTCTACGACCGTACTGAACAAGGCTCTTGTGGCGGGCACTGAATCCTATACTCTCAGGAATTTCGTTCCGGGCAACACATATTATTATAAGGTTGTCGAGGGAATGAAAATTCTTACCGCTGGTGCATTCAAGGCGACTGGTCAGGTGAGAATGATCGCCGTGGAGAAGGGATTCAATATACGAGACCTCGGCGGATGGACAGGCTTGAATGGCAACAAGGTCAGATACGAGGCTGTCTATCGTGGTGCAAGTCTTGGTGGTACTGATATGTATGGTACTACGAGCGATATTACTCAGGAGGATAAGGACGAGTTGTATCGAATAGGTATGCGCGCTCAGCTTGATCTTCGCGCAGCCACGAATTCCGGAAAATACTCTGGTGAGTATAGCTACCATTCATATTCCCGTGGTGAAACGACATTGAAGGATGCCGACTTCAATAACACAATGACTGATTACGGTGCATACAATACGGATGCTTCTGTCGTGTCTGATATCGCCTGGATCATTTATGAACTGAAACGTGGCAAGCCAGTCTACTTCAATTGCCGTCAGGGAGCCGATCGTACGGGAACAATTGCATTTATCATCGAGGGCCTGCTTGGCTGCTATGGCAATAATACAGGCAAGCAGATGGGAATGGATTATGAGCTTACCGGTTTCTCCCAGGCGAACCTTGTGGACAATAAAACAGTAGAAACAAGTTACCGAGCAGCAACGGAAGCGTATGGTAATACAAGTAAACTGTTCAAAGCTTTGCTGAATCTCTCCGCTTCCGGTATAACCTTCAATAACCTCCAGGAAAAGTGCTATTATTACCTGAATAGTTATTGGGCATCTAGCAGTACCGTCATTGATGATGACGATCTCGACTGGTTTATTGAGTATATGTTAGATATGCAATCGGGGACATATTCTCACCCTTCATTTGCTGTCAACAGAGGCGATAATCTCCAGACAGTGGCAGAGAAAATGGCAAATGTTGTTGCTTACAAGTAATTTCGCGGATAGTAAGTGGTATATAATATAAAACCAATTAACTAGCGTCACTATGTTCGATTTCGAAAGAGCTTTCAAGGAAAGCATCATCGGCCTCCCGGAGGACGGAGATTTCGTGCGCTACCAGATGGAGCAGGAGTTCTTCGGCTTTGACAAGAAGGAAGACCGTGTCCAGAACGGCATCAATTCGTTCAACTCCCTCAACGACAAGCACGGCCACAACAGGTTCAAATAGGTCATAATCTCAAAATCGTGTATTTTTTCTTGAGATTTCATTGATACACGATTTGTATGATATTTTTCCCGATTTTAGCATCCGAATCAAAATGGATGACTATGATCGAGCGAGATTGTGAGCTGTCTTTCGAGATGGCGTTAGAGAGAGGCCCATTGTGGCACGTATGTACTCCAGGTGAGAATGTTGAACTGATTTGTGAGGACGCAGATGACTACCGTTTCTGCCTCTCCAATATTGCAATCAGTGCCGCCGAGAGCGGTATGACAGTGTATATCGATGAGATCATGGGTACGCATATACACGTGCTGCTTGGTGGTAGTCGCGAGGGATGCTTCCAATTCATCGATTGTTACAGGTATCGTCTCCGAAAATACCTCGAAGAGAAGGGACGTGTTGTCCCGCTGAATGGCTTCCGCTGCGACAACCCAATACCGATTACCAACCTGGATATGGCCAGGAAGGAGGTCTGTTACATTGCCCGCAATGGCTATCTGGCGAATTCGTCTTATACGCCGTTCTCCTATCCGTGGGGCAGTGCAGTGCTTCTATTCAATCCTTTGCCTGCTTCCGTGCAGGGTATTCCTTATTCCCAAGTGCCCCACAGGACTAGGCGCAAACTGGAAAGGAAGCGCCTGCTCGTGCCGCCTGAGCGCTATAGGTATGCTGATGGCGTCATCCTGCCGTCCAGCTACTCGGAGTACAAGGTGGTTGAGTCATTCTTCCGCGACGCGCATCATTATTATTCTATGGTGTCGAAGAACTGGGAGGCTTTCAGTGAGTGCGCCAAGCGGCTCGGGGACAATGTCGTCCTGACTTACGAGGAGTTGCTGAGTGCAGCGAGGATGATTGCGAAGCGGGACTACAATGTCAAGCAGTTGTCGTTGCTTGCTCCGCCTCAGAAGATCGCGCTGGCCAAAGTGCTTCACTTCGACTACAAGGCCACGAATACTCAGCTCCGCGCCATCCTCAAGATGCCGACCACCGAACTGGAGGCGCTATTCCCTAAGAGGTAGTGCCGGTGTGTGCAAAACGACCTCTATTTGCA
>DCHT01000012.1:10541-13191 GCA_002314885.1 Bacteroidales bacterium UBA1745 | reverse complement strand
AATTAGTATATAATTGTGGAGAGCTTCTTCTCCCAACTAATACTAATTAAATATGATCTACGATCTGATTGCTGAGTTCTACGAGAACTTGAATGACCGGGGACCTCGCTACAGAGTGCCGGTGAACACTATCTGTGTTGATTCTGTCGACGAATTGCTTAATATGGGCTTTGAGGAGGATGTGACCGTGCCGCCGGGGGACATCGATTACTATCTGGAGGTGACGGAGGAGGAACTGGAGAGCTGGTCAAATGAGGACAGCGGAATCGAGGTGATTCCGGTGCTGGACGGGCACGATTATGCGAGGATTCTCGTCCACGCCTACGAGGTGGAGACTTTCGACGGGGAGGTGCCTCCGAGGGGCTTCCGAGTGGGGGATCACGACGTGTTCTTCACTGGCATCAAGGATGACGACATCGTGATTTTCCGCTACGACGATAGGGATTTTGTCCGCCCTCTGGAGACTCTGAAGAAGCGTTTCGGCTTTATTACGATGTTCGAGGTGATGGACTACATCAGGTATGTCCTGAGCAGGCCTATAACCCACGAGGGGGTGCGTGCGCATTTCGGCTCCGGGCTCGACGAGGCCATTCGTCTGGCGGCGGTCCAGTTCTGCGGTGAGTGCGACCTGGACGGCAATCCGGCGGTGCTCCACGCCATCGAGGTGGGCCAGATGGGGCAGACCGAGGACGAGAAGATCGTGGGCTATCTCCACGATGTCGTAGAGGACACCGACGTCACCCTCGACGACCTCGACAAGATGGGCTTCGAGACAGAGGTGATCGAATCCGTAAGGCTCCTTACCCGCCAGGATGATGTCGACTATTTCGACTATATCAAGAATATCCTCGATCACGACATCGATACTGCCATCAACGTGAAAATCAACGACTTGCTCCACAACATCAAGCGTGGTTACGCCTCCGCTGAGCGCGCCGAGTCCGATGGCGACAAGCAGAAATTTGAGGAGATTATGCGCATCAATGCCAAGCACGAACGCGCCCTCCAGATGATTTACGACGACAGGGAGAGAAATAAGTAGTGCGCCACTTTGCAACCCGGTTGCACATTCGCCTGGCTACCTTTGTCCCAACAAATGAATAAGACTATGTTTTGGGATAAAGCATCATCACTCTACGATTTCTTTGAAATCATCTACAATGGTAAAGTTTATAGGAACCTTGGTCCGACCGTGGCAGCTCTGCTCAGCGATGGGGACAAGGTTCTTGAATGTGCTTGCGGCACGGGAATCATTACTTCAGCGATGGCTGCGAAGGCGGCGTCAGTCGTGGCGACGGACCTGTCTGAGGGTATGCTCAGGGAGGCGAGGAAGAAATGTCTTGGCCGCGGAAATGTTCAGTTCGCGACCGCGGACATAACTAAACTTGACTACGCTGACGGAAGCTTTGACGCGGTGGTTGCCGGCAATGTGATTCACCTGCTGCCGGATCCGCAGGCCGCCTTGGCGGAAATGGCTCGTGTCTGCAAAAAGGGCGGCAAACTCATCATTCCGACCTATATGAACCGCCGCGAGTCCGGCCGCAAACTGCTGATCATCCGCTTCCTGGAGGCCCTGGGCGCCGAATTCAAGGGCGAATTCAGCCTCGGGAGCTACCGCGAATTCTTCCTCTCCGCCGGCTACACCATCGAATCGCTCACCGTCGTCGACGGCAAAATGCCTTGTGCAATCGCCGTTTTAAGCGTATCTTAGTGGCTCCTCTTAAGCAACCAAACTTGGAGTATTCGAATGTATGGCAGACTTCAACTATCTGGACAATGTGGAATTCGCAGCGACGGTCTGCGACACGGAGGGCATCGTGCTCTATCAGAATGCCCGTGCGATCAAGCGTGACGGCGACGTAACGGGCCGCAATCTCTACGACTGCCACGGCCCCAAGGCCTGCGAGATGATCCGCAGGATGATCGAGACGGGCACGACCAACACCTACCAGATCATCCGTCACGGCCGTCACAAACTCCTGCACCAGACGCCCTGGTTCGATGCTGAGGGCCATCTTGGCGGCCTGATCGAACTCGCCATCGACCTCCCCGACGATATGCCTGTGTTCGATAGGGGGTAGGCTCCTGGCTGGCTTTTGATAGGTGGTTCCTGGCTGGCTTTTGATAGGTGGTTCCTGTCTGGCTTTTAATAGGTGGTTCCTGGCTGGCTTTTGATAGGTGGTTCCTGTCTGGCTGGCGAAAATGATAATCACCCTCCGCATCAATAGGCCACAGATGGTACCAGCTCAAACATTGCGTGGAAGGTGAGGCGATTTCGCCTCACCTTCCACGTTGATATGCTACTCATCGTGTATATGATGGGCAGCGATGGAGGGTGAATGTCAAAAACGCATTGGTGCTCTTCTTTTCGTATATTTGCTACAACAAAACAACCGAAAGTCGCAATGTCACGCCGCAAGTCACCCTCAAAACTCCGCATTACCTTGGAGGATTTCATTCTCGCTAACAAGAAAGCCGCTCGCGAGGAGGAAATCGCGCAGTTTGGTCGCCCAGTGTCGTCCAGGACGCTTCTTCATAAATCGCGGAAGATCTACGATCGAAAACGGATGAAGAAGGTTGATTTAGAGTAAACTCGGCAGTGGTTTGCGGAGTAAGCGTTTTGTAGGCTACAGAAACAACGAAAGTCCAA
>DCHT01000012.1:0-10457 GCA_002314885.1 Bacteroidales bacterium UBA1745 | reverse complement strand
CAATTCTATTGTTTCTGTGGCGGCACAGAGGCTATTCCTTTCCCTTCTGCTCTCTCTTTTTGGCGATTCTGATGAGTTGGGAGGAGGTGAGCAGGACGATGGAAACCACTGTGGTGACCACGCCGACGAGCAGCATTCCCGCGCCGATGGCGAGGCCGATGACGGCCGTCAGGAAGATGCAGGCGGCGGTGGTGAGGCCCTGCACGTTGTCGTGATTCTTCATAATGAGGCCGGCGCCGATGAAGCCGATGCCCGTGAGCACCTGGCCCGGGATACGACCTGTGTCAGCCCTGAAGGTGTCGAAGTTGAGCGGATTCTCGCTCAGATACAGCTGGAGTACCATCGCCAGCGCTGATGCCAGACACACCAGCGAAAAGGTTCTCAGTCCTGCCGGATGCTTGAAGAGTTCCCTCTCCAGTCCGATTGCCGCGCCGCACGCCAGTGCCACGCCCAGCCTTATAAGTATATCGATTTCTGTCATAGTCTTGTAGATTATATGGCAAAGGTATGCATTTTCTCTGTACATTTGTCATATGTCAATGCGAAGAATCCTTATTGCCCTTACCCTCCTGCTCTGCATTTCCTGCGGCAGGGGAGAGGTGGATGTGTGGTCGACCAATCCGTGGCCGGCGAATGAATTGTCGAATCTCTACGATTGGCCGTTTGAGTTCCAGGGGGTGCCGTGTGGCAGCTTTGAAGGCTTCCTTCAGGCGCTTAAGTCGCCTCAGGTGGAGACTCAGGTCGAGATATGTGCTCTCGGCGGGCACGATGCCAAGCATCGCAGTACATCCGAGTGGAAGGCGGATCAGATGCTCTATTGGCAGGGGGATACCCTTGGACGGCAGAGCGAGCGTTTCTACGAGCTGCTGTCTGCGGCTTATGATGCGATGTATGAGGCAAATCCCGGCTTCCGCAAGGCTCTGAAGGCCACTGGACACAAGGTCATCCGTCACACAAAGGGTAAAAAAGACCCGACAGATACTGTGCTCACGGAGGAGGAGTTCTGTCGGGAGTTAACTCGTTTGAGAAGTCGCCGGTAGTGCAGCACAAAGGCTGTGCGCTTACAGCACCACCACTTTGATGTAGTCCTGGAGGCGGAAGGAGGCCTTGCCGTAGCCGCCCTGGGAGTCGCTGATGAGCAGGACTGTCTGCTGGCCGTTGGCGAGTTTGGCGCCGAGGCACATACCCTCGTAGTTTGCCCAGTCGAAGCTGCCCAAGGAGAGGTGGGTGGACCAGGAGTCTACCAGCTGCTTGGAGAGGTATTTCTTCTCGGCCAGGTCGCTCAGGACGCTTTCTTCCGTGATCTTCTGGTTGCGTTTCGGCTTCACTGAATAGAGTTTGCAGATGACTTCTGCGCCGATGTAGATCTTAGGGATGTTGGCCTCGCGCTCGAGTACGAGAATCCTGCCGTTTGGCAGTGCGAGGACTTCCGGTACGCCGAAGACGTAGGTGGTGCCGAAGTCGCTGCTGCGGCCGGCGTCCATCTTGTAGACGAACTGCTGAGCTGGTCTGAGGTTGGTCTTGAAGGACTGGATCCTGAGCAGGTTCTCAGCGCCTGGGTTCTTGGGACCTGCGGCCACTCCGTCGGCCGGAAGGCTGGTCTCGGTGGTGGTCCAGAAGCGGGCCTTGCCGCCTTTGCCGCCGAATCCGAGGGCCTCGAGGCCCTGATTCCCGACTGTCTTGCTGAACTGCTGCGGGATATCGAACTCGTTGCCCGTCCTCTGGCCGTCCATATCGTATTCAATGACCCTCTGGTCGCCTTCGCCGCTGATGAAGACCGTATTGGTTTTAGGCACATATACTATGCCCTCACAGTCCCTGTCCGAGCGGGCGTCGACCTTATTTGCAAAGAAACCTTCGTTCTCGACATTGGTCACGAGGCCGGTTTCCGGGTCCTGTTCTATCTTCCAGATGTAGAATCCGTCAGCCGCGCCCTTGTCGCTGACAACCGCGTAACGGCCGTCTCCGAGGGGAGTGATGCCGCTGTAGTTGGCTGGGCTGATGCCCCAGGTCGCGAGGTTCTGCTGGTTGGTGACTGACGATGTTGCGACTGCACCTTCAGAGACGGCTCCGAATACTGCTCCGAGCAGGTCGCCAAGTCCCTGGGCGTTCGCTGATATCGCAAATAAAATTGATGAAATTACGATGATTGTTCTCTTCATATTCTGACTTTTTCACCGCAAATTTACATAACTTTGTAATATAGTTAAGTAGTAATTGCAGATTTCGTGACTGATTCGCGTACATACATTGCCATCGACCTGAAATCGTTCTATGCGTCGGTCGAGTGCGTCGCCAGGGGGCTGGACCCGCTGACGACGAATCTGGTGGTTGCGGACGAGTCCAGGACCGAAAAGACCATCTGCCTGGCGGTGTCGCCGTCGCTGAAGTCGTATGGCATTTCGGGGCGTGCGCGCCTCTTTGAGGTGGTCCAGAAGGTGCGCGAAATCAATGCTCAGAGGCGTATGGCCCACTATCAGACGCTGAAGAAGGGCGTGTACGACAATCCTCGGATTCAGTCGGACCCGTCGCTGGCTCTGGACTATATCGTCGCCCAGCCGCGTATGAGGGCATATATGGAGGTGAGTTCAAAGGTCTATGAGACCTACCTGCAGTTTGTCGCGCCCGAGGATATCCACGTCTATTCGGTCGACGAGGTCTTTATGGACGTGACCGCCTATCTGGGCAGCTACAAGTGCACGGCCCACGAACTCGCGATGCGAATGATACGTCAGGTGCTGCGGAATACGGGCATTACGGCGACGGCGGGCATAGGCACGAATATGTACTTGGCGAAGATTGCGATGGACATCGAGGCGAAGCATTCGCCGGCCGACGCGGACGGGGTCAGGATCGCCGAACTGGATGAGATGAGCTATCGCGAGAAGTACTGGAATCACACGCCGCTGACCGATTTCTGGCGCGTGGGACACGGCGTGGCTAATCGTCTGGCTACGTATGGAATGTACACTATGGGCGATGTGGCGCTGATGTCGGTGCGCAACGAGGAAGTGCTCTACAAACTTTTCGGGGTGAATGCCGAGCTGCTGATCGACCACGCCTGGGGCTGGGAACCCTGCACCATCGAGCAGATCAAATCCTACCGTCCGACCAGCCGCAGCGTGAGTGTGGGGCAGGTTCTGTCCGTGGCATACGACTTCGCCAAGGCGCGCGTGGTGCTGACGGAGATGACCGACGGTCTGTCGCTGGACCTGGTGGACAAATGTTTGGTCTGCGACCAGGTTGTGCTGAGCGTGGGCTACGACGTTTCGTGTCTCGATCAGGACGAGTCCTACGATGGGGCAGTGGTCAACGATTGGTATGGCCGTCCGGTGCCAAAACCGGCCCACGGCTCCATCAACCTGCGCTCCCAGACCTCTTCGACGGCAGATCTGATCGAGGCGGCGACCACGCTTTTCGACCGCATCGTGGACCCGAAACTGAAGGTCCGCAGGATGTATGTGGTCGCGAACCATACCATTCCGGAGGAGATGATCACCGGCACCCAGTTGAGTCTTTTCGAGGAGACGAAGGAGGACGACGGACGCGAAAGAAGACGCCAGGAGGCCATTCTGGCGATCAAGAAGAAGTTTGGCAAGAACGCCATCCTCAAGGGCGTGAACTTCGAGGAGGGCGCCACACAGATAGAGCGCAACGCTCAGGTCGGAGGGCACCGAGAGTGAATATTTTGGACTACTTGCCGGGTTTTATCGGCAAGTAGTCAAGAATATGCATAATTATGGATAAGTATAGGGATATCATAGGTCTTGAGCACCACACGTCGGAGCGGCATCCACGGATGTCGTCCCGCGATAGGGCTGCCCAGTTCGCGCCTTTCGCGGCTCTGACCGGCTACGAGGAGATGGTGGCTGAGACGGGCCGCCTGACGGGCGACCAGGTGGAGCTGGACGAGATGCAGGCCTATCGCCTCGACTGTGCGATGCAGGAGGTGCTGACCCGTCTGAATGAGCGTCCGAGCGTCCGTATCCGTTATTTTGTGCACGATCGTCGCAAGAAGGGAGGCGCCTATAAGAGCCTCGAAGGCCGTGTGCGCAATGTCGATTTTGAGAAGAAGACACTGGTGCTTGCCGATGACACGTGCATTCCGCTGAGGGATATGCTGGAGATGACCGTGCTGGGGTAGATTTGCTTTTTCGGGCCTCTTTTCCTACCTTTGGGATTGCAATAACTATTAATACCTATGAACAAAAAGTCATTCTTAACTATCCTGGCCGCTCTTTTCCTGGCCATTCTGCCTGCCAGTGCGCAGTATATTCCACAGTACGCGATGCGTGCTCAGTCTTCCACTGATTCGAGATTTGCTTCTGCTTCGTATGCCACTGATTCTTATATCAGTGAGAGGTCTTCTATAACCCCTGCTGAGGTCAGGGCCATTATGCAGCAGGACGAATATTTCACCACCGCCGAGACCACGGCGCGTGCCTATCGTATGAAGAATACGGGTATCGGTCTCCTCTGTGCTGGTGGTGCCCTTTCTGCGACCGGTATAGTGCTTTACGGCATCGGAGTCGGCGGTCTGGACAATACTTGTGCTATCGCAGGACTGACTACTTTTGCTGCTGCCGTGCCTTTCTATGTGGCCGGTGCGGTTCTTTACTGCAAGGGCAAGAAGGAGATGAACGTCGTCGCTACGCCTTCCGGTCTCGCGATCAATTTCTAGTCCTTTGTCTGATCTACGAAATTTCCGACTAGTCGCTGTTAAATAGGAGCGACTAGTCGGAAATTTTGAGTTTTCAGTGGATTACAGCATAGCCAACAGGGAGGCCCCTACAGCGTCGCCAGCTGGGCGGCGCGCAGGGCGGCGAGGGCGAGGCCTCGGATGCCGATCGGCTGCTCGAAGTGGTTGCTCTCGGGGAACCTTGCAGCGTCCTGAGAGTCGGAGAGGAGCACGAGTGCGCGCAGCGGATGGAGGCGTGCCTGGTTGCTGAAGTCTTCGAAGAAAGCCTTGGAGGCAATGCCCATATGGCCTCTGATGGCTCCGAGAACCTCCTCACTCACATCTGGCAGATACTTCTGCACGATGGCCGCTGAGCGGATGGCGTGGCGACCGTGTTCGATGCTGTCCCACTTGTCAAGTTTAGCATCACAGAGGTCGTGGAGCAGGCCCACGAGTATGACCTCCTTGGGGTCGGTGTGTATGCCCTTTTCCTCGAAGATGGCTGCGTACTCGGCCATTGCCTCGTAGGTTCCGATCAGGTGCTCCATAAGACCTGTCGCATAGTGGTGGTGACGGTGCGGATGGGTCGCAGAGAAGTTGCTCGCGTGTATGTCCGCGATGAGTTCCTCGATGCCCTTTTCGCCCGTAGAACGCAGCAGAGCATAGATTCGGTCCTGATTTTCAATCGCCCTTTGGGCCACAGCCTGACGGTCTTCCGCCGGGATGTGCTTCATCTTCCTGAGGAAGAAGTTGAGTCTGTCGTTGTTGATATTCATACCTATCAATACTTCTGCTGGGCAATAAAGTTACGAAATTCTTCCGAATCAGCTCTGTACGATAGTGGAACCACCGGACGGAGTCTTGATTACGTCGATGCGCTGGTAGAGGTCCTTCATACCCTCGACGTGGGAGATGAGGCCGATGAGGGTGCCCTTGTCGGCGAGGTCCTGAAGGGTCTTAAGCGCGAGCTTGAGCACGTCCGGGCTGAGGCTGCCGAAGCCCTCGTCGATGAACATAGTGTCGATCTTGACGCCGCCGGCGCTGGACTGGGTCTCGTCGGAGAGGCCGAGGGCCAGGGCGAGGGAAGCGAGGAAGGTCTCACCGCCGGAGAGGGACTTGACTGAGCGTGTCTTGCCGCTGTAGTGGTCCAGTACGCAGATGCCCAGACCGGTCTTGCTGTTGAGGTTCTCCGCCTGCTCCTCCCTGACGAGTTCGTACTGGCCGTTGGACATCATAATCATACGCTGGGATGCCTTGTAGAGGATACGCCTGAAGTATTCCATCTGGGCGTAGGTCTCCAGTTCGATCCTCTGCTTGCCGTTGAGGCCGCCACAGATGGTCTTGGCGATGTTCTGCTTCCAGGCGAGTTCCTTGAGGAGCTCCTTCTGCGCTTCGAACATAGCCTTGACTTTGGTCAGGGCCGGCTCGTTGATGCTGAGCCTTGAGGCGGCTGCAGTGTACTTCTTTTCGGCTTTGACCTTGCCGTCCATAGCTGCCGTGATGGCATCGTCGATGACCTTCAGGTCGGACTCCAACTTCTCGTCGATCTGCTTACTGAGCTGTTCGATGGCGGCCTTGGCTGCAGAGATGTTATTGCGGCAGTCGCTCTCATTCTTGATGGCAGCTTCGATAGCCTTCTGGAAGTTCGCAGCTATCTGCTTCTGGCGGGCGATTTCCTCGTTGGCCTTTGCTTCATTTTCGAAGGCAAGACCCTTTCTGATGGTCTCCAGTTTGGCTTTTTCGACCTTGAGAACGGACTCTTGGGCCTGGCTGTTGTCCTTCTGGATAGCCTCGTTGAGGGCGGCCACTTCAGTCCTCTTCTTCGGCAGGGATATGTTCAGGTCAGCGAGCCTCTTGCACTGGTTGTCGAGCAGTTTGTACTGTTCTAAGAGGGCATTCCTCTCCGCTTCCAGAGTCGCCTTGTCCTTGCCGCCCTGCTCCTTAGCGAGTTCTTCGGCTGCCTTCGTGATTGTGGCTCTGAATTCCTCCAATTTGCCCTTTGACTGCGCGCATCTGTTGCTGGCTGCCTGGGCTTTCAAGTCGGCTTCATCGGATGCTTTTTTAGCCTTGTTGACCGCCTCCTGTGTAGGGGCGTCTGCAGCCAGTTCTGCCTTCACCGGGTGGTGGATGGAACCGCACACAGGACAAGCTTTGCCGTCCTCGAGGGCCTGGGCCATAATGCCAGCCTGGGACATCAGGAAGAGGGTAGACAGCTCTGTGTAGCGCTGATTTGCCTCCTTCTTGGCATTGAGAATATCTGCGGCGTCCTTCTCTATTGAATTATGGTCTGCAACGGCCTGAGCATAGTTTTTCTGCTCTGTTTCGGCTTGTGCAATCTTGTCCAGGAGTGTACGTACATCCTTGCCGGCGCGCTCCACATCGGCACGCTTGACGTCGCAGCCAGCGAGGCTCTTCTGCTCATTTTCCGCAGCCACGATTTCCTTGCTGAGAGCATCTCTTCTAGTGATGTTCCGAGCGAGAATATCTTTTGCTTTGGCGAGCTCTTTCTCCCTGTTTATCAGTTCCTTCTGAAGTGCGTCTGCCTCTTTGTATTTCGGCAGTTCAAGCTCGATTTCCTTTTGCCTCCGGACTGCAGCATCGCGATTCTGAGCTCTCTTCTCATTCTTTGCGAGATCCTCCTGGAGAGGGGAGAGTGCGGCATTGAGTTTCTCCAATTCGCCCTGCTTCCTGACGCGGGCTACCTTGTTCGTCTCATTGTCCACGACCTTCTGACGACGCAGTTTCTGCTCGGTCTCCTGCTTGTAGAACTCCTCCCTCTGCTTATGCGAATCTGCCTCGATCGCCTTGTCTTCGGCAATGATTTCCCTGACCGCCTCAAGTACACCCTCGAGCTGTGCCACAGGGTCCTCATATTCGTCCATAAGGCCTCTGAAGGCCACATATTTCTCTGAACTCTCATCGCCGCGAACGGTCTCAAGATGAGTCCTGATAGCCTTCTCCTTGTCCTTTGACTTGCCGTCGAGGGCCTTGGCGTCTTCGTTTATCCTGAAGGCTATGTTGTTGAACCTTTCGGTCTTGAAGATCTGTCTGAGAATCTGTTTCTTTTCCTCATTATTGTCCTGGAGCAGCTTCTGGAATTCTCCCTGAGGCAGCATCCCAATCTTGGTGAACTGCTTGTAGTTGATGCCGAGAATATTGGCAATTTTCTCGTTCACGGCATTGATGTCGCTGATAGTAGGCTCGCCGGCGATTTCGAGTGTTGCGCCAGCTTTAACTCCGGTCGTGCCGTCCACGAGCTCGCCAAATTCGTTCCTGGAACGCCTTCCTGAAGGTCTTGCGTATGCAAGCCAGCGCTCGATTGTGTACTCCTTGCCGGCGTATTCGAACTTCATTTTCACGAAGGTCCTGTCGGTCGGAGCGGCGTATTCAGAACGCAGCATCTTGCCGTCGCGGGAATTGCCGCTGGCCTCACCGAAGAGGGCGTAGCAGATAGCGTCGAAAATGGTGGTCTTGCCGGCTCCTGTCTCGCCGGAAATGAGGAATACGCCCTGCGCTCCGAGCTTGTTGAAGTCGATGGTTTCGGTGCCCTTATATGAGCCGAATGCGGATATTGTAAGTTCTATAGGTCTCATTTAGATGAATTTTCTGATATATTCGATTTCCTCGTCGTTCAATTTTCGGCCGTTCTGCAGTTCGAAGAGTTCGCAGATGAGTTCTTCGTCCGTCTTGTTCGCCGCGTCGCCGCCGTCCACGATGCCGAGGGCCTGTGTGCGGGAGTTGTCGTAGTGGAGTTCCATCATATTGTGGAATACCGCCTGAAGGCTCTTGTAGCCGTCTATGACGTCGTTTTCATCGGTGAGGGTGATGCGCAGATAGCCATATTCATACTCCGGATGCGCAGCCCTGTAGGCAGGGCTGATTATTTCCTCGAATTTGCCGCGCAGGTCGTACCAGTCGTTCATCGGCTTGAGAGGTATTTCAGTGACTTTTACCTGACCTTTGGCGCCGATTTCGACCACGGAGATGCTCTTCTCGTGATTCACCTCGGAGAAGGAGTACTTGAGCGGGCTGCCGCAGTACCTGATGCCCTTGGCGAGGTCCTGAGGACCGTGGATATGGCCCAGTGCCACATAGTCGAAGTCGTCGAAGATGTCGGTGCTGACCGCGTCCAGACCGCCCACGTTGCCTTCCTCGGAGCCGGATACGCTGGCGCCGTCCACGAACTGGTGCGCCACGAGCACATTCCTCCTTTCCGGGTCCGCTTCCATTGCCTTGACCGCCTGTGCCACGGAGTCGTTTTCTCTGTTGATTTCGACATCCGGGAAGTAGTATTTGACAGTCGCCTTCTTGATGAAAGGCAGCATATACACGTCCAGTTCGCCGTTTTCGTCGCGCATAGTGTATGGCTTGACCTTGCCGTCATAGACAGGGGAGAGGTGGATGCCGCTGCGATCCATAATCCTCGAACCATAGGCGATGCGCTCCGCACCGTCGTGGTTGCCGCTGATGATGAAGATCTCGGCTTTCTTCGGGAGATTGGCGAGTTCAACGAGAAAATCGTCGAAGAGGGCGATGGCCTCGGCGGCCGGATTTGCCCTGTCAAACACGTCTCCGGCGATGATTATGCCGTCCGGAGCCGTCTCGTTGATGGCTGGAATGATCTGGTTGAACAGTATGTTGCGCTGCTCGTCAAGCATCGATTTGCTCGATACGCTCTTGCCTATATGCAAGTCTGAGAGATGAATGAACTTCATTTTTCTTACGTTTACACCACTTTATACTGACAATAGTCAGTCGTGTTACCTCTTCTAGTCAAATTTACCTCATTTTTCGTTAATATTGTAATCGCAACGACAAATTGAGATTGCTGATTTGTAATTTGTGCGGTGCATATCAGTATTAAATAGTGTAATTGCTATTTTAGCCATTGAGTTTGTTAACATTTTAATTCCGGAGACACGACGATGGACACTTACAGCTGGCAGGAATTCTGCGCACTTTACTATGAAACGGCCAAGGAGATGGCATCTGCCACACTCGGCAAGACGATCAAGACCCTCGGAGGCGTGAATCCGAAGGTGGATTTGGACTATGTCGTGGATACGGCGGTGCTCGAGGCGCTTCAGAAAGTATATAATAAGTATGACCAGACTCGCGGCGCGAAGCTGAAGACCTTCCTTTCGACCGTGGTGCACAACGAGGTTGTGGATGCGCTCGAAAAAGAGAATAAGACTGTATGTGATTGTGATTCAGATCCTTATGTGGATAGGGATATAGATGAGATCGCGTCTGCCATCCCGTCTTCTGCGCTTGCTACGCTGAAGTGGAAGCTGCGCAGCGCCATCGAAAAGCTTTCGCCGTCCGACCAGACCATCATTTCTCTCTATATGGAGAAGGGCGACGCCTACGCTGCCATCGCGGCGGGCGTGCTCGGCATCAGCCAGAATTACGTCTGCGTCCGCAAGAGCCGCATCATCGACCGTCTGCCGGCTCTGATGGGCGTCACCCGCGATCAGTATCTGGATCTTTACGAGGAGGAGAGTGCTGTTAATTACTGCGTGATGGAAGAGAGCCGTCCTGTGGAACTTCCAAAGCCTTCTGGCCTGGCCAAGAGCAAGATGCGTTTCAGGGTGGCTTCTTACCAATCTGCCAGCGTTGGCAATCTCTTCGACTCGTTTATGGCGGTCGACGAGCCAGCTCGCAACCCAATCTACCCAGCCTTCGACCTCGATCGCGTGCTGAACCTGATGGTAGCGCGCTTGGCACGCAAGTAGCGTGGTGCAGAACTAGTGCCACTACTTCTGCGCCAAAACCAGCG
>DCHT01000035.1:2666-3926 GCA_002314885.1 Bacteroidales bacterium UBA1745 | reverse complement strand
GAGAAGTTCATCAACAAGGAGGACGGCAAGCAGGAATTCTTCACTGCAGGCCCTCTGAACCAGGATTATGCCCGCAGGATACTCGGCGGCAAGACCAGCACTATCATCAATGCTGCGATGAATATTTCCGATGTGGTCTATATAGGTGCCAATATCGGAATCGTCAACCTCAGATACGTCAGCGATGACTACATCAAGGAGAGTCCTGTGAACATCGACGACTTCGAGGTGGATTTCGGCACTGAAGGCAGTTCCTATTTCAAGAGTCTGAAGTACCAGAACTGGTACACGGCCAGCGGATTGGGCGTCAATGCCAGCCTGGGCATCATCGCGACTCCGGGTCCGGTGCGCATTGGATGGGCCATACATACTCCGACGTCCCTTACCATCACCGAGAAATGGGGAGCGTCGGCAGAGACCCACTACAGCAACAGCAAGTTCGACGGCAGTGCTTCCACTCCGAACGGAGAGTACAAATACAGCGTACGCACCCCTTGGCGCACGAATCTGGGCATTGCAGGCACCGTTGCCGGCAGGGCAGTGCTGAGCGTTGACTACGAGTTCTGCACCAACCGTTCGATGAAGCTTAACGATCCGACCGGAGATGTGGATTTCAGCGGCGTGAACGCCACCATACGCAGTTCTATGGGCGCTACCCACCAGTTGCGTGCGGGTGTTGAGACCAAGGCTCTCGACTGGCTTTCCGTACGTGCCGGCTACACCCTTTCCGACACCCGCTGCGGCTACGGAAAGGAGTCAGTGATAAACCCTTACGAGGATATGGACCATTCAGTCGCTGCCGGCCTGGGCTTCAGCACCAACGGTTCCTTCTACGCCGACCTGGCCTTCCGTACCCTCTTCGGACACAAGGAGTACATCTATCCTTATGCGGACTATGATTACGCAAGCGACGGATCAATACTCCATTTTACACCGGAGATATTGACCCGTCGAAATCTGTACACGGTCGTTCTGACCCTTGGATTCAGGTTCTAGCGATTACTCGATTACAAGTTCGTAAGGCAGGCGTGCGTAAACCACTCCTGCCTTATTTTCGCTGAAGTGGCGGAACGCTGACTCGATGCTCTCGAAAGGAGTGCCTGCGAGGATCTGCCTGTCGTCGCTGCCGCTGACCATCTCGAGAATCTGCTCGACTGCGGTGCGAGGCTTAGGATATGCCTCCACATAGTAGTTGGAGAGGTCGGAAGAGGTCTCGGTGTCGGCGAGGGTGGCGGCGTACTTGAGGGCGTCCTCGAGGGT
>DCHT01000035.1:0-2583 GCA_002314885.1 Bacteroidales bacterium UBA1745 | reverse complement strand
ATTGAGTCCACGAAATCAGGGGTGAGGCTGCGGCCGTCGGCCACGAGGTTCACGAACCTGTCGTAGATGACTTCCACTGACTTCTGCATATATGCGAGTTCCCTGGTGTCGAGTGGCCTCATAAGATTGTACATATCGCTGTGAGCGTTGGAGTTGATGGAAGTGACGTTCACGTGGGCGAGGTTCTTGACAGTCTTGCTGAAGTCAGGAATCATACTGAACACGCCGATGGAGCCGGTGAGGGTGGAATTGTCGGTGTAGATCTTCTGGCAGCCGTTGGAAATCCAGTATCCGCCGGATGCGGCGTAGTTGCCGTAGGATGCCACTACAGGCTTCTTCTCGCAGAGGAGGTCGAGCTCGTTCTTGATCTTCTCGGATGCAAGCACGCTTCCACCTGGGGAGTTCACGCGGAGCACTACGGCCTTGACGAGGTCGTCCTTCCTGACGTCAGCGATGATCTTTGCGAAGTTGTCGCCTGCCACCTGGTCCTTCTGGAAGCCGTCCACGATGTTGCCGTCGGCATAGATGACGGCGATCTTGTCCTTGAAGATGGATGGCTTAGGGGCGTTGGCTGCGATGTAGTCCTCTATATATACCATAGCTGCATCGTCGAAATTCTCGACTCCGCCGTAGGATGCGAGCTTGTCGTAGAGCTCTCCCTTGGTGACGAGTTCGTCCACGAGACCGCACTTGAGGAAGTCCTCTGGCAGATTGAGCATCAGATTGTCAATCAGGCCGTTGAGGTCGTCTGCGCTCATATTGCGTGAGGCTGCCATTTCCTCTGACCACTTGCCCCAGACGCTGCTTATCATAGCCTCGTACTGCTGACGGTTCTCAGGGCTGATTTCATTCCTGATGTACATCTCGCCGGCTGATTTGTACTTGCCGTGACGGATGAGCTGCACGTTGACTCCGAGCTTGTCGAGTATGTCCTTGAGGAAGAACATACGGGCGGAGAGACCGACCACGGTGTTCATTCCGCCTTCGCTGGAAGTCATATAGATCTTGTCTGCAACGGAAGCGATGTAGTAGCTGCCGTTGGATGGGTTCTCGGTGTAGGCGATGATAGGCTTGCCGCACTCGTGGAACTGGGCGAGGGCCTTGCGGAATTCCTCCATCTGGGCCATTCCGCCGCTGGCGCCGTCAGCCTTGATGAGGATGTAGTCGATCCTCTTGTCGGTGGCTGCTGCCTTGAGGCTGCGGTTGAGGTCGAGCACGCCGACCATCGAGGTTGTGCCCTGATTGGTGACGCTGTTCATAGGATTGCTTTCCTGGGTCTGCTCAGCGAGGGTGATCGTGGACATATCGATCACGAGGGCGCTGCCGTCCTTGATTTCGGTGGAGGCGCTGGAGCTGAGTCCGAGGCCTGCGACCATCATCACGAACATAATTGTGTTGAGGAGGCTGACGATCATCATTGCGACGATCACTGCCAACACGGTTTTGAAGAACTGTTTCATATCGTTTTATCTTTGTTTTTGTCTCTTTCGGACGGCAAAAATAGCAATAATTCCAAAATTGCACTAAATTTGCAGTCCTTTAGGACTAATTGTGAAAATAAAGAGTGTCATATTCAAGTTTGCCGCCGCGCTGTTCGTGGCTGCGTACCTGCTGTCCCTGGCGGGCTTTGACATTCACACCTGTTCACATTCAGGCAAGACCTACATTTCATTCCTGGCTGCCAGCCTTTCCTGCGAGGACATCCATCCCGAGCACGATGCGGAATGTCACTGCTGCGGCTGTGCCCACGAGCATCACAGCAATGAGGACGGCGGCTGCTGCAGCGATGAGCCCCATCAGCTTCTGATCGGCTGCGACGACTGCGGCTTCGATTTCAAGCACGTCAGCGCCCCTGTCAGCGAGATGCCGGCCCTCGTCGTATCCGACAGTTTCACGACCGTCGGCTATAGTGCCGAGGCCAGGTCATTCGTGCCGTATATTCCGTCCCACGCGCCGGATATATTGCATTCTTACTGCGTCCTGAGAATCTGATTCAGACATACTGCCACTTTGCCCGTAATTTCTTTGCGGGCCGCTAATGCATTATGTCACAATCAGATAAATCAAGATGAAAAAATCGATAATTACAATCATTTCAATACTGCTGCCTCTGTGCAGCTTCGCTCAGGTCTATGACGCCGCCGGCAATCAGATAGACACTACCGGCTTCTATTCCGACAAGGCCGACAGCCTGAGCGGTACCGTGTTCACTGCCCGTCAGAACGGTACCTATATTTCCAAGTACAAGGACGCCCGCGTCGAGGTGATTTCCGCCGCCGGCCTTTGCAAGATGGCCTGCTGCAACCTCGCCGAGAGCTTTGAGAACTCCGCCAGCGTGACCGTCGGCTATTCCGATGCAGTCACCGGCGCCCGTCAGATCCGCCTCCTCGGCCTCAGCGGCACCTACACCCAGATGCTCGATGAGAACCGCCCGGTGATGCGTGGTCTCTCCGCTCCTTTCGGCCTTTCATACGTGCCTGGCCAGTGGCTGGAGAGCATCCAGATCGCCAAGGGCGCCGCATCCGTGATCAACGGTGTGGAGTCTATGACCGGTCAGATCAATATGGAGCACCGCAAGCCTAC
>DCHT01000053.1:374-15598 GCA_002314885.1 Bacteroidales bacterium UBA1745 | reverse complement strand
TGGCACATTCCGCCGGTGTGGAGCTGGATGGATTCGATGCCTGTGGCTTCCTTGATCTTGATGGCGTCGACATCGCTGTCGATGTCGGCTTCCATCACTGCCACGCGTATCTTGTTCTTGAGCCTGTTGATGGTCTGGATGAGGGTGGTGGTCTTGCCGCTGCCCGGTGATGACATCAGGTTGAGCAGATATACGCCTTTTTCCTTGAGTTCCTTCCTGAGATTGTCAGCATCTATCTCGTTGTCTGCGAAGATGCTTTTCTTGATTTCTATGACTTTTACTTCGTCCATTGTGCGCAAATTGAGCAATAAGACTACAAATATATCAAAATTATGCGAAAAATAATAGGTATATTTGTAAAGTTGACGACAAACTGAGACTAATTCCGATTATGAAAATACTCTTCGCCTTTCTTGTAGGCCTCTATGCCAATTTCGTGAATCCTTTCGTGGGCACCGACGAGCACGGTCACACCTTCCCGGGTGCTGCCTGGCCGTTCGGTATGGTCCAGCTCGGTCCTGACACCAGAGTGAATACCTGGGACGGCTGTTCCGGATACCATTACAGCGACGAAGTGATACTGGGTTTTACCCATACCCATCTGAGCGGTACGGGCTGCCTCGACTGGGGGGATGTGCTGGTGATGCCGGTGAGGGATTATGTGCTCGATTCTCTGGACAGGAATGTCTATTCATCGCCTTTCTCCCATAAGCGCGAAATTGCCACTCCAGGCTACTACAAGGTCTATTTGGATAAGCCTGATGTCTGGGCGAAGATGACTGTCGGAAGGCGTTGCGGAATGCAGGTGTACAGCTATGGCGAAGGCGGTTCGGTGCAGGTCCTCATTGACCTTCAGCACCGCGATCCTCTCCAGGGCAGCGAGATACGCAGGGTGGGGGACAGGACCATCGCAGGCTTCCGCCGCTCGCACAGCTGGGCCGACCGTCAGACGGTGCATTTCTACATTGAATTCGATACTGATATAGTTGATTATAAGGCCTTTGGAGATGAGGGCGCACTGCTGACTTTCCCAGCCGGTACCAAGGCTGTGAAGATCAAGAGCGCCATATCCTCGGTCAGTTCCGAAAATGCACAACTCAATCTTGAGAGCGAGATTTCTCCGGAGGACTGGGACTTTTCCGGCCGCTGTGCTGACGCCCGTCTGGCCTGGGAGAATTATCTGGGGAAAATAGAGGTCCGTGGCCACCATCGCGACCTTCGAACCTTCTATACTGCACTCTACCACACGGCCATACATCCGTCCCTGTATTCCGATGCGAACGGGGAATATCTCGGTATGGACAGGCAGGTGCACAAGGCGGAAGGTTTCGACCGCTATACGGTCTTCTCCATCTGGGACACTTTCAGGGCCGAGCATCCTCTGTTCTGCCTCATTGAACGCGGTCTGACAGAGGACTTCCTGCGTTCTTTCCTGTGCATCTGGAAGGAGGGCGGCAAACTTCCGATTTGGGAACTTTCCGGCCACGAAACCAATTGTATGATAGGCTACAACAGCGTTTCCGTGATTGCCGACGCTATGGCCAAAGGCATTGTGGACGCCTGGGATCCGGCGGATGTTGAGGAACTGCTGAGAGCCGCCGTGGCCTCATCCAGAAAGGCCGAGTTCGGCCTGGACGTCTATCGCGAATACGGCTGTGTGATAGCGGACCTCGAGCACGAGAGCGTGTCCAAGACCCTTGAGTATGCCTACGACGACTGGTGCGTGGCTCAGATTGCCTCATACGTGCTGTCCCGTGCCGACTGCAACTATCCTGAGGCCGCAGCCATCCGGGATGAGTACCTGGCCAGCTCGCTGTACTACAGGAACGTGTTCGATCCGGCCACAGGCTTTATGAGAGCCCGTCTGAACGGCTGCTTCCTGACTCCTTTCGACCCTCACGAGGTCAACAACCACTACACTGAAGCCAACTGCTGGCAGTACTCCTTCTTCGTGCCTCACGACATAGCCGGACACATTGCCCTGCTGGGCGGAGAGGAGGCTTACTGCGCGAAGATAGACAGCCTGTTCAATGCATCGGAAAAGACCTCCGGACGCACTCAGGTGGACATTACCGGCCTGATCGGACAGTATGCCCACGGCAACGAGCCGAGCCACCACATTGCCTGGCTCTATGCCTATGCCGGCCATCCCGAGAAGACCGCGTCTATGGTCCGCCGCATACTTCGCGAGCAGTATTCAGCGCGTCCTGACGGCCTCTGCGGCAATGAGGACTGCGGCCAGATGTCCGCCTGGTATGTGATGAGTTCTATGGGCCTCTACAGCGTGTGTCCGGGCCAGCCTGAACTGGTGCGCACCAAGCCTTTCTTCCGCAAGGTCGTGATCCATCTCGAGGATGGTACGGATATGCTCATCAGCCGCAGCGATGCCATCAGGAGCTATGAGCCGACTTCCGTGGATGCCCCTATGGTGACGAATCCGGTATTCGTGTCTTCTTCCGAGCGCTTCTACGACAATGCGAGCGTTAAGATCGAGGGAGGCGAGGGCATATTCTGGTCTCTGAACGGAGGCCCTGCAATGCCGTACGAAGGCGAAATCACCCTTGGCGAATCCTGCACCCTGGAGGCTTTCCGCGAGACTCCTGAAGGCCGCAGCAAACTTGTCCGCAGCTGCTATCACCAGATATCCAGAGACCGCAGCGTGACTATTTACAGCCATTACAATCCTCAGTATTCGGGTGGTGGAGACAATGCTCTCATAGACGGCATACGCGGCAAGCTGAACTGGCGTACAGGCGCTTGGCAGGGCTATCAGGCCCAGGATTTCGAGGCCGTCGTGGACCTGCTCTCGACTTGCGAGATCAGTTACATATCCTCCGGCTACTGCCAGGATGTGAGGTCGTGGATATGGATGCCGACTTCAGTGGAGTATTTCATTTCCGTGGACGGAGAGGAATGGACGCCTGTCGGAAAGCTCGGAAACAGCCTCGGAGCCGCCCCTGACGACTATACGATCCAGACTGCAGAGGCCGAACTGACTTTGCCGAAGGCAATGCCTGCAAGGTACGTGAAGGTGGTCGCACACAACTTCGGAACCATCCCTGAGTGGCATCTTGGGGCAGGAGGCGAAGCCTTTATTTTCGTAGACGAGATTTCCGTGCTTTGATTTTTGCCCTTTTTAGCTTACTTTTGTCAGTTATATGAAAAGAGTAGCTATACAGGGATTCAGAGGCTGTTTCCACGAGGAGGCAGCGAGGAATTTTTACAGAGAACACGAAGGTATCATCCCCGACACCGTAGAGTGTGCAACCTTCGACGGACTTTACCAGGCAATGGAAGAAGGCCGCGCTGATGCCGCGGTTATGGCAATAGAGAACACTTCTTCAGGCGGTCTCCTGCCTAATCTGGAGATACTGCGCAAATACGGAAAGAAAATCAAGGGCGAGACCTTCCTGCACATACATCAGAACCTGATGGCAATGCCGGGCCAGAAGCTCGAGGACATCAAGGAAGTGCGCACCCACTATATGGCCATCAACCAGACCCGTGTATTCTTCGAGACCCAGGCTCCGTGGATACACCTGATCGAGTCTGAGGACACCGCGAAGAGCGCAATCGACATCGCTCAGGCCGGAACTATGGGGGTCGGAGCCGTCGCATCGACGCTCGCAGCCGAGCAGAACGGACTTGAGATAATCGTGCCTCAGATCGAGACCTACAAGCAGAACTTCACCCGCTTCCTCATTATGGACGACAATCTCGTCGTGCCTGAGGACAAGATAGACAAGGCTTCTATGTGCTTCACCCTGCACCATCAGCCGGGCGCACTCTCAAGCATCCTGACCATACTTTCGTTCTATCAGATGAACCTGACCAGGATTCAGTCCCTGCCTATCCCGGGCAAGCAGTGGCAGTATTTCTTCTATGCCGATATCCGCTTCGACAATTACGAGCGCTATCAGCAGGCAATTTCGGCCATCAGGCCTCTCGTCGCCGACATCGACATACTCGGCGAGTACACTTCAGCAATCTAGGAAATGATCATAAAACCTGCACAGAGGACCCTTTCGGTCCAGGAATACTATTTCTCCCGCAAGCTCAAGGAAGTGGATGCGCTCAACAAGGAGCGTGTCGCAGCGGGTATAGACAAGATCATCAATCTCGGCATAGGCTCTCCGGACGGCTTCCCTCCGGTGGCAGCCGTGAATGCCCTTACCGAATGGTCCCAGAAGCCTGACAGCCACGGCTATCAGAGCTACGTCGGTCTCCCTGCGCTCAGGCAGGCCTTTGCGGACTGGTACGCGCGCTGGTATGGCGTGGAACTCAATCCGAACGGCGAAATCCAGCCTCTCGTGGGCTCCAAGGAGGGCATACTCCTGATTTCGATGGCCTTCATCGACAAGGGCGACAAGGTGCTCGTCCCAGATCCTGGCTATCCGACCTACACCTCCGCCTCCAAGATGGTTGAGGCCGAGATAGTCAAATACGACCTCCGTGAGGACAATAACTGGTGGCCGGACTTCGACGCCCTTGAGAAGATGGACCTCAGCGGCGTGAAGATTATGTGGGTCAACTATCCTCATATGCCTACCGGAGCCAAGGCTACGCCTGAACTCTACCAGCGTATCGTGGACTTCGGACGCAAACATAAGATATTGATAGTCAACGACAATCCATATAGTTTCATACTCAACGACAAGCCTATTTCCATATTGGCCGCCGAGGGTGCCAAGGAGTGCTGCCTCGAGCTGAACTCCCTCTCCAAGGCCCACAATATGGCCGGATGGCGTATCGGTATGGTCGGCGGCGACAAGGAAATCATCTCCGAAGTCCTGAAGGTGAAGAGCCAGATGGATTCCGGTATGTTCAAGGGCCTGCAGATGGCTGCAGTCGAGGCACTCTCACAGGGTCCTGAGTGGTTCACTGCCCTCAATGACGAGTATCGCGTGAGACGTGTGGAGGCCGGTCGCATCTTCGACCTGCTCGGAGCCACTTACGACCACGATTCCAGCGGTCTGTTCCTCTGGGGCAGGGTAGAGGAAGGCAATCCTTTCCTCGCCGGTACCGATGAAAACAAGTGCCTGGGCGAGAGGATTTCCGACAAGGCCCTCTACGAGGCGGGAGTGTTCATCACCCCTGGATTCATCTTCGGCCGCAACGGCGAGAATTACATAAGGATTTCCCTCTGTGCGAAGCCAGAAGTGCTCTGCGCAGCGAGGAAGAAACTCGAAGCACTTATCTAGTATGAAGAAGACCAGCATATACAAATGGCTGTGCGGCATTCTGATGCTCGGCATTGCCACGGGATGTGGAACTGCATCCAAGGCACGTCGTGCCGAAAAGGAGGCCGAAAAGACTGTAGATCCGGTGGAGGAACAGCTTCCGGTTCAGGAAGAGAATCCTACCCAGAAAGCAGACACTGTCATTGTCAAACCTGTACAGGACCCTCCTATCAGACTTATGTACGGAGTGCCTCCGGTGCCATATCAGAAAATTGAAAAAGAATAGAATATGAAAATCAGGACAATCATAGTATTCGCATCGCTCCTGATGCTTCCGCTGACCGCTTCGTGCCAGACTCCGGGCCTGCAGGACGCCACTCTCAGGGTGGATTATATCTTCAACGGAACCGACTCTACTTGTGATATTTCCCTTTCCCGCCTCTCCAAATGGGACGGCTGGGACGGCAGGAAAGTCAATATGAAGGATGTGCCTGTCAAGGGCAATGGCGACATCACCCTGGTCGATGCGGCCAGCGGCGACACCCTCTACCGCAGCAGTTTCTGCACCCTTTTCCAGGAGTGGCAGGCCATACCTGAGGCCAAGGTCGTAAGGAAGGCTTTCGAGAACAGTTTCCTCCTGCCTATGCCTAAGAAGGCTGCAAATGTCACTGTGACTCTCTACGACCATCGTGGCGAGGTTTCTTCAGTCTTCACCCATCCGGTGGATCCTCGGGATATACTCATCCGCAAGGTGGAGCGCAGGGAAGTGGCCCCTCAGGTGGCTGAGGATGCGACTGAGATCCCATACGCCAGCTATCTGTGGAAAGGCGGCGATTCCAAGGATGTCATCGACGTGGCCATACTCGCAGAAGGCTACACCGAAGCTGAACTGCCGCTCTTTATGAACGACGCCAGGATTGCCCTGGAGGCGCTTTTCAAGCACGAGCCTTTCGCAGCTATGGCAGACCGTTTCAATTACATCGCAGTGGCCGCCCCATCCAAGGACAGCGGCGTGAGCGTGCCTCGTGAGGGCCTCTGGAAGAACACTCCGGTAAGTTCCCACTTCGACACTTTCTATGCCGAGAGGTATCTCACCACTGAGAACGTATTCCAGCTCAATGACGTGCTGGAGGGCCTTCCATACGAGCATATCATCATACTTGCCAACACCGAGACCTACGGTGGCGGCGGTATCTACAATTCCTACACCCTCACAACTGCCCACCACCCTATGTTCAGGCCGGTCGTAGTCCACGAATTCGGTCATTCATTCGGTGCGCTGGCT
This sequence comes from Bacteroidales bacterium UBA1745, assembly GCA_002314885.1. Classification (GTDB taxonomy): domain Bacteria; phylum Bacteroidota; class Bacteroidia; order Bacteroidales; family UBA932; genus Cryptobacteroides. The sequence goes on along the minus strand of DCHT01000053.1, from coordinate 9,133 downwards.
GACGAATATGCCTATTCCAACGGTGAGGATCCATATTATTTCGCTGATGTGGAGCCTTGGGAGCAGAACATCACCACCCAGGCGGACTTTGCCGCCAAGTGGCAGGATATGATGGAAGAGGGCGTAGAAGGCGTGGGCCTCTTCGAAGGCGCAGGCTACCAGACGAAAGGTGTATGGCGTCCTGTGGACGACTGCCGTATGCGCACCAACGCCGCCCCTGAGTTCTGTCCGGTATGCCAGCGTGCAATCACGAGAATCATTGATTTCTATACAGTGAAGAAATAATGGGCATCAAGAAAACTTCATTCAGACCGGGTACTATGATCTATCCTCTACCTGCGCTGCTGGTCAGCTGCGGGGAGGACGAGGCTGAGTACAATATGATGACTGCAGCCTGGACCGGTACCATCTGCAGCGACCCTGCGATGTGCTATGTGTCCATACGCAAGAGCCGCAAATGCCACGAGATCATCTCACGCACAGGGGAGTTCGTGCTCAATATTACCACTGAGAAGCTGGCCCGTGCCACCGACTGGTGCGGCGTGCGCAGCGGACGCGACTACAACAAGTGGAAGGAGATGCATCTGACGCCGCTCGCAGGCGAGAAGGTGAAGGCTCCTATCGTGTTGGAGTCCCCGATAAATGTGGAATGTAAGGTCACTCAGGTGCTGGAACTCGGTTCCCACGATATGTTCATCGCAGAGGTGGTGAACGTGCAGGTGGACGATGCCCTCATCGACCCGGAGACCGGCAAGTTTGACCTCGCGGCCGCAAAGCCTATCGCCTATTCCCACGGCGAATATTACACCCTCGGAAGCTTCATCGGCGGCTTCGGATGGTCAGTCAAGAAACCAAATAAGAAAAAATAGATATGAAAATCGACGCTAAGAAGCAGCTTTATCCAATTAAGTTCATTCCTATCCCATCCAAGAGGCCTTGGGGCGGTGATTCCCTCATCAAGATGCTCGGCAAGAGTTTCGTCGAGGCTGACGAAGAAGGCAATGAGGTGCCCCTCACTACCGATGTACGCATTGGCGAGAGCTGGGAGATAGCCGATATGGGCGCCCAGGATTCCCTGGTTGCCAATGGCTGGCTGGCAGGCAATGCCATCAGCGAACTTATGGAGGCTTATCTGGAGCGTATCGTGGGCGACAAGGTGCTCGAGAAGTTCGGAACTCAGTTCCCGCTCCTCATCAAGTTCCTCGACATCAACGACAAGCTCAGCGTGCAGGTGCATCCTGACGACGAGGTGGCCATCGACCGCTACGATTCCCTCGGCAAGGCCGAAATCTGGTATGTGATGGACGCAAAGCCTGGTGCAAAGGTATATGCAGGCTTCAACAGGGAAGTGAGCGCCCAGGAACTCTATGACCGCTGCCAGGCCGGCACCGTCGACGAGATCCTGAACGTCATCGAGCCTAAGAAGGGCGATGCGATTTTCGTGAAGCCGGGTACCGTACACGCAGCAGACGGCGGCATCCTCATTGCAGAGATTCAGGAGTCTTCCGATATGACCTTCCGCCTCTATGACTGGGGCCGCGAGAAGGATCCTAAGACCGCCCGTCCTATCCACCTCGCAGAGGCAATGGACATCATCGACTACGGCAAGTTCGACGACGCGAACTGGATCAGGGCCGAGGTGGAGCCTATGCGCACCCTCATCGACCGTCCTGAACTGACTGTCAGCGAACTGCATCTCGCAGAGCCTGTCAAGGTTTCCACCGAGAACCTCGGTGCCTTCCTTATATATATGTGCGTGGAGGGCGAGGCTGCCATCGGCGACACCGTCATCACCCGCGGCGAGACCGTCCTCATTCCGGCCGATATGCCTGAGTGCTATATCGAGCCACGCGTGAAGGGCACCGTCGTGCTCGAGGCCACCGCAGGTCTGCACGACATCATCGACAACTATATCAACCCGAATACGGATCCTTTCCTCGAGGGCGAGGACTACGAGGGGCTTGACGAGCCTGAGGCTGAGGAGGAAGAATAATCCCCGATATGGAGGTCCGCATAGACAAATATCTCTGGTGCATTCGCGTCTATAAGAGCCGAACCGATGCCACCGACGCCTGCAAGGGCGGCAAGGTGAAGGTCAACGGCGGGGACGTGAAGCCTTCCAGGCCTGTGCAGGTGGGCGATGTGATCACGGCCCGCAAGGGAGCCGTGTGCTACACCTACAAGGTGCTGGACCTGGTGGACAAGCGTCAGGGTGCGGCCAATGTGCCTCCATACGCTCAGAACCTGACTCCCGAGGAGGAACTTCTCAAGCTGCGTGCCCCTGTGGAGACTTTCTTCCTGAAGAGGGACCGCGGTGCCGGACGTCCGACCAAGAAGGACCGCCGTCAGATGGATTCGCTCTGGAACGAACTCGACTACGGTGTCCCTGACGATATGGATGAATAGGCTATGAGGAAACTGCTTCTCATATTGAGCGTAATGCTCCTGCCCGCCTTGTCTTTCGCGGCGGAGATCAGCAAGAATTCCATCAAGCTGACCCTGCTGTCGCTGGGCTCGGGAGCGACCAAAGTCACCTACGAGCGTGCCTTCACTCCGCATATCAGCGCGGAGGTCACCGCAGGCCGCATCGGCTGGGGCTGGGACTGGCTCAACCATACCCAGGACAACAAGGGCTATATGGGCAAGATTGCCGCGAAATATACCTTCTGGCCGCAGCCAAAGACCGATTATACCTGGCTGGCGGGTATGTATCTCAAGCCCGAGTTTATGTACACCAACTTCGATTATATGCAGGCGGACGAGGACTATTACCGCCACACTTCGGAGTTCGGTGCAATGGTGAAACTCGGCTATCAGCTGGTACTCAGATGGTTCACTTTCGACGCTTTCGCCGGCTGTGGCTACGCCTGGGGTACGGGCAATGCCAATGACTATTTTCACGGCTTCCTCTTCTACAACGGATACCAGAACCTGGCAATATCGATGGGCTTCCGAATAGGAGTCGCATTCTAGAAAAAAGAAATCCCCGACACACCGTGCCGGGGATTTTCATTTGTCGCTTATTCAGGAATTAGTCCTTGAAATACCTGTTGTAGAGACCCTGGAAGCCCTTTCCGTGACGAGCCTCATCCTTTGCCATTTCGTGAACGGTGTCGTGGATGGCGTCGTAGTTGAGCTGCTTTGCGCGCTTTGCGAGCATAAGTTTGCCCTCAGTTGCACCGCACTCAGCCTCCATTCTCTTCTTGAGGTTTGTCTTGGTGTCCCAAACGTTCTCGCCGAGGAGCTCGCAGAACTTTGCAGCGTGCTCAGCCTCTTCGAGAGCATATCTCTTGAAAGCCTCAGCGACCTCTGGATAACCCTCACGGTCAGCCTGGCGTGACATTGCGAGGTACATACCTACCTCGGTGCACTCTCCTGCGAAGTTCTCGCGGAGGCCCTGCATTACTTCTTCGTCCTCAACTACACCGTCGCCGATGTTGTGCTCGCAGGCGAAGTTGAGTGCGTCGTCAACGATCTCAACGAACTTGCTGGCAGGAACTTTACATACTGGGCAACGCTCTGGAGCGCTGTCGCCTTCGTGAACATAGCCACATACGAGGCATCTGAATTTCTTCTTCATTTCTTTATTGTTTTAATGTTGTTTTTAAATATTCTAATTTAGAATTATTCTAATTCAAAGGCAAATATAATGGTTATTTTCATATATTCTCTAATTTTGAAAGAAATCTTTTGAAAAATCTCTCATTATTGGGTAGTTTCTCAAAACTTTGTAAATTTGCTTGATTAACTATAACAGATGTCAAATGGACGAAAATAAACCAAGATTCGAGTACAACACCGGACGCAGGGCACTCAAACTCCCTGAGTACGGCCGCAACGTGCAGAAGATGGTCGATTACCTCAAGACCATCGAGGACAGGGAGAAGAGGAATGAGCAGGCCAAAGCCGTCGTGAAGGTGATGGAACTGCTGAATCCTCAGGTGCATCTCCAGGATGACTATGAGCACAAGCTCTGGGACCATCTCTATATCATCGCCGATTTCGAACTCGACGTGGATTCTCCTTATCCTATGCCGGAAAAGGAGACCCTCGATGCAGCTCCTGAGCGCATTCCTATCGAGAAGAAGCAGATGAAGGCGAGCCATTACGGCCGCAATATCGAGACCGTGATCAACTACGTCGCCGATATGGAAGAAGGGGAGACCAAGGACTATGTGCTCCGCAACCTTGCCTCCTTTATGCGTATGCAGTATCTGACCTGGAACAAGGATACCGTGTCTGACGAGACTATCTTCGCCGACATCCAGAAGCTTTCCGACGGACGCATCGTCGTACCGGAGGGAATGGAACTGGGCAAGGTGCAGGCTCTCGACGTCAACCGTCAGAACAATTCTCAGGGCGGCAAGAACCGCAACCGTCGCAACAAGAAGAACCATAAAAAACAGCAGTAATGGCCAGGACTCCTTCAAAACAAGCCAAGAAGAAAGCCGCCAAGGAAGCCAGGATACCTAGATTGTCCGAGGAGAAGCGCAGGGTGATCGTCAAGGTCGCCGGCATACTCGTCGGCATCATCGCCTTCTGGGCCCTCATTTCCAGCATATCCTATATGATCCACTGGAAGGCTGACGCTGCGGTCACCAGCACTATCCATAACGTCGCAAGCAAGTCAGGCCACAGCCTGGGACGCTTCCTCGTGCAGGATTGCCTGGGACTGGGCAGCTTCGCCCTTATCTTCATCCTGGGCGTCGTTTCCTACCATCTGATTACCAGGAAGAAGCCGCAGGGCTTTGTCCACACCTTGATCGTGACCGTTTCCGGTGCCATTCTCGCATCTGTGACGCTTTCCTATGCAAGTTCCCTCTTCGGCTCTGACACTATGTTCGGAGGCGGACTGGGCGGCCGTATGGGCTATGCCATCAACGCGTTCTCCGTGGGCCTGGCCGGCAAGGTGATGACCTTCTGCTTCATTGCCTTCTTCCTCATACTCTGGCTTGTGCTTGTGAGCCCTAAGTTCAGGAACTGGTTCTCATATTCCTTCGAGAAGAGGGAGAAGCCGGAGGTGGAGCCTGAGACCGAAGATCCAGCCATCGCAGATACAGAGGACGCTGAGCCTCAGCCTGACGAGATTATCGAGGAAGAGTTCCAGGATATCGATCCGATCGAGCCCGAGACCGTGGAGCCTGTGGAGACCGTTGATGCGGAAGATGCTGAGGTGGCCGGCACAGAGGAGACGGAGCCTGATGAGACTCTCACCATCGTGGACGAGGGCTTCAACACTGATGTCAAGGTGGATCTTGAGCCTTTCGACTGCAGGGCTGAGCTGCCTAATTTCGAGGCTCCTTCCATCGACCTGCTCAAGGATTATTCTTCCGGTGTCCACAAGGTGGATCCGGCTGAGATAGAGAAGAACAATGCGCGTATCCGCAACACCCTTCTCAGCTACAAGATCCAGGTGGCCAAGGTTGAGGCCGTGGTCGGTCCTACCGTGACCCTCTACAAGGTCTTCCTCGCCCCTGGTATGAAGAGTGCGTCCGTCAAGAATGTCGAGAACGACATCGCGATGGCCCTCTGCGCATCCGGCGTCCGCGTGGTGAACCTCACCGATTCAGTCGGCATCGAGGTGCCTAACGAGACTCCGTCGATCGTGCCTCTCAAGTCTATGTTCGACGACGAGGCCTTCCGCAATTCCAAGGCGGAACTTCCTGTCGCCATCGGATATACCATCACCCAGAAGGTCAAGGTGTTCGACCTTGCGGATGCTCCTCACTTGCTCGTGGCAGGTGCCACCAAGCAGGGTAAGTCAGTGGGTCTCAACGTGATCGTCGCATCCCTCCTGTACTCCAAGCATCCTTCCGAGCTGAAGATGGTCTTCATCGACCCTAAGATGGTCGAGTTCTCCGCATACGGCAAGCTTCTCCACCACTATCTGGCAGTCCTTCCGGGCAGCACCAGCGAGGAGGATGAGCGCAACAACGCCATCATCAAGGACCACAGGCGTGCAGAGGCGGTTCTCCGCTCTATGTGCGAGGAGATGGATCAGCGTTACCTGCTCCTGAGCAAGGCTGGCGTCAACCAGCTCAAGGACTACAACAAGAAGTACAGCGAGCGTCATCTCCTGCCTTCCGACGGCCACAAGTTCCTGCCTTATATCGTAGTTGTGATCGACGAGTATGCCGACCTCATTATGACTTCCGGCGGTGGCCAGGAGGCCAGGAATATGTCCCGCAGCATCGCGAATTCCGTCATCCGACTCGCCCAGAAGGGACGTGCAGCCGGCATCAACGTGATCATCGCGACCCAGCGTCCTTCCGTGGACGTCATCACCGGTCTCATCAAGGCGAACTTCCCTACGAGGATCGCATTCAAGGTTTCCACCCGTGTCGATTCCGGCACCATCCTCGACTCTCCGGGAGCTGAGAAGCTCATCGGTAAGGGCGATATGCTCTACTACCAGGGCGTCAAGATGGACCGCGTTCAGTGCGCATACGTCAGCACCGAGGAGATCAACCAGATTACCAAGTTCATCGGCAACCAGGACGGCTACAAGGCTCATTTCAGCACTCCGTACTATCTGCCTGAGCCTCCTTCCGAGGGCGGCGACAGCGGCGAAGGCGGCGGTGGCAGCATAGATATGCACAAGCTCGACGAGAACTTCGAGGAGGCAGCTAGGATGGTTGTCCTCAACCAGAAGGGCTCTACTTCCGACCTGCAGCGCCGTCTGGGTATGGGTTATTCCCGTGCCGGCAAGGTTATGGACCAGCTGGAGGCCGCAGGCATAGTTTCTGCACAGGTGGGCTCCAAGCCTCGAGAGGTACTTGTAAAGGATTTCGCCGAACTCCAGCCTATACTCGACGCTTTCCTCAAGAACCAGTGATGAAAAAGTATCTGCTGTCCATATTCGCATTCTGCCTGTGTGCCCTGGCTTCTGCCCAGGACACTGATGCGTTCAGGGCCTTCGTCTCCAATGTGACGGATGCCAGGGTAAGTTTCACCTATTCCTTCACCAGCGGTTTCCAGACCAAGGTGACGGGCAAGGGCACTGCCCTCGTGGAGGGGGATTCCTTCTATCTGAACGGCAACGGAATGGAGATATATTGCGACGGCAAGTCCGCCACAACCATTGACCGTGTGGCCAAGGAGGTCATCGTGGAGTCCCTCGAGGAGGACCAGGGCAACTATGTGAACCCGTCCATACTCGTCAGCTCCATCGACAAGTCCTTCAAGTGCAAGTCTCAGACTAAGGTCAGCTATGCGGGCCATCAGGCGGTCAAGGTCATACTCGAACCTAAGCGCGACCTTGGCGTCGCCCGCATCACTCTTTACCTTTCAGGGGTAGGAAATATCCTATATGGCGCAACTCTTTCCCAGGAAGATGGTTCTTCTACGGATTTTTTCATACCTTCGTTCAAAATCCTGCCGAAGGGGCCTCAGTCCGATTTCAAGTTGGACCTCAAGTCCCTCGACAAGGGTTATATCATCACGGATTTAAGATAATATTGACATAAACTAACAATCCTAATCCTTAATTGTATGGCTTACACCAAAACCACAACCACAACTTACGGCCAGAGGCTCAAGAACTCAGGCAAGGGTATCGTCGGTGGCATCGTAATGTTCATCCTCGGTACTATCATCATTTTCTGGAACGAAGGCCGCACTGCAAGGCAGTACAGGGCTATCAAGGAGACCGGCAAGGTCTGCATCGAGATGCCTGACGCCAACGAGATCGATCCTGCATTCGAAGGCAAGTGCGTACACACCATCGCCATCGCTTCCACTGAGGACGTCCTCACCGACAACTATTTCGGCGTGTCCGTAAACGCCATCGCAATCGACCGCGACGTTGAATACTATCAGTGGGTTGAGCACACTCAGACCACTACCAAGGACAAGGTCGGCGGCGGTCAGGAGACCACCACTACCTATTCATATTCAAAGGAATGGTGCAGCAGCCCAGTCAGCACTACCAACTTCGAGAACATCGTTACCCAGCAGGGTGAGCGTATGGACAACACCACTAAGGTTGTCATTCCTACCGACGGCGAGCATCAGGTTGCCGAGAACGTGAAGTTCGGTGCATATCAGCTCCCTTCAAAGATGAAAGGTGCTTTCGGCTGCAACCAGAAGTTCCCTCTCAACGACCTCAACGTGCCTGGCGCAACTGTAAACGAGAATGTCGTTTACTACGGTGCTAACCCTAACGCTCCTGAGGTTGGTGACGTTCGCGTTACCCTCACCAAGTCCGTTGCCAGCGGCGAGGCTTCCTTGATCGCTGTTGTTGCAGGTGATACATTCACCGACTACGTTGCCAAGAACGGCAATGCAAACTCCTGGATCCAGCTCGGCAGCCAGAGCACTGACCAGATGATCGCCACCGCAAAGGCTAACAACAAGATCCTCGGATGGATCCTCCGCGTCCTCGGTGCCCTCCTCATCGTCTTCGGCCTCAAGGGTATCTTCGATATCCTCGTTACCCTCCTCAAGGTCCTCCCATTCCTCGCCAACATCGCGAATGTGGGTGTCAGCCTCGTATGCTGGCTCGTAGGCCTCGCTTGGGCATTCATCATCGCCGCCATCGCCTGGATCATCTACCATCCAGCCATCGGCATTCCTCTCGCAGTTGTCGCTGTCGCCCTCATCGTCTTCCTCTCTATGAAGTCCAAGAAGGCCGCTCCAGCCGACGTCCCTGCCACCGCAGAGCCAGTCAACCCAGAGAACTAATCGCTTCATCGCGACTCCATACGAAAGGTCGGCCTCACCGCCGACCTTTCTTTTTTTTGGCGCAGAAGTAGTGCCAC
>DCHT01000053.1:0-356 GCA_002314885.1 Bacteroidales bacterium UBA1745 | reverse complement strand
CCACTAGTACTGCACCACTTTTGCGTTCTTTTCGCTGGTTTTTCCCGCTTTCCCTCGTGCTGCACCCCGTGTGCAGTGCGTTCTGCCCTGGTTTTGGTGCAGAAGTAGTGCCACTACTACTGCACCACTTTCTTCATTGCCTCGTACGCCCTTCTCAAGCACAAAACGGTGGCTTTTTGTGCACGAAAACTAGAACGGCAAATTCTCAAGCACAAATCGGGCGTTTTTTGTGCACGAAAACTGGGTGGAACGGCACGGCGGGTGGTTTAGTCGGCCGGGGGCAGGGTGTCTGCGCCACGTCGTGGCGGTGGCTCGCTCGGTCGCCGGCCTGCGACGGCTAACTCGCACTTTTAGCC
>DCHT01000063.1:761-2986 GCA_002314885.1 Bacteroidales bacterium UBA1745 | reverse complement strand
ATTCCGGCAGGTTGGCTTCCTTCATCGTGAGTCCTACGGCGCACGGGTGGCCTCCGAAGTCGACCAGCAAGTCGGCGCAGCTCTGTACGGCGCTGTAGAGTTCAAAGCCCTGGACGCTGCGGGCGGAGCCTGTGATCAGCTGTTCTCCGCGGTCCTCCGGATGGTCCTCGGGATTGGTCTTGGTGAAGACTATGGCCGGCTTGTAGAAGTTCTCCACGAGCCTGGATGCCACGATTCCCACCACGCCCTTGTGCCATTCGGGATTATACACGATGGTGGTGCTCTTCAGCTGGATGTCCATACCCTGGATCATCTGTCTGCTGGCAACCATCTGCATAGCCTCCTGGGTGACCTTGCGGTCTATGTTCTTGCGGTCGTTGTTGTACTGGTTGATCTCGTTGCCTATGCGGAACGCAGTCTCGTCGTCCTGGGCGGTGAGCAGTTCCACTGCGATGCGGCCGGATTCCATACGTCCGGCGGCGTTGATGCGCGGACCTATCTTGAAGACGATGTCGTCAATACCTATATGAGTGGAGTCCAGTCCCACAAGGGAAATGATGGACTCGAGGCCCTTGCGCGGCGAGTCGTTGAGCTGCTTGAGGCCGTAGTGGGCGAGTATGCGGTTCTCTCCGGTGATGAGCACCAGGTCGGCTGCGATGCTGACTACCACCAGGTCCAGCAGCGGGGTGATTTCCTCGAACGGAATGCCGTAGCGTATGGAGTAGCCCTGCACCAGCTTGAAGCCAAGGCCGCAGCCGCTGAGGTCGTCGAAAGGATAGCCGCAGTCCTCGAGCTTCGGGTCGAGCACGGCGGTCACTTCCGGAATGGAGTCTTCCGGCAGGTGATGGTCGCAGATGATGGCGTCCAGTCCATTCTGGCGTGCAAAGGCGAGTTTTTCGCTGGCCTTGATGCCGCAGTCGAGGATGATCATCAGGCTGAAGCCGTTGGCCACAGCCCAGTCAAGGCATTTCTGGGAAACGCCTGAACCCTCTTCGTTGCGGTCGGGGACATAGAAGTCCAGGGCCGTGGTCAGGCGCTGCAGGAAGGAATATACGAGGGCCACGGCCGTCGTGCCGTCCACGTCATAGTCTCCGTAGACGAGAATCTTCTCCCTGTTCTGTATGGCCTTGTGCAGTCTTTCGACGGCTGCGTTCATATCCTTCATAAGGAAAGGATCGTGCAGCTCGCTGAGCGAAGGCTTGAAAAAGGCTCTGGATTCTTCGAAGGTGGTGATGCCACGATGCACCAGGAGCTCGGCCAGAACCCGGTCGATTCCCATCTCGTAGGCAAGCCTGTCGACCGTTTCCGGATCGCCGGCTTCCTTCATTATCCATTCCTTTTCTTTACCCATATCCTACAAAGATAACGAATTTCCGAAAAATGTCATAAATTTGCAGTCTATCGCGAAAAAAGAATACAATAAATAATGGAACAGAATTTCAACGAACAGGAACTCCTCCGCAGAGAGGCACTCACCAAACTCAGGGATCTCGGCATCGAGCCTTATCCAGCACCACTTTATCCGGTAAATGCGACCGCAAAGCTCATCAAGGACGAATATGATCCGGAGAAAGGCAATCTGCAGGACGTGTGCCTGGCAGGCCGTCTGATGAGCCGCCGTATTATGGGAGCTGCTTCCTTCGCCGAAATCCAGGACGAGACCGGCAGGATGCAGATCTACGTGAACCGTGACGAAATCTGCCCTGGCGAGGACAAGACTATGTACAACACCGTCTTCAAGAAGCTCCTCGACATTGGTGACATCATCGGCATCAAGGGTTTTGCCTTCATCACCAAGACCGGCCAGCTGTCAGTTCACGTGAAGGAACTTACCCTCCTGAGCAAGTCACTCCGCGTCCTTCCTATCGTGAAGGAGCAGGATGGCAAGGTGTTCGACGCCTTCTCGGATCCTGAGCTCCGCTACCGTCAGAGGTATGTGGACCTCATCGTTAACCCGCAGGTGAAGGAAACCTTCATCAAGAGGGCTCAGATCATCGCAACTATGCGTGAGTACTTTAACGAGGCAGGCTGTCTCGAGGTGGAGACTCCTATCCTCCAGAGCATCCCTGGCGGCGCAACCGCGCGTCCGTTCATTACTCACCACAATGCCCTCGACATCGACCTCTATATGCGTATCGCCAATGAGCTCTACCTCAAGAGGCTCATCGTCGGAGGCTTCGCTGGTGTATATGAGTTTGCGAAGGATTTCCGCAACGAGGGTATGG
>DCHT01000063.1:0-726 GCA_002314885.1 Bacteroidales bacterium UBA1745 | reverse complement strand
AGTTCACCTGTATGGAGATCTATGTGGCTTACAAGGATTACATCTGGATGATGGAGTTCGTGGAGAAGATGCTCCAGAAGATCGCTCTCAAGGTCAACGGTACCACCAAGGTGCAGATCGGTGAGCACGAGGTTGACTTCGGCGGCACTTTCCGCCGTCTCCCTATCCTCGACGCCATCAAGGAATACGCTGGCGTGGACGTCAGCGGTATGGACGAGGACGAACTTCGCGAGACCTGCAAGAAGCTCCACGTGGAGATCGACCCTTCATTCGGCAAGGGCAAGCTCATTGACGCCATCTTCGGCGAGTATGCTGAGCACAATCTCATCCAGCCTACCTTCATCACCGATTACCCTGTGGAGATGTCTCCTCTGACCAAACGTCATCGTACCAACCCTGGTCTCACCGAGCGCTTTGAGCTCTTCGTGTGCGGCAAGGAGCTCGCCAACGCATATTCCGAGCTCAACGACCCTATCGATCAGTTCGAGAGATTCGAGGAGCAGGCAAAGCTCAAGAGCAAGGGCGACGACGAGGCAATGTTCATCGATATGGACTTCGTACGCGCACTCGAGTATGGTATGCCTCCAACTTCCGGTCTCGGAATGGGCATCGACCGTCTGACAATGTTCATGACCGGCCAGACCACCATCCAGGATGTGCTCTTCTTCCCTCAGATGAGGCCAAAGGCAATTGAATAAAGAAAAAAGCGACCTGCGGGTCGCTTTT
>DCHT01000058.1:55558-91493 GCA_002314885.1 Bacteroidales bacterium UBA1745 | reverse complement strand
GGCGCAGACACCCTGCCCCCGGCCGGCCAAACCACCCGCCGTGCCTTCATTCCCAGTTTTCGTGCACAAAAACCGCCTAATTTGTGCTTGAGAATTTGCCAAACTATTTTTCGTGCACAAAAACCGACCATTTTGTGCCTGACAAAGTTGGTGCAGTACTAGTGGCACTACTTCTGCGCCAAAAAATCCATTTGGCAATCCGAAAATATTTCATATTTTTGCAAGTTGAATAAATAGGAACAAAAAACAACTGTAAAAATATGTTATCAATCTTACTTCAGGAAACAGTAGCCGCAGAGGCTGCAGAAGTCATTCAGCAGGCCCCACAGGTCAGCGAAATGAAAATGTCCCTTATTGATATGGCCCTCAAGGGTGGCTGGATTATGGTAGTCCTCCTCATCCTCTCGATGCTGGCCATCTACATCTTTGCAAAGAAGGCCGTGATGGTTCACAAGGCCGTGAAGACCGACAGGAACTTCAACCAGGAGATCCGCGACCTCATCCACGACGGCAAGATCAAGCAGGCCACTCAGCGCTGCCAGGAGAAGAACACTCCTGTCGCCCGCCTCTTCGAGAAGGGCATCGAGCGCATCGGACGTCCTCTCAACGACATCCAGACCGCAGTAGAGAACACCGGCAACGTAGAGGTAGCAAGGCTTGAGAAGGGTCTCCCTATGCTCGCAACCATCGCCGGCGGCGCACCTATGATCGGCTTCCTCGGAACCGTGACCGGTATGATCCGCGCTTTCTTCAATATGGCGAATGCAGGCAACAACATCGACATCGCCCTGCTTTCAAACGGCATCTACGAGGCAATGGTGACCACCGTCGGAGGTCTCTTCGTCGGCATCATCGCATACTTCGGCTACAACTTCCTCACCTCCAAGATCTCTGACGTGGTGTTCAAGATGGAGAACGCTACCGTAGAGTTCATGGACCTGCTCAACGAACCTGCTGAAAAGTAAAGGATATGGCAATCAGGAGAACAACAAAGGTGGATTCAGGATTCTCGATGTCGTCAATGACCGACATCGTATTCCTGCTGCTCATCTTCTTCCTGGTGACCTCCACGCTCGTAAACCCTAACGCCCTGAAGCTCCTTCTTCCGAAGAGCACGGGCCAGGTTGCGGCGAAGGCCACCGTCAGCGTCTCCATCAAGGATTGGAGGGACGCAGGAAAGGACTACCCTATCGGCGGAGAATACTACACCTATCATATCAACGGCAGCGAGGAGCCAGTGCTCTTCTCACAGATCGAGGACGAGCTCGTGGAACTGCTCCAGAGCGAGGACGACCCGACCTTCTCAATCTACGCTGACGCAAGCGTGCCGGTGGACAAGGTGGTGCAGGTGATGAACATCGCCAAGAGGAATCATTACAAGGTAATAATGGCTACCCAGCCTGAATAATCAACGGATGGAATACTACAAGAGAGAACGCGAGAAGGAGAAGACGAGATCGACAGTGGTCGGAGTCTCCGTGACGGTGTGCCTGCACATCGTCGTGATCGTACTTGCGTACTTCAAGGTATTCGGTGCAATGTCCTATCTCTATCCGCCACCTGAGGAGATGTCTTTCCTCATCGAGTTCGAGCAGGAGGAGACGGATCCTATCCGCGCCAAGACCGGCAGGGAGCCTCAGGCTCTCGAAGTGGATCCGACCCAGCCTATGAACCTGGTGCAGGCGTCGGAGGCCCAGCACACCGGAACGAAGCCTAACGTAGCCGCCGAGGCTACCATCGGCCCGGAAGGTGACGTCGAGGTACCTGAGCCACCGCGCGAGAAGGAGATCGACCGCAGGGCCCTCTTCTCTTCTGCAGCGAATGTGGAGAACAAGGACACCCTGGCAGCCCAGACGGCCGAAAAGGTCAGCGACGGGCTCAAGGAAGGCCATCCTCTCGGCAATACCAAGGAGGGCAAGACCAGCGGCACACCGAACGCAAGGCTCCAGGGCCGAAACGTGCTCGGTACGCTGCCTAGCCCAAGTTATGGAATCCAGGCGGAAGGCACCATCGTGGTGGAGATACTCGTGGACCAGTATGGCAACGTCCAGAAGGCGACCGCCGGAGTCGAGGGCACTACCCTCACCGATGCGACGCTCTGGGCCAACTGCCGCAAGGCCGCGATGGAGGCGCACTTCAATGTCAGTGCAGATGCACCAGCCGTGCAGAAGGGTACGATTACATACAACTTCAAACTGAAATAGAGCCGGCTATAGCTCCGGCACCAGTGGCGTGAGCCACATATAAAAACAATTTAACAAACCTTACAAGGTACTAAAACAAAATGGAAGACAACAAGAACAACTCAGAAAGGCCACGCAGACCTAGAATTTCAAGGAGCAGCGACAAGGCATACGGCGAGAGCCGCAGCTATGGCGAGAACAGGAGTTACGGCGACCGTCCACAGCGCAGCTATGGCGACCGTCCTCAGAGAACTTACGGTGACCGTCCTCAGCGCAGCTATGGAGATCGTCCACAGCGCAGCTATGGTGACCGTCCACAGAGAACTTACGGCGAAGGCCAGCAGAGCGAAGGCCGCTCATACGGCGACAGGCCACAGAGAAGCTACGGAGACCGTCCACAGCGCTCATACGGCGACAGGCCACAGCGTAGCTATGGTGACCGCCCACAGCGCTCATACGGCGACAGGCCTCAGCGCAGCTACGGTGACCGCCCTCAGCGCACATACGGCGAGAACCAGGGTGAGGGACGCTCATACGGCGACAGGCCACAGCGTTCATACGGAGACCGTCCTCAGCGCAGCTACGGCGACAGGCCACAGCGCTCATACGGCGACCGTCCTCAGCGCAGCTTCGGCGACCGCAAGCCATCCTTCGGTGGCAACAAGGGCGGCTTCAACAAGAAGAAGAACTTCGCGCCAAGGAAGAACTACGACGAGGCAGCAAATGCCGGCATCAACAGAATGATCAGCGACCGTCCGCTCGTTGACGAGGAGCTCTATTCAGATAACGATATGGTGATGGTGCCTACCAAGGACACTATGCGTCTGAACAAGTTCATCGCGAACTCAGGCATCTGCTCCCGCAGGGAGGCCGACAACTTCATCCAGGCCGGTGTAGTTACCGTCAACGGAGAAGTAGTCACCGAACTCGGCACCAAGGTCAACGTACGCGAGGACGACATCCGCTTCAACGGCGAGAGACTCCGCGGCGAGGACAAGGTCTATATCGTGATGAACAAGCCTAAGGGCTATGTGACCACCGCAAGCGACCCTCACGCAGACAAGGTTGTGATCGACCTGCTCAAGGGCTGCGACGCAAGGGTGTTCCCTGTAGGCCGCCTCGACAAGAACACCACCGGTGTACTTATGTTCACCAACGACGGCGAAATGGCTGAGAAGCTCACCCACCCTTCATACGACAAGAAGAAGATCTACCAGGTGAACCTCAACAAGGACCTCACCCAGGAGGACTTCGACAAGATTATGGAAGGCGTGACCCTCACCGACGGCGACATCAAGGCCGATGACCTCCAGTACATCGACGCTGACGACCACCGCAAGCTCGGCATCGAGATCCACTCCGGCAAGAACCGCATCGTACGCCGCATCTTCGAGAGCCTCGGCTACGAAGTGAAGGGCCTCGACCGCGTCTATTTCGCAGGCGTCACCAAGAAGGGCCTCAAGAGAGGCGAATGGCGTTACCTTACAGAGGGTGAGACCAACATCCTCAAGATGGGTGCATACAAGTAATAGAATATGCCTGAACAGACTAAGCATCGCGCCGGCTTCGTAAACATCATCGGCAACCCGAACGTGGGCAAGTCCACTCTGATGAACGCCCTCGTCGGGGAGCGTCTTTCCATCGTCACGGCCAAGGCCCAGACGACCAGGCACAGGATTATGGGAATCGTGAACGGAGATGACTACCAGATAGTCTACTCCGACACGCCCGGCATCCTGAAGCCTAACTACCGTCTCCAGCAGAGTATGATGAACTTCGTGGAGACGGCAATCGGAGACGCAGACATCATATTATATGTCACCGACACCGTCGAGAAAGCCGACAAGAACGTAGAATACATCGACAAGCTCAGCCGCATCGACTGCCCTGTAGTGCTGGTCATCAACAAGATCGACATCAGCACCCAGGAGAAGGTGCTCGAACTGATGGCGTGGTGGAAGGAGAAGCTGCCTAAAGCGGTCATCTTCCCTGCATCAGCCCAGGAGAGGTTCAACCTCGAGAACATCTTCGACGCAATCGTGGGCAGCCTCCCTGTCGCACCTCCTTGGTTCGACAAGGACACCTTCACCGACAAGAACCTCAGATTCTTCGCATCGGAGATCATCCGCGAGAAGATCTTCCTCAACTTCAGCCAGGAAATCCCTTACTGCTGCCAGGTCGAGATAGAGGAATTCAAGGAAGGCCACGACCGCTACGACATACGCGGTGTCATCTACGTGATGCGCGATTCCCAGAAAGGCATTATCATTGGAAAGGGCGGTGCCTCCCTCAAGAAGGTGGGCACTCAGGCCCGCATCGATATGGAAGACTTCTTCCAGACAAAAGTGTTCCTGAGCCTCTATGTCAAGGTTGACCCGGACTGGAGGGAGAGCAAGAGAGAACTGAAAAAATTCGGATACGATGAGTGATTACGAAGACGAGAACCAGATAAACACTGAGGAAGAACTCGAAAACGAGAACGAAACCGAAGCCGTTGCCAAGGGCAAGGAAGGCCGTTTCCAGAAACTGCTCGGAGAGAACAGCCGCAAGTACAAGCTTTCCGGTATGTTCAAGGAGTGGTTCCTGGACTATTCATCCTACGTCATCCTGCAGAGGGCCGTGCCGCATATCGTGGACGGTCTGAAGCCGGTGCAGCGCAGGGTGCTCCAGGCAATGCACGTGAACGACGACGGTACCCTGACCAAGGCCGCGAAGGTCGTGGGCCAGGTGATGGCCTACCACCCACACGGTGACCAGTCCATCTTCGGAGCCCTCGTCCAGCTCGGACAGAAGGACCTCCTCATAGACACCCAGGGTAACTGGGGCAACATCATCACCGGTGACCCTAACGCAGCGGGCCGATACATCGAGTGCCGCCTGTCCAAGTTCGCCAAGGATGTCGTCTTCAACCCTAAGACCACGAATTTCATGAAGACCTACGACGGCAAGCTCGATGAGCCTATCGAACTGCCTGTCAAGTTCCCTCTCCTGCTCGCACAGGGCGCCGAGGGCATCGCCGTGGGTCTCGCATCGAAGATACTCCCTCACAACTTCAACGAGCTCATCGACGCTTCGATAGCCATCCTGAAGGGCGAGGAATTCGCCATCTACCCTGACTTCCCTACCGGCGGCTTCGCTGACTGCAGCAAGTACAACAAGGGTCAGAGGGGCGGCGTCATAAAGGTGCGCGCAAAGATTGAGAAGATCGACAAGAACACCATAGAGATCACCGAGGTCCCATTCAGCAAGACCACCGGTATGCTCTGCGAAAGCATAATGAAGGCCAAGGACAAGGGCAAGATCAAGATCAAGAAGATCGACGACCTCACCACCAAGGCTGCCAAGATCGTCATCCATCTGCCGAACGACGTTTCGCCGGACAAAACCATCGACGCACTCTACGCCTTCACCGACTGCGAGGTGTCCATATCCCCGAATGCCTGCGTCATCGTCGACCACAAGCCTGAGTTCCTCAGCGTGGACGACATACTCCGCTACTCGACCGACCACACCCGCGAACTGCTGAAGTGGGAGCTCGAGATCAGGATGAACGAACTCCTCAACGACTGGCACTACAGCTCACTGGAGAAGATCTTCTTCGAGAACCGCATCTACAAGATACTCGAGAACAACGAATCCCGCAGCTGGGAGGAACAGCTCGACGAGGTGTTCGCGAAGATGAAGGAATACCAGAGCCTGCTCCGCCGCGAGATCGTGATGGAGGACATCCTCAAGCTCGTGGAGAAGCCGGTAAGGAAGATCTCCAAGTTCGACGCGAAGGCCGTGGAGGACAAGCTCAAGGGCATAGAGAAGGAAATGGCTCAGGTGCAGTACGACATCGACCACATCACCGCCTTCACCATCAAGTGGTTCCAGAACCTCCAGAAGAAGTACGGCGACAAGTTCGTGCGCCACACCGAAATCACTTCCTTCGAGAGCATTACCGCAACCAAGGTTGTCAGCAACAACGCCAAGCTCTATGCGAACCTCGCAGAGGGCTTCGTGGGCATCAACCTCAAGAAGGACGACAACGGCGAGTTCATCGCAGACTGTTCCGACCTCTCCGAGATCATCGTCATACGCAAGAACGGTACATACCTCATAACCAAGGTCACCGACAAGGCCTTCTATGGCCAGGACCTCCTCTATGTGGGCGTATTCGACCGCAATGACGAGCGTACCATCTACAACTGCATCTACCGCGACGGCAAGACCGACACCAAGGAAGGCAAGTCCACCTGCTACTACGCGAAGAGGTTCGCAGTCACTTCAGTGACCCGCGACAAGGAATACGACATCACCTGCGGCACCCCTGGTTCCCAGATTATGTGGTTCACCGTCAACCATAACGGTGAGGCCGAGACCGTGCGCATCCGCCTGCGTCCGCGTATGAAGCTCAAGAAGCTCGTGGCAGAATACGACTTCTCCACCCTCGCCATCAAGGGCAAGACTTCGAGGGGCAACCTCGTAAGCAAGACCCCTATCCAGAGCATTCAGCTCAAGAGCAAGGGCGTCAGCACCATCGGCGGCAAGGATATCTGGTTCGACGAGGACATCCAGCGCCTCAACGAGGACGGACACGGACTCCATCTGGGTCAGTTCAGCGAAGGCGACCACATCCTGGCCATCTTCAAGGACGGCACCTACTACACGACCAACTTCGACCTGAGCGTGAAATATCAGGGCGAACTCCTCCGCATCGAGAAGTTCGACCTCGGCAAGACCTTCACGGCCCTCTACTGGGACAACGAGGCCAAGGCCTTCTACGTAAAGAGGTTCAGTTTCGACATAAACGACAATAATCCTGTCTGCTACATCAACCCTGCAAAGGGTTCCTATCTCGTGGCACTCAGCGACGACCTTCACCCACAGATCAAGGCCATATTCGGCGGCAAGTGGGAGCATCGCGAGGCAGAGATCATCGATGCAGAGGAATTCATCGCCAAGAAGGGCCTCACTGCGAAGGGCAAGAAAGTCAGTCCTATGGACCTGAAGGCAGTAGAGTTCGCAGAGCCTCTCCACAAGCCGGAGGACGATGTCGAGCCTGCCGAGCCGGAAGGCGGTGCAGTCGTTGAAGAAGTTGAAGAGGCCCCGGCAGAGCCTGTGAGCACCGTAGACGACGGAGCCCTCGACCTCAGCCTCGATGACGAGCCAACCCTGTTCTAGGCTATGATCGTTGCGCTCACCGGCTTTATGGGCAGTGGCAAGACCACTGTCGGCAGGATGCTGCAGAATTCTCTCCGCGGCTATGAGTTCATCGACCTCGACCAGTATATAAGTGCAAAGACCGGTCGCGCCATTCCGGAGATATTCTCCACGGATGGCGAGGCCGTTTTCCGTAAGATAGAGGCAGACTGCCTCGAAGAGATCATTCTCAGGGGCGGGAACGTCCTGCTCTCCCTCGGAGGCGGCACGGTGATGACCGAGCGCTGCTTCACCCTCGTAAAGGAGCAGACCAAGTGCTTCTACCTCAAGGCTTCCGCAGAAACCATAAGACGGCACCTCATCGGCAAGCGCACGCTCGAGGAAGCCGCCAAGGAACGTCCGATGCTCGCCGGCAACGGCATAGAGGAACTGCTCTCCAAACGAGGCCCGACCTACGAGGCCGTCG
The DNA here is from genome assembly GCA_002314885.1 of Bacteroidales bacterium UBA1745. GTDB lineage: Bacteria > Bacteroidota > Bacteroidia > Bacteroidales > UBA932 > Cryptobacteroides. The sequence continues at coordinate 83,699 of DCHT01000058.1, read as the reverse complement.
CCACGCACATCGTCGAGACGGACGGACGCGAACTCCAGGACATCGCCAACGAGGTTTTCTACCTTATATAATATATAGGCCAGTCCGCTGAGGCTGGCCTTCTTTTTGGCATATAAAAAAGAAGCCGGCCCCGAGGGGTCGGCTTCGATTTGTCTTCAAAACTCTGTCATTAATTTGCAGGACCGAGTTTGAAGTAGAGAGTCAATCCGTCGCTCGCGCAGAGGAGCTGTATGGTATTGTCAACTGACAGTCCTGTTGAGCTCTCTCCAACCTCAACGGTCTGAGTCTTGTTCGAAGAATCGATATAAGTCCAGACAGTTGGATTTCCCGCTACAGAATTGAGGGTGATTGTGACAGCGCTATACTTGTCATTAGAGGCATTGGTACCATCATCCTCATAGAACTGATCAGAAAGGTTATTTCCAGATATCGTGATAGTCATGCTATGTGCCTTGTTCTTGTTCACGCTATAAGTACCGGAAGTCTTAATATCATCACCTGCGAGAATCTTTGACCACGGGCTCTTGTCAGAGAAGGAGAAGTGATCTCCACTCATATAGTCTGCCACAGTTCTGGCATCCTTGTTATCCATATTGGATGTGAGTTTGAATCTCCATTCAGTAGCATCGTCGGAAATACCATCAGCGTGCGTATTGGAAGCACGTACGAAATACAGAGCAAACGATGTATAATCAGAGCCCTGTGGAATAGATGAACCAACGAGGTATGTCTTGGTGATGTATTCCTCGACACTTGCGGCAAGAGTAGCATCATCGATGAATTCCCAGAGAGGAATGAGCTTGCTGCCCTCGTAGTCAACCATTACCCAAAGATTTGCATCCTCGAGGCTTGAGAGCCAAGATGAATACTCGCTTGCTGTGAAGCCGTTATCTGAAGCACTGCCTGCGTTGGAGGTGTACTGGCTCTGACCGCCGCGGCAGCTCATTGTAGACTCGAAGCCGCTTACGCTGTTCTTCACGCTGTTGAGCTGATCGTAGCTTGCCTCAGCAGATGCGCCACCGACGCCTTCCTGCTCGAAGCCGGCCTTGACTGCAGTACCCCAGTTTATCTCTGTAGAGCTCTCACTTGCATCTGCAGCCATAGAGTACTCGAGCACGCCACCGAGAGAGAAACCAGTGATCACGTGAGTACCATACTTGCTGACGAGGGCCTTGGCATCAAGGGTCTTGAGGTCATTGGTGAAGCCTTCGCTGACGCAAGACTTGAGATCCGCTGCAGTCTCGTTGTCGTAGATCTTGAGGATCTGCTTCTTGGTCATAGAGCGGAGAGTTGCAAAGCTGTACTCTTCGGTGCCGAGAGCCTTGAGAGAGAAGTTGGCCTCAACGGAAGCGGTGAACAGCTGGTAGCTGCCGCTTACACCAACCTTTGCAGAATAGCTGTTCTCGAACTCGGAACGGGTCTTACCGCTTGAGATTGACTCGTCAGTAGAGTTAGGGTTGAGGATGTCAGCAATATGGTTGCCGTCTGCGAGGAGATCGCAGTCGAGGACTGAAGCCTTCACACCACTTTCCTCAGCATACTTGCCCTTGGTGTCATAACCGCGGCCGAGATGCTTGTAATCAGTGATACCGTTAGGGTTTGCATCCTGAGTTACTGTAAGTACAGTAGAGATGTTGCTGTCGGTGTTGGTGAATGAGAGGTGAGTTGAACGTGAACGTGCGAACTTGTTGGTCTTGGTGACGATAGTAAGCACTGCGTTGCCCTCGCCTGAGTCAGGAGTGATGGTGATCCAGTTAGGGATCTGGTCAGCAGTGTTGTCGAGCTTCCAGTTGCCGCTAGCGGTAAGAGGGAGATAGTTGGTAGAAGTAGCGTAATCCACTGTGAGTTCCTCAACATTGAAGCTCATCTCAGGGATGTTGCTTTCCTGGATAACTGTGATGACTGCAGCGTAGAGGTCTGCGGTCTGGAGAGTTACATAGCCCTTGCGGGTAACGCCTGACCAGTTCTCAGGAACGGTGATTTCAACATCGCTGCCTGAAACGGCTGCGGTGATCCAAGGAGAGCTTGTCCTGACGGCAACCTCAGTCTCAGCAGTGTAAGGAACCTTGATTGAGCCGCCATCGCCGGTGAACTCAACCTCTTCTACAAGAACAGTAACCTCATCGGTAGTCTCGTCCTCATCGGCAGCGTCCTGATAGAGATGGATGATGCCTGAAACGCCAGTCTTGGTGGTGAGAGTGATGAATGCCTCACGCTCGTCGCCGGTGTTTGCAGCAACCTTTGCAGTGACGTCGTTGTCCTTTACGGTAACGGTGCACCATTCCTTGTTGCTGCGTGCAGTAACTGCGGAATTAGCGGCGAATGGAATTACGTAAGAATCGGCGTCGGCAGAAACCCTGAGCTCGGAAACGAGGAGAGTGAGTTCCTCAGTGTTCACGAGGACTGGAGCCTGGTTGACGGTGATGATACCGGTAGTACCGTGAGCGGTAGTGAGGGTAACATAGCCCTGACGGAGCTTGGTGCCTGCGTTCTCAGTAGCTGAAATCTCAATGTCATTGTCCTTGACTGCGGCAGTAAGCCAAGCGGAGCTGGTCTTGACGGTAACCTCTGCGTCAGATGCGTAAGGCACCTTGATAGTCTCGGCTGCGCCGTCGAAGTTCACTTCGGCTACAGGGATTTCGAGAACGTCTGGGTTAGCGCACTCCTGAAGGACGGTGATGATGCCTGCAGTGCCGTTCTCAGTGGTAACGGTAACGTATGCCTTGCGGCTGTTGTCGGTATCGTTGGCCTTTGCAGTAACAACGATGTCAGAACCCTTGACTTCTGCGGTGCACCAATCGGAGCTGCTCTTCACGGTAACAGCTGCAGATGCCTTGTAAGGAAGGGCCTCTTTGCCACCGGCTGCGAGGAAGCTGATCTCAGCAACAGGGAGGCTGAGCTCGTCCTCTGCGACAGGCTCCTGAGTGAGGGTAACCTTCTTGGTGAGCGGCTTGCCCTTGTCAGAAGAGATGGTGATGGTAGCGTATGCAAGGCGAGCGGCCTTGGTCTTGTTGGCTACTGCAGTGAAAGCAACTGCATTGTCCTTGACGGCAGCAGTTACCCAGTCTGAAGTGCAGCTTGCAGTGATGGTAGCGTTGGTTACTACAGGAACGGTGATAGTCTCACCTGCAGGTGCGAATGCAACACTGTCGACAACTACGTCGAGGATGTTCTCGGTAGCAGCCTGGTTGATGGTAGTGGTAGCGGTCACAGCCTCGCCGGCAGTAGTGACGGTAACGAGGGTGAGGACGCCTGTACGAGCTTCGCCTGTAGCGTTCTCGGAAACGGTAAGGTCAACGACACCGCCCTGTGCGCCTGCGACAGCGATCCAGTTGCAGTTGGATGAACCTTCTACCTTAGCATCTTCGTCGGTGATGGTATACTTCACCTGAAGCCTCTGGGATGCATTGCTTACGACATACTCCTCAACAGGAATGACGAGGAGGACACCCTTTGCGCTCTGCTTGATGAGAGTGCTGCCGAGGATGGCTGGCTTGTTGCCGTGGCTGGTCACGAAAGTGATTGCTGCCTCACGGTCCTTGCCGGTCTTGTTCTCTGCGATCTGCATCTTGCAGGTACCGTCCTTTACGCTTACAACCTCAGCCCACATAGCCTCGCTGATAGCGTCAACGACAACTTCCTGGCTGGTAACAAGGAACTTGATGTCGAGTGGCTGAGCCTCATTGCTGATTGAATACTCAGGAACAGGAACGGTAAGAGCGAGCGATGAACCGCTCTGGGTGATGATGAGAGAAACCTGTGCGCCCTCGCCTGCTACTGTGATGGTAGCAACGCGTGAGTTCACGGAAGTGTTGGCATCAACGAGGACCTCGAAAGAGCCCTTGTAGTTGCCGGCATCGCCATAGACGTGGCACCAATCAGCTTCTGATGTTGCCGTCCAAGGAATGTTTGCTCTGACGTCGATGTTGACCTTTTCGGTCTCAGTACCGACGATCACTGCTTCCTGGTCGAGGATGATGAAAGGAATTTCCTCTTCGCAGGAAGTAGCAAGAAGTGCTGAGAATGCCGTAGCGGCACCCAGAATCAGCTTAAAGAATCTTGACTTCATAATTATTTATTGGATTGGATTAAGCTTGTTACTTTGAGGACGATACGTGAAGAACGCATAGACTTGAAGACGTTGGAACGGGCACGCTGCCATACAGGGTAGCTCTTGTCCCTGAAGGTGACATAGCGCTCCACAGGATCCTCGATCTCCTTGAGTTTGTCCACGAGTTCCTGGCTCTCGTTCTCGGCGAGCCAGTTGTAGAGGGTGTCCCAATCGACTCCGATAGGCTCCATCTCGACGTTTTCGATGCCGAGCGGCTTGAGGAGTTCGGATGCAGTCTCGGCCCTGGACTGGGCGAGGTTGCGGTTGAATTCCTCTGAAGCCTCAGGAGAGCAGCTGGAAACGATGTGAGCCACGCAGCCCTGCACGTTCTCCTTGGATAGGGCGGCTTCGATTCTGGCCTTGGTGTCGTTGTCCAGGGAATCTGCCTCGGCTGAGCCGATGCGGAAACGGAGGCAGCCGACTTCGACGTCCTCGCTCACTTCCTCATAGACGATAGGTTCCGGTTCTGGTTCCGGCTGAGGGACGACGATGTCGCTTGGGAAGCTTTCGTGGCCGAGAGGCTCACGTTTGCCATAGGACTCGCCCCAGATGTCAAGTTCGAGCGTGCAGCCTTCCATCCAAGGTTCGAATGCGAGCGTGTCTGAGATAGTCAGCACGGTAGCTTCGCCCTTAGGTGCATAGGAATAGCGCACGTTGACGCTGTCTGAAAGCGCAGCCTGATAGACGTCCATTCGGTCATTGAAAGTCGCATTGAAGATTCCGTCCACGGCGACGGTGTCAAGCGGCACGACCACGGTGCTGTCGGCAGACTGCAGGTAAGGATAGATAAGTACACCAGTGTGGAGGCCTCTGTATTCCTCCGGAATGGTAACTTCCACGGAAACCGGCACGGTGCCGTCTTCCTGGAGAGCAATCGGTTCGGTCAGTTTAGCTGAAATGTCAGGATATCCTTCCATCTTCTTGAGGACGGAGCAGGAGGCTGCGGCCGCCATCACTATGACGAGCATTGCCGCAAATAGATTCTTCCTTGTCATACCTCTTAAAATAAAATGTAGGAAATCTTGATGCCGAGCTTGGTCACGCCGAACACGTCCTTGGTCCTAGGACCGTAGCAGGTATACTGATCCTGACGGTCATAGACGTTGTCGTGGTCGAGGCGGGCATAGCCGACACCGATGTTGCCTTCAAGGTTCCATCTCTTGTGGAACATCCAGGAGTAACTGTAGGTGACGCCGCAACCGTACAACATACCTTTGTAACGGTACTTCATCATACCCCAGTTATAGCCGCCGACCGTTCCGTGGACGCCGACAGCGTGGCCCACGAACTGATGACGTGGCCACCACCTCAACTCAGGCTGAACCATCCACATCTGGCTGGTCTTGCCGTCATTGTACTTGAAGGGGTTGTAGTCTGCGGACACGCCGGCAGACCAGTGCTGAGCGAAACCGAAATCAATGGCGATGTTCGGGGTGAGAGTTGCCCACCCGAGGGCATTGGTTCCGATTTCCATAATCTGGGCGTCCGCCTTGTTTGGCGTCGCCAGGAAAAAGAATACCGGGAGGAGCATTGTGACTGCTCTCCGGAGCAGTAAAGATTTTGACATCCTTCTTGACGTTAAGAATTCAAGTAAATATAGATATACCAAATGACAAAGACTGACTATTTTGTAAAAAAACGTTTTACGTTTAAGCAAAAACGGGTGTCCTTTTTGAGGCCACCCGCGTGTCATTTTTTGTAACTGCTTTATTCTGCGTAAGTCAGCTCCATTGTCCTGGTTGCATACCAATCGTCGCCGCTGATAGTCCTGACAAGCTTTGTGACGCGTCCAAGATCGTCGACTTCGTATGAATAAGTCCAGTTGGTGCCGAACTCAGTAACCTCTTCATCGTTCTCATCCAGGTAGGTATCATACAAAGTAGCGGAAGCCGGAAGGCAGCGTGAACGCATAGCCTTTGCGCCTGGAAGGCTGAAGAGAGTGATGTCTGGATCGTCGATGAAATCGAGGATGCTGATGGCGTAATTGTCGAGATACTCGGTGAAGGTGGAGACGACCTTGGTGGCACAGCCCTCTGAGTAACCGGTCTTTGTGACAATGTTTCCGTCCTCCCACTCATACTCCTGGGTAGCGCCGAATTCGGTGCACTCAGTCCAGCTCTCGGTAATGAGACCGTCGGTGTAGGTGTAATGCTCTTCCCAGCTCAGATCGGCATCGGGATTGTCCATCACGCCGGCATCGATGAGACCTTTCTCATAAGTGTAGACATAGGTACCGTACTCGTGCCAGATGGATGCAGTGGCCTCGTCATAGACGGCAGAGGAAGTGGTCTCGTAAGAAAAGTCGCCGTTCTTCTCATATCCGGAAGATACGACATCGGTCACGCGGCCTTCCTCGTCGTATGTGAAAGTGCGCACGGCATAGCCGTCGGCATCGTTGGCGTCGTAAACTTTGATGGACTGCACCTGCCATAGGTTCTTTGTGTCAGGAGCCCCGTTGCAGGAAGCGAGAAGCAATGCGGCCGAAGCGGCAAAAAGGATAGAAATGCTCTTTTTCATATTAATATAATTATAGTATTACTTGCATTGGAGAGTTCTCCAGAAGCACACTGGTATCAGTATGCTGAGCACGGCCGCACCCAGCCAGAACCAGGACACAGGACCGAAGTCATAGACCCCGTCCAGTTTGAAGTCGTCGATGAGATAGCCGCTGAGCAGGTCCTGAAGGGAGGCTGCTCCGTAGCAGACTATACCTATGATGCCTATTGCAGCACCAGTAGCCCGGCGAGGGACTATGTCGAGGGCGATGATACCCGCCACAAGGCAGTAGAGCACGCCCACGCTGAGGCTGAAGAGGGAGATGGTCACGATATTCAGGACATATCCGCCAGGCAGGAAGAGGAAGGCGGCGAGAGATGCAACTGCCAGCACTCCTGAGGCCAGAAGCGGCCAGAAACGGCTGCCTCTGAACACGCGGTCGGAAAGCCATCCGGCGATGACCGTGCCGGCGATTCCGGACAGGGCATACATTGCAGTCACGAGGCTGGCGCCTTCGATAGGGAAGCCCTTCTGCTCCTGAAGGAAGAGCACTCCCCAACCGCTGATGGCGTATTTGGTGATATACAGGAATGCGCTGGAAAGGGCTATGATCCATATACCGGGATTGCGGAAAATGCGCCTCTGAAGCGCCCCCGTTGAGAGTTTGTCGTCCTTGTTCTCCGCCTCGCCGGAAATTTCCGCGATGGACGGAAGGCCCTTGCTCTCAGGGGTGTCGGAAATAAGTGCCAGTGCACAGAAGCCTCCCGCAAGGCCCAGCACGGAGGACACGAGGAAGCAGGCCTGCCAGCCCAGGGTCTTTGCCACGAAGCCCAGCAGCACGAAGGCTATGGCCTCACCGATATACGGCGATGCGCTGAAGATGCTGTACCAGGTGCCGCGGGTGGACAGCGGGAACCAGCGCGACAGGCTGATCACTCCCGGAGCCGCGCCCATAGACTGCGCGAGTCCGTTCAGGCCCCAGAGCACAGCGAAGGACAGCATCACCACGAAGCCCGGCAGTGCTGCAAGGCCCACGATCGCGAGCACTATGTTCACGGCCGAGGACACAAACAGTCCCAGGGCCATGAAGCGGCGGATGTTGCCATAGTCGGCGATGAAGCTGTTCACGAACTTTCCGACCGCATATATCAGCAGGAAGGTGGCGCCTATGATGCCCAGCTGTGATGCGCTCAGGACGCCCTCGTCGATCAGCGGCTGCTTGATGATACTCAGCGCCAGTCGGCATACATAGTAGAGGCTGTAGGCCGCCGTCGCTCCCCAGAAAGTCCTGCTGCGAAGACGACGATAGACCTGAGGCACCTCTGACTGAGGCACCTTTTCTGCCGCCGGCTTGCTGATACGATATCTGGAGTAAATGCTCATCGCTGCGAATTTAGCAATATTTTGAGTAACTTAGCAGTGACAAATGATTATTAACATTCAGCAATGAAACAGATAACCACCCTCCTGGCCGCTGCTCTGATATGCCTGAGCGCAGCCGCACAGACTCCGAAGAACGCAGTCTACACCTTCACAGAGGCCTCTGACCTCAACCTCATCAACAAGATGATGCCCGACACTCCGAACCCGTACGCACGCGTGGACACGCTCGTTTGGAAGGGATTCAGCAAGGGCGAGAACTATCAGGTACGCTGCGGCAGCGGTATGGCAGTAGCCTTCAAGACCAATGCAACCAGCATCTCCGTCAAGACACAGTACTCGGACGAGGGAAACAAATACGAAACCCTGAGCACCACCGCAACTTCCTACAGAGGCTATGACCTCTACATCAAGAAGGGCGGCAAGTGGGTATATGCAGCCTCCGGAGCAGTTACCCGCAACCATCGCGACGACAACTGCGTCCTCATCAAGGATATGGACGGCAGCGAACACGAGTGCATAATGTACCTGCCTGAATACGCGGAGGTTTACTCCGTTCAGGTGGGCGTGGAAGAAGGTGCCAGCATCAGCGCACTGAAGAATCCGTTCAAGGGACGCGTCGTAGTGCACGGTTCCAGCTTTACCCAGGGCGTGAGCACTTCCCGCTCCGGTATGGCCTATTCCGCCCAGATGGAGCGTCACACTGGCCTTCAGATGATCAATTTCGGCTGCAGCGGCAACTGCAAGATGCAGCCTTATTTCTGCGACGTGCTCTGCGCAGTCGAGGCTGATGCATACGTGTTCGACGCCTTCTCCAATCCTTCCGCAGAGATGATCCAGGACAGGCTCGTGGGCTTCATCGACCGCCTCGTGGAGGCACATCCGGGCAAGCCGCTCATCTTCCAGGAGACCATCTACCGTGAAAGGCGCAATTTCAATGTTGAGAATGAGAAATTCGAGGCCGCAAAGAACGAAGTTGCCCGCAAGATCTTCGCAGAGCTCAAGAAGGACGAGAAGTACAAAGATGTCTATCTCATCACCACCAACGCCACTTCCCCGCTCCACGAGACTTCAGTGGACGGCACCCATCCGGATGATTACGGCTACTACCTCTGGGCCCGCAGCATCGAGCCTCAGATCACCGAAATCCTTGCGAATTACGGCCTTGTGACCGGTGCAATCGCCAAGCAGAGGATACAGGAGACCAATTACAGGTTCACCGAGGCATACGAACTGAACCTCATAGGCAAGATGATGGAAGGTACTCCTAACCCATACGCCCGCGTGGACACCTGCAAGTACAAGGGCTTCACAGTAGCTGAAAACCGTCAGGTACGCTGTCCTACCGGCCTTGCAGTGCTCTTCAAGACCAATTCCAAGGCAATCAGCGTGAAGACCAAGTTCGGCTGGGAGTACAGTTCAGTGGCCACTATGCCTATCGCATACCGCGGCTATGACCTTTATATAAAGAAGGACGGAAAGTGGCTGTGGGCCGCTTCCGGTGCCGTAAAGCCTGAGAAGAACGGGGAGAATCTCGTCCTCATCCAGGGTATGGACGGCAGCGAGCACGAATGTATGCTCTATATGCCTAACTACAGCGAGGTCTATTCCTGCCTCATCGGCACTGACAAGGATTCCTCTCTCGAGGCTCTCGAGTCGCCTTTCCGCAACCGCATCGTATTCCACGGCTCCAGCTACACCCACGGAGTCAGCACTTCCCGCGCAGGTATGAGCTATCCTATGCAGTTTATGCGCAGCACCGGAATGCAGGTGCTCTCCTTCGGTATGAGCGGCAACTGCAAGATGCAGCCTTACTGCGCCGCTGTCCTCGAGGATGTCGAGGCCGACGCATACGTGTTCGATTCCTTCTCCAACCCTGACGCCAAGATGATACGCGAGCGCCTGATTCCGTTCATCGACCGCCTGGTTGCGGCACACCCTGACAAACCTCTGATTTTCCAGCAGACCATTCGCCGCGAGGCCCGCAACTTCAGCGTCTCCTACGACGATCGCGAGCAGGCCAAGATGGATATGGCCGCCAAGATCTTCCGCGAGGAGGTCTTCTCCAAAGAGAACAAGGACAAGTACAAGGACGTCTACTTCATTACCCCTAATGCAAGTGATGGATCCCACGAGTACTCAGTCGACGGCGTCCATCCGGACGACTACGGCTATCACCTGTGGGAGCAGTCAATCGAAAAGCAGATCCTCAAGATCCTGAAGAAGTACGGCATCAAATAGCCGACTATAATAAATTAAGCCCCTCAGACCGCCTCGCAGAAAAATGCTCGGCTACGTCTGAGGGGCTTAATTAAATATTATCCTTTAGTTATAGAGGAACTCTATGTCGTCGATGTAGCAGAGCTTGAGGTTGGTCTCGGAAAGGGCTGCTGCACAGTTGCCCTTGCTGGAAGTCACGAACGGACGTATCTGCCAGTTGTTAAGCTGACCGAAATTGCTAGTGAAGCTTCCAGTGTAGCCACAGGTCGCGAGGTTGAACTCGAGGACGTTCCAGTCATCGTGCTTGAGGTTTTCTGCATAGACCGCAGCGTCGCCGCCTGTCGCAACATCATTCACCTTTGAAGGGAACTTATTGCCCGAGGAGCCACTTGCATCGATCTGAAGGGTAGGATAGTAATCGCTGGTACCGATGTAAACCTTGAATCGGATACCCTTGAACTTGTCACGTGCGGCGTAAGGGAACCTGAACTTGATAGGATCCTGGCCGAAGTCTACCTGGACATATCCGGAGGTACTCCAGGTTGCTGCACTCATATCATTTGCGAGAACCTTTGCACTAGGATTAGCCTCTGTCGGATATGGATTCTCGACAACCTTGAGGGCGCCCGTGTTTCCTGTGAGGAACTTCTTGTCCTGGAACTTGAGTTCGTTTGAACCTGCAGCCGAGAGCTCATATCCCTCGAAGTTCTCAAATACATAGGTAGGCTGTGGATGGAGTGTGCCCACATTGAACTTCGAAGCACGCTTTGCGGCAACCTGCTTGCCGGTGAACACATATTCAGACGTCCTGTTGTCCACATAGATGAGTTTTACACGGATACCCTTTGCGAAGGTCTGAGGATATACAGGTACATAATAGGTAGCGGCTGCCATACCCTCGCTGTTGCTGGTCATAACGTCACCGAGACCGCTGGTAAGCTTTACAGTTGGTTCGTCAGCTACAGTGATAGCAGCTGTTCCACCGACGAAAGGCTCTGATGAAGCACCTCCGTTGCAGGAGATCATAACCTGCTTGAGGAGCTTGTCCATCTCCGCAGGGATGGTGAAAGTCATAAGCGAACAAGCGAGCTTGAACTCGAAATTACTTCCGGTAGTGTGTGCAACACTCTGTGCGAGCTTGTTGGAGAATGAACCCCAGCAGTTATAGTTCTGGCTGTTTGCTATACCCTTGGTGGTGATCACGCCGTCAGCGATGGTGGAGGTGGCATCGTATGGGTAGAGGGCATAGAACTCGGATGCAGCGGCATCGGTCTCGCTCATTTCACCGGAGAAAGTGGCTGAGGAGGTGTTTGCACCGCTCTCGAGAGTAAACTGATAGTTATTGCCGTTGGAGAAGATGCTGATCTGGTCATTGGCCTGCCAGATGACGGAAAGACCGTCTGTTCCAAGATGAGTCTTGGTAGCCTGACCCGCAGTGAAGGTCACAGGGACCATCTTCACGTCTTCATTCTTACCCTGGGTAGGGTTTGACTGCTCCTTTGAGCAGGATGTGAGTGCTGCGATGAGCACGAGCACACTAAATAAGGCCTTCTTCATCATCATCTCCTATTACAAAACCTTCATGCGTTCCGCTGGTGGCTAACGGAGCCAGCACCTCCGTGGAAAACACCGTAATCTGCGGTGCTTCATAGTAAATTAGGTAATCCTTCTTCATATACTATTTATATTGTTCTTTTAGCTTTTCATACCACTCCTGCATCACATAGAACGCCTTCTTGCGTTCTCCCCTCTCGGAGATGAGGCCCTTGCGGTTGTAATCGTCCTGGATATTCTTGAGCTGACGGCGAGGAGAGCGGAAATCCTTGAGTATCCAAGGGGTGGAACCGCTGAGGCCAGGGATGCGCTCAAGCATCTTCACATTTTCCTGATAGAGATACTCCTGGTACTCCTCGGTGAACCTTTCGGTCTTGTCACCGTGGAGGCCATAGAGGGCCCCTCCGCCGTATTCAGAGATGAACACAGGCTTCTGGATCTCGAAGGTCCAGTTGACCTTAGCGCATTTCTCGCTGCTGCCGTCATACCAGCCGACATACTGGTTGAAACTCATAAGGTCGGCCTTCTCGGCGAGTTCGTCATTCACGGTTGCGTGGGTGCGGGCCTTGTCCAGATACTCCTTCTCCATAGCAGCCGAAACGAGGCGGGTAGCGTCCATTTCGTGAGCCTTGTCAATGAGTTTTGAAAGGAAAGCCAGACGCTCCGGAGACCTCGGAGTCTCGTTGGCCACGGACCAGATAATCACGTTGGCGCGGTTGCGGTCGCGGGTAATCATATCCACGAGCTGAGCTTCAGCGTTTTCGTAGGTCTGAGGGTTGTTCCAATGAATGGTCCAATATACAGGAATTTCGTCCCATACCATAATACCCATTTCCTCTGCGGTGCGCACCATTGCCTCATTGTGAGGATAGTGAGCCAGACGGACGAAGTTGCAGTTCATCTCCTTTGCCCAGCCCAGGAGGGTCCTGGCGTGCTCGGCATTGTAGGCCCTGCCATTGCTGCCGAAAGGCTGCTCCTCGTGGACGCTGACACCACGGCAGAATATCTTCTTGCCATTGAGGTAGAGTTCGTTGCCACGGGCTTCTATAGTACGGAAACCAATGCGGTCAGTCACGGTCTCTGATGCAGTTGAGATGGCCACGTCATAAAGTTTCGGGTTCTCCGGACACCACAGGCTGAGACCGGGTTTCTTCTTGGACTTCTTGAGGGTGAGAGTGAATTCACCGTATCCCTCGGCATCTACCGCCACATTTGCAGAAAGAGCCACTTCTGGGATTTCGATCTTCACGCTCTCCCCTGCCGAGGCGCCATCCATCCTGACCCAACCGTCAATGACGTTGTCGGTATCCTTGCGGAGCTGGAGGGAATATTCGCGCACGAAAGAAGAAGGAGTCTCTATAAGGCAGACGCCGCGGGTGATTCCGCCGTAGTTCCACCAGTCGGAGTTGACCGTAGGCACGCCCTCGGGCTTGCGCTTGTTGTCAACCTTCGCGATGACGAAGTTCTCGCCGGATTTGAGCATATCAGTCACCTCGATATTGAACGGAGTGTAGCCGCCGGTGTGCTTAGCCACAGCGTGGCCGTTCACTCCCACGACGGTCTCGTAGTTGGCCGCACCGAAATAAAGGAAGTATCTCTTGCCGGCCTGAGGCTCGACATTGAATATCTGACGATACCAGATGGTGCCCTCGTAGTAATAGAGACGGTCATTCTGGGTATTCCAGTCGCCAGGCACATAGAGATTGCCGTCCGTGTCGAAATCATACTCCACGAGTTTGGTCTTGTCGTCCTTGAAAGCCTTATTCGCGAAGAACGAGGAATTGTCGGGCTGAGGTTTGAGACGATAGTTATAGTAGCCGTTCTCAAACTGGTCGATGATGGCCTTCCACTGACCGTCGAGGCTGGTGGTCGTGCGGCCTGCCACGTTCATAATCTGAGGAGCCAGACCGTAGTTGACATTGGCCACGATAGCCTCGCGGACATCAGTCATCTTCTGGCCGCTGACGGTGGTTGCATCCTGCGCAAAGGCATCCGTGCAGAGCGCGGATGCCATTACGAAGGCTGCTAAGAGTATTCTATACTTCATATATTACTTGATGAATTCTATGTCGTCGAAGTATACGTCCTGACCGGCCTTGCCGTTGTTGTTGAAGTCAACGAATACGCGGAGCTGGAGCTGATCGACCTGAGAGAGGTTGTTCACGTCAGTTGAATACTTGCTGCCGCTGAGGTCATATACGAAGACATTCCAATCATCAGTCTTGATGGCTGCATTCCAGGCATCAAGAGTAGGATTTGCCGTGTCGAAAGCTACACCGTTGATCTCGCAAGGAGTGCTCTTGGTAGACTTCGCATCCTCCTGGAGGAGAGGAGTGAAGCCGGTGGAACCGACATAAACCTTAAGACGGACCTTGGTGAACTGAGATCTTGTCGCACCTGAGATAGCCCCTCCGTATGGATGGTTGTCTATCTTGAAGGTGATGTATCCGGAACTGTTCCAGGTCATCATTGAGCCCTTGTCCACGAGCACCTTGGAACTGCTGTTTGTAGTGGTCTTGTAAGGATTCTCAACTATCTGGACTACACTCACGCCACCCACGTTGTTACCCTTGTAGTAGGTGCTGACACCGACTTGCGTGGACTCGAAATTGTCATACATCAGGCTGTCACCTGTCACAGGATCCGGATCAGGGTCTGGATCTGGATCAGGGTCCGGATCAGGGGTCGGAGTCGTGCCGGAAGCCTCGAGGAGAGTGATGTCATCGAAATAGATATCAGGACCACAGGTCTGGCCGGTGTTGGTAAAGTTCACGAAGACGCGGAACTGGAACTGATCTGTCTGAGCCACGTTGTTCACATCTGTAGAATACTTGGCGCTCTTGAGATCATATACGAATACATTCCAGTCATTGGTCTTGATGGCTGCATTCCAAGCATCGAGAGTAGGGTTTGACGTGTCGAAGGCAATGCCGTTGATTTCCGAAGGAGTACTCTTGGTGCTCTTCGCGTCCTCCTGGAGGAGAGGAGTGAAGCCCGAGTCGCCCACATAGATCTTGACACGTACACGGTCATACTTTGCACGGTCGGAAGAAGCGAATTCCTTACCGTCCGGAGTAGTGCTTACCTTGAACTTGAAGTAGCCCGAGCTGGTACCGGACATCATTGAACCCTTGTCTACAAGCACCTTGGAACTGCTGTTGACAGTAGTCTTGTAAGGATTCTCGACAATCTGGATTACGCTGACGCCACCCACAACATTGCCTATATAGTAGCTGGACACACCGAGCTCAGTGCTCTCAAAGTCGTCAAAGATGAATGCACCGGTCTCAGGATCCGGATCAGGATCAGGGTCAGGGGTAGGAGTGGTTTCCGCCTCGAGGAGAGTGATGTCGTCGAAGTATATGTCAGGACCGCAGGTCTGACCGTTACCGGCAAAATCGACGAATACGCGGAACTGGAACTGGCTGGTCTGAGCCACGTTGTTCACTTCCGTTGAATACTTGGCATTCTTGAGGTCGTATACGAAGACATTCCAATCGCCCGTCTTGATTGCTGCATTCCAAGCGGCAAGAGTAGGATTTGCCGGATCGAAGGCCACGCCGTTGATCTCTGATGGAAGGCTCTGGCTCTGCTTTGCATCCTCCCTGAGGATAGGAGTAAAGCCGGATTCGCCGATATATACCTTGACACGTACGCGGTCGTACTTAGCGCGGTCTGCTGCAGTGAATTCCTTGCCGTCAGGGGTGGTGCTCACCTTGAACTTGAAGTAACCTGAGCTGGTACCGTTGAGAAGTGAGCCCTTGTCCACGAGGACCTTGGAGCTGGCGTTGGCTGCCGTCTTATATGGGTTGGAAACAACCTGAACGACATTGACTCCACCGGATTCATTGCCAATATAGTAGGTAGAAGGGCCGAGGTCGCTTGACTCGAAGTCATCAAAGATGAGAGCCCCCGCCTCCGGTTCAACCGGCACGACAGGCTTCTCAGACACAACGACCTTCCAGGTGTGTACCGCTTCAGCGCCCTGTGCATTTCCAATGATGCTGGCCACGGTGTAGTCACCCTTAGTCTGGAACTTGTAGGTAAACTCAGCATCAGTACCCTCCAAGGTGCCATTGACGCTCCACTTGTAATTTACACCGAACACACCCTGAGTGACGTTTGCCTTGAAGCTGAGCTCGTCGCCCTCAATGGTCTTGAGTTCATCGAGTTCAGGAGTGAACTCTGCCTTGAGAGGAAGGTCTGCCACTATGACAGCCCAAGTCTTGGATGCCGTGTTCTTGTCCCTGTTCATACCGAAATATGAGACAGTGTAAGTGCCCGGAGTATCGAAGGCCTGACTGAATTCGGCAGAAGTGCCGACTTCCACTGCATCGACCTTCCAGCTGTGCTGGGTATCCTTGTCGCCCGCAACTACTGTGACGCTGAGCTTGACGAGTTCTCCGATTACGGAACTGAGAGTGTCCGACTCATCGGAGTATGTCACCTCGAGAGGTGCCCCGGCCACATTGACGGAGAAGTTCTTTTCTGTCTTGCCGGCCTCGTTCTGAGCCTCAAAACGGATTGCAAAGGTACCCGGCTCAGTGAAGGTATAGGTAAAGGAAGGAGTATTGGACATCTTCTCCTCCGCAATATACCATCCGCAGGTAAAGAGATCAGTGTTGCTTATCTGAGCCTCGAAAGTGAGGGTGGAGTCTACTGGAATCTCTATGACATCGGGAGCCTCAACCCCGCATACGGAAAAAACAGGCTGAGGGACTTCAACTACAGGCTCCAGTTCTTTGTTCTGCCCGCAGGCAGCCGCCAACAATGCGGCCGCACACAGAAGTAATGTGGTTATTCTTTTCATTCTATAAAGGTACAATTAATTCACGAATTCAATGTCATCAAGGTAAACGGACCTTGTGTTGGTCTCGGTAACGGCACCGGAAGCGATGTTGGTGCCGTCTTCCTTAAGGAGAGGACGGAAAGTAATGGTCTGGGAGGCTGTGAAGTTGCTTGGGAACGCATACTCGAGTTCCTCCCATCCTCCGTTGAACTTAGGAGGGTTCACTGGCGCGTATTTGGTGCCATTGAACTGAACACGTGGATAATACTTGTTCTTGCCGAGATAAACTTTAAAGCGAATGCGGTTGTACTTGGTAATGTCTATACCCTTTTCGGCAATAACCGCCGTCTTGAGGTCAAAATAACCAGAAGTGCCACCGGTGCCGGCAACGCTGTCCATCATACAATGATCGGAAGTGTTGATGCCGCTCTTGTCAGGATTGTCGACAAGTGTGATGCCTGGGCTGTTCTGGGCGAGGGTCCACCAGCTGTTGAGTGCGGTAATGCCCTCAAAGTCGTCGAGGATATAACCAGCGGACATCACACTGATAGCCCATTCGCGGGAAGCGGTCTCACCCTTGCCGTTCACGCCAGTGTACTTGAGAATGAAGCGACCGGTCTCGGAGGAACTCCAGGTGACGCTTGCGTCAGTGCCGACCTCAGTGCCGTCCACCGTCCACTTATTCTGCAGACCTGTGCCGCCGTAAATGGCGGTGGCGGTAATGGTGATTTCCTGTCCCCTCTTGATCGTAAGGGACTCGTCATAGATGGAGTAGGACATCTCGAGAGGACGCTCGAGGACATTCACCGTAAAGGACCTGTCCAGAGAA
Organism: Bacteroidales bacterium UBA1745; assembly: GCA_002314885.1. Lineage (GTDB taxonomy): Bacteria > Bacteroidota > Bacteroidia > Bacteroidales > UBA932 > Cryptobacteroides. Next base: position 66,320 of record DCHT01000058.1, on the reverse strand, counting down.
TCCACGCTGTTTCTTCCGTGATAGTGGACAGCATATTTACGGGCCTCAAGAAGCTTCATTCCCAAGAAGGCTTCTTCACAAACGACTTCGCCGTCTACAGTCCAAGTGTGCTCAACTGAAGCACCTGATTCCACGATTGCAGCCACATTGATGCCATTGAGCTGAAGTCTTGAGACCTCGAGGGAGTCGCCGATGGAAAGCCTTACGGAGAACTTGTCTGCAACTATTGCAGTGTAGGTCTTCTCCACGGTGCCGGCACCATTGTGGGCCTCGAACCTGACCTGGAAGGAGCCAGGGTCTGAGAAGGTGTAGGTGAAGGACTGGGACGAAGCCTCGAGGACCTCGTCGATATACCAGGCGCAGCTCACCTTGTCACCGCTGACAACCTCCGCCTCGAAGGTCACCGCCTCGCCGACAACGGCATCCACCACGGCATTTTCCATAGGGAAACGCACCTGCGGAAGCTCATACTGGACAGGCTGTGCAGGCTGAGTACAGGCGACAGCCAGCAGGGTCATAAGTATATATGCCGATTTCTTCATACTACTTGTCATAGAATTTAACGAGGTTGTAAGTGCAGTCGTTGATGTTCTTCATATGGTTGACAAGAGGATTGTACCTCTGGAAATCCCAGGTGACGATACCCTTGTTGGAATCCACATTTGAAGAATCAGTGCTCTTGTTGGTCGGATCATTGTCCATATAGGTGAACCAGTGCCAACCAACGCAGACACCGCTCTTGATAAGGCCGTTCACGAAGTTCTCATAGAACAGTCCCCTGTCCTCCTGAGTGTGCACGTGCCATCCGGCGCCGGTGGTGTTGCCGAGACCGGAATCTTCTCCCTTGGTATAGAACTCAGTAATGAAGAAAGGCCTTCCTGACCAGCTCTCCCAATTCTTCATCGCCGTTGGATCCGGTTCCCACTTCTGATAGTGGTTGATGGAGATGATGTCCATATACTTTCCTGCCACCTTGAAGATTTCCTCATTGATGAGCTCATAATTCCACTGGTTGAAGCGGCAGCCGAGGAAGAGGTGGTTGGAATCATATTTCTTCATAGCCTTTGTCACCTTCTGGAGATAGGTCTCGAGGCAATAGGCGATGAAAGCCTTCTTGTCTGTATCGTTCGCATCCGCGATGGTACAGCCGGACTTGCCTTTGCGGGCATCAAGCCACTCCTGTGCCTTCTGATGGTTGATATGGGTGGAAGGCCACTTGGTCAGACACCTCTCGAGGGCGTACTGCTTCCAAGGAATCTCATTGTCGATGAAATAACCGATGAGATAAGGGTCATTGGCATACTGCGAGATGGTGGACAGGGACTTCTCGACCTGAGCATCGAAAGCCTCGTCGAACACGAAGGCAAAGTCGTAAGGATAGCCCTCCCATCCGGCCTTGGAATATGCCTCCGCTTCAGTACCGGATTTCTTGAGAGCGCCATTGTAGGTGCCCATAGGGCTTACGATGACAGTATAAGGAGTCTTCTGAGTTACGTTATTTCGATTATTGATATAAGTGCTGGACCACGCTCCGAGGGAATTGAAACCGTTGTCGCGGAGGAACTGGCTCTCAGAGTCAGCCCATTTCGCAGCACTTCCGAACTTCTCGGTGAGAGCAGCCTTCTGACGGTCGGAGCCACCAGGAGAGAACACAGCCACAGCCTTGCTGAGGAACAGATTGCCCAGTGGGTCTATCATCCACCAGCGGCCGTTGATCTTCTTCACACGGAAAAAGCCGTCCGGAGCGGATTCGGCCTGAATCTTCCATCCGCCGTACTCGTCGACCTCGGGATCCGCAGTCGGAGTGAAGCCAGGGATACGGTCCACCGTGTATGCTGTATATGTATTCCAGGCAGAAGATGCGTTCTTGCGGCACTCAACCTTGTGAGGGGCTGCGACTTCCTCTGATCCGGAACCTGAGCCAGAGCCTGACTCATCTGGGAACACGTCCTTGATAGGGTACTTGTCATAGTCGATAGGACCTGCGCACGCTGCAAGCAGAAGCGACGCTGCAATAGTTATGATGCTTGTCATTTTCATAGCTCTTAATAGTTTTCCTGGTTCTCGTCCTGCCACTCGTTCACACCGTCACGGATACGGTTGCGGAACTGGAGTGTGTCGCTGACGTGGTAGATCTTGCCGTCCTTGGCATACTTATATTTAAGGTAAACTTCCCTGTCCTGGAGAAGTTTTGCCTGGTTGTAGCTGGACTCCCCATCAGCCTCTACGACATATTTCGCACCTTCGACGCTTTCGATGGCAATCCTGCCATCCACGCCGAGGGTGAGTTTCATCTGGGCACTGCTGTTGTTAAGTTCAGAGCCCACTGCATTGGCGGTGAGGCTATGAGGCGCAACGGTGGTAAGAGTCCAAACCTTGCTGTCTGCCATAGGGATTTCGATAGGATATTCGATAGTCTCCAAGACATTGCCTGATTCGTCGGTAACAGTGGTCACGCCACCGTGATACCAGTTGCCGAAGAGGGTGTTCTCATATCTCACGCCTATGCAGGTAGTTTCCTTTCCCTCAATGATACCGCAGCCGTGAGCCTTGGTTATCCTCAGAGGAAGGATATACTTCGGGAGGACATTGCCTTCGTCGGCAGTGAACGCTTCCTCGTCGATCCTGACGACTATGGTGCCAAGATGCGAACCCTTGGCAATGACTGCCTCACCTGCCTTGCCGGCAGTTTCCAGGTTGTACATAGACGCAGGCAGCACGGACACTGAAGTCATCTGCTTTGCAAGGGCCTGGATATAGGTGAAGGTGTGGACCTTCATCTGGCTCAGCAGGTCGTTGGTTACGAGAGAATAATCAGTGGAGAAATCGACCTTACGGGCGCTATTGTTCTCGATGACGCCGCCGAGAGCCACGCCGGTGGAGAATTCCATCTTCTCACCCACGATGACGCTGCGCACGTCCACCTGGTTTGCGAATCCGCAGGCAACTACCTCGTAGTCGCCGACATAATCCGGATAACACGCAGCCACGCTCAGGGCTGCTATGAATATTGCGTATAACTTTCTCATATTCATCATATATTACTGCCAGCTGTCCCAGCCTTCGTTCTGCACCATTCCAGGGATGTTCTTCATCTCCTTGTAAGGAATAGGAAGGAAGGCGGAAGTAAACTGCCTCTTTTCGACCTCAGTCCAGTAATCATAGGCAAAGTCCGTACCCTGCTTGGTGATGGTAGGGCGATAGATGGTCTTATTCAGACTGCCGAGGGATGTGCTCCAACGGCGGAGATCGAAGAACCAAGTGCCCTCGAAGCAGGTCTCGATGCGTCTCTCGTTGCGGAGGAACTCGTCGAAGGCCTTCTCGCCCATAACGGATATCTGCTCCAGATACTTGTCGTCCTGGATGCCGGAGTTGCCGTCATAAGTGTTGCGGCTGCGGAGCCAGGAGATAGCCTCTTTAGCAGTGAGTCCTTCCACCTTGCCGGTAGGGCCTGCAATGTGGTTGGCAGCCTCCGCAAAGGTGAGTACCATATGGGTCCAGCGGATGAGGAACTTGCTGTGAGGCATCTTGCTGACGTTGCTCTCGGACCAGTTCAGACCCTTGTAGACGAACTTCTTGATATAGTAGTTGGTCCTCACATTGCTTGAAGACGCATCTGCCACGTCCTTACCACCAGTCCAACACTCGAAGGTGTAGGCCTTGCTGGAAGATCCGGTGGTGATGGTCTCGCCATTGTAGAAGATATTGCTGTAGAAGCGTGGGTCACGATTCTCGTAAGGGTTCTGATTGTCGTAGGCAAGGTCAGGAGATTCCCCGAGAGGATAGCCGTCAGCCATACCGAAGGCATTCACGAGGTCCTGGGTCGCGCCCATAGTGCCGTTGCCCTGCATTCCGCCCGGATAGAACATCTTCTCCATAGTGTCGGATGAAGAGTTGTAGCGGGAGCCGAACACGATTTCAGGGCTGTTAGGATCGAAGAAGTTCACAGCAGCTGTCTTGGAAAAGCCTCCGGCCACCTGACCGTCCACGTTTGCCTTGAAGTCGATGACCTCCTTGGCGAACTTGGCAGCCATTTCCCAGCGACTGAGATCGTTCTGCGGATTGAAGCGCGGGCTAGCCCAGGTCTGGCATACGAGAGCCTTGATTGCCACGGTGGAGATTCCGTCTATGCGACCCCAGTTGCGGGAACCGAGCACTGTCAGGTCATCGGTATTGGTCACCAGGAAGTTCCTGTGTGCGATTGGAAGATATTTGTAGGCGGAGTCGCAGTCTGCGAGGATCTGCTTCACGCAGTCATCGTAAGACGCTCTCTTGAATTCCTGTTCACGGATCTGGTCGACGTCCATCTGCCAGATCTTGACAGGCTCGGTGATCAGTGGGAAACCGAGGAGCTCACCGTCAGTACCCACGCCTCCGAACTTCTGAAGAAGGTCCCACTCGAACCAGGCGCGGAGACCGTAGGCCTCGCCCCAGAGCAGGTTTACGAGAAGTGAGTCTCGGCGCTCATCGAGCATATAGCGCAGATTCCTGCCGTTTCCGTCCTTGAGGAAGAGATTGGTGTTGTAGATTCCCTCATAATCCCTGGTCCAGTAGGTCTGGAAAGGATCATTGCTAGGCGAGGTCACACCCACAGCGAGACGGGAGTAGGTGTCCGTGCGGCTGGTCCTGACGGCATTGTCGGTCAGGCAGTCCATATAGGCACCCTCGTTGTTGTTGTAGTTGGTGGAAATCCATTCGTAGCACTCGCCTATCAGGCCCTGCATTGCAGTAGGGCTGGTGAGAATGTACTCCTCGCTCCTGATCGCGCTTGGATACGGATCGAGGAAGCCTTCGCAGGAAGAGAAGGCAAAGAGTGCTGCCGCAAAGTATAGTATTTTGATTCCGTTGTTCATAGTGCCGTCCATTAGAAGGTGATCTTGAGACCTCCCACGAATGTCTTCATCAGAGGATAGTTGGTAAGGCCTGCACTGAGAGCCTCAGGGTCGAGGTCCTTGATCTTGGAGATGGTGAGCAGATTGTTTCCGCGCACGAATACTCTAGCGCCACGGACAGGTCCCATATGGAGTTTGGCCACTGGGAGGGCATATCCGAGTTCGAGGCTCTGAATTTTCAGGAAGGATCCGTCAACAAGCCAGTAGTCTGAAAGCTTGTAGTTGTTGTTCACCTTATTATATGTAAGGCGAGGAGCCGTTGCGTCATTCACGTGCTGGAGGGTGTAGAGCGAATAGTTGGAATCGCCCCAACCGTTCCAGTAGTAGGAATTGGTCAGCTGTGCGTCGTAGAAGGCACGGCCGGTGGCGGAGATGGAAAGGTCAAAACCCTTGTATGCAATGGCGAAGTTGAGACCAAAGGTAAGCTTCGGAGTGCTGTCACCTATCACACAGGCATCGGTATCGTCCACAACGCCGTCGCCATTCATATCCATATACTTGAAGTCTCCCTGAGCGAGAGATTCGTCGAAGAGCTGACCAGAGGCATTTGCCTCTTCAGCAGTCGCGAACTGTCCCACATACCTGAGACCCCAGATTGCAGTGGCGCTCTTGCCGACCTTGGAGCGATATTCCTCATCGTAGTTGAGCTCGTCGATTCTCTTCACCTTGGAGAAGAGGGTCGAAGCCCAGCCGGAAACCGAGTAGCTGAAGTCACCGATCTTGTCGGACCAGGAAAGGTTGACGTCCATACCCTGGCGCTGAGTCTGGTTGTAGTTCATATAGAGGGAACCGGTGGAGGTGCCCGCTACGAGAGGCAGCACGTTGCTTATTGCGGAAAGGGTGCCGTCGTAGAAACTGTACCAATAGCTGGCGGAGAAGTCCAATCTGCGGGAGAAGGCGGTGAGATCCGCACCCACAGTAGCCTCCCACCTGCGCTCGAGACGGAGATTAGGATTACCGAGCATAGAGGCATAGGTCCTGTTGGTTGATGAACCCTGATCGGAGCCGAACCACTGGTTGGTAGTATAAGGGCCGAACTTCTGGCCGCTGTTATTCCAGCTGTAGTTGTCCACGTCGCGGTTCGCAGAAGTCAGCGAATCATAGTGGAGCAGACCGCCTTGAGCCCTGATCTTGAGATAGTCGATTCCGGAGACGCCGCTGAGGAAATCCTCTTCGCTCAGAATCCAACCCAGTCCGATAGATGGGGAGCAGGACCAGGAATTGAGGAGCGAATAGGTACCGTGGGTGTTGACTGCGAGCTGCGCAAGGTATCGTCCCTTGTAGGCATACGCCGCATTCAGTCCCACGTTCATCTCGCGTCTGTGCTCAGTGATGAACTTCTGGGAACGCTTGGTGATCATATAGTCAGCGCCAAGTCGCAGGTCGTGGTCGCCGAAAGTCTTCTCGTAGGAGAGTTTCTCCATCAGGTAGAAACGGCTGGAGAAATAGTCCATCAGCTTGGCCTTCTTGGACATTGACACAACCTTGTGGCTTCCGCTCTGCTGAGGCACGATGATCTTGTTGCCATCGATGTCAGTCGCGGTTGTGATGATGTAGGCGGCATAGTCCTCCGCTGTTCCGAGGCGAACCAGGTTGGTACCGTCATACGCCGCGTAGGTGTATGACTTGAGGCCAGGAAGAAGGAAGGAGAAGTCCACGTCGAGACCTACGTTGAAAAGGGCTTTGCGGCTGGTCTCGGTGTAGGAGCCGTTCTCGAGTATGTTCGCAATAGGGTTCTGGGTGTACTGGGATGAAACCGCATAGTACGGAGATTCCAGTTCCTCGGAATTGTCGGCATAGATCGGGAAGGCCAGCTGTGGAATGGTAGTCAGATGAGCTATCACCTCAGGGAACTCGAACACGCCGAGGGTGGTGTTGCTGGAGGCATCCTCGCTGGAATAGTTGGCGCTGTAGCCGTAATTGGCAGAACGCCTGATTCCGAGGGAAGAGATGACTCCGAAGTCCACTTTGACGAAGCGGTTGAGCTTGAGGTCGATCTTGCCGCTGAGGTTGATGTTGTTGTAGTCAGCCTTCGGACCTATGCTGTAGATGTCATCCTGGCCGTTGTAGCCCAGAAACATCTGGTAACGCACGATGTCGTTGCCACCGGCAGAAGAAACGCTTGCACGATTGTAGTACATCACGTTCTTGAGCATCATCTTGGAGAAGTCCACTGACGGATGAAGCTTGTCGTCCGGATCGTCATTGCCGTATGCGAGCACATCCTCTGCAGTGTAGAGAGGAGTGAGGCCGCTGTTATAGCGGGCTACATTGTTCAGTCGGGCATAGGTCTTGGCGTTGACGAACTGAGCCATCCTGTCCACCACGTTGACGCCGCCCTCGTATGCCACGTCGAGATAGCGCTCGTTGTAGGCTCCCCTCTTGGTGCGGATATAGACGATGCCGTCGGCAGCAGTCGCACCATAGAGAGTCTTGTCGAGCACGTCACGTACGATGGTCACAGACTCGATCTGCTCAGGGGAGATAGGAGTCTCATCGATATTCACGGGAACGTCATCTACCATATACATAAGCTGACGTCCGCGGGAGTTCACAGACACGGCGGTGGAAGCACCGTACTGGCCGGTATGCTCCATCGGAGTCATTCCCACCTGTCCGTAGTGCTCTACCACTTCCACGCCAGGAAGCACTGCCGTGAGGGCATTGCGAATGTCAGAAGAAGAGTATCTGGCCAGTTCCTCACCGCTGATGGTGATGGCAGAACCTAGTCCATAACGCTTCTTGGTGACGGTGTATGGCAGATATACATTGTCGCTCTCTCCGGCAAAGAGTATGTCCGGATTGAGGACCACGCTGTCGGAGTCGACCAGCACGACAGAAGGAATGACGGCCTTGGAATAACCATCCTTCGAGACGGTGATAAGGTCTCGACTGGAGCAACTGAATGCAAGCATACCGTTGGCATCGGCACGCAGATGCGCCAGTCCCTCTCCAACGGTCACGTCGGCGAAAGGAATGGCCTCACCCTTGTCGTCAACCACGGTGATGCTCACTTCCAGAGTGGTCTTGGCAGCCATCTTCTGGGCGAAAGCAGCTGTCGAGGCAGCAAGTATGAGCACGAAGCTCAATGCAATTGTCTTGAATGTCGCTTTCATATTACCAAGGGTTCTGAACGGTGTAATTCTTCATCTTGAGCAGGTCGCTGTTCTGGAACTGGAAATAGTACATTCCGTCGTTCTTCCAGGCAATCTGCCTGTTGGATGGCAGTGCGAACCTCTCGTAGCGGTATCCGGTAGGATACTCGGAGGAAGCACCAGCCGCAAGTTTGACTACGCGAAGACCATAGAGGGTGGAACGACCCACTGAAGGGGCATCCTTCCATCTGCGGATGTCGCAATACCAGTGATAACCCTCGAAGCAGAGCTCCACTGCCCTCTCATTCTTGATACGGTCGCGGAGAAGGTCTGCAGAGGCAGTGTAAGCGTCGAGCACATTCGGCATACCGGCTCTGGTCCTGACCACATTCACAGCCTCAACGGCAGTAAGAGTTGCCTCAGGGGCCTTCCCTTCTGGTCCGTATGCCTCGTTGGCTGCCTCAGCATAGTTGAGGTAGACCTCAGCCAGACGGATGATAGGATCCGTCAGGATGAGATTCTGATTACCCTTGTTGCTGAGATTGCCGGTACGCTTGTTCTCGTAGTAGAAGGTCTCAGAGACGCCGTCAGTACTTCCGGACTTCTTGGAGAGGAGGGAACCTGAAGGGAGGTTGCCGCTCTCATCCACATAGAGGGAAGCCGAGCCGTAGCCCTGTACCTCACGTCCGTTGTAGATGACCACCTTGTAGAAGCGTGGATCACGCTTCACCGCACCGCTGGCCTGTCCAAACGGATCCTGCTCATTGTACTGACCGGCTGCAGCAGCCTCAGCGCGCTGAGCCTCCGTATTGAGAGGATAGCCGCTCTCGGTCTCGAAACGGTCCACAAAGTTCTGGGTAGGACACTGAGCTGAGCTGTAGGCGTTTGCGGTAAAGGCGTAGCCGATGAAAGCCTGCACGTATGGCGAATTGTAGTTCGTCGTGCTGCCGGTGCTGTAGCCCCAAAGCTGCTCGTTGGTATACTTGGTACCGTAGAAGTTGTTGGTGTACTGGGCGAAGTCCAGAAGTTTGTAACCATTGGCGAGAGCCACCTCGAGAGCCTTTGCATTTGCAACTGCAGCAGCCTCCCAAAGGGACTTGTCGTCAGTGGTGTTGTTCAGAGGGCTGGCTGCATAGAGCAGAGCACGACCCTTCATAGCGAGGGCTGTCACACCGTTTGGCTTGTCCTGGTCGGCGTCAGCGAGGTTTCCCGCACCGCTGGCAGGGTCCCTGCGGACCTTTCCGGCCTTCACGAAGTAATCGTATGCAGTGTCGAAGTCGTCTGCACACTTCTGGAGGAATGTGACAGGCTCCTCCGCTGGGAGATCCCATTCATCGTCGGCTCCGAGCACCTTGTTGAGATAAGGGAAGGAACCATAGAGACGGAAGAGTTCAAGATGAGCGTATGCCCTCACGAAATAGGCCTGGGCCATAAGGTCGTATTTCTCGGACTCAGTGGCATCCTGAAGCATATCGATGTGATCGATGGCCATATTGCAGACGCGTATGCTCTTCATCGTATTAGGCACCTTGGCCACGTTTGGAGCATTTGCGTCACCGGTATTGTATCCGACAGTCCAGGTGGACTGGGAACCGTCACCCTGCTTCACAGGCTGGCAGCGCTGGATACGTGACATATCGCACATATCGGTAAGGCCCTCAAGGGTGAACTTCTGGTTGTTTCCGTGGAATACCAGAGGATAGTGGCACCTGATGTTGAAGCCCGATCCGTTATATACTGAATAGAAGTAAAGCTTGAAATTTGCGTACTTGGAGAATACCTCCTGCTCGTTCAGGCCCGATTCCGGAGCCTTGTCGAGGTAGCCGCATGAAACGCCGAAGCTGGCCATCATCACGACTAGGATAAGTCTGTATATCTTTTTCATATCCATAAATCTTAGAAGTGAAGTTGGAGACCAAGTTTGATGGTTCTCATCTGAGGATATTCGCCCCAGACAAGATATTTCTGCTCAGGGTCGCCCTCGAGGAGGTCGGTGAAGGTCAGCAGGTTGTTGCCCTGCATATAGACCTTTATTCCCTGCACACCGAGAAGATGCTTCACCTTGGAAGTGTTCCAGGTGTAGCCGATGGAGAGTTCCTTCAGACGGAGGTAGTCCGCCTTTCTCCAGGAGTGACCGAGAAGCTTGGCGTTGTAGCCGCCGGTGGTTGCGCTCTCGTTGTAGCCGCTCCAGGACATATTGGTGAAGGAAGATGCAGAGTAATGCAGAGTGGCGTGGGTGCCGCTGGTGGTCGATGGAGACCAATAGTCCACTGAAGAGGAGTGGATGCGGTAGTTGCCCTTGTAGTATTCCCACTCATACATCTGGTCGTAATTCACATACTTTCCGGCATAGCCCTGGAAGAGTATGTTCACGTCGAGGCCCTTCCACCTGAAGCTGCCCTTAAGGGCGTATGCAATAGGAGGATAGAGGGAACCTACCATCCTGGTGAGATCGTCCTTGTCTATGCTGCCGTCGGAAGTATAGTCGAGGAACTTGTAGTCGCCGACCACCACGTCACTGACAGATACCGGAAGGATGTTGGAGTGGATGTCATCTACGGAAGTAAGATATTCGCCGTCGATAAGATATGCACCACTGGTCTGGGAACCGATTGCTGTGCCCACCTTCTTCTGATGAGAAAGGGAATAAGGAGCGTCATCGGCATAGACCACACGGTTCTCGTTGGCGGAGAAGTTGCCGCCTATGCTGAAGCGCATATCCTTGCTGATCTGGCGGCTGTAGTCGACTTCAATCTCAAAGCCGTGCTTCTTGAC
>DCHT01000058.1:0-55411 GCA_002314885.1 Bacteroidales bacterium UBA1745 | reverse complement strand
TCGAAGCCGAGATCCTGCTTGAAGGCCTCCTCCCACTGTACGGTGAGGTTGGCGCCCTTGTCCTCCACGATGTAGCCGTTGCTGTCCTTGGAGTATTCGCTGATGTAGAGCCAGCGGTTCTTGGCGTAGTCGCTACCGACGAGACCCGCGCTGTAGCGGACCTTCATCTTGCTCCACCAAGGCTTGACGGCCTGGAACCAAGGCTCCTCGGAAACAACCCATCCGAGTGCACCTGAAGGGAAGAAACCGAAACGGTTCTCAGGAGCAAAACGCTCGGAGCCGGTGTAACCCATATTGAACTCGAGGAGATACCTGTGGGCATAGTCGTATGTCGCACGGGCCACGAAGGCCTCGTTGTAGTAAGGGAAGTCGGTACCCTTGTCCTGCTCCTGCCTGTTGAAGAGGAGCAATGCGGTGACATTGTGCTTGCCGAAGCTCCTGTCGTAGGAGAGGTTGATGTCGTAGTAGAGGTCGAGGTAGTAGCCGCTCTGCAGAGTATTGCTTGCAGTGGTGTAGATAGGGCTCTCAACATAGTAGTAACCGTCGGAATTGGTCCTCCTCCAAGGATTCTCGTCACTGCCAATCTTGCTGAAATCGAGATACCAGCTGCCACGGTCGTAGGTGGAACTGAGCGTATTATACATATAATAGGTACTCAGGGACACCTTTGCGGAAACTGCGAGGCCCTTTGTGATGAAATCCAGCTTCTGCTTGAAGATGATGTCGGAGAACAACTTCACGTCGGTATACTGGTTGAAGCGGCCGCGCATTATCTGGTAATACGGGTTGCCGGTGGTCTGGTCGGCCTCGCTGATGAGGCGGTCGCCGCTGGCATTCGGATAATCCGTATCCGCAACCTCGTCAAGCACCCAGGACGGATAGTACATAGGGTACTTGGCGCCGGATGAACCATAGATGTACTTCCACATACCGCTGTCACCGTCGGTGGAAACCGGCTTGTTCTTCACACCCACGCTGCCGCCGAGCTTCACGGAAACCACTGTGGAACGGGTCACGTTGAAGTCGAAGTTTGTACGAAGGTTGACGCGGTTGTAGTTGTAGTTGGAGTTCACCTTTCCATCGTTGAAGCTCTTGAAAATGGACCCTTCATTCATATAACCCACTGACGCAAAATACTTTACGAACTTAGTACCGCCGCTGATATTGAAGTTTGCATTGTAAGTCTGAGCGAAGGTGTTGGTCATCTCCTTGAGCCAGTCTACATCCGGATACTGCAGCGCAGCGAGAGCCGATGAAGGGTTCTTGTACTCAGCGAGAGCAGCGTCGGAAACCAGGGCCGTGAAGTTCTGATCGTTCTTCAGGGCCACGTTCATCAGGGACATCGTGGTGTAGGAATCCACGTGCTTGGCAGTGTTGATCGGATTGGAAAGACCGGCAGAGAAGGAAATATCCATCTTAGGCTTGCCCTCGTTGCCATTCTTCGTGGTCACGATGATTACGCCATTCGCACCCTTGGCACCGAAGACCGCTGTGGCAGACGCATCCTTCAAGACAGAAATGTTCGCAACCTCGTTAGGGTCCACGCTGGCAAAGTCACGCTCCACGCCATCCACAAGCACCAGAGGACTGTTGCTGTTGAAGCTGGAAACACCGCGGATGAGAATCTCCGCATCATTTTCACCAGGCTGACCTGAGGTCTGGATGGTCATCACACCGGAAAGCTTACCGGCAATGGCGTTGGTGATGTTGGATGTACCGGACTCGACGAGGGCATCACCCTTGACCTGGGAGATCGCACCCACTACGCTCTCCTTCTTCTGCACACCATAGCCGACGACCACCACATCCTGAAGGAGTATGGCATCGTTGGAAAGGGTCACGTTGATGGCTATCTTGCCATCGACGGGAATTTCCTGGCTGGTGTAGCCGAGGCTGGAGAAGACAAGCACATCCTTGGCATCAGCACTGATGGTGTAGGCTCCGTCAAGGTCAGTGACCGTACCCACGGTCGAACCCTTGACCTGAACACCCACTCCGGGAACCGGTCCGAGATCGTCGGAAACGACACCCTTGATTATCAGCGACTGCGCCCTGGCAATACCCACGCTCATAAGCACGCAGACCGCTATTGCAGTCAGGCGTCTCAATGTCGCGAGTGTCAGTTTGTTGTCGTTCATATAGATTGGTTATTAGATATTCTTCTAGATATTCCTCGCAATCGCGTGTTCCACTCCGCGGAGTTCCGCGAGGGAGCGGAGGCGGCCGTAGCAGCTGTAGCCCGGGTTGGACTTGCGCTGGAGGTCGTCGCACATCTGGTGGCCGTGGTCAGGACGCAGGAAGATGCGGAACTGACGCCTCTGCTCGACTTCGAGAACAGCCTTCATCATCTCATAGACGTCCACGTCGCCCTCGAGGAGGTTGGCCTCGTAGAAATTGCCCTCTGCATCGCGCTTGGTGGCCCTTAGATGGACGAAATCCACGCGGTCGCCGAATTCACGCATCATCGCAGGGAGGTCGTTGTCGGCCCTCACACCGAAGGAACCGGTGCAGAGATTGAGACCATTGGCAGGCGACGGCACGGCTGCAATGAGCTTGCGGAAATCGTCGGCAGTGGAGAGTATTCTCGGCAGGCCGAGTATAGGATATGGAGGGTCGTCGGGATGGATGACCATACGGGAGCCCACTTCCTCGCAGACCGGACAGATCTGCTGGAGGAAGAAGATGAGGTTGCCGCGAAGGGTCTCTGCATCCACACCCTCATAGCGATCGAGAGCGGCCTGGAACTGCTCCAGGGTGAAGCTCTCCTCGCTGCCGGGAAGGCCGGCAATCATATTTCTGGTGATGAGGGCGATCTCAGCCTCGTCCATAGCCTCATAGCGGGCCTTCGCCTTGGCGATATCCTCCGCGCTGTACTCCTTTTCGGCACCCGGACGCCTCAGGATGAAGAGGTCGAAGGCCAGGAAGGCTGCTCTCTCGAAACGGAGGGCACGGCTGCCGTCTGGCATCTCGTAGGCCAGGTTGGTCCTGGTCCAGTCGAGCACAGGCATAAAATTATAGGTGATGCAGTGTATGCCGCATTCGGCGAGATTGCGAATGCTCTGCTTGTAGTTCTCGATGTAGTCGAGGTAGCGGCCCTCGCGGGTCTTGATGTGTTCGTGGACAGGAATGCTCTCCACCACGCTCCATACCATACCTTTCTCGGCGACCTGGGCCTGCCTCTTGCGGATTTCCTCCACCGTCCACACTTCCCCGTTCGGAATGTGGTGAAGAGCGGATACGATGTCGGTCACGCCGGCCTGGCGGATATTGTCGAGGGTAACTGGGTCGTTGGGACCGTACCAACGCCAGGATTGTCTCATCAGATACATATATATTATATACTGAAACTGTTGAAGCCGCCGTCTACCACGGAGACGGTTCCGGTGACGCCCTTCGATGCGTCGGAAATGAGATAATGGATGCAGCCCAGGAGTTCGTCCGCCTCGAGGAAGCGTCCGAACGGAGTGTGACCGATGATCTTCTCGGAACGCGCGGTGAGGCTGCCGTCCGGATTGATCAGCAGGGCACGGTTCTGCTCGCCCAGAAGGAAGCCCGGAGCGATGCCGTTCACGCGGAGACCGTCACCGTACTTGGTGGCGAGTTCACCTGCGAGCCACTCAGTCCAGCTGGCGATGCCCGCCTTTGCAATGCCATAACCGGCCACCCTGGTGAGAGGGCGGAAGGATGACATAGAGCAGAAGTTCACAACCACTCCGCTCTTCTTCTCGATCATTGGCCTGAGGAACACCTTGGTAGGCATCACGGTGCCGAAAATGTTGAGGTCCACGACCTTTCTCATAGCATCGACGTCGAGGTCCTCGAGGCTCTGGTTTGGCTGCACGTTCGCAGCAGCCATATTGCCACCGGCCGCATTGAGGAGCACATCGACTGTGCCGTATTTATTCAAAGTGATTTCGAGTGCACGCTCAAGGCCTTCGGCGTCGAGCACGTCGGATTCGACGAATATAGCCTCCCCGCCTTCAGCCTTTATGGAATCGAGCAGGGCTTGTCCCTTCTCGCGGCTGCGGCCCAGAAGCACCATCCGGCATCCCTGTGATGCGAGATAGCGGGAAATCGCGGAAGCAAGGGTTCCATAAGCCCCTGTCACAACTGCGACTTTCCCTGAAATTTCGAACAAATTGCGCATTTTTGTTCCGTTTTCAGATTTTTTGTTTAATTTTGTGTACGTACACACTTTTCAATACAAAGGTAAGTACTTATTTGAAAAAATCAAGCGTCAGGACAAAAAAATGGCAAAGCAGGCAAGCATAAAGGAAATCGCCCAGATGGCCGGAGTATCCCCCGGCACCGTGGACAGGATCATCCACAACAGAGGCAAGGTCTCAGAGAAGAGACGCATTGCCGTGGAGAAGGCCCTTGAGGAAGCCGGTTATAAGACGAACATCCACACCTCGGCCGTGTCCTACAGAAAGACCATCACCATCGCCGTTTCCTGCCCGATGGCCATTGAAGGAGGCTACTGGAGCAGCGTAGAAAAAGGCTTCCAGGATGCTCTGGATGAGTTTTCTGATATTGACATTCGCTGGGTAGCTTTGCCCTATGACCAGTTTGATGTGGATTCCTGCAATTCGGCCTATTCCAAGGTTCTCGAGGTGGAGAACCTCGATGCCGTGATCATCGGCGCAACTTTCGAGGAACCCACTCAGGAGCTATGCACGAAACTGGACTCTATGGGGATTCCATACGTATTCGTGGACTCCTCCATCAAAGGTACAGCCCCCTGGGCCGTGTTCGTGTCTGACCAGCACATCTGCGGCCAGGTAGTGGGCAGGCTCCTAGACGCTGAGGAGAGCGGCCTAGCCATCCTCGCAACAAGGCGAAGAGGCAGCAAGAGGGCGACCAACAGTATCGAACGCGAACGCGGTCTGCTGGACTTTCTGAAGGATCACGGAATCACCACCGAACCGAAGAGATGTCAGTTCAGTTCCACCGATATCACCCTGGCGGAACGGGAAATCGGAGACTTCTTCAGAGAGAATCCGGAAATACGCTGGGTGACCGTACTCAACTCCCGAGGCTACATAGTGGCTGACACGCTTAAAAAACTGGGCCGGAGCGACGTGCGTCTAGTCTGCTTCGACTTCACCGCCGACAACCGCAGATGCCTGGAGGAAGGCAGCATATACAGTCTCATCTGCCAGCGTCCTGCGGCACAGGGCTACAATGCAATCCATTATCTGGTGGAACATTTCTTCTACAAGGTGGGACGAAAAGAAAAGACCACGACGCTTCCTATCGACGTGGTCTTCAAAGAGAATCTCCCGTGCTACAGGGAGTCCAATCGTTAGCCCCTAATTCCTCCTCGAGGCCTTCCTGAGGCCTTTTGCCCTGACAGTTATCCTGACAGGAGCCTTGGAATCGCGCTCTGCAATCACTGTGAGCTTGCCGGCAAAGAGATGCATCTGAGGCTCGTGGAAGAGTTCCAGGCTGGTGGCGTCGCCGTTGGCCATAGCCTTGAAATGGCCGCCTCTCCTGACCTTCACGAAGATTTCGTCGGTGGCGTATGGGACCTCCACTCCGCGCCTGTCAACTACGCTGACGGTGTAGTAGATGAGCCCGCCGTCCGCTGGGCTGGTGCGGGTGATCTTGAGCCTGCGAGGCTTGCCTGCCGTGCGCACGACCTGCCTGTCGGCCTCGTTGCCCTCGAGGTCGTATGCCACGACTTCGATCTTGCCAGGCTGATACACCACATCCTCCCACATCAGGCGATAGCGGGCCTCGACAGCCTCTTCCTGACCGCCCTGAGTCGGATAGCTGGCCTCAGGATTCTTGCTTCTGCGGCCCTGGGACACGCCGTTTACGAAGAGTTCCGCCTCCGGATAGGATGTGTACACATAGACCGGAGTGATCTCCCCTTCCCTGCCTGGCCAAGTCCAATGAGGCAGCACGTGGAGGGTCGGGGAATCAGTGTTCCATATACTTCTATATAGGTAATATCTGTCCTTAGGGAGGGACGCGAGGTCGATGATGCCGAATACGGAACTGTGGCTCGGCCAGGCGTCGGTGTCGTATGGGCTAGGCTCGCCGAGATAGTCGAAACCGGTCCACACGAACTGGCCCAGATTCCAGAGATAGTCGTCCGCGAGGGCGAAATCCACGTCCGGAATATTGGACCACCAGCAGGCCTCGAGGTCGTAGCCGCTGGACTGATTGTCCTCGTGGAGGGCGCTGAAGCCCTTGACTGCAGGGAAATGGTATGTGCCTCGGGAGCTTACCGTCGAGGCGGTTTCAGAGCCGAGTACATAGCCCTTGTTGAGCCTGTCGTAGGCCTCGACATACTTGAAGGTCCTGTAATTGATGCCAGGGATGTCGAGCACTGCTGCAAAACCGTTGTTGAGCACAGCGTCCACCTGGTCCATACCGCAGGTGACCTTGCGGGTAGGGTCCTCGCGGTGGCAGATGTCCTGCAGGAACGCCGCTGTCTTCCATCCGTCAGGCATACCCTGGGAAGGCACCTCATTGCCAATGCTCCACATTATCACGCAAGGGTCGTTGCGGTATTGATGAAGCATATTGACCATATCCTTTTCGGCCCATTCGTCGAACCAGCGGTGGTAGCCGTTGCGGCACTTGGCATCGTTCCACTCGTCGAAAGGCTCTATCATCATCATAAAGCCCATCTCGTTGCAGAGGCGTACGAGTTCCGGAGCCGGCATATTGTGGGAGGTACGGATGGCATCGCAGCCCATATCCTTGAGCAGATCGAGCTGATGGCGGAGGGCATCCACGTGGACGGCGGCGCCCAGAGGGCCGAGGTCGTGGTGGTTGCAGACTCCGTGTATCTGGCGCCTTACGCCGTTGAGGAAGAAGCCCTCGTGGGGCCTGTATTCGATGCTGCGTATGCCAAAGAGCGTCTCGTATGTGTCCACGCACTTGCCGTCTACGCTGAGGGTGGTGACTGCGGTGTAGCAGTTCGGGGTCTCAGGAGACCAGAGTTCAGGCACGTCCACGCTGAGTTCCTGGATCTGAGTGCCCGGCTGCGAAGTCTTTGCGGAGGCGCTTGCCACTGGGTGGCCGTCGGCGTTCCTGATCTCGGTGCGGTACTCCACCTCAACGCCTTCTACTGACTCGATGGTGGTTTCCACGCGCACGACGGCTTTCCTTTCGCTCACCTCAGGAGTGGTCACGAAAGTGCCCCAGACAGGCACGTAGGCCGTCTTGGAGGTGCTCAGCAGATGCACGTTCCTGTAGAGGCCGGCACCCGGATACCAGCGGGAGGAGAAAGGAAGATTCTCCAGACGCACTGCCAGGCTGTTGCTCTCGCCTGCCGGATTCAGCAGTTCGGTCACGTCACAGTGGAAAGTATTGTAGCCGTATGGCCAGAAGCAGGCTTCCTGTCCGTTCACATAGACGCGGGCCTCGGACATAGCGCCGTCGAAGATCAGTTCCATCCTGCTGTCAGCCGCGGTCTTGAAGGTAGTGCGGTACCAGCCAGTGCCCACGTATGGGAGGCCGCCGGTACGTCCGGTCTTCAGGGTCGGTACAGTCTCGCCGTTCTGGAAAACGGCCACGGTCTGCAGGTCATTCTTGATGGAGAAAGGGCCGGTGATGGCCCAGTCGTGAGGCACGCTGACCTTCTGCCAGGAGGCATCATCGTAGTCTGCGGCTGCTGCGGCCGGCTCATCGCCGAGGTGGAAATTCCAGTTCTTCAGGAGGCTCTCTGACCTCTGCGCATAAAGCATAGTGCTCACCGAAAGGGCGAGCACTATGAAAATATATCTGTTGAGTGATTTCATATCGGATTACTTGAGCGTGATGGATTGTGTCTTATCGCCTGCAAATATACGATATTCTCCCGCTTCCAGAAGCGGTCGACCATTCCTGTCCACGAAAGCTAGATCCCGGGACGGTTCCAGAGTGAAACAGAATTCCACCGTCTCCCCGGCTTTGATGAGTTTCTTGTCAAAGGCCTTGAGTTCCTTCACCGGGCGGGCAATGCTGCAGTATGGGTCACAGATGTAAAGCTGCACCGTTTCCAGACCGTCAACGTCGGAAGCATTTTTCACGCTTACCCTCACTTCAAGCTGCTCGTCTGCGGAAATCTCAGTTGAGGAGAGCTGGATGTCTGAGTACTCGAACTTGCTGTAGCTCAGACCGTATCCGAAAGTGTAAAGAGGATCGCTGCTCATATCCTTGTAAACGCCCTGAGTGCCACGGCGGCCACTATTGCGACGGTTATAGTAGATAGGTATCTGGCCGGTTGACATCGGGAAGGTGATCGGCAGACGACCTGACGGGTTGTAACGACCACTAACAATGCCTGCCACCGCAGTACCCGCAGTGGTACCTGGCATCCATACCTCCAGCATTGCGTCTGCTAGAGGTTCAACTGCAGAGAGGTCGTTAGGACGGCCAGAAGCAACGAGCACGACCACCTTCTTGCCGGTTTCCTTCACTGCCCTGAGCAGATCAACCTGACACTGCGGAATGGCGATGGTCGTGCGGGAAGTGTTCTCGCCGGACCAGGAGGCTTTCTCACCCACGGTCAACACCACTACATCAGCAGCATTTGCTGCCTCAACAGCCTCTGCAAAAAGGGCTGCATCAGCGGTCTCGATTCCGCAGCCTTCAGCCACGAGTATCTCGGAAGAAGAAAATTCCTTCTTGAAGCCTTCGGCTAAGGTGATGACATCCTTGTCCTCTCCCCTGCCCCTCCAGTTGCCAATGAGGTCCTTCTGGGTGTTGACGTGAGGGCCGATGAGAGCAATTTTGGACTTGTTCTTCAGAGGAAGAAGGGCTACCTCATTCTTGAGGAGGACCATTGACTGCTGGGCAAGTTCCTCGGCAGAAGCCATTGCATCCGGCTGCCGATAAATCTTGGAAGCTGGAAGTTCAGTGGTATAAGGATGATCGAATAGACCGAGGCGGAACTTGATGCGGAGCACCCTGCGGACACTGTCGTCGATGAGTCTCTCGGATATCTTGCCCTCCTGAACGAGTTCTGCCATATATTTGCGATATATGTCATCCACCATATCCATATCCAGACCGGCGTTGAAAGCGAGCACCGCCGCTTCCTTCTGATCCTTTGCCATACCTTGGTTGATGAGTTGCTTGATGGCGTCCCAGTCGGAAACAAGGAAGCCGTCGAAGCCCCACCTTTCCTTGAGAATCTCTGTCATAGTATAGTGATTGGCAGAGGCCGGGATACCGCTGATTGTGTTGAATGAACTCATCAGGGTGCAGGCACCAGCATCCACGCCAGCCTTGAACGGTGGGAAGTACGTGTCCCAAAGTGTCTGGTCGGAAATCTCAGTATATACATAGTCACGCCCGGCCTCGGAGGCTGCATAACCCACGAAATGCTTGAGACAGGCGGCAATCGTGCCCTCAGCACTGAGATCATCGCCCTGATAGCCCCTGACGGCTGCCTGGCAGAACACTGACGCGAGATACGCGTCCTCGCCATAGCCTTCCATCACGCGGCCCCAACGAGGGTCGTGAGCAACATCAACCATAGGCGAGAAAGTCCAGTCCACACCGCAATAAGATGCCTCCCTGGCAGCATAGTGACAGGACTCCTGCACGAGAGCAGGATTCCAGCTGGCAGCCATTGCGAGAGGTACCGGGGCGATGGTCTTGTAGCCGTGGATTACGTCGTGGCCGAAGAGCATAGGGATACCTAGGCGTGATTCCTCCATACAGCGTTTCATCATAGCGTTGCGCAGTTTTGCATCATCGCCGAAGTAGATTACCGAACCGGCCTCTGCTGGCACCTGCTTGACGGTTTCGCCGAGGTTGTTCTCGATATTGTTACGGCCGAGAGTGTACTGGTTGAGCTGAAGGATCTTCTCATCAAGCGTCATTCGGGAAAGCAGGTCCTCTACACGGCGTTCGATCGGAGCATTCGCATCCTTGTAGAGAGGCAGTTCAGGAGCCGCAGCAGACTTCTTGGAGCTACTCTTTTCGGCAGTCTTCTGAGCGGCAGAGAAAGCATATTCCGCTTTCTTCTGGGCATAGTAGTCATGCATTATGTACCAGGCTTTCTTGCGCATTCCCTGATCGGAAACGAGTCCCTTGCGGTTCCAACCGTCCTGATTGGTCGGGTGGAAACGATATGGGGAACGGAAATCGAAAAGTATCCACGGACTCACGCCCGCTAGGTTCGGAATCTGCTCAAACATCTCGAGGTTCTTACGGTACTGAGCAGCCTGATAGTCCTCTGTCCAAGAACTTGCGGCATTGCCGTTGCCCCTCTGTCCGTAGAGTGCCTCGCAGCCGAACTCGGAGATAATGACAGGTTTGCCCTCCGCCACATTCCACTTGCAGTCGGACGGATCACAAGGCCAAGGGGCATACCAGCCCATATACTTATTGAAAGAAACAACGTCAAGGTCATTGATGAGGTCGTCTTCTATGCGGAACTCACCGAATTCCTTTTTGTAATATACATTGTCAAAGGCACCTGTATAGAGTCTAGTGTCATCAATACTGCGTGCAAAAGCCAATTCCCTGCGGAGGAAGGCGTTGCGGGCCACGGACGGACGGGTCTCATTGGCAATGCCCCAGAAACCTACCGCGCAACGGTTCTTGTCACGGTAGAGCATCTCGGAGAACATAGTGAGAGCCTTGTCCATAGTGGCCTCGTTCTCGAAGTCTATGCCCTGCCATACAGGAATTTCCTGCCAGATGACGATACCCATTTTCTCGGCGAGCCTTACGATGTGCTCGTTCTGAGGGTAATGCGCCAGACGTATCATGTTCACTCCAAGGGCCTTCGCCTCGTTGAGAAGCATATAGGCGTCCTCCTCGGTGCAGGCACGTCCCATCCGCTGGGGAATCTCCTCGTGGAAAGACACACAGCACATGAAGGTGTTCTTGCCGTTGATGAGAATCTTCGTGCCGTCCACGGTGATGTTTCTGAAACCAATCTGCTCGCTCACGGAGTCCCCTCCGCTGTATTCGAGTTTCACCTCATAGAGCTTAGGATCGTCGGGTGACCAGCGCTGGAGCTTCTTTGCTTTGATGGAGGCAACGCCCCTACCATCAGCATCGAGCTTGATAGTCTCGCGTATCTTGAGCTCAGGAATGCTGAGCACCACGCCGGAACCTGCCGGAACGGCTTCCGACATCGTCACGCTGGCATTGATGAGGTCAGGCTGGTTCTTGTCAAGCTGGACCATATAGTCTTTGATATAGACCTTCGGTTCCCTGACGAGCATCACATCCCTGGTGATGCCGCCGTAGCTCCACCAGTCGAAAGACATTGCAGGGATGGCATCTGTCCTGCGGTCATTGTTCACCTCCACCACAAGGAAATTGTCACTGTCCTTGAGTTTGCCGCTCACCTCGATCTGGAAAGGCGTGAAGCCACCGTCATGGCTGGCGAGTTCTTCTCCGTTGAGCCAGATGGTGCAGCGCTGGCTGACTGCTCCGAAATAGAGGAACATCTTCTCTGACGGAACCAGACCGCCATCCACATCAAAATGACGGGAATACCACACGGTACCCTCGTAATACTGCAGCTGAGGCAACTGACTATTGAAGTCACCTGGCACATTGAGGCGTATGCCGTTCTCCCAGGAGTACTCGTAGAACTGGCTGTCTTTCTCCACCTTGTGGTTGAGCCACATTTTCTTCGCACGGCCCAGGTCATAGAGGTCGATGATAGCGTTCCACTTGCCGTTGAGCAGGGTGATGTCGCGTCCATAGACATTCTGGATGAGTTCCGGCTGCGACTGGGCACGCGCGGAAAGAGAAATGCCCGCAATTGTCAGGGCGATAATGGTCTTGAGCAGGTGTCGTATTTTCATATATTGATATTATTCTGCTATTGTGTACTTGTACATGGCGAAACTGTTTGCCGCCTCCAGGGTGAATTCCACGGAGCCGTTCCGTCCTGCCACCGCACTGAAATCGGCGCCATTTCCGAGCACCAGGCTGAAGGAGACGGATGCCCCCTCCGGGAACCAGGTACGAATGCTTTCACTGGATTTGTCGTTCTCCTCGCGGTAGATCAGCACATAGCCTTCAGTCTTCGCTCCCACGGACTGGAAACCCGTCCAGGACCTTCCGGAAGGCTCGTCCCCGACAGGCAGTATGGTGCCCTCGTGGAAAGAAGGAGCCAGCTTCACATAGTCCTTTACAAGTTCGGCGATGTCATAGGCTTCTTCCGGAAGATTGGAGGCCTCCATCCATGCCAGAGGCTGTCCCGCCATGGAAGTTGCGAAAATGTAGGCAAAGTCATAGCCCTGGGGAGCGAAGGCGCTGTCCTCGTATTTTTCCTCATTCCTCCACTTGTTCAGAAACTCGATCTGAAGCCTCTCCGCAGGCACATAAGGACAGAGCTGCCAGAGGTTGCGGAGGGTCCAGTAAGGATAGTAGTTCCTCCA
Organism: Bacteroidales bacterium UBA1745; assembly: GCA_002314885.1. Taxonomy (GTDB): domain Bacteria; phylum Bacteroidota; class Bacteroidia; order Bacteroidales; family UBA932; genus Cryptobacteroides. Next base: position 43,058 of record DCHT01000058.1, on the reverse strand, counting down.
GTCGGTGTAGCGATTCTCCAAGAAGGTATTACCATATTCATTGAACATATGGAAGCCCCCGCGACGACCGGCAGTCGCATCGAGGTTGAACACCACCTGGTTGTCAGTGCGTTCCAACACTCCGTCAAAGAACCTGCGGAGATTGGCTTCCGCAGTCTTGTTCGGTATGGACAGTCCGTCAATCTTGAAGACCTTGATGCCATATTCTTCGTAGAGTTTCACCACGGCTTCAACATCCTTCTCCCAGTCTTCAAAGTCATTCTGTATGCTAGGGTTGAACCACAGACCGAGCTCAATGCCCAACTCCCTGGCCTTTGCCACCACCGGAGTGAGTCCGGAAGGATATTTGTCCTTTGCAGGAGTCCAGTAGAGAGGATTCTCGTGAATATTCTTGAATGAACCCTTCGCCACGGCGGAATTCGGGCTCTTTCCCTCCTGCCAGCCGTCGTCTATCTGGAAATGGGTGATGCCCAGGCGGGCAGCCTTCTCCAGCTCCTGGATACAGAACTGCTCGTTGACCTTGGAATCCTGACTGCGGTCGCCCCAAGTGTTCATCATGACCATCTCATCACGCTTGGCATCATGGATACGAATGTTTTTCTGATAGGAACGCAGGGACTTATAGGCGGCGAGTTCGCCCTCGCCATATACGCCAATCACGCTGGAATAGAGTTTTACCCACTCCCCGCTCTGAAGGTCTGTCACCTCTGCACCGAGGCCAGTCACAGCGAACTTGCCGGCTTCGATTTCAAAATCGTGTCCGTCATTGGCAATCTGGACTCCGGTGCAGGGAGCCTCCTTGAGGAAGAACAGCCCGTTTCCGTCCACATCACGCGCAAAAAGGAGATTGCCGCGGTAGTTGAGTTTGCGGTATGGAATGAAATCCACGGTCTTCACCAGATTATTGTTCCAATCCGTAACGTCGCTGAATTCCACAGCTCGTGCGTGCCAGTGGTCTCCTCCGATGTCCATATAATCCAGCCGTACGGACTGCTTGCGCCCCTGAGCCATATCCGCCGTGGATTCTATGTTCTTGTGGTCAGCTACATTCTCCGGACCCTTCTTCGGGGTGGAGACTGCCGTGGCCGCCACTTTCTGCCCACATATGTAGTTGTCCACCGCAAGGGCTGGGCAGTCCTCATATATGCGCCATTCGCGGCGCACCTGATATGTACCATATTGATATGTGACCACTGCGAGCATATGGGGCGGACGTATGCCATCGCTCTCCACCATGTTCACTTCCAGTTTGCCGTCCGATGCCGTCATCTCCTTGTCAGTGAAGGCGAAATCCGGCCTAGTGGAGCGGTTCACGAATTCACGGCCAGTGGCCTTGTCCTCGATAGCGATGGTCTGCAGATTGCCCTCATTCCATTTGAAGGAACGATGTATGAGGGAGTTGCCCAGGTGGAGAACATCTCCGTCCAGGACAGCATAGCATGAACTCTTCGCATTCGCCGGATCGGCATCCACATAGGCCTTAGGCTTCGGCAGGAAGCGGTTGGCGAGATTGAAGTTCTGATTATTGAGAGGAACGTCATCGCGAGCAGCGCCCTTCTTCATAAGTGCCTGGAGCTGCGGCAGATAGTCCGTATAAACGCCTCTCGGATCACAATTGTGTTCGTAGCAGATGCTGGCCGCCATTCCCACCACCTCGCCCATCATGCCGGTTGTACGCATCACGCGGACGGTACCGAGAGCGATATGAGTGCAGCTGATGTTGCGACCGGCCATGAACAGGTTTTCGATGTTGCGGGAATAGAAACAGCGGTATGGTATCTCGTACGGGAATATCCAGTCGTGAACTGTCGCGGACTTGAATTCATTGCCCGGGAACTGTTCGGAGTTCTTCTTGTCCGGGAAATGCAGGTCAATACTCCAGGTCGTGGTACAAGTTCCGTCATCATAGTGAATGGCCTTATCGATGTCATTCTGGTCGAGTATATGGTCTCCGAGCAGACGACGGGATTCCCTCTTGCCAGCCACGTATGCCACCCAGTCGAGGGTGAGGTTTGCATATTTCTCAGGGTCCACATGGTTCTTCAGGGCACTCCAGTTGGAATACACCACAAGCAGGCCGTAGTCACGCACTCTCTCGGCCTCAAGCACCTGGTCCCGGTTCATGCCGGTCTCCCAGGTCCATTCGCCCATCTTCACCCTCTGGGCGTTAGTCTTGTCAAAAGTGACCCCGTAGGAGAATTCAGGGAAAGTCACAGGCTTTCCCGTATCTTTCGAATACCACTGCACGGAGGCTCCCATAGTCATTTTGTCCGCAACTTCAGGGGCAGAACGTTCGTTGAACTCGTGTTTCGCCTCACGGCCCTGTGTCCAGTCAGCGCCGGCAAGATAGCCTATCGTGCCGTCGCCCGTACAATCCGAGAATATAGGAGCAGTGAGTTCTATCTCCTCACCCGTCTCGATATGCTTCACGGTCACGCTGCTGATGCGTTGCCCATCACATTTGACTGCAATTGCATGATAGGGAGCAAGGAGAGTCAGATTCTCCTCCGCATCCACAAAGCGTTGCTTGGCCTCGTCTTCGTAATTGGAAGCAGGCTGGGCATTGCCCTTTTTAGTGTGTCCGAATTCGCGCTGCATACGGCCCAGACGCTCGTACGGTCCTATTTCCACATGACCTCCGAGATGTACTCGTATTTCTGCGCTGTTATTGCCGCCGAGCACGGGACGGTCATTGACCAGGGCCACATTAAGACCGTTCCTGGCGGCAGTTACCGCAGCGCACATGCCTGCGATGCCACCGCCCACAACGACGAAATCATATTCCTGTCCGCTTGATTTCGCCTCATTCCTGAGAGCCTTGAGAGCCTCCGGATCTGAAGGTAGGACAAGGGATGCATTCTGGCTCAGATACACAGCATCACATCTGCCGTCGAAACCGCTGAGGTCGCTGAGCGAAAGCGTGGTCTTCTTGCCACCGGCCTTCACGCTGCCGGCATACTGCCACTGCCAGCAATCGCCTTCGGTGCCCAGGACAACGCCCAGGCTCTTGCCGTTGACTTTCACGCAAAACGCACCGGGGCCCTTCTGCGAAGACCACGGAGCTGTCCAGTTGAAGGTACGCACCCACACATGCCAAAGACCCTTCTCCAGGGAAACGGTCGTGGTAGCGTCATCCACTGGCACTCCCATGCCGTGGGCTATCAGATATGGGGAACCCATCTGGTCCATGAACTGCTGGTCCACCTTCCATCCGCCCTTGCAGTTGAAGCTTTCGGCCTCAACTAGTAGATCTTTTGGGGCGGCGTGGGAGCCCACGCATATCAGCAAGGCCGCAAAAATGGCGAGGAGCCTGCTATTTGGAATTCTTTTCTGCATCAGTGTTGGCTTTAAAATCCGTTGGAGACTGCCCGTAATGACGCTTGAAGCAAACGCTGAAGTATTTCGGGCTGGCGAATCCAGTCATAGTGGATATCTCCGCAACGGTATATTCTGACTCCCTCAACAGTTGGCACGCCCTCTTGAGCCTTATATCCAGGATGAATTCCTTGATGCTCATTCCCGTGAGGTCATTGATCTTCTGGTAGAGACGGGTTCTTGCGATAGCCATGTCGGAAACGAATTCCTCCACGCCGTAGTTCTCATTCTCAAAGTTCTTCTCGATGAAAGCCACCGCCTTCTTCATCAATTCTTCGTCCACAGAGCTTGAAGCTATCTTTGATGGCTCTGCGACGAAACGACGGCTGTAGAGTTCCTTAAGTTTGTTCTGGTTCTTGATAAGGTTTGCAACCTGCTTGAGCAGGAAGTCCATATCCACGGGCTTATCGATGAACACGTTGGCACCGCTTTCAAGGGCCTCTATCTTGAAGTTCGTATTCTCGCCCGTCGCCGAAAGGGCGATTATCGGGATATGAGATGTCTTCATATCCGTGCGCAGGGAACGGCATACTTCAAAACCGTTCTTCTTAGGCATAAGAAGGTCCGTTATGATTATGTTCGGCATAATCCTAGCTGCCTTAGCTATGCCATCCTCGCCATTGGACGCCGTGTATACGTTATAATGATTGGATAAACGCTGTTCAAGATAGCCTCTGAGTTGCTTGTCATCCTCAATTACAAGGATATCGTAAGTCTTGCGTTCACGGCTGTTGGATTCCCCTTCCATCTCATCGATTTCGCTTATCATCGCATCAATTTCGGAGGCCGCATAGTCGTATGAATCATCCTCGACTACCGAGATATCCGGAGATTCATAGGCTTCTGCGCAAGGAACCAAAGGCAAGACGACTGTGAAGCTTACCTGATTGTCAGATGAAGAAACGGAAATCGTTCCCTTCATATCGGTCACGAGAGCCTGGACGATCGCAAGGCCCAGGCCGGTGTGGGACTCAAACTCCAGTTTAGTCTTGCCTTCATTGTTGAAAGGTTCAAAAATAGTCTTGTAGCGGCTCTCCGGAATCTCACTTCCGGTGTTGGTAACCACGAATGTGAGCCACTGTGCCTGCGGATCCACATCGGCTGACAGAGGAATATCCTCCAGGGAAGACGGAGCGATGCGCACACCCACATAACCCTCGCCGCTTGTGTATTTGATGGCATTAGAGAAGAGATTGGTGAACACCTTCTCAATCATTTCCGTATCAAAGAGGGCCGAATAGCTCTCCACCCAAGGTTTGAACTCTGTTTCAATCTGCTTCTTGCTCGCATAGAACTCAAAGAGAGAGAACACGCTGTCCACAAACTTGACTATATCGCCCGGAACTGCATTGACAGGAGCCTTGACAGATTCTATCTGCCTGAACTGGAGGAGTTGGGTGAGCATTCGCTGTATCCTGGCAATGTTTCGTCCGATCATCGTCACGTGCTTTCTGTAGGAAGCATCCTCCGGTATTTCCTTCTCAAGCTGCTTGAGCGGATCGATGACCAAGGTAAGCGGAGTCTTCAGGTCGTGAGATATGTTTGTGAAGAACTCATTGCGTACCTGATTGAGTTCCTGCAGGTTTTTCTCCTTTTCCATTTCGAGAGTCAGCTGCTGCTCAAGCATTTTTCTCTTAGTGGACCAGGACCAGAGCCACCACACGATGCAAAGAATGATAAGGAAATATATCAGATATGCCAGAGGGGAAAGCAGGAAGTGAGGCGTTACTACCACGGACAAACTTGTCACCGTATCACCCCAAACGCCAACGTTGTTGGCTGCCTTGACCTCAAGGCGGTAGTGGCCTGCAGAAAGGTCTATGAAACGAACAGACTGTTGTCCTGGAGGCAGTATTATCCAGTTGTCCGATATGCCTACCATCCTATAGGCATAGGTGTTGCGGGAGGCTTCCAGATAACTATCACAGGCGAAACCGACCTCAAAGTTGGATTGGTTGTTCTTCAGTCTGAGAGATGTTTTCTTAGCATCAGGCATCCCATACCAGGAGATGGAATACTTCAATGGTGAATCCTTGGCTCCTGGGAGCATCAGCATATTGTTCACCCTGAAGGAATTGAAGAAAACTACCGGTTTCTGCGTGTTCCTGTCAACCGATGATGGATCGAACGCGATCAGACCGTCAGTACCTCCGAAAAGAATGGTTCCGGCAGATGTGACGAATCCGGAACGTATATAGTAGGCTCCGCAAGATGCAGAAGAACCTATCTTGGCTTTTTCAAATTGGGAAGTGCTCTGACGGTAGACATAGAGCCCGTTTTCGGTACTGAACCATACATTCCCCGAACGGATGTCCCTTTCAATGGCAAAGATGCGATGGTTACCCATAGGATTACCGTCTGCATCCCGTAGCAAGTCATAACTGCCATCTTCTGCGAGCCTGACGACTCCCGCGCCCATAGTTCCAAACCAGGTCTCAGAATCGCTGATGCGGCAAAAGCAGTTGAGGAAGTTCAGACTCACGTCTTCTCCCTGCACTTCATATCTATTGATGACAGTCCTAGTCAGAGCATCCATCACGACAACGCCGTGATGGGTAGCAAGTACCAGACGTCCGTCTTCGGTCCGATAAAAAGACTCTACTCTGAATCTGGACTGAGTACCGTCACTTTCTGTGCCATACACCTTCTCCACCTTGCCACTAGCCCTATCCCAATACATAAAATCCGTGTCAGGATTGGATATCCAGATGCCCTTTGTGCCCTCAAGTTCAAAATCATAGCACGGCACTGGATTTCCAGATACCGGATCCTTAATGGAGAGGGTACTAAGGACTGAGGTCTTCCTATCCAGAATAGAGATTCCTCCGTGGAAGGAGGCGATGTAAAGCTTATCACCTATACATTTCAACCTCTTGACCTGGGAATAATTAATTCCAGAGGAACTCTTCAGACTCAATTCGACAAACTTGTTCTCTGAGATGTCCCAGCAATTGATTCCACCACCCTCAGTTCCAATCCACAATCGCCCTTCACTGTCTTCGGCAAAAGCGCTTACAATAGGATGATTGAGACTGCCGGATGCCGGATGCACAAGTCCGGCATCATCATCATTGAAAGACTGGTAAGCAATCTTACCTCCGTATGTACCAACCCACACTTCACCGTCGCCATCCTGGAAAATAGACCAGACGGAATCATTCGGAAGGGAGAAGCTGTCGTTGAGATGGGATTGCCTCACTTTGGATTCCCCAGAAACTGGATCTATGAATTGAAGGCCATTCTGAGTTGCAATCCAGAAAACTCCCCTCGTGTCTATGAAAAGCTGTTTGGAGATGCCGGGAAGTCCGTCGAAATGACGTCTCACGTTGCCGTCTGGCATACATTCGAAAAGACCGTTCCTCTCCGTGAGGACATAGATGAAACCATCGTGTCCCACCATATCCGATATGCCCGTCTCGGGATTGGTACCCGTAAAATTGGCGAAAAAAGAATACTCTCCTGTCTGAGTGTCCAGTTTCCACACGTTGGACACCGATGACATAAACACCGATCCATCAACACAGTGACAGTTAGCGGGAACTAAGGTAGCCTCCGAGAATGGATATGCTGTCAGATTCCCTGACGGATCAAGTTTTGAGAGGATATCCTTGTGGAGAAACCACATATTATCATCATTATCCACTCTGATTGCAGAGATACCTCCTTCGATCTGGATGTTGAAGTCCTGAAAGCGATAGTCGTATTTGAAAAGACCTACATTGGTAGCAACCACAAGCCTGCCGTCCCTCATAACCCTGACAGAACGATAATTCAGAGGTACAGACGGCGTGGGATTCTCAGGTTTTACCTGTTGGAAAGATATCCCATTGAACATATACAAGGCGTCTGTTCCGGTAAACCAGATACGGCCCAGGACGTCCTTGGATATACTGTTGATTCCGCCGTAGTAGGATGTTTCCGGCATACGGTGGAAGCGATAGTCTTTCGTATCAAGCGCAAGCGCTGTCTCGGCTGTGAGCATAGCTGCGGCAGCCAGCAACACGGCTATTAGTCGGTTAAAATGCGTCATGATACAAAGATAATCAATCTTATCTCAGAAATGAACCGAGATATTCCTCATCCACACATACTTCCGGTGAGAAATACGCACTATGTGCATATTCGTCAATGCTCCTAAGGAATTGGAGTGCGGCAGGATTGTTCAGGAAAGTCTCATCCTTTCTCAGAGGGAGTACGATGATTTTACCTTCTCCGACCCTTGCCTCAAAACCGAGACCAAGTTTACGGTTGCTGTCGAAAGCATCGATTACCTGGATGAAAGGACGCAGGGAGGACGGGCCGTCCTGGAGGTCCATCACCTTGGAGGCGGGTATGATGTCATACCACTGAAAATCCGTGTGATATGAAGTCGGAAAACTATCAAAGATATGATTGTCTTTCTGCATAAGACAGCCGATTGTCATAGGCTTCCAGGCAAACATAATAGGATTCCAGAAATGGTTGTGGAATACTGATTTGCGACCCTCCACCCGATCCGGATCGGGAGTCAGTACTACTGTACCGCCAGAGCGGAGAGTTTCACTGACCTCATCGGTCAATTCATCTGCATAGAGCACCTTGCCATCGGATTCGGGAACATTATTATGAGGATACACCCAAATCTTCCAGGAATTCTCGCCGAAACCGTCAACCTTGACAGTGAGCACGAGCTGCTGAGCCTTAGCCAATTTAAGAGATGCAAGTTTCACATCAAAGGAGCTGCCGTTGAACACACCGTAGCTGCCCACAGCCACCTTGCCGGCAGAGCCTTTAAGGAGTTGTTTTCCAGACTCGTCGCAAAGGCTCCAGGAGGCTTTCGCAGAACGTGAGGCTTTGTCCGTGTAGTTGTAAACTTCCACCTTGCCACGGAAAGTCTCGTCATTGAAATATGTGCTCTTGGAATACCTGAGGAGTACCGTGGACGGAGCGCAGAAACGTCTCCATTGCTCAGGGGTCACAAGCCCCTTGCTGTCCCAGAACGGGTCTAAGATGCCCACCGGGGCATAGCCCTGGCCCGTAAAGTCATTGAGTGACAGGAGCTGGAATCCGGCACTGTTGAACGAGCGCAGATGGGCCTCCATCACGCACTTGTATTCCAACACGGTAAGGGCTCCGGAAGCGCGGAAGAAATCCTCCGCCTGGTCAGCCATACCGTTTTCGGTGAGCATACTCCTCCAAAGTTCGAAGTTCCTCGCCCTTACCGGACCGTGATATTTTTCTATTTCAGTAAAATGAGGATACACGCATCTCTGACCGGATTCGTGGGAGATGATAGGCACATCCACATCGCAGGCCGCATTGGTATCCCAATCTGTTCCTGGACGACCCTCATAGACCTTCGCCGGTCCTTTCGGAGTTTCCTGGGAGATGTAGTACTGATCTGAAGGAACCCTCGTACGGGCTGTCGAACCGCTGTAGAGATGGCGCTTGTCCTGTCGAATGGCTGAGGCTGTAAGTTCCTCTATGAAATCGAAATTTCCCTGAATCTCATTGCCGTTGCAATAGAGCAGGAAAGACGGGTGATTGCCGTAATTCTTGAGAATCGCCTTTATTTCGCGGCGGAAGAAATCATATCTGGCCTCGTCCGCCATGGCGTCTTTGCCCCACATAGGCATTTCAACCTCCAAGTAGATACCGGCCTTGTCCGCAGCACGGAAAGCGGCATCAGGAGGACACCAGGAGTGGAAACGCATGTGATTGAGACCATAGTCCTTCAGTATGGACATGATCCTGGCCCAGGACTCCTCATCCACCGGCGCATAACCAGTCTGAGGGAATACCGCATTCTCCACGGTACCGCGGAGATGGACAGGATGACCGTTAACGAGAACGTGGTGCTGGTCACGTCCTACGCTGCGCATTCCGAAGTTGCAGCCAACACTGTGATGGCTGCCATCAGAGGCTTGCAGGCTTGCCTCAACCCTGTATAGGACAGGATTGAACTCATCCCAGATCTTGCAGTCAGCGATATTGATGCTCGTAGAAATTTCCGTGCAACCAGCCTCGATCGGCACGTCTCTATCCGAAAGAAACTGCCTGCCGTCTGGCCCGATTACAGTCAGGTGGAGTTTCACATCCACTGCATTGCCAAGGGTGTTGTTCACGACAAGCCTTGCCTCGGCACGGCTGTTCTCCGGGTCGGGGAACATCTGGAAGTCGTCTATATAGACGGGATCCAGCGCATAGAGTTTGAAGTCACCGAGTATTCCGTTCCAGTTGATTTGGGTGAACTCCGTGTGGGAGTGGTCCCACTTGTGGGTGTCATACTGGAAGCGGTTGTCAATGCACAGAGTTATGCGGTGAGTGGTTCCGGGAGCCACGAAATCGCTTATGTCGTGGACATGGGGCACACTGACATAGTCCTGACGGCTCACCTCTTTGGTGTCCACCCATACGCAACTGAGCCAGTGCGTACGCTCCATATAGAGGAAAATACGTTTGCCGGCCCACTCTGCGGGGATTTCTATGTCGCGCTGGTACCACGCCGGTGCCATATATTCATAGAGCCTCGTGAGCCGGTCAACGTAAGTATACGGGTTCTCGTAACCTATCTTATTATCGTCGGTAGTACCCGGAAGCATGATGCTGGACTGCAGTTTGTGCTTGTAGCGAGGGGACAGGGATCCCCTGCGGAAGTCCATCACATCGGTCTGGAAGCCCCACTCGCCCGCAAGGTCGATCTCGCGGGTCTGTGCGCTTGCAGCAATGGACAGCATGAATGCTCCGGCCGCCGTGACAATGATGTTGGCGAATTTCATCCTTTGATTATTCCTTGCTGATTATGAGTGCATTGATGAGGCCATCACAGGCGAGAGTGGTGTCAATTGCCTTGACCTCCACGCGGATCTTACCATCGGAGGAAGCCTTCACACCTGAGTAGCTGACCATGTATGGAGTGAAGTCGGCATCGTCGCCAGGCCAGGTCTTCATGCCCGGATTCATGGACTTCACCTCTGAATCACTGGCGCCCTTTACCTGATATTCACAGGTGCGGGCGGCTGCGGAACCGTTGAAACGGACTGCCACGATTCCGATGGCGTAGCTTGCGGATGCATCAAAACCACCAATGACGACAGCAGCAGGGCCCTTGTCGCCCTCATTCTTGACGCCGCTGATCATGATGCCGTCAGCCCACACAGCCTTGGCCATGCTGAGTTCGCCGATCTTGATGGTCTTGTCAGGCTCGCTGCCGACCCCGTTGTAGGAGGTGGTGAATGACTCCAGGGCGGTAATGCTGAGCGGTGCCCACTCGCCGTCCGTGGACTTGAGATAGATAGGGTCCGCCGTGCTGAGCACTGTCACGCGGTTCCACTCCGCAGAAGGAGCGGTGCTGCCGCCGCCGAAGTCTATGCAGACAGGATTCTTGAACTCAGGAGTGCCGGAATACGGAGTCTTGAAGTCGACCATATCGGTTACCTCATACGGTTTTGCGACTGCCATGTGAGCGGCATTCTGAACCACGTCTTTCTGATTGTCAACCACGCTGGCAGGCTTGTAGCTGTTGCCCACGACGCTCTTGCCGCTGATTGCCTCATACCAGGTGCAGGCAGCGGCATAACGGCCGTAGTTCACCTCGAGATGGTAACCGTCGCGGTTGAAGGAGTCGCCCATATAGGAAGTGCGGGCATTCTGGATGGTCGTGCCGCAAGGTATGAGCAAATCGAATTTATTGTCTTTGAGCGCGTCCTGGGTACAGGACACGATAGCCTCGTACATCTTCATCTGGTCACTGCCATAGTTCGGGAACTCGGAGTGGGTGGATGACTTGGCATAGGACCAGGTCATGTGCCATCCCAGTTTCACATCCTTCTTCTTCGCAGTCTGGCGGATATAGCTCAGCAGAGACGGCAGGTACGGAGTATAACTGCTGTAGATGCCGGACTTGCCGCTGGCCTGCTGGATTGTGATGATGTCCCAGTTCTCGTCCTCGATACCGGTCTTGAGACTGGTGTTCGCCGTTTCAGTCTTGGTACCGTTCACCACTTTGCGGTAGGCATATTTGCCCTCGCCCGACTGCATGTTGTTGTAGTGGGTCTCGAGTGTGCAACCTCCGATGTAGAGATTGCCTATGATAACTTCCTGACCGGCAGCATCAAAGAGGTTCCAGAGATACTGCTCCACTGCGTCCTGGGAGAAGCTGTTACCGATCGCGAGGATGCGGAGTTTACCGTCGGGAGTTGGGGTAGGGTCGGGATCCGGAGTTGGGTCCGGGTCCGGAGTTGGATCGGGGTCCGGAGTTGGATCGGGGGTAGGATCTGGAGTTGGATCCACCTGCTCCTGCTCGTCGTCAGGAGTAATGTCCGGTGTGCAGGAGATGGCCAGGACGTCTGAAAAGCAGAAGAACGCCACTGCCACTATAAGAGAGTATAACCAGTTCTTTTTCATTATTTGATTGTGATTTTGCCAAGTTTCAACCAACCCTCTTTTGTGAGGCTGGAGGTTTTCACCGAGAGGTCGATAGCAGGAACATTTCCCTTGCTGGTGTCGACAATGGCCAGAGCCCAGGTGTATTCCCCGGCAGCAACCTTGTCGAGAATAATTGAGGTATTGTACTCCACGGGAGTGCCGTTATGCCAGTCGGAAGGCTTCACGTCATCCGGGAAGAACAACCTGGCTGGCAGCCCCGTATTGATATTGAGCAACGCGAAGGCAAACTTGTATTTGGAGTAAACGGGAACATTGGTCGGGCAATATGACCAACCGAGGTTGACCCATCTGTGCTTGATGGAGACAGTTGCGCCTTTGCTGGCGGAAGAAGGAATCACCACCCTGTCAGGGTAAAGCCGGTAGATGCCTTCCTGGATGAATTTTTCCACAAGATCATACGCCTCGTTGAACCAGGACCAGGTTTCGCCTTCGTTGACGCTGCTGCTGTAGCGGAAATCCATCGTGTTGGCGTGGATGGTTTTGGCGTCATCATACTCTCCCTTGCGGACCTCAGACCAGTCGGCATAGCCGTCGCCCTTGATGGAACCGCCGTGGGAAGTCCTCACCCATCCGCCTTCTGCGGTATACGGCACCTGATACATCAGGGATGTGAACATACCCTTTTCCCAAGTAGAGAAATAGGTATGCATACCGAGAGCAGCACTTCCAGCCACAAAGCCCTTGGATATGGCCCTGCGGACCATGGTTTCCGATTGGGGATCGTATTTCGTTCCGTCCCATTCGGTACCGGACCCAAGCCATCGGTGGCAGTTCGCAACCACCGGCACCTTGGTAAACTCCCTGGCGAAAAGGTCGCAGACAAAGTCGAACACATCCTGTCGCGGTGTCATGTCACCGGTGGAATACTTGCAGCTGTGGTACTCGCCCCACTTTCCCATACCGAAACCCTCTATGCACTGCACGAGGTCCGGATCGTTGAACTCCTGGGCAAATGCGTGGATGAACTTGCTATAGCACTCCTGGAATACAGGGTCATCAGGATACGGACTCCAAACGGTAGTGGAGCCTGTGGTGCTGGTGAATGTCTTGCAACCCTTGTCTTTCACATACTCCGGGGTGCAGTTGAAGTGCTGGTCGCGGCTGTCCAGACTGAAGCCGAAGGCAATCTTCAAGCCCCTTTCCTTTGCTCCGTCAATGAGGTATTTGAGTCTCCGGGCTTCCTTGGTGTCCACTTCGTCCGTCCAGAAGTACTTGCCCTCCTCGGGCTCGGCCTGGGACCACTTGAAGCGTATGAGCAAGGTGGTACAATAGTCGGAAACCTTTACGGTACCGTTGGTGCTCGGAAAACTGTCATAGGTCTCCCAAAAGTTGGAAGCCAGTCCGTCACCAACCCCAGAATAAAGGAACCACCCACTGAAAGGGTTCTTGAGGTTGCGAGTGCGGTCAGGAGTGATCTTGACGGTCTCCGTCGCTCCTGAAGCAGGAGCATCACCACCCGACGGTTCCTTGTCGCAGGAGATGAATGCTCCCGCAACAAGGACCGCGATGGCGTATTTGAGGAATCTTTGCATTAGCGGCTCTCGAACCTGACTGATGCAGCAGTGTTGGACTCAGAGCTGAGCTTCACGATTACGCAATTGGTTCCCTCCGGAATGAGGAAATATGCGTAACGGTTGTTGGCCTGGCCACCTACGGCAGAATAATCGGTGTCAAGGGCGCAGGAAACGTATCCATTATATGAATTACGTACAGCGGAAGCCGTAGAACCATAAGCCCATACATTGTTTGCCTTATAGTAGACAAGGAAGTTGCAGTATCCGACTATCTTCTTGGTGACAATGGTACCGTCTTCCTCTTTTACCTTAAGGTCGTTGGAATCAGTTCTGAGGGCATCGCCGCTGTACACGAAGACAGTAGGATCCGCGAGGCTCTGCTTGAGTTCCGGCATTTTTTCAGCACTACCATAGATCCAGCCATTGAAACCACCGTAAATCCACATTGCGGTAACATCCTGGGTATAAGGATTGATGCCATCGGCTGTGTTATTGTAGGTCACACTGATGTTCTTAAGATCAGTTGCAGAAGAATAGATGGTAACCGTCTTCGCGTCAGTATCGAGCACTACTCGGTATGTTCCATCCGCTGGAATGTTCCAAGCCTTGGCTGAAGCACCGGAGAGCGTCGTCTGCGTAATTGCGGAAGCGACACCATCCTGGAATTCGCCTGTAGGAACGAAGGCGAGGGTACGAGCCTCATTGTATTCAATAGGCATATAGAGAGTACCAGCCTTGAGTTCACCCTTGAATGCGTAGAGACCTCTGCGCTCGAGGCAAGCCTCGATTTCCACTTCCTCGGCGAGGGAACTTCCGGCAAGGTATATCTTGTCAACTTCCAAGATGTCTGCAGTAGGGATAATAGTTACTGTCTTCGTTGCGAAGTTGAGAGTGACCCTGTAACTGTCCGCATTGACGATAGTCCAACCGCCACCGACCTGGGAATCCACGACTGTTGCCGGCATTGCATCCTTGGTTACGGTGCCGTCGCCATCAGGAACGATGACGTTGTTCTCATCGCCATATACTACCGGGAAGTAGAGGGAACCGGCTTTGAGGCTCCCCTGCCACTGGAACACATCCGGATTGCTGCCTGCTGTGAGCTTGATGTTCTCGCCCACAGCTGTGCCGCCGAGATAGACCTCGTCAGCGGCGAATTGTTTTGCGCCGTAGGTCTTGACCCTCACGGAGACGATAGCCTCGTCCGGAATTATTACGGCCGGACCGCTGAAACTGGCGGAAACCTTGAAGCGGAGTGTGCTCCAGGTACTGGTTTTCTGGCCGAAGCGGCCCGTAAGCAGGGTCTGAAGCTGCTTGTGGGTGTAAGAGCGGGTGAAGTTCTCATCATCCTCATACTCGTGCACAGCATCAGCTGTACTGGTGGAGTGGTCAATGTAGTACTCGTATGTGACAAGATAGTCATCACCGTGGTCGGCTGCCTTTGTCCAATTGATGGTCAGAGCGACCTGGTCGGCTTTGGCCTCATCAAGAACAATGCTCTCTTCCGAAGCGGTGATTTCCACATCGAACTGGTGTCTTGACTTTTCGTTATCAATCTTCTGCTGGCAACCAACGGCTGCAAGAAGGAGAAGAGGAAGAGTCTTTATGATTGCTTTCATTGTATTCTATTATTATCTGTTAATAACCAGGGTTCTGATCATCTCGTATGTTGACGCAGAGGTCAGTATCGTGAGTAGGGATAGGCCAGAGCATCTGCCTGTCAGGGAAGATACGCTGAGCGCCTTTCTGACAATAGCCCTTTTCTGCCAATGCAGAGAAGTCGGCGAGTCCGTCCTCGTCAATCTGAGGAGTTTCACCCCAGAAATAGAGGCCCTTGTCATACACGTCGGTCTTCCATTGGGTTGCATCGTTGATATTGATGTAGTTGTAGCTGTTGAGGGCCTTCTTGGCGAGATCCCAGCGGATAAGGTCCATATAGCGACGGCACTCCTTGGCCAGTTCGACGCGCCTTTCCAGGCGGACGGTCTGGCGGAGAGTTGTCTGGTCAGTGGCCGTTACAGATGGATAGAGATCCGTCTGGCTGTAGCTTACGCCATAAGCCCTGGCACGTACTGAATTGATTGCGTCGAGGACGGACTGATCTATCTGACCAAGTTCAATCTTTGCCTCGGCATACATCAGGAGAACGTCGGCATAACGCATCATGAGGTAGTCACACTCCACATTAAGGCCGTTATCCATCCAGCTTGCGTCCACGCCCTTCTTCCAGATAAGACCGTTGAAGGAAGCGTATTGTGCATTGATACGGCTGTCGTTGTTAGTCTGCTCCTTGCCGGTAGTGTAGTTCATCACAGTCTTGGCGGCAGGTGACGGATCGTAGACGAATCCGCAGTGTTCGGAGCCGAATTCAACGATAGTCATAGTGCAACGAGGATCGCGGTTCTTGAACGGATTGCGCGGATCGAAGAGAGGAGACTCATCAATCGGCAGGCCGTCAGTACAGAGGAATGCTGCAAGGAGATCCCAGGAAGGAGTGTCAGCTGCATATCCTCCGGCGTTACGAGGGAGTCCGTTCTTAACATACCACTGATCGAGAACAACGCTGTTCGCGTAGGAACGCGGGATGCAGAAAATCTTCTCTGGATTGGCCTTTGTGCTCTGGAGGAAAAGTTTTGCAAAATCAGGCTCAAGAGAATATACCTTGAGGTCCATACAAGCCTTAGCAGCCTCTGCCATAGTCTCGTAGTCCTTCATATACATAGCGAAGCGAGCCTTCATTGCAAGGGCGGCACCCTTGGTTGCGTGGCTGGTTTCAGGAGTACGGCTTACAGGAAGGTGTTCGATTGCAAAGTCGAAATCTTCATACACATGCTTCTTCACCTCCTCGACCGGAGTGCGGCTGAGTTCTTCGGCCTCGGATATGGTATAGTAACGGTCGATGTATGGAACCGCGCCATAGAAGAAAAGGAGATCGGCATACTTGCAAGCCCTTGCGAAGCAGGCCTCTGCCTTGAAGCCGTCGATGAGTGTCTGACTCATTCCGGCCTCTTCCGCCCTGTGGATGTTCTCCAGAAGGGAGTTTGCACGGGAAATGAGTTTGTAGCTCTGCTGCCAGAGATTGTACACATACCAGGTCTGACCGGTGATAGTTCCGTCAAGGACAGAACCACCCTCTCCCCTGTTGGTGTTGCGATAGGTGAAGTTGTCCGTCCACTGCTCGCTGGCGAGAAGAGGCTCCTGCCAGTAGCCGAGGATGTAGAACTCGTTCACTGCCATATTCAGTTCGACCTCAGTGGTGTACCAGGTCTCGCTGTTGCCCTGAGAAGTAGGCTTGAGGTCCATTGAAACACAGGACGCAGCCATAAGGGCCACTGATGCTATTGCGCTGTAGATATAATGTTTCATAGTATTGCCCGGCTTTAGAATTTGATTGAAAGACCGCCGAGTACGGAGGTTGTGATAGGATATGCGCTGGTACCCATCTCAGGGTCCCATCCCTTAGGATAGTTGCTGATGCAGAACAGGTCGTTGGCAGCAACATAGATGCGGAGTTTCTTGATTCTGAGCTTTGATGACACTGATTCCGGAAGAGTGTAACCGATGGTCACGTTCTTCATACGGAAGTATGCGCCGTTGAACATCCAGAAAGAAGACGTTGCGTAGTTGTTGTCCTTGCCGACCTTGGTCAGACGAGGATACGTAGCGTTGAGATTCTGCTCCGGAGTATTGAATACGCTCCAGTAATTTCCGTCGATGATGGCCGGAATGTTGCCATAGTTGTCACGCAGAGGCTGCACGTATGCTGCCGAGAGGTATGCATTCTGCTTGCCTATGCCCTGGACTACCATTGAGAAGTCGATGCCTTTCCATTCGCAGTTGAAACGGCCACCATACTGGAAGCGAGGAAGTGAGTTGCCGAGTGGAACTCGGTCATACTCTGCAGATATTTTGCCATCAGGAACACCGTCAGGGCCGGAGATATCCCTGTACTTGAGGTCACCAACGGTAACTGAAGTGTTGAGTCTCGCAGATTCATTTACCTCATCCTGAGTCTGGTAGATGCCATCGCAGATGTAACCGTAGTACTCATTGAAATAACATCCCTCCCTATGGATCTTTCCACCTGAGATGATGTCGGCTCCGTTGATGCTCACAATCTTGGAGAGGAAGTCTGACAGGTTGGCACTGATGCTGTAGGAAAAGTCACCCTTGTGGTCATTCCAGCCGATTTCAAGATCGAAACCACGGGTTGCCATCTTGCCGGCATTGGTCTTAGGGTTGGAATATCCCATAAGATATGGAATCTCGATTGAGAGAAGCATATCATCAGTAGTCTTCCAGTAGTAGTCGAAATTGAGGTTGAGCCTGCGATTGAAGAAACCGAGGTCGAGACCGAGGTCGGTAGAAGTGGTGGTTTCCCAGGTGATATCCTCTACTGCGAGGCCTCTCTGGGCTGCAGTCTTGTCGGAAACAGTCTCGCCATTCTCATAGAAAAGGGCGTTGCCAAAGCTCATAAGGGCGAGATATGGGAAGTAGCTGCTGCCGATTCTCTCATTTCCAAGCATACCCCAGGAAGCACGGACCTTCATAAATGAGAGTACAGGCTTTGTTGCCACCATCCAGCTCTCCTCAGAAAGAACCCAACCTGCAGAGAAGGACGGGAAGGTTCCCCACCTGTAATCCTTTGCAAAACGGGAAGAACCATCGTGACGGACGTTTGCCTGTACGAGATAACGGCCCGCATAATCATAGGTAACTCGGCCGAAGAAAGAGTTTGATGTATATACGTCACCGCTGCCGGAATTAGTCTGATAATCCTCAGGACCGATATTGAGGTAAGGATAACCGGTGAGTTCGTACTGGTCACGGGCAGCGCTGAGGGTCTCACTCTTCATCAGATAGTTCTCATAACCTGCCATCGCACCGATGTTGTGCTTACCAAAGGAGCCGGTGTAGTTGGCGATCACCTGGGAAGTGACGGTGTAGCTGTCATTACGATTCTCGGTGAGTTTGTTGGTGGACCAAGTCGTGCCGCTGTCAAAGTAACCGCCGATCACATCCGGGTCATCTGCAAGAGTATAGTAGCAGGCGTTTTTGAACTGCTTGGACTTGGTGTAGTTGATAAAAGGAGAGATGATACCTGAAATCTTGAGCCCCTTCACCGGAGTAAGGTCGATGGAGGCCTTACCTCCGAGCTGGGTGCTCCAAGCATAGGTAGTACCACCGAGTTCAACCAGGGCATAAGGATTGGAACCTGACTTACCTTCAGCATAGCGTCCGTCCTCCCAGGTTGCAGCATAGACAGCAGGCATCTTGCGCATTGTGTCAAATGGGCTGTAGATAGGAGTGGTATTCTTAGCGCGACGGATATTGAGGTCGAGGGAAGCGTGGAGGAAATCCTTGATGATTGTAAAGTCATTGTTGGTACGGAGCATGAACCTCTGATACTTGCGATTACCATAGAGGCCGTCCACGTCATCGTAGGTCATTGACACCTTGCTGCGTACACTCTTGTTGCCTCCGGACACCGAGATGTTGTGGGAATGGCGGAGGGCAGCGTTCTTCAGTATGAGTTCACGCCAGTTGGTGATAGGATAGTTGTTCGGATCGGTCTTATTATACTTGACCCAATTCTTCACCTGATCTGAAGTGTAAAGCTGGAAGAAACCACCGGCGTTGTTGTCATTGTAGAGAAGTTCGTTGCTCATCTCGAGGAAACGGGTCACGCCGACCATTTCTGGCTGGGTGGTAGGAATCTCGGCACCAACCTCACCACTGTAGCTGAATGAGAGATCGGAAGCCTCGCCGCGCTTGGTAGTAATGAGGATGACACCGGCAGCTGCCTTGGAGCCATAGATGGAAGCCGCGGATGCGTCCTTGAGGACAGATACGCTCGCAACGTCATTGGAGTTCACATAGTCGATGTCGCTGCACTGCACACCGTCCACGATGATGAGAGGGTTGGAGTTGTCCATAGTGGTGATACCACGGACACGGATGCTGCTTGCAGAAGCACCAGGGGCGTTACCGTTCCTTTGCACGAGGACACCGGACATCGTGCCCTGAAGGGCAGTAGAAAGAGTTGCGGTCTTCTTCGATGCAAGATCTTCGCCACGCACGGCTGCAACCGCACCGGTGAGATCCTTCTTCTTGACCGTGCCGTAACCGATTACCACGGTTTCCTCGAGGACGTTGTCATTCTCGAGTGACACAGACACAGAAGATCGCCCTGCAACAGCGACTTCAATTGTCTTGTAGCCAAGGTATGAAATTTCAAGGACGGCATCAGCAGGAGCAACGATGGAATAATTGCCGTCCAGGTCAGTTACGCCACCGTTAGCTGTGCCCTTGATGAGCACGCCTGCGCCGATCAGAGGTTCGCCGTTTTCATCGGAAACAGTTCCGGTCACGGTGTTCTGTGCCATAGCCGGAGTGGCGATGAAAAAGACGGAGCAGATGAGGGTCATGAGGACCTTCATGAGCTTTGAATCTTTGCGTTTCATTTAATTATGGAATTTGAATATTGTTTTTTTGTGTTATCTGGTTGATGCAAAAATAGCTTTCCTGTACGAGATAACATTCCTATTATATACGGAAATGGTTCAAATTTGTACGGACGATGGATATGCACAAAAAAAGCGACGGCCACAAGGACCGTCGCTCCACCACATTTCAATATGGGCTGGCGCTTCGCAGCGCGAGCTGATTAATAACTGATCTGAGTGGTGAGCATGAGAATTCTCGTATGTCTCATGTCCACGACAAGACCGATAAAGTTCTGTTTGGTATAGCTCTCCATGTCGGTAACGCAGTAGAAATAGGTGCCGCGAGGACCACCCAGTTTGTCTCCACCTGCACCTCCCTGGCAAGGAATCCACTCACCACAGAGGACCGGTACTGCCTTGCCCTCAGAGAACTGATGACTGTGATTCACCCAATCATCGTTGAGAGGACCAAAGGTGTAGCAGTTGGATGCATTGAGCCCGGAGTAGCCCAGATTGGTGAATTCACTGGCCCTGAAGAGAGGGAAGTTGATACGCTTTCCGTAACCATACTGGTTTTTCTTGACAATGATCTGGGGATCGACAGCGGAAACATTGTCAACACCGCAGTTGAAGCCGCTCCAGCCACCGTCTCCATATCCGAAGAGTTTGGTGATGTCTCCGGTGTTTACAAGAGTACCGTTCGTGGTATCTCCGTTTGAGTAGAAACTGATGTTGAAAGGCTTGAGATCATTCGCGGCGTCATAGTAACGCACCTCCGGAATCATACGGTTCACGACAATGCGGAAATTCTGGGTTTGAGGGACATTGATCTCAAGAAGCACAACGCTCTCGTCGTTGGTCATGAGACGGCGGAGTCCGGTCTCGAGGGAGAGGGCCTTGCGGGCATAGAGGGAGTCAGCATAGTCCTTGTTGAGCCACATGTTGGCTTCCTTCACCTTGTAGGAACCCACCTCCGAGAGATTCTGCCAGCCATTCTTGGCCTCAACGGTAGTGCAGAGGTTGCCGAGATTGAGGGCGTGGCTCTTCTGGGTAGTAACTGCGTTGGAAGTGAGGACACCGATGACGCCGTTGCCCTTTGCCACATGGACGGTCATGCCGTTTGCGTACTCGTTTGCAAGAAGAGTAGCATAGTAGTTCTGCCCAGCCTGGAAAGGTCCCTTGACAATGACGAATTTGGATGCAGCACCGTCTTCAGCAGATACGTAGGCATTGCCGTCGGGATCGAAAGACACCTGTGCGGTGCCGGCGAGGCTCTCAACGGTGTTGCCGTAGAATGCAACCTGGTTCACATCTTCGGAAACCTGGAACTTGTAAGCCGAAAGAAGATTCCTGAAAGTAAAGCTGCGCTCCTCGATACTGGTCTTGGCTGCTGAGAGGTTGGCCTTGTCGGCAAAGCTGCCGGCAGTAGCCTTCTGTACCGCAGGTACATTGACATGGAACAGTTCGTTAGCAGCGTCGAAAGTGTTGGCCTCGCTTGCAGGGTAAACTGCGTAGTAGGTTTCAGCCTCAGGAACAGATACTGCGAAAGTGGCAGTAGTGCCGCCTTCAGGAATGGTTGCGACAACCTTTTCGGAACCCGCAAAGATTGCGATCTGGTCACCTGCACACCAAACGACATTGTTGCCCTCGAGCGCTGACTTGGTGGCTTCCATCGATGCCTCGAAAGTAAGGTCTATGTATTTGATCTGGTTGTCTGATTCAACCTTCGCACATGCGCAGATTGCGAGTGCGGCAATTGCAAAATAAATCTTTTTCATAGTTCCTACCTCCAGAGATCATCGTCATCGTCGTCAATAAATGGATCGTTTGCCGCGCCGATGACACTTGCGCATACAACGCCTTCGTTCAAAAGAAACACTACGGTCAATTCCGGAGTCTCATAGATGAATTCTGTCTTTTTCATTATATATGGTTTATTGTATTGTCACATCAGTGAGTTTGAGCCATTTGCCCTCTGTATACTCGCCCTTTGCAGCGATGTAGATGCCTATCTTCTTGTCTTCGCTGTGGTCGTCCACGATGCCTATGCCCCAAGTGTATTTGCCCGGAGCCACGTCCGCCAGGGAAATCTTGAAATCGTATGAGACGGGCTTGCTCTTGTACCAGTCACAAGGGCGGGCGGCCTCATCATAGAAGATTTTCACAGGCTTGCCGTTGGAAGCGTTCAGCAGGGCGAACGCCACTTTGTACTTGCCTTCGAACTGAGGAATGTTGGTAGGACAGTATGCCTGTCCGAGGTTCATCCACTTATGCATTACGGTGATTTCGGAACCGGCTTTGGCAGTCTCCGGCACGATGACCTTCTGAGGGTAGAGACGATAGGTTCCCTCGGCGATGAATTTCTTCACCAGGTCAAAGGCGTCATTGAACCATGACACAGTCTCATCCCCGACACGGAAATCCAACATGTTGGCGCTGCAGGTGATGGCATCCCGGTACTCGCCCTGGCGGACATCCTCCGGGTGTCCCTTACGGTACCCCTCGGTGTCATTCCAGTAGCTGTGCTGACCGACAATCCAGCCGCCCTCGGCCACGATAGGTCTTTTGTATTTGTACTTGATTGAGATTCCCTTTTCCCAGTCACCGAAATACGGATGCATACCGAATGCACCCGAACCGATGGACATGCCCTTGCTCACGCAGAGGTCCACATATCCTTCTGAAAGAGGATCGGCTGAACCTTCCGACTTCATAGAGCCGATGAGCCTGTGGTAGTTGATAAAGGTCGGTATCTTGGTGAAGGCGTTGGTGAAAGCCGTTGACACCCAGTCGATTACCGGCCCGCGAGGAGTCTCGTCACCGGTGGAATAGATGCAGTTGTGGTACTCGCCCCACTTGCCTATACCCACGCCGTGCACGAACTCATAGTGGTCGGGATCGTTGATTTCTGCAGCAAAGTCGGTGAGGAACTTCTCATAGCACTTCTGGAAAACGGGATCGTCTGGATATGGAGTCCAGCCCTTGCCGTTTCTCGTGACATAACCCTCTGCACCCTTCTCCTTCACATAAGGAGGAGTGAAATAAGTGCTCTTGTCACGGTCATCGATGCCATATCCGAAACCAATTCTCATACCACGTGCCTTCGCCTCTTTGACGAGCCAGCGATAGTAGATTGCCTCAGGGGTATTGCAGTCCTCCTGCCAAGCATAAACGCCTTCTTCAGGGTTAAGGGCATACCAAGAAGTACGAACGAGAATAGTGGTAGAATAATCCACCACATTGACCTTACCCTCTGAAGAGTCGAAATTCTCATACTGGGTGAAGAAGTTGTAGTTCAGGTTTCCGATACCGTTGTAGAGCACCCATCCGCAAAGTGGATTGCGAAGAGTGGTCGTTCTGTCTGGAGTAAATGTGATCTCCTTGCCCTGGGCAGCACTCTTTCCGTCATCCTTGGGGCCCACCTTCTCGCAGGAAACCAGCCCGAAGGTCAACAAGGCGGCAGACAGCCAGATTATTCTTTTCATGTCTTATTTGATAGTTACGCTCTTGATTTTGAGCCAGTTGTCTTCAGTGAAATTGGCATTGCAAGCCAGCTGGATGGCAGGATTGTTTCCGGCAGCAGTATTCACGATGGCGACAGCCCAGGTGTAAGTGCCTGCGGGAACGTCAGCTGTTATCTTGGTGATGTAGGTGTTGGCATTGCCGTCCACCCAGGTGGATGGCTCGCAATCCTTGTCCACAACGAGTTTGGCAACCTGTCCCTTGGAATCCAGCAGGGCGATAGCCACTTTGTAGCGGTAGTTCCACTGCGGGATGTTGTTCGGGAAATAGCCCCAGCCCATGTTACGCCAGCGATGCTGTATGGTGCAGGTCTCGCCTGACTTAAGTTCCTCCGGAACATAGAACTGGTCTGGATAGAGCCTGTAACCACCTTCCGCCACGAACTTCTTGACGAGTTCGTAGGCGTCGCGGAACCACGATTCCGTTTCATCTCCCACGCGGAAATCCATCATGTTCACCCTTGCGAGCTTGCTGTCGTCATATTCACCCTGACGCACATCCTCGGGGTGGCCCTCGCGGTATTTGCCGGAGCCGTCAATCCAGTATCTGTGGGAAGAAACGATCCAGCCGCCTTCCATGACGATAGGCAGCTTGTGCTTCCAGGTTGCGGCGAACGAGCGCTCCCAGTCCTTGTAGTAGTCCGTCATGCCGAACGCATCCTGCCTGAGGCTGTAGCCCTTGCTGATGCATAGGTTCAGAAGCTTCTCAGTGTTTGCATTCACCTTGCCGTCGCTGGTAGGATGGCCGATCACGCGGTGATAGTTGATCAGGAGAGGGACATTCTTGAAGTTCTTGCTGTAGACGTCGGTAATCCAATCCATAACCTCGTATTTGAGGTCTTCAGTCTTGTCAGTAATGGCATTCCCGTTCTCATAGCAGACATTATGTCCCTCGCCCCATTTCCCGAGACCGTATGCATCGATGAAGGCACATTTGTCCGGGTCGTCAAAGTCCTTGGCCAGTTCGGCAATGAGAGTTTCATAGTGTTTCTGGAACACGGGGTCCTGTGGATAAGGAGTGATCCTGTCGGGGTACTTGCTGTTCTCCAGCCAGTACTGCGCACCGTCGTCGATTACGAACTGAGGAGTGTTCTGACGCTGGTCACGGCCGTCCACCACGATGCGGAAAGCGATGGGGAGGCCTCTGTCAAGAGCTCCCTTGATCATCTTGCCGAGAGTGCTGTTCTCGTCACGCCAGGCATATACTCCCTTTGAAGGATTGAAATTGGTCCAGTTCGTGCGGATATAGCATGCAGAAGCAAAATCCTTCACATACACATCCTTACCTTCTTCAGAGATGTAGAATTTGGTGTCCCAGTAAGATGGAGAACCGGTTCCGCTGCCGTACATCACCCATCCGGTCATCGGGTTCTTGAGGACCTTGGTGCGATTGAGGGTGAAAGTGACCTTGGTGCCTGTCGGGGTTTCGTCTCCCGGCTTGGGTTCTTTGCCACAGGATGATAAAACGACTGATGGGCACACCAGTAAAAGTGTGCCCAAAAGCCTTGAAAGACTCTTTCTTGTCATATTTGATATTAAAGTTTGTACTGCCATGTCATCTCGCGGAGATTGAAGATCATGAACGTTATGCCGGCCGGACACTTGAAGTATCCACCTCGTTCTGCACCAGAACCGCCTTGCATCGGATAAGCAGTATTCTCTTTGAGACTGCCGAGGTTCCAGTCACTGCCGCTCATCTCCGATATTTCCTTGAGAGGTGCGAACACATACGCGTTGTTCACATTGCCGTTGAAGTCGGTTCCGTCCGGTTTCTGTACCGTATATGAGCTTACCGTTGAGAAATCGGTACGGCCTGATTTCGTAATCTTCGGACCGGTATAGACAAGTATCTGAGGATCCGCAGGGCTGACCTTGAGTTTGAGGTCCACTCCGAGAGCCGCCCAACCGGCTGTTTCACCACGGAGCCACAGGTTCGTCACTGCGAAAGACTTCATCTGACCGTTCTCAGGCTTGTTGGCAGCATACCAGTCACCGGTGTAGAACGGCTGGAGGTCATGAGCTGAGGAATACATAGTAGCTGTCGCTGCGTCCATGTTGACCACCACGCGGTAGTTGTCCTTTGCCGGCATATCCCATTCGAACGGCTCTTCAACCATCACGATATCGAACTTGGTGCTGTCGCGGAATGCGGCAGAGTTGTCTTTTGGCGCGATGTAGAAAGTTTCGCCGGCATAGCTTACAGGAATCTGAAGCTTGCCCTTGTCAATCTCCCCGGACCATGCGAATATCTTCTCATTCTCCGGACATTTCTCGAGAGTTGCGTCCACTTCCATTGCGGAGCCGGAGAGGGAAATCTCGTCGGCGTTGAACACGATCACATGGATAGGAGTTACATGAACCGTGACAGTCTTCACCTCAGGAATCTCGAAGGTCGTACCGCCTACCCAGGTGGCTATGACACGGAACTGAAGATAGAAATCCTCGTTCACTTTGAGGGCCCATCTGTCGTTTGCATAGTTATTGATCTGCTCGAGGGTGAAACTGGTGCTGGTTTCTCCCACTTCGAATTCTCTGACAATAGCGGTCTTGGAACCGAAGTTGTTGCCGAGTACATCGAGTTTTGCGGTGTATGAGAGATAGTAGTCGTCAGACATCTGGCGAGCCTCGGTCCACTCGAAAGTGATTTCCTCATTGGCCATAGTCTCCGCGAGAATGACCACTGAGTCCTTTGAGGCAGAGAGAACCATAGTCTCCTGAACTGCGGGAATGTCATTCTTGATAGGATCCCAGGTGCATGATGCTGCGGCTATTGCTGCTATTGCAAGTGGCAATGTCTTGAATATGTTTTTCATTGTTGTATTCTCCTATTGATTAGTTTGCATAGCCTGGATTCTGAGGGAACTCGACCTCCCTGTTGGAGTCGATGATTTCCTGTGGAACCGGCCAGAGAGCGTGGTATTCCTGAACTTTGTCCTTGATTTCCTGGTTGTACTTCCTGACGCGCTCGACATATTTGCCAGTACGCACGAGAGTGAACTTGCGGCTCTCTTCTCCTACCAGCTCGCGGATGCGCTCGTCAAGCAGTTCGTCCAGCGTAGCCTCCTCTGCGCTGAGATTAGGCGCACCGGCTCTCTTGCGGACCACGTTCATGGCTTCCGCCGCCTTTGGCTTGTTGTCCATGCCGATATAGGCCTCCGCAAGCTGCAGATAGGTCTCAGCCAGACGGCACTTCATGCGGTCCTTATAGGCACCTGTCATGGTAAGGTTCTCGGCCTTGCCATAGAAGAACTTGGTGATTGCAGGGAAAAGCTGGCCGGTCTTCCAGGTGTCGTCAGTGATGTTGCACTTCTTGCCGTAGGTGGCAGGTACGAGGGAATTGTTGTAATACCAGTTCCTCTTGAGAGTGTAGTTGGAGTTGCGCATATCTTTATCGGTAAAGATACCGTTTTCGTTGAAACCGGCAATCTGGGTGGCGTTGGTGTTCTTAACACCGGCCCACCACTTCATAGGAGAAATCTGCGCAAGGCCGCGACCGCCGAGAGTGTCGGCAAGAGCGAAGCCGCTGATGTTGTAGTACTGAGGGTTCCACGCACGGCGGGTCCAGTCATCTGACGGCGTGCCGCCACCGACGGTATTGTACTCGAACTGCATCACCCAGATGCTCTCCGTGTTGCCGGAAGTACGGTTCTGGTTGTTCTCGATGAACATGTCGGAGAACACATCACCGGGCTCCTTGGCATTGGCGCCGAAACGGGCGGTGTTGAGAGCGAAATACTTGCTGTCGATAATGGCCTGAGCTGACTTGGCAGCATTCTCGTAATCCTTCTGGAAGTTGTACATCTCTGCAAGATAATGATAAGCCGCCCATTTGGTAAGCTCACCAGGCTTCACTGAATCCGGGTCTGAAGGAAGATTCTCCGAAGCAAACTTGAAGTCCTCTATGATGTGTTTGAGCACCTCATCCTTAGGAGTTCTGGAGAAGGAAAGCTTGAACGGCCTCTCAATCTGCTCCACCCAAGGAACGTCGCCATAGAGATAAACAAGGGTACGGTAGCCGTAAGCACGGAAGAAGCGTGCGATGGCCTCGAATTTGGTTTTGTCCGTCGGATAGTCCCAGTTGTCATTCTCTTTTGCGAAAGCCATCATTTCGTTGGCTGAAGAGATGAGGTTGTAGGCCCAGTTCCAATATGACTTCACGAACAGAGTCGCGGAAGTGAGAGTGAGGTTCGCGAAAGGAGTGAGGGAGCCGTCCTTTGCACCATTCTGGTCGCAGATGTCGGTTGCAATCTGGAGAGCCTCATATGCGCAGGCTCCGTTATGCATGTATGCACCTTGCTCTCCCCAGGTGTTGTACTCGGAACGGGCGATTGCATAGAGTCCGTTGGCACCTACCTCGAAACCATAGGTACTGGTGTAGGTATTCTCAGGTGCAAGCTCGCTTTTAAGGTCCTCTTCGAGATAGTCACAGCTGAAAGCTGATGCGAGGACGAGGGCTGCTGCCGTTGCTTTAAATATATTGAATTTCATTGCATGCACTTATTAGAAGGTTACTGTGAAGCCGAGCATATAAGAACGGGCGGTAGGATAAGAAGCGAACCAGCTTGCATCGTAATTCAGCTTCTGACGCTCGTTGGAGATCGCACAGAGGTTGTTGACGCTGAGAGTCAGGTCGAGCCCCTTCATGCCGGCCTTGGAAACGAGAGATCTTGGAAGTTTGTAACCGAGAGTGATGTTTTTCACGGTAACATAGTTGATCTTCTTGTAGTAGCCATGTGAGAAGGTATTCTGATAGCCCGGAGAAGGTACATCCGCCTCCGGAGTCTCAGGAGTCCAATATTTCACACCGTGGATGTAGTTACCCGCACCGAAGGAATAGGAACCGATGTTGGCGATGTTGTTCTCATGCCAGGTTCCGAACTTTCCGTTCAGGAGGAATGAACAGTAGAAATCCTTGTAAGCGAAACGGTTGCCCATTGACATGGTGAAGGAAGGACGTTTGCTTCCGATAATCACGCGGTCGTCGGTTGTGATGACACCGTCACCGTTTGCGTCGAGAAGTTTTGCCGAACCAGGTTCAGCTCCGGTCTGATGAGTCTTCACTTCGCCATTTTCGTTGACAAAGGTGTATTCGTCGCCATCCTGCCAGATACCGATCACCTTGTAGTCATAGTAAACCGAGAGAGGCTGGCCGATGAACCACTTGTTGGTAACGTCGTCCTTGCCGTCGCCACGGAGTTCGATGATCTTGTCCCTGTTGAGGAAGAAGGTCAGGTCTGTGCTCCAGGTGAAATCAGCTGTGCGGACATTCACGGTGTTGAGGGAAAGCTCAATACCCATGTTCTGGGTAGAACCGATGTTGTCATATATTCTGTTGTAACCATTCATGACAGGTACGGTACGCGTCATGAGAAGGTCCTTGGTCCTGGACACATAAGCGTCGATGGTACCACCGAGGCGGCCCTGGAAGAAGAGGAAGTCGACACCGAGGTTGGCAGTGTAAGTTGTCTCCCACTTGAGATCCGGGTTGCCGATACCGTTTGCAGGAAGATATGCCGAATTGACAGCCGAGCTGCCGTCTCCGAAGATGTACTTCACACCGTTTGTAGAATAGAGACGGTCGAGAGTCTGGTAGCGGCTGATGGCATTGTTACCGTTGGCACCGAAGGAGAGGCGGAGCTTGAGCATGTCGATGCTGTCGGTTGCACCCTTCACGAAATCCTCCTCGGATATGTTCCATGCGAGAGCCGCTGAAGGGAAGAAGCCGAACTTGTTGTTCGCGCCGAAAACCGATGCACCGTCAGCACGGCCGGTGATGGTCGCCATGTATCGGCCTGCATATCCGTAGTTGAGACGGAGCATGTAGGACATCATGTTCTCCTTCCAGTAGCTGGAACCGACTGTGATCTTGTTCTCCGCACCATCCATCTTGTAGAAGCTGGAGTCATCGTTCACGAAGCCCTCGCCGGACTGTGAGGTGGAGGTGTTCTTCTTCTCCTGCATTGAGAAGAGAGCGGTGGCGTCGAAATGGTGCTTGCCGAAGTCACGGTCGAACTTGAGGATGTTCTCCCAGGTGTAGTCCGTGGTGAAACCGCTGCTGGTGGAAGCCTTGCCATTCACCTTGAGACCTTCTGAGGTGTTGCGGCCGTAATATGTGCCGGTGAAATTGTCACGGTAGTTGTAGCCGAGCTGTGAGCGGAAAGTAAAACCCTTTAAGAAGGTGACGTCCACATGGCCGTTCACGACAACGTTCCTGCTTGTGTTTTTCTGGTCAGCGTTGACATTCTTCATAGGGTTAGGGAGGTTGGAGTAATCCATAGGCTCCTCATAGTACATTCCGGTTTCATCCTTGTAGATACCGTATGGAGACTGCTTGATGGCGTGCTCGAGGTTAGGAGTCACACCGCCGGTCTCGCGCTCCACGAACTGGGTGGTGAGACCCACTGAGAGCCATTTGCTGAGTTTCTGGTCGATGGATGAGTAAACGGACACACGCTCATACTTGGAATTGTAAACAACGCCTGGCTGGTGGAGGTAGGAAACAGCCGCCATGTAGGTGGTGTTCTCCGAACCACCGGAAAATGAAACCTGCTGGTCGGTGTTGAAAGAGTTGCGGAACACATAATCCTGCCAGTCGTTCACGGTGCCGGTAGCGTAGTTCACCTTCTCGGAAGCGGAGATGATCTCGCCTGCGAGAGGATCGAGCTGCTCGCCTGAGTACATCTTGGTGCCCAGGCGGCCGAGGTCCTGCTTGAAGCGGACGTACTCGTTAGGACCCATAACCTGGATGCGCTGCATCGGCTGAGCCAACGAGAAAGACGCCTTGTAGGTCACGGAGAATGAGCCCTTCTTGCCCTTCTTGGTCTGGATGAGGATGACGCCGTTGGAACCGCGGGAACCATAGATTGCAACCGATGAAGCGTCCTTGAGGACTGTCATGGATTCAACTATGTCCGGATCGATATCGGCGAGAGAACCTTCATAAGGGATGCCGTCGAGGATGATCAGAGGGCTGTTGTTTGCTGAAATGGAATTCTGTCCACGGATGAGGAGGGACTGGTTGGAACCAGGTTTCTCATCGCCGGTAGTAATGGTAAGACCTGCAACCTGGCCGGAAATGCGGTCCATGAGGTTGCCGCTTGAAACCATCTTGAGGGTCTCCTCGGACACGACAGCCACACCACCGGTGAGGTCCTTCATCTTCTGGGAACCGTAACCGATGACAACAGCGTCGTCGAGTTTGAATGAATCAGGAGTGAGCTTCACATCGATGACTGCTCTTCCTTCGATTGGTACAGTCTCCTCCTTGTAACCAAGCATGGAGAATGTCAGGCTGGCGGTTGCAGGTGCCTCGACGCTGTACGCGCCATTGACATCCGTAACGGAAGGGCTCACCTTGGAATCGTTGGAAAACACCACGATACCCGCGAGAGGGGCGCCCGTCTCGTCAACCACCTTACCGGTCACTTTTGTGTTCTGGGCGGCAGCAAAGAAAGATGCCGACGAGAACAGGAATAACATTGCCGTAGTTGCCACGGCTCTGAATGCCTTAATCATGATCTAAACTGTGGATTAGTTATTAAATATATAGTATTGATTTTACTTTACAGTCAGTTTGCCGGCCGTCATCCAACCATCCTTGAGCGAAGAAACTGGAACAGAGATGTTGATGCCCGGGATGTTGTCCCTGCTGGTGTCCACTATACCCACGAGCCATTCATACTCGCCCGCAGGTACATCCAGTGCTGCATTGAGGATATATGAACTGTCATTGCCTTTGAGCCATGATGAGGGTTCTGCATCCTTGTCCACATAAACCCTGACAATGCTGCCTTCCGCATCAGCGAGAGCGAACGCCGGTTTGAAGCGGTAGTTCCACTGAGGGATGTTGTTCGGGCAGTAGCCCCAGCCGAGGTTCACCCAGGTGTGGGACAGTGCGACCTTGGAACCGGCGGCAGCCGTGCAAGGGAGGCTGAGGGTTGAAGGATAGAGCCTGTAACCGCCCTTTTCGATGAATTCCTGAACCATTTCGAAATTCTCGAACCAGGACTTGGTCTCGTTGCCCACGCGGAAGTCCATCATGTTCACGTGAGCCTCCTCGGCATCGTCCATTTCTCCTCTCCTGACATCTTCTGGATGTCCCTCGCGATAGCGGTTCGATGGATCTCTCCAGTAACGGTGGTGCGCACCAGTAATCCATCCGCCCTCGAGGATAATAGGGAGTTTGAAGTTCCATTTGGCGGCAAAATCCCTCTCCCACTGCTGGTAATAACCAGTCATACCGAAGGCGTCGTGACGGAGGCTGTAACCCTTGCGTATGCAGCTCTCAAGCAGCTTTTCGGAGTCCGGGTCAGGCTGGTCTTCCCAGCCGTTCACATGCTGGACAGCGAGAACGCGGTGGTAGTTTATGATGAGAGGGACCTTGGTGAAGGTCCTGGAATAGAGGTCGGTTATCCATTCGAAAACCGGAATCTTGTTGGCCTCGTCCTTATATTTCATGGAATGAGCCTCGCCCCATTTGCCAAGGCCGTAGGCGTCGATGAAGTCCACCTCGTCGTAATTGTTGAAACGCTCCGCCAGGGCGGTGATGAACTTGGCATATTTCTCCTGGAATACAGGATCGTCAGGATATGGAGTGAGCACTTCCCTGTCCCCAACCTTCGCGGTGAAATATTCCGCGCCGGCGTTGATAACATACATAGGGGTGTTCTGGCCCTGGTCGCGACCGTCCACAACGATGCGGAATGCCAGCTTGAGTCCTTTCTCACGAACGGAAAGCAGGAGTTTGTTGAGTCTGGAATCCGGATCATCCCAGAAGTATTTGCCTTCTTCCGGCTCCATGGAAGCCCAGCTAGTGCGTATGTAGGTGGTGCCACCGCAGTAGTCCCACACGCGGGCAGTCTCTCCGTCGTGGCCCTTCGCAATGCTGTCATATCCCATGGAAGTCCAGAAATTCTCGTCGAAATTGCGTCCGAGGTACATCACCCAGCCGTTGAGCGGGTTCCTGATGACAGAAGTCCTGTCCGGTTCCACGTTGAGAGTACGGTACTGAGGGGCCCCCATATACACTTTCGCCCTGAGCGGAAGATCTGCGGAAGAACCGCCGACCATGATTTCAAATTCTCCGGGCTCAAGCACGAACTTGCCGGCCTTCACGCTGTAGAAAGAGAAGGCATCCGCTCCGAGGATGATTTCGTAGCGTACGCTCTGTCCCTTTGCGATGAACTTCTTGGCGTAGCCCTTGAGTTCCTTGAGCGGACGGGGTACGGAGCATTCAAGGTCACGCACATAGAGCTGTGCAGCCTCGGAGGCATCGCACTTGCCGGTATTGGTCACGGTGAAGCTGACCTTGAGGCTGTCGTCCCCGATCTTGGCGAGTTCGAGACCGTCATACTTGAAAGTCGTATAGCTCAGGCCGTATCCGAACGGATACCTAGGAGTCACACCCTTGCGGTCGTAGCCTCTGTAGCCCACGAATATGCCCTCGCGGTATTCAACCCTCTTGTAAGGCTGGCCCTGGGTCTTGACCGGAGTGTTGTCATAATATGAGTCATGAACAGGATTGTCTTCCCACTTGTCTTCGAATGTCGCTGCAATCTTGCCGCTTGGGCAGATATTGCCGTTGAGGATTTCCGCGACAGCCCTACCGCCTTCCTGACCTGCGTACCAGGACATCAGAATGGCCTCCACACCCTCGCTCCAGCCGTTGAAATCCACTGCTCCGCCCGCGTTCAGGACAACGGTAACATGCTGATGATTGGCAGTGAGAAGCTTGATGAGCTCACGCTGTGCGGAAGGAATCTGGAAAGGACGGTCAAAGCCCTCGCCCTCGATGTCGCTGTTGAAACCGCCGCAGAAGACGACCTTGTTCACCTTTGCCAGGGTCGAGAGCAGTCTGGCCTCATCGAAGAAGCCCATACGGCACCAGGTGGTGGCGTCGGACCAGTTGTCAAAGAATTCAAATGTGAGAGCATAGCTCCTGCCGGCCTCAACCGCGAAGAACACTGTCCTCTGGGTGAGAGAGTGATTGCCCCAGTCACCGCCTATCTTGTTGCCGTCGATGAAGAGACGGTAACCATCATCACCGGCCATCTCGAAGCGAACGATTCCGCTGGACTCCGGAGTGAAAACACCCTCCCAACGGCATGAGAACTGGTCATTCAGGACTGCAGGGTCAGGAGAACCGTTCTTCCATTGGAAGTCGATGATTTCGTCTGTCCTGCTGGCGACAGGAGTTCCTTCAAGAGTCTTGTTGTTGAAGAAAGTTGCGTCAAAGCCCTTCACGGATGGGTTGGATGCAGTTCTGACCATTGATGAGCAGTCAGGATAGAGCATATCATCAGAGAGCACCGTCACAGACTTCTTACCGCGGAGAGCAAGCAGCCCGTCCGCAACGGTAGTGGTGTGATATGGAGTTACGAATCCGCTGCCGCCGCCGGTGGTGACGACGGAAGCGTTCGGACCGAGCACCAGCACCTTGTCCTTCTTGCTGAACGGCAGTTCTGATGCCTTATTTTCAAGAAGTACAACTCCCTCACGGGCGATACGCAGAGCCACGTCGTCACTCTCGGGGTTGTCAAGTGCGATTGACTCATCCTTGATGTCTTTGTCCAGGAGGCCGAAGCTGTTGAGAGTGCTGAGTATGTTGTATACCTTGATATCTATGTCCTCCTCAGACACCACACCCGCCTCGATGAGCGGAATAAGTTTCTCCGCAGTGAGATACACGCCCTTTGGGCACTCGAGGTCAAGACCACCGTTGGCTGCGCCGGAAGTCGAGTATACTGATGTCCAGTCAGACATGAGGATGCCGTCAAAGCCCCACATTTCGCGGAGTACGGTCTTGTTCATCCAAGCGTTCTCGGATGCGTGGACACCGGAAACAGGGTTGTAACTGTCCATGACGGCGGCCACATGAGCCTCCTGCACGGCCTTTTTGAAGGCAGGGAAATATATCTCGTGCATAGTCCTCTCGTCCACGTCGGAAGAGGCATGGTGGCGGCTCCATTCCTGGTTGTTCGCAGCGAAGTGCTTCACCGTGGCCATGACGCCTTCATCCTGGACACCTATTATATAATGTTTGGCAACTTCTCCACTCAGATATGGATCCTCGCCGAAATATTCGAAGTTACGGCCGCACTGAGGAGCGCGGTAGATATTCACGCCAGGTCCCAGGAGAATTGCCACTCCCCTGGCTTTGGCATCTTGACCGAGTGCGTGGCCGAGTTCCTCAGCCAGCTCCCTGTTCCAGGTGGAAGCGGTGAGAATTCCGCAAGGATAGAGAGTGCTTATGGTGTTGTTGCGTATGCCCTGAGGACCGTCAGCCATTCTGACTTCAGGAATACCGAGCCTGCCCACAGAGCGGATTACGAAAGAACGAGCGGCTCCAATGTAGTCGCATTTCTCCTCCAGGGTCATCTTCGAAACGAGTTCAAGGGCCCGTTCGTCCTGTTGTGCCGCAGCCGTGAAGCCGAGGCATAGAAACGAGAGAGAAGCTATTGCCGAAACAAATATCTTATTCTTCATATTATCATTCAGGTTTAGAGTCTGTTATACTTTACTATGGCTTCGAGGAAATAGTAGTCCGCATAGGTGAGAGGCACATCTATCTCGCTGAGGCCCTGCATGTTGCCCACACAGTGCTTGATGAGGTAACCGCCCTGTTCGTCAACTTCCGCGAAATACATCGGAGAAGCCAGGGTCCTGATTGCCCTTTCTCCCATGGCCTTGCAGTCAGCGGCCAACTCCTTATCCTTTGTGAGTCCGGCGAGAGTCACAAAAGCGGAAGCCATGACAGCGCCTGCGGAAGCATCCCTCTGAATTTTCTCGCCCTCGCGCCAGAAATACTGGGCCGGATGCCCGTCCACATCATCGGGGAAGGCGTTCGGAGTGCCGGGAGCATTGAAATCCCAATATGGAATGCCGTCCTGGGGCATGAGAGGAAGCAGGTAGCGAGCCACATTCTCCGCATGGTGGAGATAAGTTTCATCACCGGTCTTCTCATACATCATCGCGAAGCCGTAGAGCCCCCAGGACTGGCCGCGGGACCATGCCGACTCATGGGCAAAGCCCTGGACTGTCTGCTTATGGTCGATTGCTCCCGTCTCAGGGATATAGTCCACGAGGTGATATGAAGAATAATCCTCGCGGAAATGATTTTTCATTGTGGTATTCGCGTGGATGCACGCAATCTGTGTGAGTGAATCGCAACCGAAGAGCTTGCCTGCATTCAGCAGCAGCTCAAGGTTCATCATGTTGTCGATGATGACAGGGTAGTTGAACCAATTGTGGTCCCAGCTCCTGATACATCCCACGGTCGGGTTGAAGCGCTTTGCCAGTTTTGCAGATGCCGTCCCGATCACAGGAAGGAGGCTCTCGTCTCCGGTGAGACGGTAGGCGTTACCGAAACTGCAGTTCACCTGGAAACCGATGTCATGGTCAGTGTACATATCCACGATGTTGCTCAGACGGAGGGTCTGCTTCATCGCCATATCCTTCACGGATTCATTGCCGGTGGACTCATATACATACCAGAGACTTCCCGGGAAGAAACCGCTGCACCACCACTCGGCGGTGCTGTCGGTGTAACGGCCGTCATGATAGGTTCTCGGAGACTCACCCTCTGCAAGATGATGGTCAAGAATGCTGAACTGCAGGACAGCCTGAGCCATCACCCTGTTCTCCAGCTCCTTCATGCTCTCCTGACGGCAGCACGAGCTTGCGCCGAAGAGGACTGCGAGACTTGCAATTGTTGAGATTGCGAGAAATGGTTTCATGAGCGGTGTTGTTAATTCGTGATTGTGACACAAAGATATTGTACGGATGATTTATAGATGGCCCATATCATCCGATAATGGTTCATTTTTGTACAAAACAAACAGGGAACCTGGACTTTGTATGTCCCGATTCCCTGTTTGTACAGAATTGAACCATTGTCATATCGTGGTGCTTACGATGACCGCCACCGCAGCACAAGCGCAGATTAAAGCTGTTATCATAACTATTCCTCCTTCAAAGCTTCTGCTGGGTCGATGCCCAGAAGTTTCATCTTCTTTATGATCAGAGGAAGTTCGTTCTCGAGGAAGTCCTTCTTCTGCTGCTGGTGCACTTTTTCCTTGGCATCCGCGCTCACGAAGTAGCCGATGCCGCGCTTGTTGTAGATGATCTCGTCGAGGGTGAGCTTCTCGTAGCTGCGCATCACGGTGTTGGGATTCACCCCGATGCCGGCTCCGTATTCCCTCACTGACGGTATCCTATCCTCTGGCGCGTATGCCTCCGAGAGGATCTTCTCGCAGATCTCGTCGCAGATCTGGAGGTATATAGGTCGGTTTGAATTGAAGTCCATAATTACTGCTTGATAGTTCTGATACGATTCCAGATCACTGCGAGGATGCCCACATTGAAGATGGTGTCGTTGATGGTGTCATAGAGTCCCACGTGAGCAAGTACGTGCTCCAGGAACTTAGGCATATTGTCGCTGGTAAGGGCCATATCCATAAAGGAGCCACCGAAGCAGACTGCCAGGACGCTGGTGATGATGTTCAGGGCGAAACCTGCGATCAGACAGGCCACGAAGGTCTTTGCCACCTTGTTCTTCTTGAAATAGAGGGCGCCGAGGAGGTAGATGAGTATGCCGAAGATGAAGTCGTCAGCATAGAGGAATGGGTTCACCATTGCGGCTGAAATAGGCAGTACCTCGCCTCCTACTACGAATTTGCCATCCTGAAGCACTCCGTCCGGAATGATGCTGGTAGAGCAGATGGCCTGGCTGGAGATGGTAGGGTCGATCAGGGCGATGAGAGCGTCGATGCCCAGGAAGATGGCGATGCTGACGAACGGAATGATCACTGCGCAGTTGAGTACCATTGAGAGGAACTTCTCGAAGCGGGAAGCAGGGAGCATAAGATATGCGCTGCCGGCCTTCTTGTCAGTGATGTGGCCGTAGAACTTGGCAGGATACACCATAGACATCAGGACGAGGAACACTGCGAACGGAACGAACCTGGTTGGAGCAGGCATACCGGTCCAGTGACCGCTGAAGATAGTGGAGAAGAGACCGACGGTCAGTTCTGCGATGAGGCCTATGCAGACCATAACGAGCAGGTTGACCCAATTGGCCTTGAGGATGGTGGTGAGTTCGGTGCAGAAGTACTTGCCGAATCTCTTTATGTCGAATATCTGTTTGTTCATTGCTTTGTCGTATTATCGGGTTAACTGCCTATTTGAAGAGTTCCTTGACGAAGTCCTTGTGCTTGTGCACTGCGTTGAAGAGGGCTTCGATGTTGACCTTGCTGCTCTCGCCGGTGGTGTTGACCTTCACCTGGATGCAGCCGCCTGGTACCATTTCGCTGTAGAGGGCCTCAGGATCGATGCTGGTGCCGTAGTCGAAGAAGAGTTTCTTCTCGATTTCCTCGATGGAGGCGTTCAGGAGCACGTCGCGGGTGTCAAGGATGATGATAGGGTCGATGACGTTCTCGAGGTCTTTGACCTGATGGGTGGAGATCACGATCACTGAATCCTCGCGGGTGAAACCGGTCACAGCCTTGCGGAACTGAGCCTTGGAAGGGATGTCGAGGCCGTTGGTTGGCTCATCCATAAAGAGGTACTTGGTCTGGCAGGAGATCGCGAAGGAGATGTAGGTCTTCTTGAGCTGGCCTGCGGACATACAGTTCATCTTCTGGTCAGGCTTCACCTCGAGCAGTTCGAGGAGCTGGGCAAACTTCTGGGCGTCGAAACGGTTCCAGAACTTGCCATACGCCTTCGCATATTCCATCGGAGTCAGAGCCACCGGCGCAACCTCATCGGCGAGGTAGTACTGAGATGCGAGGAAGTCAGGTTCGCGGTCGAACGGCTTGCGGCCGTCGGTCTCGATGCTGCCAGTCTGAGGCTTCTTGAGTCCGCAAAGCAGGGTGAGAAGAGTGGTCTTGCCCACGCCATTCTCTCCGAGGAGGCCATATACCCTACCCTCTTCGAGCTTCATAGAGATGTTCCTGAGCACCTCTTTCTTATCATAGCTGAACGCTAAATCATTGATCTGTATCATACTTTTATATTTATGTTTAATTAATCCTTGTCCTTGTACTTTCTTGTCCTATGTAGTGTATTAGTGCATTAGTACACCGCAAAGGTAAACACATTTTTTTAATCTCCAAACTTTTTCGCACTTTTTTTTCCAACAGTCACGCAACTGATGACTGTTACGCAAAAAAAGCCCCAACAGTCACGCGACGGATGACTGTTGGAGCGAAAATGAATTAACAGTCAGCGAAACGATGACTGTTGGAGTAAAATGCTAGATTTCCTGCTGTTTGCGCTTCCAGTTGAGGATAGGAAGCAGGAAGGAAATGATGGCGGCGCCGAGCCAGAACCAGGAAACGAGGCTGAAGTCGTGGGCACCGTTCTCGAGGCGAGGACGGTTGTCCAGGAGGACGCCGGTGATCACGTTCTGGAGGCCTGCAGCGGCGTAGGATGCCATTCCGACGATGCCGAGAGCGGCACCGGTAGCCTTGCGAGGCACGAGGTCCACTGCCATAAGGCCGCCGAGGAAGGAGATGAGCACGCCGATCGCGATGCCGAAGAGCACCATAGCGAGGATGTTGACCCACTTGGCAGGTCCGCCGAAGAGGAAGAGGGCGAGGGCGATTGCCTCGAGTACGCCGGCCACGAAGGCAGGGTACTTGCGGTCGCCGCGGAATACGAAGTCGGAGAGCCAGCCGGAAACGACGGTTCCGATGATGCCGAATATAGGGTTCACGCCGATAATGGCGGCAGCGCCTGCCAGGTCATAGCCCTTGGCCTCCTGGAGGAAGATGGTGCCCCACTCGTTGATGGCGTATCTACTCATATACATGAACGCGGACGCGAGCGCGAGGATCCACACGCCAGGGTTCTTGATGACAGCCTTCTGCATCTTCCTGGTGTCGGCCACGTCTGCCTTTGGCTTGGCCTCAGTCCTTTCGCCGGAGAGTTCCTCGATCTCAGGGAGACCCTGGCTCTCAGGATTGTCGTGGAGCATAAAAAGTATGAGCACCACGCCGAGGGCACCTGCGAGAGCGGCGCCGAAGAAGCCCCACTTCCATCCGAAGGCAGCCACGAGGGAGCCCACGAAGATGAAGGAAAGGCCCTCACCGATATTGTGGGAAGCGCTGAAGAAGCCGTAATATGTGCCGCGGACCTTGAGAGGGAACCAGCGGGAAAGGCCGATGATTGCAGGAGGCGCACCCATTGACTGAGCCCAGCCGTTGATGCCCCACATAATGGCGAATGCCACGAAGAGGGCGGCGGTTGGGAAGGCACCTGCGGCTGCGGAAGCACCGAGGACGCCCATACAGAGGTTCATAGCCACGGAAATGATGAGACCGGTGGCCATAAAGCGCTTGATGTTGCAGCTGTCGCAGAGGAAGCCGTTCACGAACTTGCCCACTGCATAGCACCAGTAGAGGCAGGCTCCGATGATACCCAGCTGGGTAGCAGTCAGAAGGCCGGCATCGATGAGAGGCTGCTTCATCACGCCCATAGAAAGGCGGCATACATAGTAGAGAGCGTAGCCGAAGGTGCCGGCGAGGAAGGTCATGAAACGCTTTCTCTTCCAGACTTTGTCAACGTTCTCCGGAGCCACCTTCTCAGCCGAAGGTCCGCTCATCTTGTAGAAACTAAGAAATCCCATATTTGATAGTGTTGATTTTGTCAGTCAGTCCTACAAAGTTAAGAATATCCGAACACACTAGGGCAATATTTGTTAAATTTGTAAGTCTAATCGCAGTATCTATGAGTTCAATTCTCCGCATTTTCACGGTATCCGCAATGAGCGCAACGCTCCTGATATCCGCATCCTGCTGCCGTTCCTACGATGAACCACAGGCCCAGGCGGCATACAACCTTGCCCTTCGAATCTCCCCTAAACTGGCCAGGCACACGGACTTCCGCATAGCAGAGGCAGAGGCGGACAGCAGCCGCAGATGCGAGGATTACTACACTCTCAGCAGCGAAAAAGGCAAGCTCGTCATCACCGGCAACAACGCCAATTCCCTCGCAATGGGACTCGGAGACTACCTCCGCGACTGGTGCAAGGTCACCGTCACGCCTTACGTGCGCGACAAGGCCAAGATGCCTTGCCGGATGCCTGCGATCGACAGCACCGTCACCAGGAAAGCAATCCTCAAGGACCGCTTCTTCTTCAACTACTGCACCTACGGCTACTCCCTGGACTGGTACAAATGGCAGGACTGGGAGAGAATGATCGACTGGATGGCGCTCAACGGAGTGAATATGGCCCTCGCCAACACCGGACAGGAATCCGTCTGGATGAAGGTGTGGCCTCAGTTCGGCCTCAGCGAAGACCAGATACGCGAGTATTTCGTGGGCCCGGCATATCTGTCCTGGCACCGTATGACCAATATCGACAAGTGGGACTCCCCTCTTCCATATTCCTGGCTCGACGGCCAATGCGAACTGCAGAAGCAGATCATCGCCCGCGAAAGATCCCTGGGCATAGCCCCTATCCTTTCCTGCTTCACAGGCCACGTGCCCGCCGTCCTCAAGGAAGTGTATCCTGAGGCCGATATGCACCGTCTTTCCGACTGGGCAGGCTTCCCTCTCGACGACTTCGCCTGGTATCTCAACCCTACCGACACCCTCTACCGCCAGATTCAGCAGGCCTTCCTGAAGGAGCAGAAGGAAATGTACGGCCAGGACTGCCACGTCTATGGAGTGGACCTCTTCAACGAAGTGGATCCGCCGCTCTGGGAGGCCGATTACCTCAGCGAGGCGGCGCGCCTGACCTACGAGGCGATGGCGGAGACCGACCCGGAGGCAATTTGGCTGCAGATGGCCTGGCTCTTCTACAACGACAAAGGCTGGAAGGAGAATCCCGAACTCATCGAGGCCTATATCACCCCTGTGCCTAAGGGTCGCCTGATAATGCTCGACTATTTCTGCGACAAGGCAGAAATATACCGTCAGACCCAGAATTTCTACGGCCAGGACTTCATCTGGTCGTATCTGGGCAACTTCGGCGGCCGCAGCGCGATAGGCGGCAACATCAAGGACGTCAGCGCGAAGATCGACCGAGTGATGGTAGATGCGCCTGAGGAATGCGTGGGCGTAGGCTGCACCCTCGAGGGCCTGGACGTGAACAACGAATCCTACGAATACGTGCTCTCACGCGCCTGGGAGACCAGCTGCAGCGACTCGCTGTGGTTCGAAAGGCTGGCCGACAGACATCTGGGATATGCCGACGAGAACAACCGCAAGGCCTGGGACATAATGTTCGACGACGTGCTCAAGTACCTCGCCGACAGGGGCTCCCTCCTGACTTCCCGTCCTAATCTCAAGGCCAGGGCAAGCTGGGCCCGCCGCAACACCAAATACGAGAACACGGCTCTTCTGGAGGCCTGGAAATATCTGCTCGCAGCCAAGCCTTCCGACACGCCTGACTATAAATTCGACTGCGTCAACTTCGCCCGTCAGTGCCTGAGCAACCATTTCACGGAGCTCTACATCGAGGTGCTGAAGGCCTACAAGAAAGGTGACGCCGAGACCATCAGGGCCGACCACGCCATTATGAGCGAGATACTCGCCGACCTCGACCGCCTCGTGGCCGCCGACTCCTTCTTCCTCCTGGGCAAATGGGTGGAAGACGCCCGCAGCTGGGGCATTGACGAAGCCGAAAAAGCCTATTTCGAGGGCGACGCCCGCCGCATACTCTCCACCTGGGGCCCTAAGGGCAAGGTGCTCGTGGACTACGCCAACAGGGAATGGAACGGCCTGATAGGCACCTACTACGCCCCTCGCTGGGAGAAGTTCCTCGACGCCCTGGAGGCCGCCGCCCCTGAGCAGGACTTCGACGAAGACGCCTTCAAGGCCTGGAGCGAGGACTTCGAATGGGACTGGGCCGAGCAGGAAATCAGTTTCTGCTCCAAGCCTCAGGGCGACCCATACGGCCTGAGCAAGGAAATGTATGAGAAATATGAAGCTATGATTTCATCCTTTGGAAAATAAACAAACAGCTATAATATGAAGAAAATTGCTCTGATTGCAGTTGCAGCAGCCCTCTGCGTGAGCGCCGCAGCACAGACCCCGAAAAATGTCAAGTACGTCTACACCGAAGCCTCCGACCTCACCATTGTGGGCAAGCTGATGCCTGGCAAGACCGCCAGCGTCTATCACCGCGTGGACACCACCACCTACAAGGGCTTCACCAAGACCGAGAACTTCCAGTGCCGTATGACCTCCGGAATGTCCTGCGCCTTCAAGACCAACTCCACCAGCATCAGCATACTCACCGAATACGGCGAGGTCAGCTGGCCGGACAATACCAACGGCTACTCAGGCCGCGGCTATAACCTTTATATAAAGAAGGACGGCGAATGGATCTATGCAGGTGCGGGCGCTGCAGGCCGCGACAGACTCGACAAGCCTTTCAAGATAGTGGAGAATATGGATGGCAGCGAGCACGAGTGCCTCCTCTACTTCCCTCTCTACAGCGAGGAGAAGTCCATCAAGATCGGAGTGGACGAAGGCTCCAGCATCGAGGCCCTCGAGAATCCTTTCCGTCACCGCATCGCAATCTGGGGCTCATCCTACACGCACGGCTCCAGCACCTCCCGTCCGGGTATGGCTTATCCGGCACAGTTCAGCCGCCACACCGGACTGCAGATGCTCTCCCTCGGCTGCAGCGGCCGCTGTCTCCTCCAGGAATACTTCTCCGCAGTGCTCCAGGACGTGGAGGCTGACGCCTTCGTCTTCGATTCCTTCTCAAATCCTAAGGCAGACCTCATCCGTGAGAGGCTCGTGCCGTTCATCGACGAAATGATCAC
>DCHT01000014.1:31741-112814 GCA_002314885.1 Bacteroidales bacterium UBA1745 | reverse complement strand
TAAGGATGTGGTAACGTACACCTGGTAAATCTTTCACACGACCACCGCGAACGAGCACGATTGAGTGCTCCTGCAGGTTGTGACCCTCACCAGGGATGTACGCATTGACCTCTTTAGAGTTGGTAAGACGAACACGTGCAACCTTACGCATTGCTGAGTTAGGTTTCTTAGGTGTGGTTGTGTACACACGCACGCAAACGCCCCTCCTCTGAGGACAAGCATCCAGAGCGCGAGACTTGCTCTTAACTTCAATGACCTCGCGTCCCTTGCGAACTAATTGTTGAATGGTTGGCATAAATGATTGTAAATCTTTAATTTATGTTATTCTCCCCATTTTTTGGGGGCTGCAAATATACGGATAATTTTTGAAATAGCAACAGAATTCGTATATTTGAGAAATCCGGAACTAAAGCCGGGGCCATTCAGATGACGATTTCCGACCATATTTGGATCGTAACCCGCGTCGACGGGAAGATCTCCTCCGTGTCTCTTGACTACAGCGGACTGCTTAAGATTGCCACCACCCTCACCGGCCTCAAGAGCGGCCTGTCCAAGGCAAAGAGGGCCAGCGCAGCGGCCAAAGCCTGCAAACTGGCCGAGACCGTGACCACCGAGAAGATGAACACGGCAGCGCTGATCAAGCTCAGCGAGAGCCTGAAATGGGAGGACCTCCGCCTCTTCGGCACCGAGTTCCAGCTGAACGTGTGGAAGCAGCTTTTCGAGCTCAACCACAGCGGAGCGGAGCCGAAACTGCTGAGCTACTCGGATTTCGCCACCATCTGCGGCAACCGTCCGGGCATCAGGGCCGTGGCGCACGCAGTCGGCCTCAACCCGCTTCCGGTCATCATCCCTTGCCACAGAATCATACCTAAGGAGTCCATCGACCGCATCGCTGAAATCGAAGTGGCTGCCGAAAAGACCATCTTCGGAGGCGCCGACATCTGGCTCTTCGACACCATCGACTTCGGAGAGTACGCCCTGGGAACGGCCGTGAAGCGCGACATTCTCGGCCTCGAGTTCTCCTACGGCATCCCTAATGAATAGTCTCGCCATAATCGTATCCCTGCTGTTCACCGCAGGGGCGAACTGGCTGCCGCTGCCATCCTATGAGGACAGGCAGGGCTGGCAGGAGCTTATGGGTCAGGAGCAGTCCGAACGCTTCATCAAGGCCGGCGAACGCTATCTGGACTACGAATGGAAGAACATTCCGGCCACCGCATACCTCGAATTCGAACGCACGGGCGACCGCAGCGCAATGGAGAGCCGTCAGGGCGCCAACCGCGGGGCGATGATCACCCTGATGCTCGCCGAACTGGCCGAGGGCAAGGGCCGCTTCACGGACCAGCTGATGAACGGAGCCTGGCTGGCAGCGGAACAGACTTCCTGGGTGCTTTCGGCTCACCAGTCCCGCCAAGCCAGCGGAAGAGCGCTCCCGGACGCCCGCGAACAGCTGATTGACCTCGGTTCCGCGCGCTACGGCAGCATAATAGCCCTCACCTACCATTTCTTTCACTCCCTCTTCGACGAGATCGACTCTTCGGTCAGCGTCGCCATCGAGGCAGCCATCAAACGCAACATTTTAGACCCATTCTTGGATGAGCAGGAAAATGCCGCCAACTGGTGGCTGGGCTTCACCCGCACCAAGGAAAGCGACATAGTGAACAACTGGAATCCGTGGTGCAATGCGGAAGTGGCCCTCTGCTTCCTGCTGATGGAAAAGGACCAGGCCCGCCTGGACGCCGCGATGGACAAGTCCATACGCTCCATTGCTGAGTTCACCTCCTATATCAAGCAGGACGGAGCCTGCGAGGAGGGTCCGTCATACTGGGGCGCCGCCTGCGGCAAGCTCTACGACTGG
Organism: Bacteroidales bacterium UBA1745; assembly: GCA_002314885.1. GTDB lineage: Bacteria > Bacteroidota > Bacteroidia > Bacteroidales > UBA932 > Cryptobacteroides. The sequence continues at coordinate 110,956 of DCHT01000014.1, read as the reverse complement.
ATGCAGGTGCTGTATGACGCCTCCGAGGGCGGATATGACCGCTTCCAAGACCCGCTCTTCGTGAAAATGGTGGAGTATGTGTCCCGCAGCTACATTGGCGACGGCTATGTCGTGAACTTCGCGGACGCGGCAGCCAGGGGCGTCAATCCTCCGGAACTGATGTGGCGCTGCGGCTATGCCTGCGGCAGCAAGGAAGTGTGCGACTTCGCCCTCCTCTGCCTGGGCGACAATGCCAAAGGCCGCTTCCGCTACCCGTCCGTGCCGACCAACGACTCTATACGCGCCCTTATGTCCGTATACTATAATAAATATATACGCGAGGCAGTCGATTCCCTCAACGTCCTGATAGACAATGGTGCCCGTTACGAAGACGTATGTGCCGGCCTGCGCAGCGACGTGCCTGCGGCCACCTGGTATCCCGAGACGGAGTTCGCCTTCATACGCGGACAGCGGGGCTGGTTCTTCGCCGGCAAGGGCGGCCACAACAACGAGAGCCACAACCACAACGACATAGGCAGCTGCATACTCTTCATCAGGAATATCCCCGTGCTCTGCGATGCCGGAGTGGGCACCTACACGAAGCAGACCTTCGGAGCCGGACGCTACGACATCTGGACTATGCAGAGCGATTGGCACAGCCTGCCTATGATCAACGGCAGTTCCCAAGTCTATGGCCGCGAATTCAAGGCCCGAAACATCAGCTGCAACCTGGCCTCAGGCACTCTGTCAATGGACATTTCGGGCGCATATATGGAAGCGGCGGCCTGCAAGGAATGGAAGCGCAGCTGCACCCTCGCCCAGGGCAGCAGGCCGTCCCTGAGCATCAGCGACAGTTTCACTCTGAACAGACGCGTCTGCCCGGACGTGGAGAACTTCCTGGTGAAGGGCGAAGTGCTGCTGCCGGGACAGCGCATAGACGGCCGCACGCTGAAGCCGGGCGAACTGGTCATCGACTGCGGCGACGGACTGCGAGTGAGGATGAGTTATCCGGCCAGTCTCTCCCCTTCCGTCGAGGAAAAGGCCATCGAAGACCCTAAATTGAGCAAGGTCTGGGGGCCGGTGCTCAGGCGCATCAGCCTCACATCAAAGAAAAACGCAGCGACCAAGGGCCGCTACGTCTTCACTTTCACTGAGCTCTGATTTCCTATCTGAGATATTCAGACAGCGCATTGCGATAGGCGATGGCGCTGTCGATCATTGCGTCCTCGCTCTGGCGCAGGGAGGTCTGGGACTGCAGCAACTCGGAGAGCGGAATCAGTCCTGCGCGGAAGTTCGCCTCGAGTTTCTCCACCTCGCGACGTGCGAAGTCCACGGTCTCCTTCGCCACCGCGTACTGCTCCCAGGCGGTAGTCAGGGCAATCCATCTCTGGCGGGCACGCAGGATCAGCTGGGCATCGAGGTAATCCTGCTCATTGCGGGCCTTCTGAGCCTGATATTCCAGCCTCTTCATCTTCTGGGAAGTCTTGCCCCAGTCCGAAAGCGGAATCTTCACCATCGCATATACGGCGCCGTTGCCGCTGGCGTCTGAGATATATTTGCCGTAGCCGTACATCGCGCCTACGCCCACCTGAGGCATAGCCTCGCCCATTGCCATCTTCTTTTCCAGTTCCTTGGCCTCAACCTGCAGGGAAAGCAACCTGGACTCCTCAGTCCTGGCGGCGAGTTCCTCTTCCGGCACATAGTAGTTCTCCGGACCCAGCAGAGTGTCGATCCTGTCGGTCAGGACAATGTCGTCGATATAAGGCAGAAGCCGGCCTTCGGAATTAACGAGCCCTCCCGGAACGGCGCTGTACTCTACCCCAATGGCGTTGAAAAGGTCCATCTTGGCCAGGCGGACACCGCCTTTGAGCTGTATGCCCTTGGAGCGGAGTTCGCTCATCTTGAGCTTCACCTGGAGCATCTCGGAATCGGTCAGCAGACCGGCGGAATGAGCAGATTCGGCGTCCTTGTAGAGGGTGTCCAGAAGTTCATTGGCCTTGGCCAGGGTCACGGCCTTCTCATCGAGGGAAACCACGAGCCAGTACTTCTCCTCCACCTGGTCGGCAGTGGCCTTGCCCTGCATCTGCTCCTGCAGCTGGGCGGCCTCTACGCCGAGGGAGGCGAGGCGGTTGCCGTTGACTATCCTGCCGCCGGCAAAGAGCGGCTGCATCACGCTGACTGTGGCTCCGTAACCGAACTGCATCGCCTCGTATGAGGTCGGCAGACCATAGAGCGGAGCGGTCTGGTTGATCTGATTCTTGATATTGTTGGCAGCATCTGAGTTGCCGAGTATGTCGTTAAGACCTATCTTGATCAGCGGATTCAGGGCGTGGAAGCCCACAGCAGTTGCGGAAACCGTAGGGAAATAGGCCGCAAGCGCCTCGGACTTCTGGGCCTTTGCGGCCAACACGTCCAGTTGGGCATTGCGCACATACGGATCGTTGGTTCCGGCCATACGGCGGCAGTCCTCGACAGACAGCGTCGTCTGCTGACCGTAGCAAAGCAGCGGCAGCAGCAGCGATACCATTATTATATATATACGTCTCATTGCTGTACCTCCTCTATCTGTGGAACTTCTTCTTCCTCGTCCTCTTCGACGGTCTTGGAGTTCCTGAACACGCGCCAGTAGGAAACCGGCATCACGAGCACTATCAGGAAGATGGAAAGCAGGGTTCCGAAACATATTACGACGCCCATAGGCATCCAAAGCTGGTCACCGCTGATGATCATAGGCAGCACTCCGAGGGCCGTGGTGCAGGAGGTCAGGAAGATAGGGCGCATCCTGCGCTTTCCGGCTTCCATAGAGGCCGTCCTGATGTCCACACCGTGCTTGAAGCGCTGCTCCTCGGCATATTCGAACATAATGATGCCGTTGCGGACTATGATGCCCACGAGACTCACGAGGCCAAGGACCGCAGTGATGCTGAAGTCCAGGTTGAAGACCCAGAGGCCGAAGAAGGCTCCGAAGAGACAGAGCGTGCTCAGCACGAGGGTCAGGCAGGCCAGGGAGGCCTTCTTGAAGTGGAAGAGCAGGAATACGAAGAGCACGAGGACAGCCGCGATGAAGGACCACATAATCTGCGGAATCACAGCCTTGTTGGTGGAGGAAAGACCGCCGAATTCAACGCTCACGCCCTCAGGGAGAGTCGGTTCTACCTCAGTCTTGACGAAGTCCTGTATCTTCTTCATAGCCGCAGGCTGGCTCTGGCCGTACTTCATATCCGCATACACGCTCACGACGTCCGAACCGGCCAGTCTGGTGAGTTCAGTGAGGGCCCAGTCCGGAGTGACGTATGCCACCTGACGCAGCGGAACGCTCACGCCAGGCATTGCCGTAGCCACCATCTGGTTGGATATGGTCTCGTAGCTCATCTGGCCGTCTATACCCTCGGTGTAGATGTTCACAGGCACCTGCCTGTCCCCTTCCCAGAGGGTGGAGATGGTCTGGCCGTTGAAAGTACCCGCCATCGAGAGTGCCAGCATAGACTTGTTCACGCCGAGGCGGGATGCCTCATCGCTGTTCAGGGCTATGTTCACGCTGCTCTGATAGTTGTCGCAGTTGCTGTGCACCCACTTGAGTTCGGTGTCGAGCGTGGCCATATAGGCCTTGATCCTGTCCGCCGCTTCGAGCATATCATTGCGGCCGGCGCCCTTGATGTCCACGACGATCTGGGCGTCCACTGCCTGGTAGTCCATCTGCTTGAAGCGCACGAGAGCATCCGGGAAGATGTGCTCGTACTTAGGTTCGTACTCTTTGAGTATGGCCTCCGTCGCCTTTGTGGACTTGGTGTTCACGATGAGCTGAGTCAGGGACGGAGACGGCAGCTTAGGGGTATAGGTCGCGGAGAAGCGAGGGGCTCCCGTGCCCACGAAGGCGGTCACGGATTCTACCCTGCGGTCAGACAGAAGCAGCCTGGTCAGGGAATCGGCACGCGCCTTTGTCTTCTCGATGCTCTGACCGTTCTCGAGTTCCATTTCTATCACGAAATAGTCCCTGGCGGCCATAGGCATCATCTGGATATTGGTGTTCAGGAACATCAGTATGCCCAGGCCGACTGCAATCACACCCATTGCGATAGTGGCGCGCGGGAAGCGGAAGGCCAGGTCGATGGCCTTGTCGTAAATCCTCTGAATCAGGGCAAAGAACCAGTCCTGACCCTTGGTTATGAAGCTCTTCTTCGCATTCGGATCCTCCTGGCGTATGTATTTCACCTCCAGGGACGGCACCACGGACACGGCATAGAAAAGCGACATCATCAGGGCGATGGTAATCACCCACGGGAACATCTTGATGAAGTCTCCCAGATAGCCGGTGATGATGCCCAGCATAGGGAAGAACATCGTACAGATGGCCGCAGTGGCAATGAAGGTCGGCATAAACAGCTCCTTCGCACTGGCGCAGGCAGCGTCTATTCGTCCATATCCCTTGCCAAGTTTGTCCATATATCCGTCCATAGTGATGACGGAATCGTCCACAATCATACCCAGCACCACAATGAGCGCAGCCAGGGTGACGGTGTTGAGGTCTATCTTGGCAAAATACATCACCGCGAGGGCCACTGCGGTGCAGACCGGCACGCCGGAACTGGCGATGAGGGCCGAACGCAGAGGGAACATCATAATCATCACGAAGATGACCACGAGCATAGATATCAGCAGGTCCCTCAGGAAGGAGAGCACGGAGCGGTTCACGACCTTAGGCTGGTTGCTGATGCGGCTGAGGCTTACGCTCTGAGGCAGTTCGGCCTCGTATGCGTCCAGGACCGCATCCACTTCCTTTCCGAAGGCGACGATGTTGTTGTCCGGGCGCATCTCAATGTTGAGAATGAGGCAGGAATGGCCGTTGTAGGACACGAAATTGTCCGGAGCCTTCACCCTCCTGGTGATGGTCGCGATGTCCTTGAGGCGCACCACGTTGCCCGCAGGGTCCGAATACACTATCTTCTCTGCCACGTCCCTCTCCGTAGCCACGCTGCTGAGTATGTGGATGGGTGCATTCACATAATCGGTGGTGAAATTGCCGGATGGCAGGGAGAGCGTCGCGCTCTGATAACTGAGCAGAAGGGCCGTCGGATCGATGCCGTATGAGGATATCTTCTCGCGGTCCAATGTGACGGCGATTTCCTCTTCCTGGCTGCCTATGACGTTGACCTTGGCGAGGTCTGGGATCTTTCTCAGTTCAGTGCAGAGCTGATCCGCATAATCCTGAAGTTCGGTGTAGCTCTTGTCCGTGGATTCCATAGACACGAGCATAGAGGAGACGGCGCTGAAATCGTCCAGCACGGCGATTGCGAGCACGCCGGTCGGCAAAGTAAGCTTACGCGTCTGGAGACCCAGTTTGATCTTGGACCACACCTCGTCCTTCTGGGACTGCTTGCAGTTGAGGTCCACATACAGATAGCAGATTCCGTCCTTGGTGACGGCCTTGGTCGTGGCCCTGTCCACCTCCTTGTAGGAGAAGAGGGTCTGCTCGAGCGGCTTTGTCAGCTGCTCCTCCACCTCGGCGGCCGTGGCACCCGGATAGATGCCCGCGACAAGGCCCTGCTTTATCTGGAAAGTCGGAAACTCGTCCTTGTTCATATAGAACAGGCTCACGATTCCGGCGGCCATAAGGCTGAATACGATGAGATAGACCACCTTCTTTTCGGAGATGGCCCAGCGCACCCAGCCGGCAATGCCCTTGAATTCCTTGATATTGAGTTTCATCCTATTCTACAGCATTGACCTTCATACCGGTGGAAACCTTGCGGCTGCCCTCGATGATGACTCTGAGCCCCTCTGGGAGGCCGTCTTCGACTATGATTCCGTTGCCGGAGTATCCGCCCACTTCTATATAAGTCTTGCACACGATGCCGTCCTGATCCACGGTCCAGACATATCGGCCGGCATTGTCAGTCATCACGGCAGATGCCGGAATCACGGTGGCGTGGGAAGCCGAGCCGTAGAGGCTGACCTTGCAGACCATACCAGGCATCAGGCCCTTGGCATTGGCCAGGCCGGTGAGTACGCAGTCATAACTGTGCGAGAGCGAAGACGCCACCACGCCCTTGGTCGTGACTGTGGCTGTGGTAACCCTGTCGATTGCAGGTATTTCCACGCTTGCCTTGTCGCCCACGTTGACGGAGGCGAACTCGGACTCAGGTACAGGGAAATGTATCTCGTTGCTGTTGATATCCACAATCTGGACAATAGGCGATGCGATGGAAACTTCCACGCCGTTGGATGCGAAAACTTCACCCACGACGCCTGCAAACGGCGCCTTCACAGTGCAGCGCGCCAAAGCCTGGCTGGCAGCATCGTAGGCTGCCTGAGCCTTGGCGAGATTAGTCTGCATCTCGACCATCTTGACATCGGCAACGGAACCGCTTTCATAAACCTTGGAAAGCCTCTCATAGCCGTCCTTGGCCTGATCGAGAGTGGATTTTGCCATATCGTAGGCACTGCGCACCGACTGGGACTCGACTTTGCAGACCGTCTGACCCGCAGCTACCCTGTCGCCCTTCTTCAGGCTGAATCCGGTCATAGTGCCGGAATTGGAAGTAGAAAGAGTGGCCGTCCTGCCGGATTCTACCTTGCCCACATAGCTGTTGAGGGCCACCTGGGCATCCTCCGAAGAGACCGGAAGCACCTTCACGGTGACTGGGCTGGTCTTCACGTCGCCCCTGAGTTTTGCCTTGGCGTCCTCTATCTTCGCCTTCACCTCCTGGTGTGCCTTGCAGCCACCCAGAGAAAGCAGAGCGAGGAGCAGCAGACCTGCAATTGTTATCTTCCTGTCCATAGCCTATTCGTTGAGTTTGGCGACGCAACGGACGTCGGATCCGGTGATTTCTGCGTGTATTTCCACATTGTCGCCCTCGAAATCGGCCTCACCCTCATATTCGAGAGTGAAGATGACGGTGTTGTCATACCTGTGGGCAGTGCCGCTGACGGTAACTGGGATGGTGATGGTGTTCTTGCGCACTACCACGGCGATTTTGCGATCAAACGGCTCGATTGAGAGTTCGTCGCCCTCGGCGAGGGCCGTCGTCGTGTAGACATCTCCCCCGAGCACGTTCATAGTTATGATCATATCGCCCTCCTTGGCAGATGTGGCGATGATATCCATCTGCCCCTGCTCTGTCGCAAGGTCGATGCTCAGCTGTTCGTCTATATCACTTGTGTTGCCGCCCAGGGAGGTGACGGTGCCAGTAGCGGCCACCTCAACGGTGCCGCTGGTCTTGAAACTGTAATTTCCGCGGAAGAGAGGTGCACCCTCTTTGGTGCACGAGGCCAGTGCAGATACAGCAGCCATCACGGCTGCCACTTTCATAATTTTATTCATATACGAAACGTCAAATTGTCAGAGACGCTCCGTATGCAAAAAATGTACCTTTTTATGGTCTTTTTTACCAGTTGTAAACCCTGACTTTGTAGAGGTTTATGTCGCCTACGGTGATATAGCTCCAGTTGGAGGTGCCGGTGCCGTCGCCAGTGGCCTGCTTGGTGAGATCGTCGCTGTAACGGACCTTCTTGCTGGACCAGTCATAGCCGCCCTCGGATGTGCCTGCGGCAGCATAGGTGTAGTAGGCCTCGCCGCTTTCCGGGTTGTAGTTGATGGACTTCATACCCACTATGTTGTTGAAATGGGTGAGGACGGTGAAGGTCTCTGTGTTTACATTGAATACGGAGCAGGAATGTCCGCTGCTGGCGCTGCCCGCAACGGCAATGTAGTTATCATTGACCTTGCTGGCGTCGTGCAGACCTGCCACATAGCCGGTAGTGGAAATAGTCTTCTCCAGATAGAGGGAAGGCGTGGAAGTATTCCAGTCCTTGAGGCTGTAGACCTGGAGGGAAGTGCCGCCGATGGCATAGAGTCTCTGTACTGAGCTCATCCAGACTACACCGTGAGCAGAGGTCAAATTATTGCTGCTGAGCAACTTGCCATCCATATTGTAGAGCAGGAGCTTGTCGCCGCCATCGGAACTTGCCACCACGATGCGGTCGTTCGGAAGGAGTTCTGAAGAATGGGCGTTTGTCGCATCCGTCACGGAGAAGGCCACGTCACCCTTAGGATAGTTGATGAGGGCGCACCAGGAGTTGTTGTTGGAGCAGGTCACGAGGAACTGCTTGCCGTCGTTGACGACCTTGCAGTCGTCGATATGGTCTGTGGATTTGCCGAAAGAGAAGTCGGTGGATGACCAGGACCAGAGCAGGCCGGAAGCATAATTGCCGCTGGCGGCAGCCTCGTCGGCGTAGAAAAGATACACCTTGGTGCTGCCGGCTGCAATGAGCTTGCGCTTGTCGGAGGCTACGGGATCGGTGTCCAGTTTGCCGCCCATCTCGAAATTGACAGGACCCTCGAAAGAAGCCTTGAAACTGTCACCCTCGCTGGTGGTGTATGTGACTTCGAACCCGTTCTTGAGCGTTACCGGGGCCACGAAAACGGGCACGACCTGAGAGGCGGAACGGCAATCCAGAGCTGTAGCAAGCTCTACGACCACGCCGGCCTCTGAAGCACTTGCAGTCAATGTATTAGGGTCAATCGTAGTCTTGCCGGCCAGTTTTTCGCCGCCGAGAGCCTTGATTTCAGCCTTTACAATGCTGTAGTTTCCCTTTGCCACCGTTGCCCTGAGCTCGCAGGGAACGGTTTTGAGATTGATGTTGGTGCCAGTATAGCTGGATCCGGAAGCCAAGCCTATGCCCAGCTGTGCAGAACGGATTTCCTTGCCCTCCTGCTTGGTCGGAATAACAGTGACAAGGCTGCCTTTGTCAAATGTGAAGGCATCGGACGGATGGTAGCAGGCCAGCATATCCTTCGCATTGACGGTGCCCAGAGGAAAGAGGAAGATGGCGGAAGTCTCGCCTGAGCCAAGTGCCTTCGCAGTGCCGCTGACGCCGGTTTTGCAATTGACGGCACCTGCCAGTTCTCCCGCAGTCCAGGTCGGCGTCTTCACCGTTCCTGCCGGAGTGTAGTACTTGCCGAACGAGAGGGTGACCTTGGAAGTGGAACCACCTGTATCACCGCCCTTCTTATCATCACAGGAGCTTGCAGTTGCAAACAACACCATTGCCGCAAGGATGGCGGCCGCTGTCTTCTTCATATCCAATTTATTTTTTGCTGGGCAAAGTTAGTTATTTCGCCCGTTTCTTTCCGCATACCGTCTCGCGATATGCCTTCACGATATTTGCCGGATTCACATTGTCCCCGGAGCGCACCTCGTGCATAAAAATGCCCTTATAACCGCTTCTCTTGAGATTTTTGAGGAATTTCGGCCAATCGATGATGCCTCCTTCGGCACCTTCGATCCAATGTCTCTCGTCCACTCCGTCATAGTCCGAGGCGTGAATGTGGCCTATGCGACGGCCTACCACGGAGAAGAAATGATCGTGGGTTTCCCCGAGCAGATGGTTCACATCGAAGGTGATCATCACCTCAGGGTAGTCGCCGATGAGGTACATTATCTCCTCTGAGTTCCTGCCAATGCAAGTTCTCGGGAGATCCTCCACACACAATACGGCGCCAATCTTTTTCACTGCCGGCGCAAGACGGCCAATGGAAGCCTTGGAAGCGTCCATCCGGGCCTGGCGCTCGGAATCAGGTATAGGTTCGGCGCTTGGATGGAGCACTATGCGCTTAGGAGAGAAAATGGCCGCCAGTTCTATCATACGTTCGCACTGGCAGAGGGCCTCTTCTCTCTTGGCATCATCGAGGACGGACACGTCATAGTTGTAGAGCTTGCCACGGCCGTATGGCAGATGGCAGGACCACACTTTCAGGCCGACCTTGTCGAGCAGGGCCTTCTCCGCCTCGATGCGGGCAAGGCCTTCCTCGTCACTGGAGGCATAGCGGGAGAAGGGGTTCATCACCACTTCAACCCAATCTATGCCGGCGTCCTTGATCTCCCTGAGCTGTGCCTCGGTAGGGACATCCTTTCCGTTGCACATACTCAGCGAAACGCCGACTTTATAGGTCCTGCCTGACACGCAAAGCGGTGACAGGAGGAGTCCTGTCACCAGCATTGCAGTCAGAAACTTTCTGATTATCATTATTTTACGATACAGTTTCCGCAGAGGTCAGTGCCGTGTCCGTCATACCTGGTACCGCCAACATACTTGCCGATGAAAGCGGAAGCGGCGTTACCGGAGTTGAACATAGGCACATAGTAAACACCGTCGCAGAGGTTGGTGCCGGCCATTACTCGGTCAGTGGAACTTGAACCATACTGCCAGCTCTCCTTAGTGCTGCCGTTAGGGTACAGGATGAAGTTCCAGCACTGGATCTGACCGGAAGAAATGTAGAAGTTTCCGTCGGTATCGACGCAAGGGTGAGAATAGTTGAAGCCGTTGTTCGTGCCTTCGGCGAGATCAGGGATGGAAAGGGTCCACTTGACATCCTTGAGATCGCCGTCGAGACAGTATGCGTGGCTGTTCTTGCTTCCGATGAAGACGTCTCCGTTAGGGCTTACGCAAGGCTCATAGACATCGGCACTTGCGATGGACAATGCGTCCACAACGAGCTTGCGCTCAACGAGATCCACCTTGGAGATATAACCGCCCTTGTTGCTGTAATATGCGTATTTCTTGTCAGCTGAAACAGCAAATCCGGACATTTCAGTCATACCGGTAGTCTGGGAGAGGGTTGCGATGTCTGTGCCGTCCGATGCATTCACCCACACGAGGGTAGCGCGTCCGCCAGTATTCATACCGAAGAGGATTTCGTCACCGTTTACAAGGATACCGCCACCCTGCTTGCCCATTGCCACCTTCCAGATCTGGGTTCCGGTGCTGGCATTGATTGCGAATGCATTGCCAGGGTTGTCTAAGATATAGACCACGCTGCCATCTGCATTGGTGGTAGGAGAAGCGGACTGCATTGAGCCAGCTCCGGTGAATTTCCACTTCAGAGTACCATCCGGATTGAGGCAGCAGAAGTTGCCGGCGGTGGTTGTTCCGAAATAGATGTCTCCGGTAACAGGGTTGACAGTGGCGCTGTTGTAGCCCTTCTGACCCGTCATCTCATATTTCCACTTGAGTTCACCGGTTACGACATCCCACGCGAAGAGGGTCGCATTGGTGTTGTAAGTGAGGGAATATACGGTCTTGTGGTCAGGAGAGAATACTGGCACGTTGGACTTGAAGCCAGCACCGTTGCTGCCGAAGTCGGTGTAGTTGACCACATATTCACGTATGGTCACCTCGACTGTCCAGTTCTTCTGGACACCGTCCACCTTAGCTGCGAGCTGCACCTTCTGAACGCCGGTGGAGCTGATGCCGCTTGAAACCTCTGCGCCCTTCAGGACGGTGCCGTCAGGGAAGGACCAGGTGATGTCAGTTGCAGTAGGGAAATCCTTGGTGTTGAAGGAGAAGGTGATAGGCTGGTTCAGCGCTGCAGTTTCCTGGCTGAGGAAGAATACGGTTGCTGAAGATGGGAGAGCCTTGACTGTAGCCTTGTCTGAGGCGCCTTTTTCGTAGTTGGCGACGAGCACGAAGACATAGTTGAAGTCGTTCTCGAGACCAGTCACCTCGTAAGAAGTGGCGTTGGCAGGGATGGTTACGGTCTTGGCAGAGGCCTCGTCACCGTCCTTGTAATAAGTAAGGGTGTAGTCGATGAGAGTGTCGGATGGCTTGGTCCAGCTGAGGCTGGTCCTGCCATTTCCAGCCTCCGCGGCGAGGTCCCTGACCGCAATTCTAGTGGTCTTAGGGGTTGCGGAAGCGGTCATCTGGCCGGAAATGAGCTTGCCATACACCGCCTGTACGGAGAAGTTGTAGAGCACGTCATTCTTGAGGCCGGTGATGGTATATGTTTTCACATTGCCCACATTGAGAGTCACCTTGTTGGAATTCTCGTCATTGTAGATGATGATGAAATCTGTGGCGTCCCAGCCTTCAGGAAGAGACCAGGTGAGGGTTACCTCCTCGTCACCTGCAACGGCCACGAGATCGTTCACCTGGTGGCGTCCAGGGCCAGCAGGCACGACTTCATCTTCCCAGCAGGAGCTCACGCTGAATGCCAGGCAGAGGGATGCGAGTACGTATGTAAGTATCTTTTTCATATCGTCTTGATTTTAGAAGCCCGGATTCTGCCAGAGGACCTTGTCGTTGCCGTAGATTTCAATCTGGCTCTGAGGAATAGGCATTATGAGATTGTGGTTGTCAAGAGTGAAGCCGATGGAAGTGAAGTATTCCACGGCGAGTCCGAGACGCACGAGGTCGAACCAGCGATGACCCTCATAGCAGAGTTCGCGGCCGCGCTCGTTTGCAAGCTCACGGATGAATTCATCCTTGGAAGATGTCGAGAAGGCGTTGAGGCCTGCACGCATACGGGTCTTGTTGAGGTAGATAAGGGCCTCGGTGATGCGATCCTGCTGGGCGAGAGCCTCTGCGAACATCAGAACCACGTCAGCATAGCGGAGGAACGGGAAGTCGTTGCCCACGATGGTCGTGTAGGTGTCATCGTAGGTGTCGTACCACTTGTTCATCGCATAGACTGAAGTGGAAATCTTGGTGAAGTCGATCATATTGAGGCGGGCGTCGCCTTCTGTGAAGATGGCCTTGAACTCCTTGGTAGGGTTGATTCGGTCAGCTGCCACACCTGTATTGGATGACTGCCAGTATCCGTGGCCGGCATCGACGGTCTTGTCGTAGCAGGCTGCGAATATGATTTCCTTGTTGAGCTTGTTGTTCACGTCGAACGGATCCTTGCTGCCCGAGAGCAGGCCGAAGTTGGTGTTTGACATTGCATTCTCGAGGGAGACTTCGGCATCGACATACTGTCCGAAAGTGAGCTGTACCTTGCCCAGGAGGGTCCAGGCTGCAATATCGCAGACGCGGCCCTTCTCCTTGGAACGGCTCTGTGGAAGCAGTTCGGCAGCCTCTGAAAGATCGGCAAAGAGGCGCTGATACATTTCGTCCTCAGTACATCTTGGGATGAGTTTCGCCTCGGCTGGAGTAACCACGTGGTCGGTGATAGGAACGACTCCGAAGGTCCTGTAGAGGTTGAAATAGAACCAGCTGCGGATGAAGAGACATTCGCCTCTATACTGCATCATAAGGTCGGAAAGGTCGCCTTCCGGCATATGGTCGAGCACGTCGTTGCAGCGATAGATGCCGTTATACCAGGCATTCCACACGTCTGAAAGGAGACCGTTGCTGGAGTGCTCCTGGAAATGATCGAGGTTGTAGCGGTCCTGAGTGGACACGGCCATTGACTCGAGAAGGCTCTCGTCGGCCCTGTAGCTCACCTCGTTGATGATGAAGCCGATGCTGGTCTTGAGCTTGCCGTAGCAGGCATAGACGCCCTGGTTGAAGTCGTTCTCGGTCTGATAGAAGTTACCTTCGGTGATGGTGTTGCTAGGGTACTGCTCGAAGAATTTCTCTCCGCAGGAGCAGATTCCGAAGGACATTGCGATTATTGCGATTGCGTATGATATTCTCTTCATAGTCGATTACAGATTAAAGTTGATACCAACGCTGAAAGTGCGTGAAAGAGGATATGAGCAGTAGTCCTCGCCCGGACGGAGGGCGTCGCTGGAGTTCTTGTTGACCTCAGGATTGTAGCCCGTGTAGTTGGTGAGGGTGAAGAGGTTGCTGCCCTGGAGATAGATCCTGAACTTGGAAACCTTGTTCTTGAACCACTTGTCAGGCATTGTATAGCCGATTGAGAGGTTCTGGAGACGGAGATATGAGCCGTCCTCGAGGTGGAAGGTGGAAGTTGAGGAGCCGTTGTTACCGGTGGACTTTCTGGTCGCACGGTTGAGTTCGCCGTAAGGGAACCTCTGGAGGGACTCCTTCATCATATTTGAAGAACCTTCCATATTGAGGAGGTAGCGACGCTCGAGGTTGAGGATCTCATTGCCGTAAACGCCCTGGAAATCAGCCTGGAAGTCGAAACCCTTGTAGCCGAGGGTGAGACCGAAGCCATAGTAGAAGTCCGGCATATAGTTGCCGACGATGGCGCGGTCCTCGTCCTGCTCAAGCACACCGTCGCCGTCGATGTCCACGAAACGGAAGTCACCGACCTGGGTGCTGGAGAAGTGAGGATAGCTGTCGAGCTCGTCCTGGTTGTGGAATACGCCGTCCTGCACGAGAAGGTAGTAGCAACCTACTGGCTGGCCTACCTTAGTAATATAGTATGCACCGGCGTAGTCGGATGCCTTGATGATAGGAGCATCCTCGTCACCGAGGGAGAGCACTTTGTTGCGGTTGAAGGAGATATTTGCCCTTGCGTCGTAGTAGAAACCGCTTGCAAACTGCTTGCGGGATGTTACGCTGGCCTCGAAACCGGTGTTCTGCATCGAACCGATGTTCATATTGGAGGTGGTGAGGCCGGAAACTGAGGATACAGGTACGTCAAAGAGCATATCTGTGGTCCTGGAGTAGTAGTAATCAAGGCTTACACCGAGCAAACCCTTCCAGAAGGAAGCGTCCACGCCGAGGTCAACCTGGGTGTTCTTCTCCCAGCCGAGGTCGTTGTTGGCAATCTGGTTTGGATATACCTGGGTTGCAAGGCCGCTGCCGACAACTACGGTGTTTGCCGCACCGTAGAGGGCAAGGTACTCGGAGTTGCCGATCTGGGCATTACCGGTCTGGCCGACGGAAGCACGTATCTTCATATCGTCGATTACGGTCTTCGCGGAAGCCATAAAAGGCTCGTCGCTGATGCGCCATCCGAAGGATGCTGCAGGGAAATAACCCCAGCGGGTGTTAGGAGCGAACCTTGAGGAAGCATCACCACGGACGGAAGCGGACATCATATAGCGGCCCTTGTAGGAGTACTGGGCACGGAGGAGCCAGCTCGCGAAGGTGTACGCATATTTATTATTATAGGTATTGTCCGGATCGATGGTCTTGCCCTTGGTGGTCCTGATCTTGTCGTCGCCGGCGATGCCAGTGGCGTAGATCTGCATAGACTTGACGCTCTGCTTCTCAGCCTCGTATGCAGCCACGGCACTGACGCAGTGGTCACCGAAGGTCCTGCTGAAGGACAGCTGGTTGGAAACGTTCCAATGGAAGTAGTCGTTGCTCCACTCCCTTGCTGAAGGCTCCGATTCCTTGGCATTATAGGTTCCGAGCTCATCATTCCACACGAGGTACTTGTTGCCCCTGACAGGAAGGTATGAAGGACGGTAGTAGTTGCGGTTGTAGGAGTAGTAGTCGCCTCCGACCATAAGCTTGTAGGTCAGGCCCTTGATGATTTCATAGGAAGCGTAGATGTTGCCTATGAGGTTGAGCTTGTGCCTTTCGTCGGTGATTTCCTTTGCGAGCGCAACCGGGTTGAGCACCTCATTGGCCTGGGTATCGTAGGTCTTGATACGGAGGTAGCCGTTCATATCCCAGTTGTAGGAGTTGTCGGCATTGTACACAGGGAAGATAGGAGGAGCCATCAAAGCAGTGGCGATCACACCGTCGGAACCATACTGGGTGTCGGAAGCAACATAGTTGCTGTGGGAGTAGGTCGGGTTGAGGCTGGCGCCATACTTGAGCTTGCCCCATTTGCCATCTATGTTGATGCGCATACCGTAGCGGGTGAAGTCGGAATTGATGATTGTTCCTTCGCGATACAGATAGTTCGCACCCACGTAGTAGTTGATGTTCTTGCTCTTGCCGCTGACAGAAAGCGAATGCTTGGTCGAGAAGGCCGTGCGGAAGATCTCATCCTGCCAGTCGGTGTTGGTGAGGGTGCCAGAATCGTCATAGAAATACATCTCCACGATAGGATCGTAGCGGTTGTAGGTGTATGGACGGCTGGACTGAGAGTCGGAAATGGTACCGGTCGGAACGCTGTAGAGGTAGGAACCGTTGCGGGATTCCGCGTACATCTGGGCCCATTCGTAAGCGTCGAGCATATCCATCTTCTTGCTGACGTTCGATACGCTGAACATACCGTCGTACTTCACGACCGGCTTCTCGGAGTTGCCCCTCTTGGTGGTGATGAGGATGACACCGCAGGAACCACGGGAACCGTAAATCGCGGCTGCAGACGCATCCTTGAGCACTTCGAGGCTCTCGATGTCGGTGCCGTCGAGGTTTGCGAATGCGCGTGAGTCGCAAGGAATTCCGTCGATGACGTAGAGTGGGTCATTGCCGGAAGTAGCGGACTGAATACCACGGACGCGGACGCTCACATTGCCTTCAGGCTGACCGCCGAGGCTGAGCACCTGCACTCCTGGCATCTTCGCAGCCATAGATTCACGGAAATCGGAAGTTGGCTTATTGGCGAAGTCGTCGGCCTTGATGCTGACGATGGAAGTGGTCACGTCACGCCTGTTCTGGACACCGTAACCGATGACGACGGCATCCTCGAGAAGGACTGAATCCACTGAGAGAACCACGTCTGCCTTGGTCTGATTGGCTGAAAGCGACACCATTTCAGTGGTATAACCGATGCAGCTGACCTCGAGAACGGCGTTCTCCTTGTCCACTTTGATTGAATAATTGCCGTCAAGATCGGAAATGGCGCCGTTGGACTCGCCGCTGAGGACGATATATGCACCGACTACAGGCTCTCCGTTGTTGTCGGAGACCTTTCCGCTGACGGTTCTGGTCTGCGCGAAGGCAGAAACTGAAGCCACAGCCCAAACTGCGGCAATCAGAACGAATGAAAGTGCTTTCTTCATCTTCTTGTCGGTTTAGCTGTTACTTGTCCTGTGTCAAAACATAGGTTTCGGAGTTGCCTTTGGAAGCAAAGACGACTCCACCCTGACGCTGTGCTCCGCTGGTGTTCTGCTCATAAGTGAGAACAACCTCGTTGATGCCCCTTCCGCCCGATTCAGGCGTAACGGTGATCCAATCAACGGTCGGAGTCGCAGTCCATTCGGAGGTGGCACAGATGGTCACACCGATGGAACCGCTTGCAGAGGCTTTCGCCTTAGGATCGGAATGAGTGTAGAGCGCAACGCTCTCAGGAGTCTGAGGAGTCTGCACTTTCTGACACGAAACCATACCGACCGCAACGAAAATAGCTGCAATCAATGATAGTTTTTTGACCATAAATAATGATTTTATTGTGTTGATGTTGTTAGTTGCGTTGTCAGTGGTAATGCAAAGGTAAGAAAACGAATCAATGGCCGTACAAGGCGTTATAATGTATTTTTTTAACTTTTGTAGAATTTATTGCAAAGATTTTTTAATTTTGTAGAATGAAACGGATTTGGTGCATATCTCTCTTTCTGGCGATGGCGACAGCCCTCTTCGCCGGTGAGCACCGTTTCAATTCGCTGACCGTGGAAAACGGCCTGTCCAACAACACGGTCTCTGCCATCAGACAGGACGCCTTGGGCCGAATCTGGATGGCCACAAGGGGCGGCGTCAACCGTTTTGACGGCAATGACGTGAAATGGTACCAGCACAGCCCCGACGACGAGCACACCATCCAGAGCAACTTCGTCAACACAGTCTTCGCCGACAAGGAAGGAAACATCTGGGCCTGCTCGGCAGACGGTCTCTCCAGGTACAATCAGACCTTGGACCGCTTCGAAAGGATGGAAACAGAAGGAATCCAGTCCATAGAAGGTATGGTCCAGCTCTCGGATACGCATTTCCTGCTCGCCACCAGGGACCATTCCGTGATTTTCGACTCTGAAAGCGGTAAAACGACGCAGGCCCTCCTCGGCGGGAAGGACATAGTCGTGTATGGAAATGCGGAATTCAACGGAGTCATTCTGCTTGGAACATCCAAGCGCAGCATAGAATTCGTGACATACTCCCCTTCTGACGGCCTTGTGAGCATACGCGACAGGATAAAACTGCCCGCCAGGGCCACAGCGATGCACAACAGCAGAAACGGACGCGTATGGGTGGGCCTCAACGAAGGTCAGCTCTTCCTTTATGAAGGAAACGGAATGATGTTCGAGATCAAAGTGCCGGATCTGCCGTCAATTAGGATAGAAGCCCTCGAGGAAGACCCAGACGGAAAGCTCTGGATAGGCACAAAACTGGGTGTTTACATCTATTCGCCAGTGGACGGAAGCACGGAAATGCTAACTAGCGACAATTTCGACGCACATTCCATCTCCAGCAACGCCGTCAGGAGCATAATCAGGGACAGCAGAGGAAATATGTGGGTGGGAAGCACCTACGGCGGCATCAGTTGCCGTCCGCTCAGGAAATCGGCCTTCAGAACCATTGATTCCCACACCCTGCCACAGGGACTCAGCGGGGACATCGTGCGTTCCGTTGCAGTCGATGCGGACGGAAACGTATGGGCCGGCACCAGATATAACGGAATAAACTGCTGCAACCTCTCGGACGGCCATATTATATCAGCAAAGGGAATGGACCAGGTCCTGTCGATCTATTTCCCGCAGAAGGAAAAAAACCTCGCGTACGCGGGTACGTACACGAGCGGTATTATAGAAGTAGACAAGACCAGCGGCAAACAAAGACAGATATCCCCCAAGATCGACGTAAATGATATGATTGCCGCGAACGGGGGCAAAGTCTGGGTTGCCAGCCTAGGCGGCCTGTATCTGTTCGACCCTTCCGACGGCAGCCTCACATCGGTTTACGGCAAAGATCCTATGGTCAGGGCAATGGACCTGATGAAAGACAGCCAGGGAAGGCTCTGGATAGGCGCAAAGGAGTGCATAAAGGTGTTCTCCGTCGCAAAGAACAACAGCATCAAGGACGAAACCCCAAGTGAACTCAAGGACATCGTCAGGGTGCAGAATATGTACGAAGCACCCGACGGAACCATCTGGATTTGTACTTCTGATGGCCTTATGAGCTACAAAGAGAGCGTTCTGGAGCGCGTTCCAGAGAGCAGCGGTCTGCGCAGCGTCCCAGTGGACGGCGTCATTTCGGACGAGGACGGACTGCTCTGGGTGATTACCGACAATGGCTTATGCCGCTACAATCCGCAAAAGAAGGAGGGACGCTTCTATTACACTGAAGACGGCCTGCCAGGCAACCAATACAGCAGCGGCAGCATCTGCAAGGACGACAAGGGAATGGTCTATGTCGGCAGTACGCGCGGCCTGTCCTATTTCAACACGAAAGAAGTGACGGACAACGACAGGGCTGTGGACCCGTTCATTTCGGAAATCTGGATCAACAACCGCCAGGTGAGACCGGAAGACGGTACACGCGTACTGTCCCAGGACATCACTCTCACCCGCTCAATCGTGCTTTCACACAAGCAGAACGCCATTTTGCTCAGGTTCGCCTGTCCGGATTACGCCTCCTGGGGCCAGGTACATTATAAATATACGCTTCAGGGCTTCGACCACGGCTGGAAGACGGCCGAAGGCAGGGATGCGACCTACACCAACCTGCCTGCGGGCTACTATACATTCAAGGTGAAGTGCTCCAACAGCGACGGAGTGTGGGCCGAGGGCGAAGACACGCTCAGAATACGCGTGAAACCGGCCTGGTACAGGACCTTGGTTGCTGAACTCATATTCATCCTTCTGGCCCTCATAGCCCTCGCATACGCCGTTTTCTACGTAATTCACGCGGCAAGGTTGCGCAACGAGGCCAAAATGGCTGACCTGCAGAGGCAATACGAGGTGAACATACGCCAGGCTCGCCTGCGCTCGTATGTAAAGGAGGGAACGCACCTCAACGCCCAGGCCGAAACCTTCCTCTCAACCGTGCTGAAGCACATAGAAGAGAACATTTCCAACGCGGATTACTCCGTCGAGGCGCTTGCATCGGCAATGTGTATGTCTCGAAGCAACCTGCATATCAAAGTTAAGGAAATCACCGGCCTGTCCCCTATCGAACTGATCAAGAAGATGCGCATAGAAAAGGCCTGCGAGCTCATTCGCAAGGGCGACATTCCATTGAAGGAAGTGGCTTCCAGGTCCGGCTTTGCCTCCCTGTCCTATTTCAGCGTGGCCTTCAAGAAGGCAATGGAGATGACTCCGGGCGAATATGCCTACAAATCAGGCCGGAAATCGGGGAAACATTGAGCCGATTTTTCATTAAATTTGCATAAAATAAACACTTCTATGAAACGCATTCTCATCATCGCGCTCGCAGCGCTCGCAATCGTCCCGGCAGTACAGGCACAGAAGAAAGGACAGAAAGTACAGATCGTAGCCCACAGGGGCTATTGGAACTGCGAAGAGGGCCAGCAGGCCAAGAATTCAATCGCATCGCTTGCAGCGGCTCAGAAATACGGTTTCTGGGGCTCTGAGTTCGATGTGAATATGACTAAGGACGGCGTACTGCTCGTATATCACGACGGCTCCATCAAACTCGACGGAGAAAAGAAGAGGATTGACTCCAACAACTATGAAGTATTCAAGGATTTCCGTCTCGTGAACGGCGAACCTATCCCGACCCTCCAGGACTATCTCGTGCAGGCGAAGAAGTCCCCGAAGACCAAGATGGTGTTTGAGATCAAGAAGGCCTCAACTCCTGAGCACGAGCGCGCCTGTGTGGACCGCAGCATCGAGACTCTCAAGGAGTACGGCTACTTCGACCCTAAGAAGACCATCTTCATTTCCTTCAGTATGAATGTCTGCAAATACCTCACGGAAGTGGCTCCAGGCTTCACCGTCCAGTACCTCGACACCGACTACAATCCCGACCAGGTGGCCTCTGAGGGCATAAATGGTGTGGACACCGAATATGCGAAGATCCTTTCCGACGGCAACTGGGTCAAGAGCGCAAAAAGCCACGGAATGAGCGTAAACACCTGGACCGTCGACAAGAAGGACGATATGAAAGCCGTGATCGTCGCCGGTGTGGATCAGGTCACCACCAACAATCCGGAGGACACCCGAGCCATCATCAAGGAGATGAAGCTCAAGGAAGTCAGGAAGACAAAGAAATAGAAGAATAATAACTGCAACAAATAAATAATCAGCCCGTCAGGCCGCCTCGCAGAGAAAAATGCTCGGCTACGCCTGACGGGCTGATTTTATTAATCCGGGGATTACTCCTCCGGCTTCGGTGCAGTTGAGGCGAGGAAGAGCTCGTCCATCTGAGTCTGGTCGATGTAGGAAGGAGAATCGATCATCACGTCGCGGCCCTGATTGTTCTTAGGGAATGCGATGTAGTCACGGATGGTCTCCTGGCCGCCGAAGAGGGCGCAGACACGGTCAAAACCGAATGCGAGGCCACCGTGAGGCGGAGCGCCGAACTTGAAGGCGTTGATGATGAAGCCGAACTTGTACTCGGCGTCCTCCTTGCTGATGCCGAGGATCTCGAACATCCTCTCCTGCATTGCGGCCTCGTGGATACGGATGGAGCCGCCACCGAGCTCAGTGCCGTTGAGCACGAAGTCGTATGCGTTTGCACATACCTTCTCGAGGTCTTCCTTCTTGTCTGAATAGTACCAGTCAAGGTGCTCAGGCTTAGGAGCGGTGAATGGATGGTGCATTGCGTAGAAGCGGTTGGTCTCATCATCCCACTCGAAGAGAGGGAAATCGACGATCCAGAGCGGTGCGAAGTTGAATGGATCGCGGTAGCCGAGGCGCTGGCCCATCTCGAGGCGGAGTACGCCGAGCATAGTCTGGGTCTTGCGCTTTGCGCCGCAGAGAACCAGGATCATATCGCCCTTCTTTGCCTCCATTGCGTCAGCGACGGCCTGGAGCTGCTCAGGAGTGTAGAACTTGTCGATTGAAGACTTGATGCTGCCGTCCTCATTTACCTTGATATATACGAGGCCCTTGGCGCCTACCTGAGGGCGCTTTACCCATTCGGTGAGGGCGTCTATCTCCTTGCGGGTGTAGGAAGCGGCACCGTCCACGCAGATTGCGCCGATGTAGTCGCAGCTGTCGAATACGGAGAAGCCATAGCCCTTCACGAGAGAAGTAATCTCGTGGATGGTCATTCCAAAGCGGATATCAGGCTTGTCGGAACCGTAGTTGTCCATTGCGTCATACCAGCTCATACGAGGGATAGGATTCGCGATTTCCACATTGCAGATCTTCTTGAAGAGGGTCCTCATCATACCTTCGAAGGTGTTGAGCACGTCCTCCTGCTCTACAAAACTCATCTCGCAGTCGATCTGGGTGAACTCAGGCTGACGGTCTGCGCGGAGGTCCTCGTCGCGGAAGCAGCGAACGATCTGGAAGTAGCGGTCATAGCCGGCCACCATAAGGAGCTGCTTGAAGGTCTGAGGAGACTGTGGGAGAGCGTAGAAGGTACCAGGGTTCATACGAGAAGGCACCACGAAGTCGCGGGCACCCTCCGGAGTGGACTTGATGAGGTACGGAGTCTCGATCTCCATAAAGTTCTGGTCGTTGAGATAGTTGCGGATCTCGTGAGCGATGTCGTGACGTATCTTGAGAGCCCTCTGGAGCGGACCGCGGCGCAGGTCGAGGTAGCGATACTTCGCACGGAGGTCCTCACCGCCGTCGCTGTTCTCCTCGATTGTGAATGGAGGAGTCACTGACTTGTTGAGGATATTGATGGTCTCAATACGGATCTCGACGTCGCCTGTAGGCATCTTGGCGTTCTTGCTTTCGCGCTCGAGCACCTCACCGGTCACCTGAATCACGAATTCACGGCCGAGGGAGGAAGCCACCTCCTGGAGTTCAGGAGCAGCGGAACCCTCAACTACGAGCTGAGTGATGCCATAACGGTCGCGGAGGTCGACGAAAGTCATACCACCGAGCTTGCGTGCTTTCTGCACCCAGCCGGCAAGAGTCACCTTCTGACCTACGTTTTCAATGCGGAGTTCTCCGCAGGTATGTGTTCTGTACATATATGATTGTTTTAGTTTTTCCTTTTACGGGCGGCAAAAATAGCAATTTTTAGGACAGCTTTTCCGTCAATGCTATGAAATCTTCCACAGACAGCCTTTCAGGGCGGAGTTCGAAGACAGGATCGGCGACGAAAGCGGCCTGGGTTTCCGCATCCCAGCCCTCGCGGGCGGCCTTTGCCTGGATGAGAGGCTTGAGGGAGTTGCGGAGGGTCTTGCGACGCTGGTTGAAGCCGGTCTTGACCACGGATTTGAAGAGGGATTCGTCGCAGCCGAGGTCTGTGCGGGAGTTGCGCACGAGGCGTATGACGGCGGACTGCACCTTTGGAGGCGGGTTGAATGCGCCGGAACCCACGGTAAATAGATATTCTATGTCATACCAGGCCTGGAGAAGGACTGAGAGTATGCCGTAGGTCTTGGTGCCGGGCTTCTCCGCAATGCGCTCTGCAACCTCTTTCTGAATCATACAGACCACCTGAGGCACCTGTTCCTTGTAGTCCAGGACCTTGAAGAAGATCTGAGATGAGATGTTGTAAGGGAAGTTTCCGATCACGCAGAAAGTGCCCGGGAAGAACTGCTCCAGCTTCAGACGGAGAAAATCCGCCTCAATGAGGGAGCCGTTGATCTGAGGGAAGTGCACGAGAAGGTAATCCACCGACTCACGGTCGATTTCCACTGCCTTCAGGGCCACTTCCGGCCTCTGGAGCATATACTGCGTCAGCACGCCCATTCCGGGGCCGACTTCGAGCACCTGGGCCGGTTCCTCGGGAGAACCTGCGACAGGGGCGTCAGGGCCTACCAGGAGTGCGTCGGCGATGTTCTTCGCCACGGACAGGTCGGTCAGGAAGTGCTGACCCAAGGCTTTCTTTGGTCTTACGTCTGCCATTTACTTGTTGTATTTGTTATAGGATACCGTCTCTTCGATGCTCTTGCGCTTTTTGTCGCGTACGAGACCGCGCGGATAGCCGACGGAGATCATCAGAGGCATCCTCACGCCCCTCGGAATGCCGAGAAGCTTCTTGATCTTAATCTCGTTGAAGGAACCCAGGATGCAGGTACCGAGACCAAGGTCGGTGGCCTGGAGACAGAAGTTCTCCACAGCCATTCCGAGGTCCATAAGGGCGAAATTCTTGCCCAGGAGGAAGCCTCCGAGGAAGGAGCCCATAGGCTGGTCCAGGACGGCCGCAACGATGATAGGGGCCTTGCTGGTCCACTTGTTCATACCATAGCCGGCAGCGGCCTCTCCCACTTGCCTGACAAGCTCAGGATCGTCCACGACGATGAACTTCCAAGGCTGTGTGTTGTGGTCAGAGGGAGCGAGCAGGGCAGCACGGAGGCACTTCTGGAGTACCTCCGGCTCTACTTGCCTGCTGCTGTAGTGTCTGTCGCTCTGTCTTCTTTCGACGAGTTCGTAGAAATCCATATTATTCTTCGAGCCAAGTGCCGAGTTCTGTGTAAATCTTGTTCGCCATAAAGAGCATACACTCTGAACCAGGGTGGCAGCCGCCTGCTGAGCTCAGGTCGGTATGGTCGTGCTTAGGCATATTTGGCTGAGGCTTTCCGAGGCCGGTCAAGGTTTCAGGAGAGTAACCTCCGAGGTCATTGAAACCATTTACCCTGAAGAGGTTCACGGTCTTCGCGCCATAATGCTGAGCGATATGGATCACCGACTGCTCGATGGAAGAGCTGAGGTAGTCGCCGATGACGCAGACCACCTTGCACTGAGGGTAGCGCTCGCGGATCTGGCAGAGCAGCTTAACGTATGCCTCGCAGAAGGTGCCATCAGGAAGGGCATTGACCGCTTCCCTGGTTGTGGCGGCGTCTGCAGTTGAGTATATGCTGTTCATAATGCTCTCAGAAGGAGCTGTACCACCGTAGATATTGCTTTCATCATTGCGGATGGCAACACCAGGAGCAAGAGGATCGGCGTTGTGTGACCAGTCGTTGGTACCACCGTGGATGAGGATGATGTCCGGATTGCCGCAGCCACCGCAGGCAGCGAAACGCTCGCTGTAGCTGTTGTGCCACCAGGCGTTGGTAGCCGTACCATACCTGGCCGCATAGTTTTCTGCGGTGGTGTTGGTGACGGTTGAGCCGGAGAAGGCTATGTTCCTCTCGATGGAAGCATCCTTCATAAAGTCTTTGGCGAGGCGATACCAATAGGTCTCGTTCACGGTTGTGAGGGTGCCGTCCACTGCTGGATAGTGGGCAGAATAGTTGGCAGGGATCCAGCCCTTGAAGGTGGAGATGGAGTCACCGATCACGCTGACTCTCTTAGCTGGCTTTGGCTTCACGTTAGGATCGTCCGGCAGGCCCTTGATGGTCGGGAAGGCATTGCCCGTAACGGCCATAGGAAGGACTTCCACGTTACCCTTGACCCACTCGGTGCCGTTGGAGGTCTCGTTGAGCTTGGCAAGGAGGGTACCGTTGATCATATCGGTGACGGAGTAGGAAGCACAGCCGGACTCTGTGTAGGTGGAACCATTGGAGTAGCTCCAGCGCATAGAATCCATAGAGTAGCAGTTCTTCAATTCTGTCGCACCCGTGCATCTGATGGTGATGCCGGCATACCACATCGTCTCGTCAGTCATCTGCGCGGCACGGACGAGGAAGTTGTTGATTGAGAAGCCTGAGTAGCAGTTCTCGATGATTGCGCCTCCTGAGCTGTTCTGATATGAACTGATACCGGAGAGAACGCCGTATTTGTTGGATCCGTATGTGGTCTGGATGAGGCCTGGGAGGGAGTAGCAGCCATTCACGTGATATGGCAATGCGCCGTGTGACCAGCCCACGATGCCGCCGACGATGGAATATCCATAGGAGTTGCCGCCAGTTGCAGTAAGCTCGGCACCGAGGGTTGCGCAACGGGAGATGGTAACCTTACTGTTGGCTGATGCAGAAGCAATGCAAAGGTCCTTGTCCGAAGATGCACCCGTGCCTGGGCCGACATAGCCGACGATGCCGCCGACGCTGTAGGCGCCCTGTACCTTACCGTAGCAAGCGCAGTTGTTGATGGTGATAGGCGCCATTGGCTGTGCGCTGCCCACGATGCCGCCCTCGAAGTACTTGTCGCCTCCGATATATGCATAGCTACCGAGTACGCAGCTGTCCACCGTGCCGCCGAAAAGCTGGCCTACGATACCGCCGGAGCAGTATCCCACACAGGTGAGGTTGCCCTCGAAAGAGCAGCCCTTGATGAGGTTGTCTGCACCCACGGCGCGGCCTACGACACCACCGTTGAAGTGATAGTATACGTTGAGCGTACATTCCTTGTTGAAGGCGCAGTTCTCAATGGTGGAGTTGTAGGAAACACCGACGATGCCGCCGCTGAACTTGCCGTAGAAAGTGGCCTGACCGCTGAAGGAGCAGCCCTTGATGGTGGACTTGTAGGAGAGACCCACGACGCCTCCGCCATAGCCGGCATTTGCCGTTGAAACCGGAGCATAGTCTGCCGCAGCAACGGTGATGCCTGAGGTATATGCCCTGACCTTGCCCTCAACCTTCACATTCTCGATGGTGGAGTTCTTCGCGATGCCGGCAACTGCGCCCGTAAAGGCGTAAGTGTTGTCCACATCGACGCCGGTAAGGGTGATGTTGCTGACTGTAGCGCCATCCATATAAGAGAAGAGGCCGTATGCAGTGGCACCGGTACTGTGGATAGTGGCGTTGGAAATCTTGTGGCCGTCACCAAGGAGCTTGCCCTTGAAAGGAGCAGCCTCGGTTGCACCAACGCTTACGTAAGTGACACCCTTGAAGTCGATGTCGTCTACAAGGGTATAGCACTTGTCACCATATTCGGAATACTCTCCGTTTACGAGATTGGCAAAGTTGAGGTACTCGCTGACCTTTGAAATCTGATATGGGTCAGACTCGGTACCCTTTCCGCCCGCAAACTTCGGGGCTTCTCCGTCCTGGGATATTTCAACCGTTGCAGTAGCTCCGGTATTTGACGTCGTGAAGGTGACTGTGGCAGTCCTTGGTTCTGCATCATTCGCTTCGACCTTGATGGTAACCACAAGGTCACCGCTGCCGATTGCCGGGTTTACGCTGACCCATTCCTCAGAGCTGCTGGCAGTCCAGTTCACATTGGAAGTGACCTGTACCTTGATGGAACTCTGGCCGGTCTTTGCGACCTGTACGGTCTCCTTGCTGACGGAAATGCTGTCTTCGATCTTCTTGCAGGAAAACGATGCAAGCAGCGAGAGGGCCAGCAATAATAGTGTGAATCTCTTCATTCTGTTTTCAGTTTACGGTTTAATATAAACAAGGCCGCCAATAAGACGGCCTTGCTTTTATGTATGACGATATTATTCGTCGGAATCCTCGTCCTGGTAAGCCTTGAGGAGCTTGTCCTGTACGTCGGCAGGAACTGCCTGGTAGTCGGCGAACTCCATAGTGAAGGTTGCGGAACCGGATGAGATTGAGCTCAGGGTAGTAGAGTACTTGTAGAGCTCTGCGAGCGGAACGCGTGCCTTGAGAACTGAGAAGCCCTTCTCAGTACCCATACCCTCGATGAGGGCACGACGGTTCTGGAGGTCTGACATACAGTCACCCATATACTCTGAAGGAGTGAGGACCTGTACGTTGTAGATAGGCTCCATAATCTTAGGACCTGCGGTGCGGAATGCCTCCTTGAATGCGTTGCGGGCTGCAATGATGAAGGCGATTTCCTTTGAGTCAACTGGATGCATCTTGCCGTCATATACGAATACGCGGATGTCGCGGGCGTATGAACCGGTAAGAGGACCTTCCTCGAGTTTCTGCATAAGACCCTTCTTGATGGCTGGCATGAAGGAAGCGTCGATAGCACCACCGACAACGCAGTTGTAGAATTCGAACTTGCCGCCCCAGTCGAGGGTGAATTCTTCCTTACCCTTGATGTTGAGCTGAACTTCCTTGCCGTCGATCTTGAACTTAGCAGTAGTCTCTACGCCCTCGATGATAGGCTCGACGAGGAGGTGAACCTCACCGAACTGGCCTGCGCCACCGGACTGCTTCTTGTGACGATACTGTGCGGTAGCGACCTTGGTGATGGTCTCACGATAAGAGATCTTAGGAGCATTGAGCTCGATGGCAACCTTGTTCTCGTTGAGGAGTCTCCACTTGACGAAGTTGATGTGCTGCTCGCCCATACCCTTGATGATGGTCTGCTTGAGTTCCTTTGCGTAAACTACTACAACGGTAGGATCCTCTGCGGAAATCTTGGTGAGGGCTGCGCCGAGCTTCTCCTCATCCTTCTGCTCTACGGCCTTGATGGCGAAGCGGATCTTGGATGCAGGGAACTTGATAGGAGCGACTGCGATGTCGGAACCTGCTGCACAGAGAGTGGAGTTGGTCTTTGCTGCGCGGAGCTTAACGGTACATCCGATGTCACCGGCGCGGAGCTCGTTGACAGCAACTTTGTTCTTACCAGCGACTGCATAGAGGGAAGAAAGCCTTTCCTTGTCACCGGTGATGGCGTTCTCAAGGTCCTGACCGAGAGTAACGACGCCTGACATAACCTTGAAGTGAGCAACCTCGCCGAGGTGCTGCTCTACCTGAGTCTTGTAGATGAAGATGGCGGTCTTGCCAGCCTCGTCACAAGCGAGAGTGTCGCCGCTTACGAGCTCAGCCTCGCGCTCTGCAGGGCTTGCAGCCACCTTGATGGTGAACTCCATAAGCCTCTTCACGCCGATGCTCTTCTTTGCGGAAAGACAGAAAATAGGATATGCGTCGCCCTGGCGGATACCGAGACCGAGACCCTGACGGATTTCATCCTCTGAAAGGGAACCTTCCTCGAAGAACTTCTCCATAAGGGAGTCATCGTATTCAGCTGCCTTCTCGATGAGGGCCTGGCGGAGTTCCTCAGCCTCGTCTGCATACTGTGCAGGGATCTCGAGATCTTCGCGCTTGCCGTTGTCATCTACGAAGTGATAGTATTTCATCTTGAGGACGTCCACGAAGCCGTCGAATCCTGCGCCTGCATTTACAGGGAACTGGATGACTACCGGCTTGCTTCCGAAGGATGCCTTGAGGCCCTCGAGAGCACCTTCCCAATTTGCCTTCTCGCCGTCAAGCTGGTTGACGCCGATGATCATAGGGACCTTGTACTCGTCAGCGAAGCGGGCTGCGATCTCGGTGCCGACCTCGACACCCTGCTGGGCGTTTACTACGAGGATACCGGTCTCACATACCTTGAATGCTGAGATGGCACCGCCGATGAAGTCGTCGGAACCAGGAGCGTCGATGATGTTGAGCTTGTTGTCAAGGAATTCGGTGTACATCGGAGTTGCGAACACAGACTTCTGGTTAGTCTGCTCGTACTCAGTGTTGTCGGATACGGTGTTTTTGCCCTCGACTGTACCTTTGCGGTCAATGACTTTGCCTTCGTAAAGCATTGCCTCAGCCAAAGTGGTCTTACCTGACCTTGTAGAGCCGAGGAGGACGACATTACGAATGTTGCTAGTGGAGTAAGTTTTCATCTGGTTTTATTTTTTAGTGTATAATTCCATTTCCGTGCACGCGGCACATCTTTGCAAATCTAAACAAAAGATTTGACTTAATCAAGCGACTCGGCCAGCTTCCTGGCGAGCTCGAGGAAGGCGAGGCTGTCCGGACGGGAACCGAGCGCTGCCGGCTCACCGCTGTCACCGCCTTCGCGTATGCTCTGAACGATAGGGATCTGACCCAGGAGAGGGATGTCGTATTTGGCCGCCATCCTGGCTCCGCCGTCCTTTCCGAAGATATAGTACCTGTTCTCTGGAAGCTCTTCCGGAGTGAACCAGGCCATATTCTCAACGAGGCCGAAAATCGGCTTCCTGATGCTTTCGTTGCGGAACATATTCACGCCCTTCTCCACGTCGGCCAGGGCCACATCCTGAGGGGTGCTGACGATCACGGCTCCCTCGAGAGGAATGTCGTGGACGAGGCTGATGTGGATGTCGCCGGTTCCCGGAGGCATATCCACGAGGAGGAAGTCGAGATCCTCCCAGCGCACCTGGAGTATCATCTGCTTAAGGGCGTTGCAGGCCATAGGACCACGCCAGATCAGAGCCTGGGCCGGGTCAGCGAAATAGCCTATGGACATCCATTTGACGCCATATTTCATAAGTGGGAAGATGATATCCTTGTCGTCTTCCTGTATTGCCTCCGGCTGTTCGCCTTCGGTACCGGTCATCTTAGGCACTGACGGTCCATATACGTCGGCGTCTGCCAGTCCGACTTTGTAGCCGAGGCGGGCGAGAGCCACCGCAAGGTTGACTGCGACCGTGGATTTGCCCACGCCGCCCTTTCCGGAAGCCACGCCGATGATGTGGCGCACGTCGGCGAGCTCATCGAAGTTGAGGTCGAGGCCCGGTTTCTTCTTCGGAGCCTCGTCCTTCACGACGGACTTGATTTCCACGGACACGCCCGGGAAATTGCGTATTATAGCAGCCTTGGCGCTGCCTGCAAGGTATTCGGCGAGCGGGTCGCGATGTTTTGGAAAGGCAAGGGTAACAACCACTGAATTCCCATCAATCGCAACGTCGCCCACTATGCCCAGACTGACGATGTCCCTGTCCTGCTTGGCAGGATGAAGGACCTCTGCGAGGGCCTTGAGTATTTCTTCTTTTGTCATATCGGATTATCTAACAAGATCCATTTCATCGAGGAGCCAGCCTGCACCGCCGAACTTGTCGATGATGAGCAGGACATAGCGGATATCTACATTTATGCACCTCTGGAGTTCAGGCTCGAACATCACGTCGCTGGACATTGACTCCCAGTTGCCGTCGAAGGCAAGGCCGAGGAGCTGGCCGTCGGCGTTCATAATAGGAGAACCGGAGTTGCCGCCGGTGATGTCGTTGTTGGAGAGGAAGCAGGTCGGCATCTTGCCGTTGTCCATTCCATATTCTCCGAAATCCTTGTTCTGCCAGATTTCCTTCAGGCGGGCAGGCACGACGAACTCCCAGTTGTTCGGATCTTCCTTCTCCATCACGCCGTCGAGGGTGGTGTAGTGACGATAGAGGACCGCATCCTTAGGAGAGTATGACATCACGTGGCCGTAGGTGAGGCGCATAGTGAAGTTGGCGTCAGGATAGCCGGCTGCCTTGCCCTTCCAGTCGAGCATTCCGGCCGTGTAGGTCTGGCGGAGTTCGGCCAGTTTGAGTGAATATTCCTGCACACCTGCGTTGGTGCCCCAGATTATATTCATAAACTGCATTGAGAGGCCAAGGGCAGGGTCTGCCATTATCTGACCCTGGCTTGCAGCCGAGAGTTTCTCGAAGGATGTGAAGACGGAAGCATCATAAAGAGCATCTACGTCCACGTCGTCCACCATAAGGCTGGAATTGGCATTCTTGCGATAGAAGTCAAGAAGGGCCCTCATCTCGCGGCGGTCAAGTTTCTCGCTGTAGTCCTTGTAGAAGCCCTGGAGCTGAGCGAGGGCTGAATTGTGGGCCTCCAGAGTATCCGGCTGAGCCTTCAATGCGCGACGGAAGTAGGAGTTGTACATAATGGCTGCACGGGTGAGCTCTACCTGATAGAGGGTCTCGTATGCGAGGGTGAATGCCTCCTGGGTAGGCTCCATTTCCTCGACTGCAGCAGCGAGGTCGGCGACTACCGTACCATATTTGGCGGCGCGCTTCTTCGAGCCGTTTGCCCACTTGTTGAAGTCGGCCTCCTCCTGCTCGGCACGGCCGATGATGTCGAGCTTGCCGAATGCGAGCTTCATTCCCTGCCACTTCTTCCAGCCGTTGGAAGAGCCGGAGTACTTGCTGGCATACTGGATCTTGACCGCAGGATCGGCGAGCATCTCCTCCATCATAATGTCCTGACGGATGGTGCGGGCAGCGATGCGGATGTCGTTGTTCAGAATCTGAGACTCGAGTTCAGGGGATGTCTGGTAGCGGGTAGTGCGGCCAGGATAGCCCATAATCATAGTATAATCGCCTTCCTGCACACCCTTCAGGGAAATAGACAGGAAGCGCTTAGGCTGATAAGGCACGTTGTCCTCGGAGTACTCCGCAGGGTTGTTGTCCTTGTCGGCGTACACGCGGAACATAGAGAAGTCGCAGGTGTGACGAGGCCACATCCAGTTGTCGGTGTCGGCGCCGAACTTGCCTATTGATGAAGGCGGTGCACCCACGAAGCGGATGTCCTTGTAAACCTTATAGACTATCAGGTAGTACCTGTTGTCGTTGTAGAACGAAACCACCTGGGCAGTGGAGCCCTCCACGCTGGCCTCTGCCGCGAGAGACATAGCCTCCATAGCGTCCTCGACCACTTTGTCCACGTCCTCAGCCTTGTTCTTGATGGCCTTAGCGCGGATTTTGTTCACTGCGGTGGTGACGTCGGTCATCCTCTCGAGGAACTTCACGGTCAGGCCCTCCACCGGGAGTTCCTGGGAGCGGTTCATTGCCCAGAAACCATCGGCGAGGTAGTCATGCTCGACGGAACTGAGCTTCTGGATGCTGCCGTAACCGCAATGGTGGTTGGTCAGCAGGAGACCGTCCTTGGAGACGATCTCACCTGTGCATCCCCCACCGAACTGGACGATGGCGTCCTTCAGGGAGGTGTTGTTGATGGAATAGATCTGCTCCGGAGTAAGGTGGCAGCCGGCCTCGGAAAGGGCCTTTGCGTTCATCTTCTGGAGGAGCGGCAGGAGCCACATTCCTTCGTCAGCTCTGGCCGTTGCGGCGCAGATTGCAAGCGCCAGCACGGCGCAAACGATTTTCTTCATATTTCAATTAAAATAATGTCGGTTCAAGTTCCTTGACGTGGAAGGATTTCCTATGCCAAGGGGTGTAGCCATATTTGATTATTGCGTCGATGTGCTCCCTGGTCGGATAGCCCATATTGCGCTCCCAGCCATACTGGGGATATTCCTGGGCCAGTTTTCGCATAAACTCATCCCTGTAGGTCTTGGCGAGCACGGACGCCGCCGCTATGCAGGTATATTTTCCGTCGCCCTTGACCACGGTCTGGTACTTGTCGCGGCCATATTCGTCGAATGGACGGAACTTGTTGCCGTCGATGAGCAGGAACTCCGGCTTGGTCGAAAGACGGCGCACAGCCCTCTGCATACCGGTTATGGAGGCGTTGAGTATGTTTACCTGGTCTATCTCTTCGGCCGTTACCGGCTCAACCGCCCAGGCGATGGCCTCCTGCTCGATGATGGGACGCAGGGCTTCGCGCTGCTTCTCGGTCATCTGCTTGGAGTCGTTCAGCCAAGGATGGTGAAAATCCTTCGGCAATATCACTGCGGCGGCATAGACGGGGCCTGCAAGCGGACCGCGGCCCGCCTCGTCACACCCGGCCTCAACGAGGTCCTCGTGCAGATAATTGAGCAGATGGATTTCCTTTGACATAGGCTATGCGAGATATTCCCTGAGGAAGTTCACGGCAATGCTGAAAACCTCCTTCTTATGCTTGCTCAGGAAGTGGTTGTCGCCTTCCATAGTGTGCAGTTCGCTGTGGGCATAGGCTTCATTGTATCTCACGCCGTATTCGTAAGGCACGATGGTGTCGTCGGTGCCGTGAATCAGGCAGACCTGGCCCTCATAGTCCTTGCTGACGCCGTAGATGTCTATCTTCTGGGCACATTCGATATAAGTCCTGCCCAGTTTGTGGAAGAACATCCAGACGTGCTCAGGCGGATTCTTCGGATCGAATTTCTTGCCCATAATGCATCCGTTCATCGCATCGTCGTGGAGGACTGCCGCCGGAGCGAGCTGCACTATGCATTCCACCTTCGGCTTGCCGGCCTCGTCGTTTCCGAGCATAGCGGCGACCATACCGGCCACCACGCCGCCCTGCGAATGGCCGCAGAAGGCTATCTTGCTCACGAAATCCTGCTGGCGCACGAAGTCATATACCATCATAGCGTCGTCCAGTTCGGAGAACACGTTCATATCGCAGAATTTGCCGTCGCTCTTGCCGTGACCGTTGAAATCAAAGGCCAGGGATGCGATGCCGGCTTCTTCAAGCAGGGCGCCGACAGTCTTGAGCGGATCCAGCTTGAGATTAGCCATAAAACCGTGCATAAGCACCACCAGAGGGCATTTCTGGCCCTCCTCCAACTGAGGGACGCGGAGTACTGCATTGAGCATTCCCCTGCCGCCCTGAATCTTCAGTTTCTCTTTCATATTTCTAGATTCCAAGTTTCTCCTTCATACTCCTGAGCAGGTCGAAGGCCTGCAGAGGCGTCATATTGTTGAGGTCCGCGGACTTGAGGCCGTCCCTGAGGTCCTCGAGAAGAGGATCGTCGAGCTGGAAGAAGGACAGCTGCATACCGTTGGCGGCCTCGGCCTTTGCCGGCTCAGGCACCACCATCTGAGGCATATCCGGCACGGAGCCGTTCTCAAGGGCCTTCAAAGTGGCCTCGGCGGACTCTATCACCGCCCTAGGCATACCGGCCAGACGGGCCACGTGGATACCGAAGCTGTGGGCCACGCCGCCTTCCTTGAGCTTGCGCAGGAAGATGACCTTCTTATCCACCTCCTTGACTGCGATATGGAAGTTCTTTACCCTCGGATATATGGTCTCCAGGTCGTTCAGTTCGTGGTAATGGGTCGCGAAAAGCGTCTTGGCTCCGTCGCCGTAGACGTGGATATATTCCACGATCGCCCTCGCAATGGACATACCGTCGTAAGTCGATGTGCCACGGCCGATTTCGTCGAGCAGCACCAAGGAACGGGAGGAGAGATTGTGGAGTATCATCGAAGTCTCGAGCATCTCGACCATAAAGGTGGATTCGCCTCTTGAGATATTGTCGGAAGCACCGACTCGGGTGAATATCTTGTCGCAATAGCCTATCGTGGCGGCCTGTGCAGGCACATAGCAACCTATCTGGGCCATCAGTACGATAAGGGCAGTCTGACGCAGCAGGGCCGATTTACCGGCCATATTCGGACCGGTCAGGATGATTATCTGCTGGGTTTCGCGGTCGAGGTGAACATCGTTCGGAACGTATTCCTCTCCGGCTTCCATCAGGGTTTCGATCACCGGATGGCGGCCGGCCTTGATGTCGATTTCATATCCGTCGTTGACCACCGGACGGCAGTAGTTGTTCGCATTCGCAAGGTCGGCGAACGAGGACAGCACATCGAGGCGGGCCAGGATGCGGCAGTTGCTCTGAATGGCTATGATAGCCGCCTGGATCTTGGCCACGAGGGCGGCATAAATCTCCACCTCAAGCTTGTAGATGCGGTCTTCCGCGCCGAGTATCTTCTGCTCGTAGTCCTTGAGTTCCTGGGTGATGTAGCGCTCGGCGTTCACCAGGGTCTGCTTGCGTATCCACTCCTCAGGAACCAGTTCCTTGTGGGTGTTGCGGACCTCGAGATAGTAGCCGAATACGTTGTTGTAGCTGATCTTGAGGGACGGGATGCCGGTGCGCTCGATCTCGCGCTCCTGCATCTGAGCCAGATATTCCTTCGCATTGCGGGAAATGGCCCTGAGTTCATCCAGTTCGGCATTCACTCCGCTGGCAATGACATCACCCTTTCCTATCTGGGAAGCGGGCTCCGGATGCATTGTGGTGCGTATTGCGTCCAAAAGTTCGTCGCAACCGGTGAGTCGGCCTATCATATCATCGAGGGCCTCGACTCCGCTGCCGTTGCATATCTCGGCGATAGGGTTGGTCTGAGCCAGACCTCGGCCCAGCTGCATCACCTCACGAGGCACTATCCTGCCGGTCGCAGCACGGGAAATTATGCGTTCCAGGTCGCCCAGGTCGGCGATATGACCCTGAAGTTCCTCCAGGTCTTCCTGGTGCGCAAGGAAATGATCCACCACGTCATATCGCGCGTTCAGTTCCTTCACATCCATCTCCGGCATCGCGAGCCACTGGCGCAGCAGGCGGGCGCCCATAGGCGACTGACATTTGTCTATCACGTCCACCAGGGAAACTCCCTCACTGCCGGCAGTGCTGCCGAACACTTCGAGGTTGCGGAAGGTAAAGCGGTCCATCCAAACGAAGTTGCCCCTTTCGATGCGGGACAGGGTGCAGATGTTCTTGAGTCCCGTGTGCTGAGTCTGCTCGAGGTACACCAGGAGAGCACCGGCCGCACACACGCCCAGAGGCTGTCCGAGCACGGCAAAGCCCTTGAGGGACCTCACTCCCAGCTGGGTGCAGAGCCTCTTGACGGAGGATTCATAGTTGTATGCCCACTCCTCCACGGTTGACACATAGAAATGGCTTCCGAAGCGGTCTTTGGTGCCCCTTTCGTAGCCTCTCTCGACGAGAAGTTCCTTAGGTGCAAACGACGAAAGCAGAGTGCCGATATAGTCGAGGTCGCCCTCCGCAATCTGGAAGGAGCCGGTGGACACGTCCAGGAAGGCAGCGCCGCATTTGTCCTTCTGGTAGCAGAGGGACGCGATGAAGTTGTTCTCCTTCTGCTGGAGCAGCTGCTCGTCGAAGGTCACGCCCGGAGTCACGAGGTCAGTGACTCCTCTCTTTACTATTCCCTTCGCGAGTTTCGGGTCCTCCAGCTGGTCGCAGATGGCCACTTTATAGCCCGCCCTCACGAGTTTCGGAAGGTAGGAATTGATGGCGTGGAAAGGCACTCCGGCCATAGGAATAGGGTTCGCCGTCACGCTGGAGCGCTTGGTGAGCACAATTCCGAGTATCTTGCTGGCGGTGACTGCATCGTCGCCGTATGTCTCATAGAAATCGCCGCACCTGAACAGCAGCAACGCCTCCGGATAGTCCTTCTTCATATCGAAGTACTGCCTCATCATCGGAGTCATCGCATCCTTCTTGATAGCGTCGTCGTGATTCTTCTCTTTCATAACCTACAAAAATACATAATTTCTTTGAAATTAGCGAGTATTAGTCCTTATTTCGGAAACCCGATTTTTTTGCTTACTTTTGGGGTTTGTATGTACAGGCGCGCATTGATCATATCCTATTATTGGCCTCCGACCGGCGGGTCCGGCGTTCAGCGTTGGGTCAAATTCTCCAAATATCTGCCATCCGAGGGCTGGCAGCCAGTGGTGTATACTCCGCTGAATCCGGAGCAGATCACCATTGACGAAAGCCTTGCCGCGGAAGTGCCTGCGGAGGTCGAGGTCATCAAGCGCAAGATACTTGAGCCTTACGGCATCTATCGCGCGCTCACGGGCAAGAAGGGCAATGCCCAGAAGGGAGAGGTCAATCCGATCAATGCCCAGCAGAAGAGCTTCAAGCAGAAGCTGGCGATGTGGGTGCGCGGCAACCTGTTCATCCCGGATCCACGCTGCTGGTGGGTGGGCCCATCGGTGCGTTTCCTCAAAAAGTACCTCAAGGAGCATCCGGTGGATGTCATCATCAGCACGGGACCTCCTCATTCAATGCATCTGATTGCCAGAAAAGTCGCCCTGGCGACCGGCACTCCTTGGATTGCGGACTTCCGCGACCCTTGGACCAGGATGTTCTATTTCAAGCATCTCGGACTGAGCCATTATGCCGCTGCAAAGCACGCACGCCTCGAGAAGGCCGTTCTGGACGACGCCACGGTCGTGGTGGCCGTATCCCCTCTCGTACAGAAGGAGTTCCAGGGAATGACCGACACAAAGGTCGAACTCATCACCAACGGCTTCGACGAATCGGACTATATGGTCAGGCCGGGCGCAGATGGCAGATTCAATGTCACCCACACAGGGCTCTTCGCCTCGGACGGCATTCCGGACACTCTCTGGAAGGTGCTCTCAGACAAGGCCGAGCACGACGAGGAATTCGCCCAGGCCCTCAGGATACGCCTTGTGGGCAAGACCGACGCACAGGTCATCGACTCCATACAGATGGCCGGGC
The DNA here is from genome assembly GCA_002314885.1 of Bacteroidales bacterium UBA1745. GTDB lineage: Bacteria > Bacteroidota > Bacteroidia > Bacteroidales > UBA932 > Cryptobacteroides. Next base: position 73,595 of record DCHT01000014.1, on the reverse strand, counting down.
TCGGAGAATATCTCGACAACCTGGGCTACCAGCCGCACAAGGTGGCCGTAGAGGAGCAGATGAAGGCTGCGGTGCTGATGCTGCCTCTGCGCAAGGAGCCTGAGTACAAGGCCGTGCTGCCGGGCAAGCTCTTCGAATACCTCGCAGCCCGCAGGCCAATACTCGGCATAGGCCAGAAAGACGGCGCAATGGCTACCATCGTGGCCGATGTCAACGCGGGCAAGACCTGTGAATGGGAGGATTACGAGGGCATAAAGAGGTTCATCGACGCCGCGTGGGAGGCTTTCCGCGCCGGCAACGACATATATGAAGGACGCGAGATCGACCGATTCTCCCGCCGTTCGACGACTCATCAGATGGCGGCTCTCATCGAGCGCATCGCAAACAAGGAAAATACACAGGAATGAAACCCATAGTCAAGAATATCCTCAGTTATGCCGGCATAGTGCTGCTTTTCATCGCACTGGCATACGCCTATATGTTCCCTGTCCTCGAGGGCAAGATCGTGAATCAGTCCGATATTTCGGGCTGGACGGGTATGACCCACGAGATCGTGGAGCACAACAAGGCCAATCCGGACGATCCGACGCTCTGGACGAATTCGATGTTCGGAGGTATGCCGTCCGTGACTATGTACGACAAGTTCGAGGGCGATGTCACGAACCATCTGTATAAGTTCCTGCTGCTTGGCAGGCGTCCGGCAACCTATATCTTCATAGCCCTGCTGGGTGCGTTCCTGCTGCTGCTTTCCCTCGGCGTGGATAAGCTGATCGCCGTCGGAGGAGCCATTGCGATGGCTTTCTGCTCGTATAACCTGCAGATCATTCAGGTGGGTCACAACACCAAGATGCAGGCCATCGCCTTCTTCCCTTGGGTTCTCGCCGGGCTGATATACACCTATAGAGCCGCCACAGGATCCACCATAACCGCCACTGTGGACCGAGGGCTCGCTCCGCAGAAAAATGTCTGCGCTCGCCTCTCGGTCCACGAGTGGCTGCCGAAGGCGCTGCTGGGCAGTGTGCTCTTCGGACTGGCGTTGAGCTTCCAGATCAAGGCGAACCATCCGCAGATAACCTGGTACCTGGCGACCGTCATCTTCATTTATGCCATTGCCCTGTTCATCTGGGTATGCCTGCAGAAGGACAGGAAGGAGAGGCTCGTGCGCTTCTTTGTGGCATCGGCCTTCCTGCTGGTGATTGGCCTGACGGGAGTGGCTACGAATGCCAACAAGCTGCTGCCGACATATAATTATGCCAAGTACACGATGAGAGGCGGTTCCGAGCTGGTCAACGAGACGAGCGAGGGCGGACAGAAGGGACTCGACCTGGACTATGCGACGGCTTGGTCATACGGCATTGAGGAGACCCCGAACCTGCTTATTCCGAACTACAACGGCGGCGCGTCAGCATCGGCCCTGAGCAAGGATTCCGAGACCGCGAAGCTGCTGAAGAAATACGGTTACAAGGGCAAGGAGCTGAATAATGTCCTCGAATATATGCCGACCTACTGGGGTCCGCAGCCGTTCACGGCCGGTCCTATGTATATGGGCGCCATTTCCATATTCCTCTTCATCCTGGGCTGCATAGTCTGCAAGGGCCGGGAGAAGTGGTGGATGATCGCGGCGAGCGTCTTTGCCATTTTCCTGGCCTGGGGCTGCCACTTTATGTGGTTCACCAAGCTGTGCTACAATACCCTGCCGATGTACAATAAGTTCAGGACCGTGTCAATGGCTCTGATTGTGCTGCAGTGCACCCTGCCTATGCTTGGCTTCGTGGCGCTGGACAAGGTGTTCAAGAGAGAGCTGCCTGAGAAGGAGATGAAGAAGAAAACTGCACTGGCTGCGGCTGTTACCATAGGCCTCTGCCTGCTGCTCTTCCTCATTCAGAGGGCGTTCGGCAGCTTTGCCAGTGCCTCTGACCAGGACGTGATCGCTGATGCACTGGCTGCAGACCGCGCCTCGATGCTGACCAAGGACACGTTCAGGTCCATACTCTTCGTGGTGCTCGCATTCGTGGCGATTTTCTTCCTCTCAGGAAGCAAGATGGACAAGGGCAAGGTGAAGGGCACGACCATTATGGCGGCTGTGATTGCCGTGCTGGTGGTGCTGGACCTCTTCCCTGTGGACAAGCGCTATCTCAACGACGGACATTTCATCGAGAAGAAGGAATTCAACAACCAGTTCGAGGCCCGCAAGGTGGATCAGGTCATACTCCAGGACAAGGACCCTGACTACAGGGTGCTCGACCTGAGCGTCAACACCTTCAACGATTCGCATCCGTCCTATTGGCACAAGAGCATAGGCGGCTATAGCCCGACCAAGCTCCAGCGCTATCAGGACCTCATCGACTGGTACATCTCCGGCGAGATGAAGCAGGTCATCAGCGTGGTCAACAAGCAGGGCACCGTGCAGGGTGTCGAGGACAATTTCCCTCAGACCCCGGTGCTGAATATGCTCAACACCAAGTACGTCATCGTGGACGGCAACTTCCCTCCTATCGAGAACTTCAACCGCCTCGGCAACTGCTGGTTCGTGAATGAGATCGAAGAAGCAGCCAGCGCGAATGAGGAAATCTCGAAGATAGGTCTTGAAGATCTGCGAAAGACGGCTGTCATAAGGAGCGAAAACAAGCCTGCAGTGGCTCCTACTACGGATTATCTGCTCGATATGGACGATATACGCCTGACCTCGTACGCCGCCAACGAACTCCATTATTCGTATGCTGCCGAGAAGGAAAGGCTGGCCGTATTCAGCGAGATCTGGCATCCGGGCTGGAAGATGACCATCAATGGAGAGGCTGCCGAGATTTACAGGGCCGACTGGGTGCTCAGGGCAGCAGTCATCCCTGCCGGAACAGGCGAAATCGTGATGCGCTACGAGCCTGACGACTATGTCACCGGCCGCCGCATATCCACGGCAAGTTCAATCATTCTCATTCTGCTCCTGCTGCTTTCAGTGGGCGGAATGTTCATAAAACCGAAAAACAATTAACATACAATACTATGGCTTACATCATCAACCTCCCACTCAACAAGGACTGGGAAATCGAAACCGAAGAAACTCAGACCGAAGACGGCGACGTCATCAGCTGCTACTATGCCAACGGCATCGACCCTAAGAAGAACGCGGGCTACATCGAGATCTACGCAGGAGACATCCTCGGATCCAATGCCAAGACCGAGTGCCTCAACAACTATGACGCGGCCATCGGACTGGTTGAAGGCGAACCTGAGCCTATCCAGAAGTTCGAAATCTTCTGCAAGAAGGAAGCGTGGTACTATGACTGTGAGATCGAGGACCAGCCTGCAATCGTAGTCTGCGTGGAGATTCAGGACGGCATCCTCGCCATCATCACCCTTTCTGACAAGGATGAGGAGAAGCTCGACGACCTTCTCAGCTATGTGGATGAAAACCTCAGCGTAACCAAGGAATAATATGATTACATCGGAAGTTTGGGGCAAGACCCCTTGCGGAAAGGAAATCCTCCTTTACACCATCAAGAACGCATCCGGAGCATACGTGAAGCTCGGCAGCGTAGGCGCAGCCATCCAATCCATCGTCGTTCCGGACAAGGACGGCAATATGGCCGACGTGGTCATCGGCTACAACGACCCTATGTCCTATTTCGGTGACGGCCCTTGCGCTGGCAAGGTTCCAGGCCGCTTCGCAAACCGCATCGCCCTTGGCAAGTTCAGCCTCGACGGCAAGGAATACGAACTCCCTATCAACAATGGCCCTAACCATCTTCACGGAGGACCTGAGGGCTTCCAGAACAAGGTTTGGGAGAGCCGCGTGATTGACGACGCCGTGGAATTTATGTATATCGCCGAAGATGGTGAAATGGGCTATCCAGGCGCCATCAAGGTCGTTGCGCACTACGAGTGGAGCGAAGAGAACGAACTCAGCCTCACCCTCACCGCTGAATGCGACGCCCCTACCATCGTGAACCTGACCAACCACGCCTACTTCAACCTCAACGGAGAAGGCAGCGGTTCCTGCCTGGGACACAGCCTCAAGCTGAACGCAAAGCAGTGGCTCCCAACCAGCGACTCGCTCATCCCTGTAGGAGACAGCGAAATGGTGCAGGGTACGCCTATGGACTTCACGGAGGCCAAGGTTCTCGGAAAGGAAATCGAGCAGGACTTCCCTGCGCTCAAGTACGGCAAGGGTTACGACAACTGCTGGTGCATAGACAACTGGCAGGAGGGACAGCTCCAGCTCGCAGCCGAACTCTACAGCGAGGAAAGCGGACGCCTCCTCGAAGTCACCACCACCCAGCCGGGCGTACAGGTCTACACCGGAAACTGGCTCGGAGGCTCTCCTGTGGGCAAATGCGGCCGCAGCTACAACGACTACGACGCAGTGGCCATCGAGTGTCAGCACTTCCCTGACTCGCCGAACAAGCCTGCATATCCTAACACAGAACTCCGTCCTGGCCAGACCTACCAGGAGGCAATCATTTTCGCATTCAAGACCGTAAAGTAAGATGAAGCAATATCTCGACCTGCTCAGAGAAATCAAGGAAAACGGTGTGGTAAAGACAGACCGCACGGGCGTAGGCACGAAAAGCATCTTCGGCTATCAGATGCGCTTCGACCTCAGCAAAGGCTTTCCTCTCCTGACAACCAAGAAAGTATTCACCAGAGGCATAATCGAGGAACTCCTGTGGTTCCTTGCCGGTGACACCAACAAGAAGCACCTCCAGGAAAAGAACGTCCACATCTGGGACGGCTGGGGCGACGATGAGACCGGAGAACTCGGTCCTATCTACGGCCATCAGTGGCGCGCCTGGGACAGCTACGACGGCGGTCATATCGACCAGATCGCAAACGTGGTAGACCTCATCAAGAACCATCCCGACTCCCGCCGTATCCTCGTGAACGCCTGGAACGTGGCTCAGATCGACCAGATGGGCCTGCCTCCTTGCCACTGCCTCTTCCAGTTCTATGTGGCCAACGGAAAACTCAGCTGCCAGCTCTACCAGCGCTCGGCAGACGTATTCCTCGGAGTGCCTTTCAACATCGCATCGTACGCCCTCCTGACTATGATGCTCGCACAGGTGTGCGGACTCGAGCCGGGAGAATTCATCCACACGACCGGTGACACTCACCTCTACCTCAACCACTTCGAGCAGGTGGATGAGCAGCTCAGCCGCGAGCCTCGCCCGCTGCCGACTATGCACATCAACCCGGAGGTCAAGGACATATTCTCGTTCAAGGTAGAGGACTTCACCCTCGAAGGCTACGATCCGTGGCCAACGATCAAAGCCCCTGTAGCCATCTAGGAAATGGAGAAATGCATCATAGTCGCGATTGCCGACAATCTTGCAATCGGTAAGAACAATGCCCTGCTGTGGCATATTTCGGCGGATATGAAATTCTTCCGTGCGACCACGACAGGCAGTCCGGTGATAATGGGCCGCAAGACCTACGAGTCCATCGGAAGACCACTTCCGAAAAGGCTCAACATTGTCGTTTCCAGGACTATGGAGGCACCCGAGGGCATCGTCGTGGTCGACGGCCTGGAGAAGGCATTCGAAGTCGCAGAGCAGAGCGGAGCCGAAAAATGCTTCGTGATGGGAGGCGGTCAGATCTACCGCCAGGCCCTGGAAATCGTGGACACGCTCATTGTAACGCACGTACACCTGGACATTCCCGATGCGGACACTTTCTTCCCCGAAATAGACAAGTCCGTTTGGGAGGCTTCGGAGAGCACCGAAAGCCAGTATGACGAGGAAAGCGGCTGTTATTTCGAATTTGTGAAATACATAAGGAAATAGACTTTGTAACATAAGACGAACTTGATGGAAAGAGAGAATTTCGGCAGCAAATTAGGCGTGCTGCTCGCAATGGCCGGATCGGCCGTCGGGCTTGGCAACCTGTGGCGCTTCCCATATATGGTGGGAGTGAACGGAGGCGCCGCCTTCATATTGGTATATATAGTTTTCACGGTAATCCTGTGTCTGCCGATATTCATAAGCGAATTCGTCATCGGCCGCCGCAGCCAGTCCAATGCCTTAGGTTCCTTCAGGAAGCTTGCACCAGGCAGCAAATGGTCCCTGGTGGGCATTCTGGCGGTGCTCACACCGATGATCATTCTCTCCTACTACAGCGTGGTGGGAGGATGGTCCCTGAGGTTCTTCTGTTCTGCCTGCACGATGGATTTTACAAAAGACGGTACAGACCTGGCCGGTATGTTCGGACTTTTCGCATCTTCCGTCTGGGGACCGATTATCTTCCATACTATCTTCCTGGGCATTACAGCCGCCATCATTCTTGCGGGTGTGCAGAAGGGCATTGAACGCTTTTCAAAAGTAATGATGCCGCTGCTGTTCATACTCATAATACTGATGGCCGCGAGGACACTCACCTTGCCGGGAGCAAAAGAGGGACTCCAGTGGATACTCAAGCCGAATTTCAGCAAAGTGAGTCTTTCGATGTGCGCCGCAGCTTTGGGTCAGGCCTTCTTCTCCCTGTCCATCGGATATGGAATTATTCTCACATACGGCTCATACGTGGGCAAGGATGTGAACATCGTTTCCTCTGCCGCCAAAACGACGGGAATGGATATGCTGTTCTCACTGATCGCCTGCTGTGCAATAATGCCGGCCGTGTTCATCTTCAACGTGAGCCCTAATGCCGGTCCCGGACTGGTGTTCCAGACCCTTCCGTTCATCTTCTCCAAGATGCCTCTTGGCAACTTCGTGGCAGTAATATTCTTCGCAACCCTCGTAGTTGCGGCACTTACCTCAGCAATCTCCCTCTTTGAGGTGGGCGTAGCGTGGCTGGTGGAAGAACGTAAACTCTCCAGGAAGTGGGCAACGCTCTGGGTTTTCTTCTTCACTTGGGTCGTGGGCATCATCTGCTCCCTCTCCTTCGGACCTCTGAACGGAATCAAGCTCTTCAAAATGGAGATATTCAGCCTGCTGGATTACCTGTCATCCAACATCCTTATGATTCTCGGAGGCCTCTTCTTCGTGGTATTCGTGGGCTGGAAGATGAAGAAGGCGGACGTGCGCGAGGAATTCACCAACTCGGGAGCGCTCAAGGGAAACAACTGGCTGTTTGCCCCAGTCTATTTCATAATCAAATGGGTTGCACCTATAGCAGTCATACTGATCTTCATCTCTAACTTCATCAAGTGATGGCGAACAATCGCGAAAATTTCGGCAGCCGCTTCACAGCCGTGATGGCAATGGCCGGGTCCGCAATCGGACTCGGCAACATCTGGCGCTTCCCTTATATGGTGGGCCAGAACGGCGGTGCCGCATTCATAATAATCTATCTGCTTGCCGCCCTCTTCCTCTCCCTGCCTATCTTTATGGCGGAGAGCATCATCGGCAAGGCGTCCCACAAGAGCACCTTCGGAGCAATGGAGACACTCGCTCCGGGCACCAAATGGAAATGGCTGGGCCTCATCACGGTGGCCTCGCCTCTGATTATTATGTCCTACTACAGCGTAGTGGGCGGATGGTCCATCGAATTCCTCTTCAAGTCCCTTGCCTTCAAGTTCAATTCGCCTGATGTGACATCCTACTTCGGAAACTTCATCAGCTCGACCTGGGGGCCGCTCATCTGCCACACCCTCTTCCTGGCCAGCTGCGCCATCATCGTGCTCTGCGGAGTCACAAAGGGCATTGAGAAGTTCTCGAAGATCACCACCCCGCTGCTTTTCGTGCTGATAGTAGTGATTATGGCCTATTCCTGCACCCTTCCGGGAGCCAAGGCCGGCATTACCTACCTGCTCAAGCCGGACTTCTCAAAGATCGACGCCCAGGCCGTGTCAATGGCTGTGGGACAGTCCTTCTTCTCCCTCTCCCTCGGAGTGGGCACCATACTTACCTACGCATCTTATATCAAAAAGGAAGAAAACCTGCTCGCAACAGGCCTTGGCACCTCTGCCTTTGACCTGCTTTTCGCAATCATCGCAGGCTTCGCCATTATGCCGGCAGTGTTCGCCGCAGGCATCGAGCCTGGCGCAGGTCCGGGCCTCATCTTCGAGACCCTGCCGTATATCTTCGGAAAAATGGGCGTGCACACCCCTGTCCTGAGCGGCCTGATAGCCATACTCTTCTTCGTGACGATACTCTTCGCCGCCCTAACTTCGGCCATTTCAATGTACGAAACGGGTGTCGCCTACCTCATAGAGCAGAAGAACTTCAGCCGCCGCAACGCCGTGCTTGTGATATTCGCAGGCTGCTGGGCTGTAGGCATACTCTGTTCCCTCTCATTCGGCCCGCTTGCAGGAGTCAAAGTTCTCGGAGAAAACATCTTCGGCCTGCTGGACAAGTTCGCATCCAACATCCTTATGCCTCTGGGCGGCATACTCTTCACGGTATTCGTGGGATGGAAGATGCCGAAGCCGCAGGTGCGCAGCGAGATCAGCACAGTCATCTACTATCTGATCAAATACGTCGCACCGCTGGGAATCCTGGCGATTATGATCACCCAGTTTATCGGCTAGAGAGACTCTCCAAGCTGAACCAGGTACTGCAGCGCCTTGTTCTCAGGCGCATCCTTCATTATGACTCTTTTCTGTGCATCCAGAATGTACAGGGACGGTATGGCCCTCACGCTGTAGAGCTCGTCTGAGCGGATGATGAGGTTAGGGTCATAGCCGTTGTACCAGCTTTCGGGATAGATTGGCATATACTCATACCAGGCTGCAGTGTCCTCGTCGATATAGACGTTTACCACGGCCAGTTTCCCGCTGGTGATAAGACCCTGTATCTGAGGCAGGGTGGAAAGATTGTCTATGATATCCTTGCAGGCGTGACAGCCCGGATTGCTGAAGAAAAGGAGGGTGTAGTCCGCCTTGATGGAATGGAGGGTGCGGGTCTTGCCATATCTGTCACTGAAGGAAAAATCGGCCGCTACGGCGCCTATACGGTTGAGGCTGCAACACTGACGCGCACGCTCGTATATATCTCTCTTTTCGGCTGAAATAAGCTCGGAAACGGCCATCTTCTCGCAGAATGGCAGATAGATCTCCTCGTTGCGGACCGGAGAGTTCGGATCGTAGAGATATCGGTCGAAAATACGGACCGTGGCCTCGAAAGTGGAATCTTCCGGATTGCGGGCCTCCAGCTGGGCAATCTTCTCATAGAAGTCTCCCACATACTTCCTCATCCTGTCCACAGGAATGCTCTCGAGTATGGAAGTATAGTTCGCGATGGCCTGTTCCATATCCCCGTTTTCGATGCCGAGAATATGAGTGGAGTCGCTCAGATAGACTCCCGTGGTGTCCGGGAACCTGTTCCAATAATGCGATGCCACATAATCCATCCTCTCGGACGGTTCAGTGACCATTGCAGGCACCTGTACCACCGGGAAAGGTCTTGTAAGAAGTTTGCTGTCACCGCCCTGCTGCCTGCAGGATACAGTGACGGCGGCGATGAACGCCGCCGCTGCCACTATTCTTTTCATCTTAGTTTTCAGAAGCGAGCCTTGCCTCGGAGATGTTGATGATGAAGTCACCTATCTTCTCAAGTTCCGAGATGAGGTCAATGTAATAAACACCTGAAGTGTAGTCGTAAGCGCTGTTCTCGATGTTCACGATATGCTCCTCACGAAGGGCATTGCGGACTTCGTTGATATTGTACTCGGCATCGACTGCGTTCGTGATGTCCGTGAGCTTGTCCTTGCGGAGGTTATCGATCATCACCTGATAGGCTACCTCCACGACGGAGAGCATCCTGTTGAGCTTCTTGAGCATATCCGGGTCGAACTCCTTCTTATGGACGAACTTGCGGTTGAGCAGACGGCCGATGGACTCGCCTGAGTCGCCAAGGGACTCCATCTCGCCGATAATCTTGTACATCTGCTTGATCCTGGCACCGGAAGCCTGGGAAATCTCGCCCTTGGAAACCTCATTGAGGTAGGATGCGATTTCGAATTCTATCTTGTCTGTGATCTCCTCGTACTTGACGAGCTTTGCGTTCATTTCGTTGAACTCATCCTCTGTCTTCGCATTGACTGCACGCTTGATATAGTCGAAGTCATTGTAACAGATCTCCGCAAAATGGATGATCTCCATATTTGCCTCATTGAGGGAGAGCTCGGCAGCGGCCATAGGACCACCCTTGATGTATTTGAGGCGGAAGACTTCCTCCGTACCCTTTGCGTTCGGAACGATGAAGGTCACGATCTTCTCGATCACAGGAATGAACCAGATGAGGATACAGGTGTTGGTGATATTGAAGAGGGTGTGGAGGATTGCCACGATGTAAGGGATCATCAGGGCCTGGTCAGTGCTGAGAGCCACATCCCAGGATGCGAGGTCGGCATCTCCGAAGGTTCCCGGGAACATAATGCCCGCGATGAAGCCGATAAGCTTGAGGAACGGCTTGTAGAGGCAGAGCACCCACGCCACACCGAAGAGGTTGAAGAGCATATGCGCCCTGGCAGTCCTCTTTGCGGAAACATTGGCAGAAGCGGCGGCAATGTTGGATGTGATGGTGGTACCGATGTTCTCTCCGAGCACCATTGCGGCTGCGATTGGGAAAGGAATGGCGCCGCTCATTGCGAGGGCCATAGTAATCGACATCGTGGCAGCGGAAGACTGCATCATAAGGGTGAGGCAGGCGCCTACGACCATAAAGAGCAGCACGCTCCAGTATTTGCCGCCGGCGAGAGTTCCGAGGAAGAGCTTCACGCCCTCGGTGTCGAGGAGAGGCCTCATATTGGCGGTCAAAGTAGACAGGCCGAGGAAGAGGAAACCGAAGCCGAAGATGAATTCACCTAGGTTCTTGGCCTTTGAACTCTTGAGGGAGCGCAGGATGAAGCCTATGAACATAATAGGCACGGCAATCATTCCAAGGCTGAATCCCTTGCCGCTGCCGGACATACCGAGAGCGAAGATCCAGGCCGTTACCGTGGTACCGATATTTGCACCCATAATAACTCCGATGGCATTCGAGAGGGCCATAAGACCGGCATTCACGAAACTTACCAGGAGGAGCGTCGTTGCAGTTGAAGACTGTACGAGAGCGGTGACACCGATGCCGACAAGCACACCCATAAACCTGTTGGAAGTCATCTTGCCAATGAAGGTGCGCAGGCTGTCTCCGGCCATTTTCTGAAGGCCGCCGCTCATCAGGGACATACCATAAAGGAACATTCCCAGGGAACCCAGGGCGGTCAGAATTTTCCAGATCACATCAGCGTTGGCTGAAGGTAAGGCCGCGAGGATTGTAAAAAGCATATTCATTGTTTGAAAAATAATCGGCCAAATTTACCCTAAAAACATTAGATTTGCAACGGGATATTATGAGGCCCGGATAATTATGAAAGGTATGGTCAGGAAAATACTCGTCTGCATCGCGGCTTTGTTGCTGGGATTCAGCGCGTATGCTCAGTTCTATATGGCGGGAGATGACCCGGCCAAGGTCCGCTGGAGAACGATGGATACCCAGAACTACCAGCTCATATATCCCAAGGGTATGGATTCCCTCGCAAGGGCATACGGCCGCAGCCTCGAGACCTGGAGAATGCCGGTCGGCAACACGGCAGGCTTCTATCCGGGAGAATGGACCAAGGGAAAGATTCCTGTAGTGCTCCACGGATATCACGCCGTCTCAAACGGTTCCGTGGCCTGGGCACCGAAGCGTATGGACCTCTATCTGAGCCCGGACACCTACCACCCGACCGCCCTCCCCTGGATGACCAACCTGGCCATCCACGAACAGAGGCACGTGGCCCAGATGCAGACAGGTCTGGCCAATAAGATGAGGCCATTCGGATGGTTTTTCGGAGAGATGATAGGAGCCGGCGCGTCCGTCCTCTATGGTGGTGACACCTGGATGGAAGGCGATGCTGTCGTAACTGAAACCGCCCTGTCCAATTCGGGACGAGGCAGGAAGGCCTCCTTCCTCAACTACTATATGATCTCTATGGACCAGGGCGCAGACAGAAGCTGGTGGTCCTGGAAGTTCGGCTCCCAGCGCTGGTATTCTCCTAACTGGTATGCCCTCGGCTACCTGGAACTGGCCGGAGCAAGGTTCAACTACGGCGTTGACGACATCTCCGGACAACGCTACACGGACTTTTCGAATCATATCTTCCACTGGGGAATGGACGCCGGCCTCAAGGTCGCAGTCGGCCTCAGGCAGGAGCAGGTATTCTACCAGTCCGCGGGCAGCTTCTACGCATTCTGGCTGCAGCAGGCGAAGAGGCGCGGACCATTTATGGAAAGCCAGCAGGTCATCAGCAGACCTAAGTATTATACGACCTATTCAGGCCTTGCAAACACCGAAAACGGACTCTACGCCGTTAAGGAAAGCAAGGTGCGCGTACCTGCCCTGGTGAGGATTGACGAAAACGGCAAGGAAAGGCGCCTGCGTCCGTTCAGCTATTCAGCCAGCGGACTCCAAGTGTCCGAAGACGGCAAGAGTCTCATCTGGAGCGAGACCGTGCTCGACCCGCGCTGGGACCTCAGGAGCCGCTCCGTCGTAAGATCCTACGACCTCAAGACCCATCGAGTACGCACCCTTTACGGAAAGGGACAGATGTACAATCCGACAGCCTGCGAGGGCGAGGGTATTGTCGCCAGCAGGTATGAATACGAAGGCGGCACCGGCATTTCCATCATTCGCGACAGGAAGCAGGCCGACAAGGTCGTGATCGCGCCGGACGGAATGCAGATAGTCGAGACTGCCGTCTGCAATGGACGCATATACGCAACAGCCATCACAGATGAAGGTTTCGGCATACTGCGAGTGGAAGGTAATTCCCTTGTCAGCGTACTTGAGCCTCAACCGGTTTCTGTGGCCGAATTCAAATGCCGCGAAGGCAAACTCTGGTTCACCTGCGACCGTAACGGAGTGAATGAACTCTACAGACTGGACCCGGACAGCGGAAAGCTGGAGCAGATGACCTCCAGCCGCTATGGTGCCAGCGACTATGAACTCAGCAACGACGGCGAATGGCTGTATTATTCCGCCGAAGGCCTCTATGGAAACCTGGTCTGCAAGACTGCCGTGAGCGAACTTCCGGCCAAGGAAGTATCCTTCGCAGACCGCTACCACTGGGAAATTGCCGATACCCTCTCCGCACAGGAAAGCCGCCACGCCACAGAGCCAGTCGGCGAAGTGGAATTCAGCGAGGAGAAACCTTATCGCAAGTTCCCTCATCTCTTCAACGTCCACTCCTGGGCTCCTATCTATTTCAGTTACGATAGGATCAAGAATATGAGCTACGACAAGTACTACGACCTGGCCGGCCTGGGTGCGACCGCTCTTATTCAGAACAATCTCGGAACCTTCACCTCCCAGTTCGGCTACAGCGCTCATCCGGATCCCGACAAGGGCCCTTGGAGGCACAGCGGACACGCCATATTCACCTACACCGGCTGGTATCCGGTCATCGAGGCGAGAGTTGATTTCAACGACCGCAGGGCACACGAACTCGGTTTCAATGCCTACACGACAGATTGTAAGAAAGGCGCCATAAAGAGCGTCAGCAGGATTCTCGACGGCAAGCCTCAGGTCAAGGCGTCAGTTTCGGTCTATATTCCTTGGCACTTCAACCGAGGAGGCTGGTATATGGGCCTCATCCCTAAGGTATCCTATCGCGTCAGCAACGACAGGATCAACACCGCCCCATATTGGTATTTCCTGTTTGAAGAAACCGACGAAGAAGGAAACAAGCAGAGCCACTACGAATTTGTCGGCAGGAACAGCGGCTGGCGCTTCCCTACCCAGAGCATACTGGCATCCGTCAGGGGCTACGCAATGCAGAACACGGCGGAATCGGGCATCTATCCGAAATTCGGCGTAGGTTTCGAGGCCGGCTACTATATGAACATCACCAAGGCCGGACTCAAGGTCGCATCGGGCGAAAAGGCCCTCTACAGCCCTCAGGCGTACGCATATACATATATGTATCTGCCGGGCATAGTTCCGACCCAGGGAATCAAGATATCCGCCAAATACACGACCGACCTCATAGACCAGAGAGTCTTCGGAACCAGCATAGTCAGCACTATGCCTCGAGGCCTCAGCAAACTCACGAGCGTGTGCGCAGGCGCAAAGAACAGCGCATTGTTCACCTTTGACTACGGCATTCCGGTCTGGATAGGCGATGTCAACATAGGAAGGACATTTATGTACATCAACAGGCTGGAATTCACGCCTCACTTCGATTATATGATGTACACTGGAGATGACGGCAAGAGGGGCGAACTCTTCAGCGCAGGCCTTGATGCCTGCGTCAAGTTCGGCAACATCCTCTTCATCAAGGTGCCGCTGACCGTTGGTGTGAGAGTTGACTATAATGGAGGACGCTCAATCGCCGACATCGGTGCAAAGAACTACTTCGTCGGACCGCTGTTCAACGTATCCTTCTAGTCTTTCTTCTTTTTATCGCCCCGGCTGTCCACCCAGTTCCAGAGGAGCCACATTAGCGCTCCCCAGGCCAGGAATAATATTATGGCCAGCCATACAGGCAGTTTGGACTCGTATGAATCTGTTCTGACATATTTCTCGAAATCGGGAATGTCAGCATAGTAATATGCTCCGGCCCCGAAGTCCAGTTCAGGCACAAGGCCCAGGCCGTTCAGCATAATATAGACAGCAATAATTAAGGTGGTGACTGCAACGACGGCGGTCACCACCTTGAATATTATATTGGCTTTACGCTTCAATTAGTTGAGCTGTGGAACAGGGAACACAACGCCTGAGAGGAGGAACCAAACGGCGAAGAGGGTGAGGAGGATGTTGAATACCTGACCTACTACATAGAGCCAGAGTACCTTTCCACCCTGCATCTGCTTCCAGATTTCCTTGAAGTTGGTGTCGAGTCCTATGCTGGTGAAAGCGAGGACGAAGCACCAGTTCTTATACTGATCGAGCACCTTGTTGATAGCGCCAACCTGATCGGAACCACAGAGAGGGAGCACGATGAAGGAAGCGATGAGGGATGCTACGAAGAAACCTATGACGAACTTAGGGAAGCGGTTCCAGATCTCGATTGCACCGACCTTTGAAGTTCCGGTCTTGTCCACGCGAGTAGCGAAGAAGAGAGCCACGAAGAAGGCGATGAAGCCGATGAGGATGTTCTGGATGGACTTCACGAGAACGGCTGCAGTCTGAGCCTCAGGGCCGAGAGCGGTACCTGCAACTACTACTGCACCTGTGCTGTCAACAGTACCACCGATGAGGGAACCACCCATAATCGGAGTCATTCCGCACCACTTGATGATCATAGGCTCGAACACCATCATAAGGACGGTGAAGATGATGGAAATGGAAACGGCCATAGTGAGGTCGGTCTTCTTGCAGTTTGAAGCTGCACCGGTAGCGATGGCTGCAGAAGTACCGCAGACGCTGGTTGCGGCAGCAAGAGTGATGACCATAGGCTTGTTGTCCATCTTGAGCACCTTGGTTCCGAACCACCACATAAAGATGATGACTACAGGAGTCACGATCCAAGCGATTCCAAGGCCGTAGAGACCGAACTTGGCGATGTTGCTGAAGAGCACGCTGAAGCCCATTATCACGAGACCTGTCTTGATGTAGAACTCGGTCTTGATGGCAGGCCTGAGCCACTGAGGAACTCCCACCGTATTGGAGATGAGGAGACCCACGAGGAGAGCCCAGAATGCCCACTCGAGATAGCGGTTGAGGGTGAACTCAGCACTGATGAGACGAACTACGAGGGCGATTGCGAAGAGAGCGAGGAAAGCAGGGACATATTCCTTGAGCTTTCCACCCTGGATCTTCACAGCGCCTGCGAAGAGGATACCGATCACGAGGACGGTGCGGATGAGCTTAGCCCAGAAAGGCCATACCTTGATCTGGTCAATCAGGGATGCAGGGTTGCCGCCATTCTCGGCAGCAGCCACCTTCCAAGTGGAGAACTTGAGGGCTGAGAAATCAAACCAACCAGTGAGAACTGCGAGGGCAGCAATGGCTATGACGATGAAGCCAAGCCAGCAGGCCATCCAGTCTTCTGAGAGAAGTTTCTTTGCTTTAGTACTCATTTTGTTTAAGTTGTTTGGGTTAATGTATTATTGATTGAAGTTTTACTGCATTATGGAGAGGAGCCATTCGGAATCCACCTTTGCGAAACCCTCCTCCGGTGTTATCGATGGATTTCGGCTCAATATTCCGAGGCAGTCCTCATAGACGTTGTAGCCGATGTTGCAGCCGACCATCTTCCCATTGTCCGGGAAGGACAGGGTGAAGTATTTCTGACCCTCGTGTTCGCCGACGCGGTAGAAGTGCATAGGCATCGAGATTATCTCCTGAGCCCTCTCTTCTCCCGCCTTGGCGGCCATTTCGGCCTTGGTCACATACTTGCACATCTCGACCACCACGTCATCCAGACCGGCCTCGAAAATAAGCAGTTTCTCCATAAGGGAACCGATGTCGCTCACACGACGCAGACGATATCCGCCCATAGCCTTGGTGTGGTTGGTGATGGCAGCCATCTCTGAAGCCTGGACATTGCCCGTAGGCAGCAGCCAGATCATAGTCTTGGATGCCGGATCGTGGTAGAGGGTCTCGTATTTGGCGAGGTTCTTCTGACCGCAGTCGGGACATTCCCAGACAAAGATGGAACCGTCCTTCACGCTGTCCTTCAATTCAGGGTTCTCCGCAACATTGATGCTGCGGTAAACCTTGAACGAGTGGGCAGCTCCGCACTTGGAGCAACGGACTTCGGTTTCCTTTACTATAGACATATATTACTGAAGCTTGCGTGCTCCGTCGGAAATTACAACGTCGTAGATCTTTGGAGCGTGACCGAAGCGCTCGGTGAACTTCTGGATAGCGGTGTCAACGAAATCCTGATAGAGCTCAGCCTTCACGAGGTTGATGGTGCAACCGCCGAAGCCGCCGCCCATTACGCGTGAACCAGTGACATCCATCTTGCGTGCGAGCTTGTTGAGGAAGTCGAGCTCTTCGCAGGAAACCTCATAGAGCTTGCTGAGTCCGAAGTGAGTCTGATACATCATCTCACCTACAGTCTCATAGTCGCCGCGCTCGAGGGCGTCGCAGACGTCAAGTACCCTCTGTACCTCACCGATGACGTATTCTGCACGGAGGAAGTCCTCCTGTGGGATCTCTTCGCGAACCTCGTCGAGCCAGAGCCTCTTTGCGTCACTGAGGAACTCTACCTCAGGATGGTTCTTCCTGATGGCAGCAGCTGCATTCTCGCAGGACTGACGGCGCTTGTTGTATGCTGAAGATGCGAGTTCGTGCTTTACGCAGGAATCCACGAGGACGAGCCTGTAACCTTCCGGATTGAATGGGAAGTACTTGTACTCGAGGGTCTTGCAGTTGAGACGGATGAGGCTGCCCTCCTTGCCGAAGCAGGAAGCGAACTGATCCATAATACCGCACTTCACGCCGCAGTAGTTGTGCTCGGTGCTCTGACCGATCTTGGCGAGTTCGAACTTGTCGATGCCATTGGCGTTCAGTTCATTGATTGCGTATGCGAAGGTGCTCTCAAGGGCTGCTGATGAAGAAAGGCCTGCGCCAAGCGGAACGTCACCTGCGAATACGGTGTTGAAACCAGCAACCTTTCCACCGCGCTTGATAGTCTCGCGGCAGACGCCGAAGATGTAGCAAGCCCAGCTCTGGTGAGGCTTATCCTCTTCGTTGAGGCCGAATTCGACATATTCATCCATATCAAGGGAGAATGCGCGAACCTTGTCGGTTCCGTTAAGTGCAATCTCGGCCATAATGCCTTTGTCGATTGCGCCTGGGAATACATATCCACCATTGTAGTCAGTATGTTCACCAATGAGGTTGATACGGCCTGCGGAAGCGAAGAACTCGCCTTCGGTAGCAAAGAGGGTGCTGAATTTCTCAGCGATTCTGGTTTTCATTTTATTGTTAATTATTAGTATTTGTCGCCTTAAAGCTATTTCGCACACGTACGAAATCCCTCAAAGATATAAATTTTATTTTATATACAATTTAGCTGCTACTGGCAAATGGTCGCTGACGCCTCCCAGATAGCGCGGACCCGAATAAGTTCGGAGGGGTTTCTCCCCCGAATGTGCGGTATCCCTGGTCATCAGAAACGGGGGATAAAGTATCTTCATTTCGGTATCAGACAAGTCGTCCGACACCATTATCATATCGATCAGTTCCCATTTTCCGTCATAGCGTATAGTGCCCTCTCCCCTATTGAACGGAACCTCCGCCAGATTGTCCAGAACGCCTTTGATGATAGGAAATGCACCGCCGTCCGGAGTGTCGTTGAAATCCCCGACTGCTACGGTACGGCGACAAGTTCCCGACGTTGAAAGCGAGTCGCATATACCCTTCAGGACGCGCATCGCGACCTTGCGTCGGTCGTCGGTTCCGGCGCCTCCATATTTGGACGGATGATGATTGACAATCAGGTGCAAAGTGTCGCCGCTGGTAGTCTCAAAATCGGCCACGAGAATATCTCTGGTGCGGAATTCGGCTATACGTACCGGACGGGCGGAAACAGGCTTCAAGCGGCTCTTGCGATAGAGCAGACCCACATCTATTCCCCTGGGATCCGGAGAGTCAAAATGGATGTATGAGTAGCCATATTTCCGCAGTTCATCAGAGTAGCACAACTGCTTCAGCACGTATGCGTCTTCGAGTTCCGCAAAGCCCACGGCATCGGGCAGCTGCCCCAGCTGATCCGCCGACCAGAGCAGGGTCTTGGTGACTGCTCCGACCTTGGCATAGAAGCGCCTGGCGGACCATCCACGATCCGCATTGACCTTGTAGTCATAGAAGTTTTCGACATTCCAGAAAAGCACCAGCAAGGAATCCTGCTGTGCAGAAGCACCAAAGACGGCCAGAAAAATCCCCACAATCACCAGCACATATCTTTTCATAGCACCAAATTACGGAATTTGACTGATAAATGGTATCTTTGCCGCGTATTAACATACAATTTATCAGAAATGTCACTTAAATGCGGAATCGTAGGACTCCCGAACGTAGGTAAGTCCACCCTCTTCAACTGTATAAGTTCATCCAAGGCGCAGAGCGCCAACTTCCCTTTCTGCACCATCGAGCCAAACGTAGGCTCCACTATGGTGCCCGACAAGCGTCTGGACGTCCTTACGGACATCTGCAAACCTGAAAGGACCATTCCTGCCACCGTCGAGATCGTCGACATCGCAGGCCTCGTAAAGGGCGCAAGCAGGGGTGAAGGACTCGGCAACCAGTTCCTCGCAAACATCCGTGAATGCGACGCAGTCCTGCACGTGCTCCGCTGCTTCGACGACGGCAACATCATCCACGTAGACGGCAGCGTAGATCCTGTGCGCGACAAGGAAGTCATTGATATGGAACTCCAGCTCAAGGACCTCGAAACCGTTGAAAACAGGCTCGCAAAAGTTCAGAAGCAGGCTCAGGTAGGCAACGACAAGACTGCCAAGAAACTCTGCGAAATCCTCCTCCGCTACAAGGACGCCCTCGTTCAGGGACTCTCCTGCAGGACCGTCAAGATGGAGAACCAGGAAGAAGAGCAGATCGCAAAGGAGCTCTATCTCCTCACCAACAAGCCAGTACTCTATGTCTGCAACGTGGATGAAGGCTCTGCAGCCAACGGAAACGCCTATGTAGACGCCGTAAGGGAGGCAGTGAAGGATGAGGACGCTGAAGTGCTCATACTGGCCGCAAAGACCGAATCTGACATCGCAGAATTCGAAGATTACGACGAGAAGCAGATGTTCCTTGAGGAAATGGGACTCGAAGAACCGGGCGTAGTAAGGCTCATCCAGAGCGCATACAGTCTCCTCGGTCTCCAGACCTTCTTCACAGCAGGCGCAGACGAGTGCCGCGCGTGGACCATACGCAAGGGCGACAAGGCACCTAAGGCCGCCGGCGTCATCCACACTGACTTCGAAAAGGGCTTCATCCGTGCAGAGGTCATCAAATACGACGACTTCGTTTCCCTCAAATCAGAATCAGCCTGCCGCGCCGCCGGCAAGCTCGGCATCGAAGGAAAAGAGTATATCGTCCAGGATGGCGACATAATGCATTTTCTCTTCAATGTATAAAAAAAGGCTGATCTTCGAGATCAGCCTTTTTTGGTTAGTTTAGTTCTATTGGCCTAGAAGAAACGGGCCCTGTTATCCTTCACGTCAGCGTCATCCATCATAACTGGAAGGATGGTCTGGAGTGAGTACTGCATCATACGGTTAGCATAAGCTTTTGCGTCATCCTCAGTGTAGAAAGCGCCGGTGTCACGGCTGTTTACACGGAAGATATATACAGCGTATGAACCTGCTACCGGGCCGGTGAGCTCACCTTCCTCAGCAGATGCCACTGCACCGATGAATGCAGGATCGAGAGCCTGTGAATCCATAGATGCGAATGCGATGCCGTCATTGTGACTTACGGTAGTACCGAGATTCTCAGCAATCTCCTCGAGGGAAACCATACCTGCAACCTGATCCTTGATCTCAGCAGCCTTCTTCTCGCCGGCCTTCTCATTGTAGAGAACGTCCTTGATCTGGCTGGAAACCTCAGCGATTGGCTGATAGCCTTCCTTGTGAGTACCGGTGAGGGCAGCTACAACGAAGTTCCTCTGGTTGATGGTGATGATGTCGGAAACCTGACCCTTCTTTGCCTTGAATGCCCAGTTGGTAACCTCGCGTGCATTGTCGATGTTGCCATACCTCTCGTTGCTTCTTGCAACCTTGTTTGCAGGGTGTACATAGTAACCCATAGTGTCGCAGACAGTCTTGAAGTTCTCATACTTGCCGTTTGCGCGGCTGGTGATTGCGTTTGCCTGAGCATAGAAACCGGAGATGGTCTCATTGCTGGTAACTGCGCTCCTCTTGAGTACTGCAACCTGCTTCATAAGGACAGGAGCAGAAGCGGAAACAACCTTTGCAGCGAGCTTGCCATACATAGCGGACTCGATGATGACTGCCTGGTTAACCCTGGTGGTGAAGAGCACGTCAGTACCTGCGATCATCTGATCCTGGGTCATATCCAGAGTCTGGGAAGCCTCGAGGTCAGCGAGGACTGCAGGGGTGAGAGTGGTCTCCTCGCCCATAGGGACGATCTTCACGGTAACGGTCTCAGGACGGTTGGCGGTAGCAACGACGCGTGCTGCAAGGAAAGACTCACCGTTCTTGATGATCTGTGAGATGGCTGCATTGCTTTCGAAAGCGTATGCATTGACCTCCCTTGAAACGCTGTTGAGCTCTCCAGCCTTGTACCAGCGGCCGGTGTAGTTCTCCTCGGAGCTGTTCCTGAGAAGGAAGTTCTTCACGTTCTCAGCTGCCCTGAATTCCTCGTAAAGAGCATTGAACTCCTCTTCTGCTGCAGCGATGTCGCTCTGTGAAGGAACGATATCGATGACAACATACTCGAGGTCGCGGGACTCCTGCTGCTTGAAGAATCTCTTGTGCTCCTTGTAGTACTTCTTGATCTCTGAAGAAGATACGTTGACGGTGGTGTCGACTACATAACCGAAAGGAACGGTTACGAAATCCACGTCAGCGGTAACATTGTTCTCCTCGATAGCCCTGTTGAGCATAAGAGGGTTCACAACGTAGCTGTTAACGAAGAGAGCGTTGTACTTGTTGTAGTACTGCTGGTTGCGGATCATATCCTGGATGTTTGACCATCCTTCCTCGTTCTGGCTGATGAAAGACCTGAGGTCCTCAGTAGAAGCGAAGTTCTGGGAGATGATAGGAGAGATGTGGTCACCGGAGGTAAGGTCAACGAGCTCTGCGGTACCAACCTTGATGCCTGCAGCCTCTGCGTTCTTCACGAAGAGGTACTTGTCGATTACGCTCTGCCAAGCCTGCTCCCTTACGCTCTTCTCCACCTCAGCGCTGCTAGCACCGCCGTAGAGAGACTTGAGTGACTCGATTTCTGTCTGGAACTCCTCGATGGTAACGGTCTGACCGTCGATAACAGCTACCTGATGAGCCTTTGCGTTATCGCCGCTGAACCACTTCATAATGGTGTCGTTGTCGAGGATGAAAATGAGAAGTGAAAGAGCGATGATCACAGAGATCAGCACTCCGAATTTAGTTCTGATGGTTTCTAAAGCCGCCATATTGTGTTAGTTTTTTTGTTTTTCGATAAACGATTGGGGTGCGAAGATAAGAAAAAATCGGCAATCGGCATTATTTTTTAGGTATAGGACCCATAAAATTGGCCGAATCAAGCACAACTTTGGTACTATCCTGCACCACATAGCCGAAACCGTCGAACGGCTTGAGCAGAATAGAGTTGCGTGCGTGCTCATCCGACTGCATTCCATAACCCTGCATAAATCCGTCCGGAGAATACATCTTGACGTAGCAGTCGGTATATATTTTTTCCTCAGCTCGGTTCCAGTAGATAGTGTCCGTTTCCATCGTTTCGTTCTTGATCACATTCTTGATCACAACGTTTCCGAAGGCCTCCCATTTTTCCTTTCCGTCATTGAATTTGTAATGACGTGCGGTCTCGGCGGTAATGACTGTTTCGAGGTTGCCTGTGTCATCGTATGAATACACGGCAAAGCCATTCTTGAACATATCGAAGGACAGGGAATCCGTTTCGTAGCGCTCCATCAGAGTCGCCTCCATCCTGGACACTACCCTGCCGTTCTCGGTCTGCACCACGAACATACTGTCAACGGCCTGGATAGGCCTCAGCTGGGATTCAGTTTCCCCTGAACCTACCTTTTTGTCTTTGCACGATAAAACGACTAAGAGACTGACCGTCAATGCGGTCAGTCCCTTTATAGTCGAGAGTAATCTGTTATCCGAGTGTATCAATCTGCTTACTGAACCCTGACGGTAGTAGTAGCGGTCATACCGCCTGCAGAGATAGTGTAGGACTGTCCCTTCTGTACACCGTACATAAAGGCCTCACCAGTCTCAGGATAATACTTAGCGTAAGAAGCGATGAGCCTGTTGCACTCGTCGGTGAGAGACTCGTCAGCTGCCTTAGCCTTGTTGAGGTAATCAACAGCTACCCAATAAGGTGCCCTCTTCTGGATGTAGTCGCCACCGGTAGGTACTGAACCCCAGGCGGTACCACAGATCATATAGCACTTGCCTGCGAGGGACTCGTCAAGCTTGATAGCCTTGAGAGATGCATCAACTGCCTTTGAGTACTTGCCGTTCTTGAGGCTGTATGCGCCAAGCTCATAGAGGTACTGTGCGTCCTGAGCTGCGTCAGACTCGTCGAATGCGATAGCTGCCTCGAGAGCTGCAGTAGCGGCTGCAAAGTCATTCCTTGAAGAATAGAGCTTGTAAAGCAGGTAGGAAGTCTTGTATGAAGGATCGAGCTCGCTCTTCTTTGCGATAGCAGAGAGGAAGAGGTCGTTGTCCATACAATCCTCGGTAGAGCTCATCATATTGACGATCTTGGAAACGAGGTCAAGATTGTCAGGATCAGCAGCGAAGCGAGGGGTGAAGAGCTCGATGAGGTTGTCGCAGCTTGCTACCTTGCTGGCGATGAAGATGTTCTCGATGTCACCCTTTGACTTTGCAAGGGATGCGAGAGCAGTTGCATCAGTGGTAGTAGCCTCGATCTTGGCGATGTACTCCATAGCCTCCTCATAGTCGTTGATCACTTCCTCTGCATCGATTGAACCCTCCTTGTAGAGAGCAACTGCAGAGTTGACCGCGAAGAGGAAAATCTGAGGCTTGGTCTCAGTTCCGTTGGCGGCGATGATATCCTTGCAACCCTTGTGGAGGGCAGCAGGCTCATCCTGCATATAGTTGATCATATCGAGACCCTTGTTGTTGAGGGCGCTCACTGCATACTTAGGATAGTACTGAGCCCTGAGGTCGTGAAGAGTCATAAGAGTATCGATGAGAGACTCCTTGATGAGGGAGTTGTTACGATTCTTATTGATCTGCTGACGCATAAGAGTAGTACCGTCGATGAGCATAGTCTGGTTAGCAGTAGCCGGACAAAGCCTATATGCATTCCTCCAGTTAGGAAGAGACTGCTCATAATTTTTCTGCTTGTAGTACTCCTTGTAATAAGAGAGGTACTTGATACATTCAGCACTGTCTGCTCCGTACTTGCCCTGAGCAAAAACCTTTACTCCACTAAACGCCATCAAGGCTGTGAGTGCGAGAAGAACAATTTTTTTCATATTACGCTTGAAATTAAGTTACACTTTAGTTATACCTTGCTTTCTGGAACCAGATGTCGTGGAGATTCATTCCTACGAAAATCGTTGCGTAGTGCTCTCCGACCATCGTTCTCTCTTTGAAATTACCCTTTCTTCCAAAATCCAGACCAATTGTGAATCCGTTGTACCATCTGAACACCGGAAGGGTCATTCCCAAGGTAATACCGACAGCATCTACACTGCAGTCATTCATCACATAATACTGCCTGTCGAAGTAGAGTCCGCCTCTGTAGCTTACCCTCTTCATATAGTATCTGATATCGTTTCTGTTAGGGGTGAATTCGAAGCCTGCCCTGAAGGACTGGGACACCTTGCTTGTGAAGTTGGCGCCTGTACCGGTAACCTTGGTACCGATATAGTCATCGAATCCGGAATTTCTCCAATCCGAACGCAGATAGTCGAATTCAACCATCCAGTTCTCACCGCTGCGCAGGGATACACCAACTCCCAGTTCGTCTCCGAACTTCAGTTTATTGGTATGTCTGAGGGTATCAACGTGATTGGAAAGAGTATCGGAAATCTCGGATGCCACTGCATAGCTGTAGACATTCGAATATCCTCCGACATTGGTTGCAAGCCTGTATGTAGCACCGACAGTCAGGTAGAGGTCTGAAGCAAGCCTCTGCTCATACTGAAGACCGAACTTACCGGTAATTCCTCTAAGTTCGAGGGTATATCCGCTGTTGATGGCACGGTAAGATGACTCAGAGAATACAGTATTGCTGACCTTGTCGATGGTTCCGAAGTAGTAAATCATCTCAGCACCGACGGAGAGTCTCTTCCAGAAAGTGGCACCGGCACCGACGAAGCACTGGTAAGTTCCGCCCTGGCCGTATGACTGATAGGTGATGTTGTTGGTGTGACCTATGATGTTCGGATCCGTCTCCTTGTAGGTGAAGTCGTATCCAACATCGCTGAATGGAGAAATACCCACCATCATCGCAGAAGACCTCCATATTGGGAAGCTGATCACGAAATCCGAGATGTTGAAGGTGTTGTTGGCTGACTTGTGCTTCACACCATCGATAGTCTGGTTGAATACCTTGTTGTTTTCGGTAACTCCGAAATCAGCCATAAATGAGAGGGAATCCCTTGCGGTCACGGCAGCGGGATTCAGGTAGTTGATGTAACGGCGGTTCCTTGTCGCAATTCCGATTCCGCCCATACCCTTATTGAATGCAGTACCGTCTCTCGAAATGTCTCCGATTCCATAAACGGAATATGGAGAATACGCGTTATGCGCACCGCTCTGTGCGGCAGCTACGAATGACGCGGAAAAAACAAGTACGGCTGCTAAGAGTACCTTACAAATTACTTTCATAAAAATTTTTAGCTATTAAAGCCAAACCCATTAACACAAGGTTACAAATTACAAAGATGGAGTTTTTAAGCCTTTTTGCAAAATAATTCGCATCTCCACCCGTAAAAACCACAATGTTATCGGGATTGTTGTCCAGGTGCCCCTCTATTTCAAACATTATGCCCGAAATGATACCTGCTTCGATGGAAGAGGCCATCGAGTCCCCGTAAACAGCAGGATTTTCTGGTGTGTCAAGCAGAGGAAGGGCTTTTGAATAGCGGTATATGGACTTGAATCTGGTCCTGCAGCCCGGTGAAGTGAGACCTCCCTTATAGTTGCCCTGGGCATCGATGAAATCAATGGTGAGGGTTGTTCCGAAATCGAACACTGAGACGCTTTTTCCGCTGAAGAGGAATCTGGATGCTATGACGGAAGCTGTCCTGTCCGGAGTGAGCCAGGTCGGAAGAGAATATGCGGAAGCCACGTTGGAATGCTTGGAGTCCATCAAAACCAGCTTTCCGCACTGTTTGCTGAAAAGCGATTCCCATTTCGAAGGTATGTCACCGGCGGAAGATATCACCATCACGTCAGGCTTCTCCGAATCAAGGGTGGACTGAATGAATTCAAGTACCTTTTCACCCTGATACCTGAATGTCTTTCCGAGAGTGATACCGTCGGACCAAGTCAGTTTGGTCGCGGTATTTCCTATTTCAACGAGCAGATTTCTCATATCAAATAAGATTATTCAGCAATGAGAGGGCCTTGTCAGTACCATCTACATTCCTGCAGATTATCTTCAGTTTGTCGTTTGACTGTTTCATTTCGTAAATGTTTCCGTGTGCATTTACGTTCATTATTATCCTTTCGAAAGTATCCGATTTATAGAATGGAGAAAGCTGATTTGAAATGAAGAACGCTATCATAATACCGTTCTTGATGATTACTTTCTCAAATCCAATCTTTGATGCAAGCTGGCGGATCCTGACTATTTCAAACAGTCTTTCAACCTCGGCAGGCATCTTTCCGAACCTGTCTTCCATAATACCCTTCATCCTTTCAAGCTGCTTTGCATCCTCAATGGAATCCAGTTCCTTATATATACGTATCTTCTCAGCCGTAATATCTATGTATTCATCAGGAATGAGAGCAGGAAGATCAGTCTCAATAGTGCAATCCACGGTGAATGCCTCATTTGCGCGCCTGGTATCCATACCAGTCTCCATTCCGAGTTCTTCCATTGCCTCCTGGAGTATCTTCTGGTAAGTCTCGAAACCCATATCGGTTATGAAGCCGCTCTGCTCGGCACCGAGCATATTGCCGGCACCCCTGATATCGAGGTCCTGCATTGCGATATTGAAGCCGCTGCCGAGATCGGAGAAGGACTCTATTGCCTTGAGACGGCGACGGGCCTCGTCGGTCACGCCTGCCAGAGGAGGTACAACCAGGTAACAGAATGCAAGTTTGTTGGATCTGCCCACACGGCCTCTCAGCTGGTGGAGGTCGCTCAGACCTATGTTCTGCGCCTGATTTATTATAATGGTATTGGCATTAGGAATGTCAAGTCCGTTTTCTATGATAGTGGTACACAGCAGGAGGTCATAGTCGCCCTGCATAAAGTCCATTATCTTGTTTTCGAGAACCTTTGACTCCATCTGTCCGTGTGCCACACATATCTTCATATCCGGCACCAGACCGTGAAGTATGTTATATATGGCATCCAGTTCCTCAACTTTGTTGTGGAGGAAGAAAACCTGACCGTTCCTGTTGAGCTCGTAATTGATAATGCTCTTTATATTCTCCTTGTCGAAGAGTATTATCTCAGTCTGAACAGGAATCCTGTTTGGCGGAGGAGTATTTATAATAGAAAGGTCTCGGGCTCCGAGAAGTGAGAACTGCAGCGTTCTCGGAATAGGTGTGGCAGTCAGGGTAAGGGTATCGATGGATGCCTTCATCTGACGGAGTTTCTCCTTTGCACCTACGCCGAACTTCTGTTCCTCGTCTATGATGAGCAGGCCGAGATCCTTGAAGTCGAAGCCTTTTCCAAGCAGTTTATGGGTACCTATTATGATATCTATCTTACCGCTTTTGAGCTTCTGCTGTATTTCGCTGATCTGCTTTGCAGTCTTGAGCCTGCTGACGAATTCAATATTGCAAGGGAAATCCTTGAGCCTGGACGAGAAGGTATTGTAGTGCTGCAGACATAATATAGTAGTAGGTACGAGCACTGCTACCTGCTTGCTGTCTGCAACTGCCTTGAACGCTGCCCTGATTGCGAGTTCCGTTTTTCCGAATCCAACATCTCCGCAGATGAGCCTGTCCATTGGGCAGTTATCCTCCATATCCCTCTTTATTGCGGATGTAGCCTTCTCCTGATCCGGAGTATCCTCATACATAAATGAAGATTCAAGTTCGGTCTGGAGATAGGTATCAGGAGAATATGCATAACCCTGTGATGCCCTCCTCTGGGCATACAGCCTGATGAGGTCCTTTGCTATATCCTTGACTTTGGACTTGGCCGCAGTCTTGAGATTAGACCAGGACTTGGATCCCAGTTTGTTTATGCGAGGAGGTTCTGAATCCTTTGAACGGAACCTGGCTATCTTATGGAGTGAATGTACGGAAAGCAGGATTATATCATTATCCTTGAAGACCAGTTTCACAACTTCGTGCATCCTGCCTTTGTCGTCGCGCATCCTTACCAGACCTCCGAAGACGCATACACCATAGTCAATATGGACTACATAATCTCCAATCGAGAAGGAAGTAAGATCATTAAGGGTAAGCTGCTCGCTCTTTTCTACTGTCCTTCTGATCGTAACCCTATGGAAGCGGTCGAAAATCTCGTGATCGGAATAGCAGCATATCTTGTCATCATTGTCGATGAAGCCGTTGTGGAGGTTGTGCCCTTCCACCATTTCCGGAATGAGTCCCTCTTCTTCGAGAAGTATGGATTTCAGCCTTTCAAGCTGGGATTTCTTCTCACCATATATATATACTTTATAGCCGGACTCTATCTTCTGCCTGATATCTACGGCCAGCAGCTCGAAATTCTTATTGAAAACTGGCTGCGGGGAAATATTGAATTTGATTGGCCTGGCATCTCCCCTTGATAGAGGAACATCAAAATATACTCTCTTGAAAGAAGATAAGCGAGTGAAGAAATCCCTGTTATTGTAAGAATCAGAGGAATCCAGCCAAAGTATAGTATCCTTGGGAACTATGTCAAAAATGGAAATACCGGAATCCTCCTGCTCGGAAATAACCAAATCAGGATATATCTCCGCCTCCTGAATCCTTTCCTTAGAAAGCTGGGTGTTGCAATCGAATACATTTATCTTCTCAATCTCGTCACCGAAGAAGGAGAGTCGGAAAGGATAGTTGTTTGAATAGGAGAATATATCCACAACTCCTCCTCTGAGGGTATACTGACCCGGCTCAGAGACGAAGTCTACATTCTCGAATCCAGCATTGAAGAGTATTTCGGATATTTCATCGTGTGAAATCTCATCTCCTTCACATAATCTGAGGAGAGGTTTCACGGATGAGCAGGCAGATGGAATGAGTTCCTCCAACGCATCCGGATAACTTACGACTATGAGAGAACCCTGATCCTTTGTGTATGAGGAAATCTTTCCAAGCGCAGATGTCCTCTGTACTCCTAGGGATGACTTGTAGTTGCTCCTTACATTTCCCTTTCCCGAATCAGGCAGGAAGAAGACCCTGTCGCCCTCGGTGAGCATATAGAGGTCGGACGCACAGTATTCCGCGGAATCCTTATCAGGGAGCACGACGAAATTCACTCCGTCCGGCTCAGTCCCAATCATCGCGAACCATCTCGCAGAAAGGAAGATGCCCTGACAGAATGTTTCTTTGTTCCCGGAAATACTGTCGCGAAGTCTTGCGACGCTTTCTTTACTTATCAACATTCAGTGTAAAAATCCGGTTGAAAAGCTGTTGATAACCCTGTTGATATTGAGTTGGGCTTAAAATGCGCTCCAACAATCAACACCTGATCAAAGCTGAATTCACAAGGAATCAACAGGTTTCCATATATTTCAAAATATTGTCATTCAGAGAGTTCCGACAGTTATCAACATTTCAACACCGCCAAAAGAATCATCAATACTTTTAAAAATTAAATATATCTTTGTATTTATAATTTTGAGCGGTATGCAGGACAACTTCGATCCCCACGACGTCAACAATGGCAAAGATAATGAATTGGACGGAATAATCAGGCCTCAGGACCTTGAACAATTCACCGGCCAGGACAAGATAGTCAAGAATCTCAAGATATTCATTCAGGCAGCGAAGATGCGTGGAGAGTCACTCGACCACGTGCTGTTCCATGGCCCTCCGGGTCTCGGAAAGACAACTCTTGCGCATATCATCGCGAATGAGTTGGGAGTGAATATGAAGATCACATCCGGTCCGGTGCTTGACAAGCCAGGCGACCTTGCCGGTCTGCTCACCTCACTGGAGGAAGGCGATGTCCTGTTCATAGATGAGATCCACAGGCTTTCTCCCGTTGTAGAGGAGTATCTTTATTCCGCGATGGAAGACTTCGTCATCGACATTATGATAGATAAGGGTCCGGGCGCGCGTTCCGTGCGTATAGCGCTCAATCCTTTCACCCTCGTCGGTGCCACTACCAGAAGCGGTCTTCTCACCTCTCCGCTGCGTGCCAGATTCGGCATAAAATGCGCTCTCGAATACTATGACACTGATATGCTCGTGAAGATTGTAAAGCGCAGTGCATCAATACTTAACATAGGTATAGAAGATGACGCCGCATTCGAGATTGCAAGACGCAGCCGCGGCACACCTCGTATTGCGAATTCACTTCTCAGGAGGGTAAGGGATTTCGCACAGGTGATAGGCGACGGTCACATCGACCTTCAGATTGCCAAGTACGCCCTCGATGCGCTCAATATCGACAAGCTCGGTCTGGATGCAATCGACAACAAGATTCTCCGCACCATCATCACCAAGTTCAAAGGTGGTCCGGTGGGTGCAAATACCATAGCCACGGCAGTTGGAGAAGACCAGGGAACCCTCGAGGAAGTCTACGAACCTTTCCTTATAAAGGAAGGCTTCATAATAAGGACTCCGAGAGGTCGTGAGGTTACTCCTCTGGCATATCGTCACCTCGGTTTCGATGAAAAGGAAAGAAACGATGGTGAAAACACATTATTTTAGTTATATTTGCGCGCTGAAATTTCATTAAACTCAATAAAAATGGCCAAAGAATTGATTTCAAAGATTCCAGAGGGACCTCTCGCTGAAAAATGGGCTAATCACAAGGCGCATATCCGCGTAGTGACCCCAGGTAACAAGAGGAAACTCGACATCATCGTCGTAGGTACCGGTCTGGGTGGAGCATCTGCAGCTGCTTCCCTCGGTGAACTCGGTTACAACGTGAAGATCTTCTGCATCAGCGATTCACCTCGTCGTGCTCACTCAATCGCAGCACAGGGTGGTATCAACGCAGCGAAGAACTATCAGAACGACAATGACTCTGTTTACAAGCTCTTCTACGAGACTATCAAGGGTGGTGATTATCGCAGCCGTGAAGCAAACGTCTATCGTCTTGCCGAGGTCAGCAACAACATCATCGACCAGTGCGTTGCTCAGGGCGTGCCTTTCGCACGTGAGTATGGCGGACTCCTCGCAAACCGCTCTTTCGGTGGGGCTACAGTCAGCCGCACCTTCTATGCCCGCGGTCAAACCGGTCAGCAGCTCCTCCTCGGTGCATACGCTGCCCTGAACCGTCAGATCCAGGCTGGTACCGTGAAGTCCTATCCTCGTCACGAAATGCTCGACGTAGTTCTCGTGAACGGTGAGGCCAAGGGTATCATCGCAAGAAACCTCGTTACAGGTGAGATCGAGAGATTCGGTGCACACGCTGTGGTTATCGCAACTGGTGGCTATGGCAACACCTACTTCCTCTCTACCAACGCTATGAACTCCAACGGTTCTGCAGCTTGGCAGTGCTACAAGAAGGGTGCTTGCTTTGCAAACCCTTGCTTCGCACAGATCCACCCTACCTGTATTCCTGTACACGGTGAGCAGCAGTGCAAGCTTACCCTTATGTCCGAGTCACTCCGTAACGACGGACGTATCTGGGTTCCTAAGAGCCTTGAGGATGTTGAGAAGCTCCGCAAGCACGAAATCAAGCCTTCAGACATCGCTGAAGAGAACCGCGACTACTATCTCGAGCGCCGCTACCCTGCATTCGGTAACCTCGTTCCTCGTGACGTTGCATCCCGTGCAGCCAAGGAGCGTTGCGACGCAGGTTATGGTGTAAACGAGACCGGTCTCGCAGTATTCCTTGATTTCAAGACTGCAATTGACCGCCTCGGTGAGGATAAGATCCGCGAGCGTTATGGCAACCTCTTCCAGATGTATGAGAAGATCACCAGCACCAACCCTTACAAGGAGCCAATGATGATCTATCCTGCAATCCACTACACTATGGGTGGTATCTGGGTTGACTACAACCTCCAGACTACAATTCCTGGTCTCTACGCAATCGGTGAGGCTAACTTCTCCGATCACGGTGGAAACCGCCTCGGTGCATCTGCCCTTATGCAGGGTCTCGCTGACGGTTACTTCGTACTTCCTTACACCATCGGTGACTACCTCGCTGGTCACTTCAAGGATCCTAAGGTTGACGTTTCAAGCGTTGAATTCGACGAGGCAGAAGCTGCAGTCAAGGAAAAGATCGACAGGCTCTTCAACATCCAGGGTAAGAGGACCGTGGATTCAATCCATAAGGAACTCGGCCACATTATGTGGGAATACGTAGGTATGGCACGTAACGAGGAAGGCCTCAAGACCGCGATCACCAAGATCGACGAGCTCGAGAAGGAATTCTGGGCTAACGTATATGTACCAGGCAGCAACTTCGAGTTCAACCAGGAACTTGAGAAGGCTCTCCGCCTTGCTGACTTCTTCGGCATCGGCCGCCTTATGGCTTACGACGCACTCAACAGAAAGGAATCCTGCGGTGGTCACTTCCGCGTAGAATCCCAGACTGAGGACGGTGAGACCAAGCGTGACGACGAGAACTATATGTACGTAGCAGCTTGGGAATACCAGGGTGAGGGCGTTGAGCCACTCCTCCACAAGGAGCCACTCGTTTACGAGAATATCAAGATAGCAACCAGAAACTATAAAGACTAACGAAGATGGATTTTAAACTTAAGATATGGCGTCAGAAAAACGCCAAGGCAAAAGGTCATTTCGAGACCTATGAGATCCACGATATCGAGGAGGATGCTTCATTCCTCGAGATGCTCGACATCCTTAACGAGCAGCTTATCGCAGAAGGCATCGATCCTGTCGCTGTAGACAAGGGTTGCAAGAACAGCGGTCCTGTATCCTTCGACCACGACTGTCGTGAGGGTATCTGCGGCGCCTGCTCACTTTACATCGACGGCCGTGCACACGGTCCAGACGATGAGGTTACAACTTGCCAGCTCTTTATGCGTAAGTTCAAAGATGGCGCAACCATCACTGTAGAGCCTTGGAGAAGCGCAGGCTTCCCTATCATCAAGGACCTCGTTGTAGACCGTGGTGCCTACGACAAGATCCTCCAGGCCGGTGGTTACATCTCTGTACGTACTGGTGGCGTTCCTGATGCGAACTGCATTCCAGTTGCAAAGGAGAAGTCAGACGAGTCTATGGACGCAGCTGCCTGCATCGGTTGCGGTGCTTGTGCTGCTACCTGCAAGAACGGTTCTGCAATGCTCTTCGTTGCTGCACGTGTAAGCTCCCTCGCCCTTCTCCCACAGGGTCAGGTTGAGGCTGCTCGCCGCGCTAAGGCAATGGTTGCAAAGATGGACGAACTCGGTTTCGGTGCCTGCACCAACACTCGCGCCTGCGAGATGGAGTGCCCTAAGCACATTACCGTAAACCACATCGCCCGCCTCAACCGCGAGTATCTCTGCGCTAAGCTCAAGGACTAAGAGTCAAGCATAGAGTCAACAATAAAGCCCTGGGTCGCAAGACTCAGGGCTTTACTTATTATATATAATATATATTACCAGAGGAAGTTGTTGAAAGGATAGCGTCCGGCGTGTAACTCAGCAACTATCTTGTAGAGATCATTGCGCAGCTTGTCTATTCCTATCTTATTCTTCGCTGAAATGAATACGCAAGGGGTATTCTCGCTTGCTATCCAACTGTTCTTGAATTCGTCGAGACTGTAGTTTCTGGAGGTCTTAGGAGTAAGTGAGAACTCGTCGTATTCCTCATACTGATATGCATCGATTTTATTGAATACCACCAGTATTGGTTTATCCGCTGCATCTATGTCCTTAAGGGTTTTGCTAACTACTTCCATCTGTTCTTCGAAGTCCGGATGGGAGATATCCACAACGTGGATCAGAACATCTGCTTCCCTTACCTCGTCAAGGGTGCTTTTAAAGGCTTCTACGAGCTGTGTAGGCAGTTTACGGATAAATCCTACGGTATCGCTCAGAAGGAACGGACAATTCTCTATAACGACCTTTCTGACGGTAGTATCAAGTGTTGCGAAGAGTTTGTTCTCCGCGAACACGTCAGATTTGGCCAGAAGGTTCATTAAAGTCGATTTTCCGACGTTTGTATAGCCCACAAGGGATAATCTCACCAACTGACCTCTATTGCTCCTCTGAACGGCCATTTGCTTGTCTACTTTGGCAAGCTGTTCCTTGAGTTTGTTTATCCTTTCCTTGACTATACGGCGGTCGATCTCAATCTGCTTCTCACCCATACCTCCACGGGCTCCCATACCGCCTCTCTGGCGCTCGAGATGCGTCCACATACCGGTAAGTCTCGGCAGCATATAATTATATCTGGCGAGTTCTACCTGCATCTTTGCGTATGATGTTCTGGCTCTCTGGGAGAATATCTCCAGAATGAGGCTGGTACGGTCGATTACGGCAGCAGTCTTGACTATCTTTTCTATGTTTCTCTGCTGTATTCCGGTGAGTTCGTCATCGAAGATCACATAGTCGATATCATTTGCCTCGCAGTACTGTGCAATCTCCTCCAGTTTTCCGCTCCTGATATAGGTTGCTCCGTCCGGCTTATCGACTTTCTGAACGAATTTCTTGTCTCCAATCGCTCCCGCTGTCTCAGCGAGAAACTGGAGTTCCTCAAGGTATTCCATTACCTTGCGCTCATCATCAGTCTGTTTGATGATGCCGACGAATACTGCCTTGTAATTTCTAATTTCCATAGACTAAAAAACGGAGGCCGATATTATCTATCAGCCTCCGTAAGTTATTGTAAACCAATTACCTCAACTGGAAAATAACAGGGAAGGTGTAGGTAACTCGAACTGCGCGGTCCCTCTGCTTTCCAGGGGTCCACTTAGGTGAGCTTGATACTACCTTTACTGCCTCCTTGTCAAGTGAAGGATCGACACCACGGAGAACCTTTACGTTGGTTACCCTACCGTCGGTCTCAACGGTGAACTGGAGGGTTACACGACCCTGCACACCGTTCTCCTTCGCAATCTCAGGATACTGGAGGTTGGAGTTGACCCACTTTGAGAACTCGTTGGCGTCACCACCGTTGAATGATGGCTTCTCCTCTACGAGCTGGAATGGAATTGCTTCCTCTTCCACAACTTCTTCCTCAACTTCCTCTACGTAGTCCTGAATGTCGACACCCATATTGGCGTCATCCTCAAGATTCATAAAGAGGTCATCGTCAACCTTCACGTCATCATCGATAATGTCGATCTGGTCGGAGAGAACAGGAATCTTAGGAGTCTCTGGTGGAGGTGGAGGTGTTTCCTGGGTAATAGGGATGATCTCTTCCTCTTCCACTGCTGCTGTATCATCCTGAAGCATACTGATGTTGGTAGCCTTTGAGCCCCACTCGAATGCTGCAAGACATACAAAGAGAGAGAAGCAGAGTCCTACTTCAATGAAAAGCAGCTTCTTGTTTTCAAGATTGGCTTTCTTTGATTTTTTCTCTTCCATATTCTTTTAGTTTTCTAGTTTACAAATTATCTGCGTAAAGGTATAAACATTTCTTTTTATTTCAAAATTTTAACCTTTGTTGTAGATTTGCATAAAATTAAATCTGTATGATTTCTTTCTTCTTTGAGGACGTTTCCTTCACTTTCAAGTGCAAAACTCTCACCAGACAGTGGCTTAAACTGGTGGCAGAGAGCGAAATACGTCGAATTGGCGACATTAATGTTATTTTTTGTTCCGATAATTACATTTTGGATATCAATCAGAGATATCTTCAGCACGACTATTTCACTGATATTATCACATTTGACTATTGTGAGGGCGATAAATTATCCGGTGATCTGTTCATCAGCATCGATTCCGTTAAAGAAAATGCCATTGAATATGGCACCGAATTTCCGGATGAACTGAACAGGGTCATCGTACACGGTGTGCTTCATCTTATTGGTTATGATGATCACTGTGATGAGGATATCGCTATGATGCGAAAGAAAGAAAACTATTACCTTTCCCTGAGGGAGGTACTTTGATAATATGTTCGATAAGTACGATGTCATAGTAGTAGGTGGAGGTCACGCCGGCTGTGAAGCTGCGATGGCCGCCGCATCGATGGGGTCCAGGACTCTGTTGATTACTATGGATATGAACAAGTTCGGACAGATGTCCTGCAACCCAGCCGTCGGCGGAATTGCCAAGGGACAGATAGTCCGCGAGATCGACGCACTTGGTGGATACACTGGAATCGTGACTGATGCCTCGACTTTGCAGTTCAGGATGCTCAACAAGTCAAAAGGTCCTGCAATGTGGAGTCCTCGTGCTCAATGCGACAAGAATCAGTT
This sequence comes from Bacteroidales bacterium UBA1745, assembly GCA_002314885.1. GTDB lineage: Bacteria > Bacteroidota > Bacteroidia > Bacteroidales > UBA932 > Cryptobacteroides. The sequence continues at coordinate 37,389 of DCHT01000014.1, read as the reverse complement.
CACTAAAAATTGGCGCAAAATTCTCGAAAGTGCCTGTGTATTAGATATTTACCAAGATACAGTCACTAAATTTCTCTTTGATGGAGGAAAAATCTCGGGCGTCTGCACGACCACGGGAGCAATTTTCAATTCTCAGACGGTTGTCCTGACTGCCGGAACCTTCCTTTCCGGCAAGCTTTTCATCGGTCGCACCAGTTTTGAAGGTGGTCGAATCGGAGAACTTTCTTCTTACGGTCTCACTGATCAGTTGATGTCGATGGGAATCAGGACCGCTCGTATGAAGACAGGAACTCCTCCTCGAATTGACATTTCTTCCATTGACCAGTCAGCTTTGTTGAAGCAGGTCGGTGATGAGACTCCTGATAAGTTTTCTTATCTGCCTTATCTTTCCACTGCTCAGAACGGAACCCCTCAGATGCCTTGCTTCATAGTTCACACCAACTCTGAAGTTCACGACATTCTACGCGGCGGCTTCAAGGATTCTCCGATGTTCCAGGGTTTGATCAAAGGCATTGGACCTCGTTATTGTCCGAGCATTGAGGATAAGCTTCGCACTTTTGCTGACAAGGATTCTCACCAGTTATTCCTTGAGCCAGAAGGAAGACACAGCAATGAATACTATCTCCAGGGATTTTCATCATCTCTCCCTTTACAGGTTCAGTTGGATGCGCTCCACGCAATTAAGGGACTTGAGAATGCCAAGATTTACAGACCGGCATACGCAGTCGAATATGACTATTTCGACCCAACTCAGTTGAAGTCTTCGCTTGAACTTAAGGATATAGAGAACCTTTTCTTCGCCGGTCAGATCAATGGTACTACTGGTTATGAAGAGGCTGCGGCGCAAGGATTGATGGCCGGTATCAACGCTCATCTCAAGGCTCACGAGAAGGATCCATTTGTATTGAAGAGGGATGAGGCTTACATTGGAGTTCTCATTGATGACCTTATTACAAAGGGTGTCGACGAGCCTTATAGAATGTTTACCAGCAGGGCAGAGTATAGGATACTTCTCCGTCAGGATAATGCAGATTTACGCTTAACTCCTCTGTCATACAAGCTTGGTCTGGCTGATAAATTCAGGTATGATTACACGATGCGCAAGTATTCAAGTGTGGATACTCTCAATGAATTCTTTGCATCTGCATCTATTAAACCTGATGATGTAAACCCTTATCTTGAGTCTATAGGTTCTACTTCTATAGATTGTAGAAAGCGTCTTGACGATATTATTGTACGTCCTTTTGTCGCAGTTCAGGATCTTATCAACTATGTTCCACGTGGAACGTTTGATAAGTTTTCTGTAAATACGGAGGAAATATATACCCCTACAACTGAATCTGCTGCTCAGAGTGAGGCATTTAATTGCGCTTTGGATGTATTAAAATACAATACTGATTACCCTGTTTCTTCTCTGGATCAGGATTATATCGACAGTACAAAGGCCTTAAATTATAAGAGGGAAGTGCTTGAAGCCTCTGAAGTTTCTATAAAATACAAAGGTTATATAGCCCGCGAACGTCAGTTGGCAGACAAGATGATGCGCCTGGAATATATCTCAATTCCAGAGAATTTTGACTTTGATAAGGTTGAATCCCTGTCGATCGAGTGCCGCCAGAAACTGAAAAAATACTCTCCTAAGACCATTGCCCAGGCATCCAGAATATCCGGTATTTCACCGGCTGATATATCTGTATTGCTTGTTTATTTCGGTCGATAATGTTCCACGTGGAACGTTAAAGCTTCTTAAGGGAGAGTTTAATAATTGTCTCAACGCTTGCAGTAGGCTGCTCTTTGAGTATTGCCTGAACGACTTTATTGACGTTTGCTTTGGTGAATCCAAGCATAACAAGAGCTGCAATGGCTTCTTCTGAAACACTGTCGTTAGGTGCTGTAAACAAGGCATTTCCAACTGCGGTTCCTTCTCCTTTGACTACCTTGTCCTTGAGTTCGAGAACTAATCTCTGAGCGGTTTTGAGACCTATGCCTTTCACACCTTTAATTCTGTTGACGTTCTCGGAAATGATAGCGTCACGCACCTCATCACAACTGAGGGAGGATAACATCACTCTGGCTGTTCCGACACCGACACCGGAAACACTGATCAAAAGTCTGAACAGTTCTCTTTCATCTTTGTTTGAGAAACCATAGAATAATTCTTCATCCTCACGAAGCACGTGATGCAGATAAAGCTTTGTTTCACTTGCGTGCTCCAGGGCAGAATAAGTCTGAAGTGAAATCTGTGCGTGGAAGCCGATACCATTGCAATCGACGACTATGTCGGTAGGCGTCAGCTCTTCAATTTTTCCTTTTACGTAGTCAAGCATTGTCTCTGTTTCTTGTTAATGCAAAATTATGACAAAAAAGCCATTAAATAAAATTGAGAATTGTTAAATTTGCGCTCCTATAATAAAGCGATGAAAGTAACTGATATAAGAAAAGATTTCCCCGTTCTTGACCGTAAGCTCTACGGCAAGGACCTGGTGTATTTCGACAATGCCGCGACCTCGCAGCGCCCTCAGTCTGTCATCGACGAATGGAACAGGATCACTGCTCAGTCCAATGCCAATATCCACCGCGCCGTACATACGCTCTCTCAGGAGTGCACGGACGCGTATGAAGATGCCAGGAATGCCGTTAAGGATTTCATAAATGCTCCGAGCAGGGAAGAGGTTATCTTTACCTCAGGTGCCACTGCCTCAATCAATCTTGTCGCATACTGCTATGTTGAAGCCTTCGTGAATGAAGGTGATGAGATCATAGTAACGGAAGCCGAGCATCATTCCAACATAGTTCCTTGGTATATGCTCTGCCAGAGGAAGAAGGCTGTCCTCAAAGTTCTTCCTGTGGATGACGAAGGTCAGCTGAAGACAGAACTTCTGGATACACTTATTACCGGCAGGACCAGACTCCTCTGCGTAACCCATATATCCAATGTACTCGGAATTGTCAACCCGATCAAAGATATTGTCGCAAAGGCTCACAGCCTGAATGTTCCAGTCTTGGTCGATGGTGCTCAGGGTATAGTTCACTCCGTCGTGGATGTTCAGGATCTGGACTGCGACTTCTATGCTTTCTCCGGACATAAGATGTACGCGGCCACCGGAACAGGTGTTCTCTATGGAAAGAAGAAATGGCTCGAAGTTATGCCACCTTTCCTCGGAGGCGGCGAAATGATAGAAACAGTGTCGTTTGAAGACATAAAATTCGCAGCGCCCCCGATGCGCTATGAAGCCGGCACTCAGAATTTCGCATCCTCAGCGACTTTAAAACAGGCTTGTGAGTATTGTAACTTATTAAGGGATAATGAGTTAACTCACGATTTTGAGCAAATTTGCCTGTCTATGGAAAACAGGCTAAAAAATATAGAAGGACTTAAATTATACGGAATCGGACGTCCAGGCAGGCCGAAGGCTCCGGTTTACTCCTTTACGATTGATGGTGTTCATCACGAGGACCTCGCCATCCTTTTGGACAAGATGGGAGTGGCTGTCCGCTCAGGCCAGATGTGCGCTGAACCAGTGATGACCAGATTCGGAGTTACCGGAATGCTCAGGGCCTCCCTTGCTCCTTACAACACCCAGGAGGAAGTCGACGCTTTCTTCAAGGCACTTGAAAGGGCTGTCGCGATGCTCCGCTAGAAAAATGCAGAAATGACTCTCAAGGAAACAGAAGATCAGATAATCGAAGAATTCTCAATGTTCGACGAGTGGCTCGACAAGTACGAGTATATAATCGAACTTGGGAAGTCTCTTGATGCACTCGACGAATCAGCCAAGACGGAAGACCATCTCATCAAGGGATGTCAGTCCAGGGTGTGGCTTGATTGGAAGAAGGAGAATGGAACCCTCGTGTTCTCGGCAGACAGCGATGCCATCATCACGAAGGGAATCATCTCTTTGCTGATAAAGCTTTATTCCGGCAGGACTCCTCAGGAGATAGCATCATCTGATTTCTCGGTAGTTGAAAAGATTGGACTGAGGGAAAATCTCAGCCCTACCAGGGCAAACGGTCTCGTATCTATGATAGAGACTATGAAAGGTATTGCAACAGCCAATCTCTAAAAGAAGTATATTTGTACGCAATGTTGGAAAGAGATATCATAATGGCGTTGAGAAACGTCTATGATCCGGAGATTCCGGTGAATATATACGACCTTGGACTCATATATGAACTCAAGGTCGACGATGAGCATAATGTCTATATCCAGATGACTCTTACGGCTCCGAACTGTCCTATGGCGGACTACGTTATGGAACAGGTAAAGGCCGCAATCGAAGATGTTCCTGGTGTGGTCAGTTGTAGGATAGAACTCGTTTTTGAGCCCGTATGGGACAAGAGCAGGATGTCTGAGGAAGCACTCGTTGAACTGGGACTCAACGAAGACTGATATGGAAGTATACCTCGGTCTTGGTTCGAATCTCGGAGATAGGGAATCCAATCTCAATGAGGCCCTGGAAAGGCTCGACAATGCGTTGGAGACAAATAGAACCAAGGTATCTGACTTCATTGAGACAAAGGCCTGGGGCTTTGACGGGGCAGATTTTATGAATGCAGTGGTCAGATATGACCTCGACATAAAAGAAGATGAAGTGCAGGAAAGGGGACTGGAACTGCTCGACGTCTGCAAGGCTATTGAAAGGGAAATGGGCCGTACGGGAGAGCCCGAGTACGATGCCGACGGAGGCAGGATATACAAGGACAGACCCGTGGATATTGACATATTGCTGATGGGGGACTGTACAGTCAGTCATCCGAGACTGACGGTGCCGCATCCGCTTATGTGGGAGAGGGAATTCGTGATGATTCCTCTTTCACAGATAAGAATGAAAACAAATAAATAATACGTTATAGAATTATGACACAGGAAGAACTTTTCAAGGTGCTTGTAGCACACTGCAAGGAGTACGGATTCATCTTTCCGTCCAGCGAGATCTATGATGGTCTCGGAGCCGTATATGATTACGGCCAGCTCGGTTCAGAACTGAAGCAGAACATCAAGACTTATTGGTGGAATGCAATGACCCGCCTCAACGAGAACATCGTGGGCATCGATTCAGCCATCTTTATGCACCCACGCATCTGGGAGGCATCAGGCCACGTAGGTCACTTCAATGACCCTCTCATCGATAACAAGGACTCCAAGAAGAGGTATCGTGCAGACGTCCTCATCGAGGATTATCTCGCAAAGATCGAGGAGAAGATGAACAAGGAAGTTGAGAAGGGCAAGAAGAAATTCGGCGAGTCCTTCGACGAGGAGCAGTTCCGTGCAACCAATCCTAACGTTCTCCGCGAGAAGGCTAAATGGAACAGCGTTCACGACCGTTTCGTAAAGGCTCAGAACGACAACAACCTTGACGAATATCGCCAGATCATCGTTGACTGTGGCATCGTATGTCCTATCAGCGGAACTTGCAACTGGACTGAGGTTCGCCAGTTCAACCTTATGTTCAGCACCTCAATGGGCAGCACTGCAGACGGCGCAAATACCATTTATCTGCGTCCTGAGACCGCCCAGGGCATCTTCGTAAACTACCTCAACGTCCAGAAGACCGGCCGTATGAAGATTCCTTTCGGTATCGCTCAGATCGGTAAGGCTTTCCGTAACGAGATCGTTGCCCGTCAGTTCATCTTCCGTATGAGGGAGT
>DCHT01000014.1:0-31711 GCA_002314885.1 Bacteroidales bacterium UBA1745 | reverse complement strand
TGCAGTTCTTCATCAAGCCAGGTACCGAACTTGACTGGTTCAAGAAGTGGAAGGAAACCCGTATGAAGTGGCACGTGAATATGGGTATGGGTGCAGAGAACTATCGTTTCCACGATCACGAGAAGCTCGCACACTATGCAAACGCAGCTACCGACGTAGAGTTCCAGTTCCCATTCGGTTTCAAGGAGCTTGAGGGTATCCACAGCCGTACCGACTTCGACCTCGGAAACCACCAGAAGTTCTCCGGAAAGAAGATCCAGTACTACGATCCTGAGACCAACGAGAGCTACACTCCGTATGTTATCGAGACCTCCATCGGCGTGGACCGTATGGTTCTCGCAGTGCTCAGCAACTCCTACAAGGTCGAGCAGCTTGAGAATGGCGAAAGCCGCGTAGTTCTCAGCATTCCTGCACCTCTCGCACCTGTCAAGGTTGCCGTTATGCCTCTCCTCAAGAACAACCCTGAACTCGTTGCCCTTGCACAGAGCATTATGGACGATCTCAAGTACGATTACAACTGCCAGTACGACGAGAAAGACTCCATCGGAAAGCGTTATCGCCGTCAGGATGCCATCGGTACTCCATTCTGCGTTACCGTTGACCACGAGAGCCTCGAGGATCACTGCGTGACTATCCGTCACCGCGATTCTATGGCTCAGGAGCGCGTGAAGATCGAGGATCTCAGTGCCCTCATCCGCAAGGAAGTAGATCTCAACATCCTTCTCCGCAACCTGAAGTAAACCTCAGAAAAATTTATACGTCAAATACTGACATAAAACATTTAGAAATGAAAGCAACAAGAATTTTCGCTGCCGTTGCAGCAGCATCCCTCCTTGCAGTTTCCTGCTCTTTGTTCAATAAGTCAACTGCCACCACCGACAGCACTGCAAGCACTGAGACCACTGCTACTACCACTACTACTGATGCAGCAACTGCACAGAGCAATGGTCAGAGCGCAGGTACTGCCCTCAAGAGCCTCTATGCTTCTTATGTTGCCAATGGCAAGAAGCTTGACCTTTCCAACGCAACCAACCTTCTTACCGCAGCTGCCCTGATGTCTTCTATCCAGGACCTCAAGAGCACTGACGCTACCTACAAGAAGAGCTTTGCAAAGGGCCTTGTACTTGGTTCAACAGGTCTCGTAGAGCAGGATGCAGCATCTGCAGTTACCACCACCCTCGGCGACCTTGCAACTACCGTTGCCGGTTCTGAGGAGGCTCAGGAAGCAACTACCACCGCACAGAGCGCAGCTAACAAGACTGCCAGCGTTCTTTCCAACGCCAGCACCATCAGCACTGCTCTCGGAAGCATCTTCGGAAGCCTCGGAAAGTAATAATTAAATTATTCTGGATTATCCCAACCCTGGGCGCGTACTGGAATCTCAGCACCGTCCGGGGTTACTATTACTGTCCCAACCTCCGGCTTGGCCAGATGGCCGATGATGTCGAAGGTCTGGAAATCGTGGCGGAACTTGTCGTGCTTTCCGATAGGAATGGTGAAGAGCAGCCTGCAGTCGTCTCCTCCGTTGAGCGCAGCGGTCATAGCGTCTATTCCGAGTTCCTTGCTGACGTCGAAGGTGTTGCCGGCAAAAGGTATGCGATCGACGTAAACCTTGGCTCCGAGGCCGCTGTCGCGCGTAAGACACCTGAGTGAGTCTGCCAGTCCCCTAGTCACGAAATAGCCGAAAGAAGGCACTATTTCCGCGTCTGTGAGCTCTTTGAGGACGTTGGCTGGGAGTTCGGGCTTCAGATATGCTCCCACAAGGTGCTTGTACTCGTCGAGTTTAGGCTGCTGTGCGCTTTCGCCCTCTTTTGAGAATCTGAGTTTCTCCCTTTCGAGCACGTTGAGGCCGAGGAAGGCTGCGCCCAGATTGCCTGAGATGCAGATGAGGTCCATACTCTTGGCCGCAGGACGTCTCTTAGCCTCCAACAGTGTAGTTTCTCCGCTGGCGCTGACGCTTATGCAAAGTCCGTTCTTGGATGGCACGAGGTCGAGTCCGACCTTCTTGTAGCCGTGTTCCCTTGCGGCGGCGACAACTCCTTCCCATATCTCCTTGATCTGAACGAAGTCCAGTTTGGCAGAGATGCCAAGGATTACGTCCAGGGTGCGAGGGTGTGACATTTCCGCATACAGTTCACCCGTGACTTCAATCACGCTCTTGTAGCCAAGATGCTTGAGCGGGAAATAGGTGAGATCGAAGTCTATTCCTTCGAGCAGTACTTTGGATTTGGTGGTGGAATAACCCTTTCCGGCGGTCTCGAACCAGCAGGAGTCGAATGCGGTGTATGGGGTTCCTTCGTAGAGTTTTTTGATGGCCTCGATCTTACCGAGGGATGAAAAGCTTTCCTGGGACATCTTATTTGAAATTCTATTAAGGCGAAGTTAGGAAATAATTAGTAAATTTGCCTTGTAAGCCTAATTAAAGTATCTCAAAACAGATGAAAAAGCAGTTGCTTATCCTTGCGGCCATCGCAATGCTGATGCCGTCTTTCTGCCAGGCAAAGAAGAAATCCACTGAGCCGGCTTCCATATTCGTTATGTCATATAATATAAGGTATGGCGGAGCCGATGACGGAACCAATTCCTGGCAGTATCGCTATCCTGCCACAGGAATGATGATAGAGGACCAGAAGCCAGACGTTTTCGGCGTACAGGAGTGCGTGGATTTCCAGGAGAATATGATTACCTCATATTTCGACGGACACCAGGGCCGTATGGGCTACAAATGCGTTGGCGTAGGCCGTGACGACGGAAAGAAGGGTGAGAGGATGGACGTGTTCTACAACACCAAGACCATCAAGCTCGTAAAGTGGGGTACCTACTGGCTTTCAGAGACTCCCGATGTCCCTGGCAGCAAGGGCTGGGATGCAAGATATCCTCGTACTGCCACCTGGACCCTCCTCAAGGACAAGAGGAGCGGCAAGATGTTCTACTTCGTGAACACCCATCTCGACCACAGAGGAGTTGAGGCCAGGAAAGAGGGCCTTGCACTTGTGGTTCGCAAGATTGCTGAGATGAATCCTAACGGCTATCCTATGGTGCTTACCGGCGACTTCAACATCACTCCGGACGACGAGGGTCTCGTGGAGCTTGACAAGGTAATGAAGAGCGCCAGGATTCACGCCCTTTCAACCGATAATGAGCCATCATTCAACGGTTGGGGCAAGTCTGCAAAGGTGATTGACTACATCTATTATTCAGGCTTCTCTTCCTGCCCAGGATTCAAGACTGTCACCAAGCCTTATATGGACAGAAAGTTCATTTCTGACCATAATCCAATCACTGCTACTCTGATTTTCTAGAGAAATTTACGATCTCTTGACATTGCACTCGAAGCCTAAGGCTTTGAGGCTGTCGATGAGGTCTGTCGAAACTGCGACCGTGAACTTGTTCAGGGCGAATTCCGCCGTGGCTTTCCTGGCTGGGTTGTAGATCAGGAGGGCCACTTTGTTTTTGCCTTTGTGGGCCTTGAGGGCGGCGACCATCTTCTTTTCCAGATCCTTGTTGATGCGGTCCAGGCTGATGCGCAGGCTGAGTTCCTTGATCAGGGATTCTCCGGCGTTGCCAAGGTGCATTGCTGACTTGACCTTGAATTCGTATTCCACGTCCACCTCCGGCATACCAGGCTGAGGCTTCACGCGGAACCTTTCCTCCACGCGTCCGTCCACGAGAAGAGCCTGTCCTTCCTTGAACTTGTCGGCGAATTCCTCGTAATTCTTGCCGAAGAGCCTGAGGCTGTAAGGAGCTTCAAAGTCCTCGAGATTCACCTCCAGGAACGGCTTTCCGGTCTTTGTCATCCTCTGGGTGGTGCTCATCACAAAGCAGCCGACGGTCACGTTGCAAGGCTTCTTGGCATCGTGGCTGTTCTTGATGATTTCCGGCAGCTGGGCAAAGTTTGCCGTCGTGAAGTTCTCCATCTCGAAGCTGTATTTGTCGAGAGGGTGGGATGAAAGGTACATACCCACGAGTTCCTTTTCCTTATGGAGTACCTCGAGGTCGTGGACAGGAATATATTCTGGGATTTCAGGCCTCTGAGGCTTGCACTCCTCCGCGTCTCCGAAGAGGGATGCCGCAGTGTCTTCGTTAGCGGCCTGGAAGTTTTCTCCGTATTTCCAGAGGGCATCCAGAAGGGTTTCACCAGTCCTGGTCGGCTGAGAATACTGGGTACGCATTATACCGAAACTGTCCAATGCTCCGGAGTCCTTGAGGCATTCGATACCCTTCTTGCTGACTTTCTTGACCATTCTCTCGAAGAAGTCGAAGACGTCGGTGAAAAGACCGTTGGCCTCCCTCTCGGCAATAACCAGTCGACCCTGTGCGCCGAAGCTCTTGATGCCCGCAAGTCCGAAGCGAATGTCGCCGTTCTTGTTTACTGAGAACTCCTCGTCTGATTCGTTCACATCAGGGCTGAGTACGCGGATGTGGTTCTTCTTGCAATCCGCCATAATATTGCGGATTTCCTCGGCATTACCGAGGTTCGCAGTGAGGTTGGCGGCCTGGAATTCTGATGGATAATGGCACTTGAGGTAACCTGTCTGGTAGCTGACCCAGGCATAGCAGGTGGCGTGGGACTTGTTGAACGCATACTGTGCGAACTTCTCCCAGTCCTTCCATATCTTGTCGAGGGTTCTTTCAGGATGGCCGTTTGCGATACCTCCGGACATAAACTTGTCCTTGAGGGAGTTCAGCACGTCGATCATCTTCTTACCCATAGCCTTACGCAGCTTGTCGGCCTCACCCTTGGTGAAGTTGGCAAGTTTCTGGGAAAGAAGCATCACCTGTTCCTGATAAACGGTAACTCCGTAGGTGTCCTGCAGGTATTCTTCCATATCCGCGAGGTCATACTCGATCTTCTGGTGGCCGAGCTTTCTCTCCACGAAGTCCGGAATATAGTCCATAGGGCCCGGACGATAGAGGGCGTTCATCGCGATGAGGTCCTCGAAGCGCTCCGGCTGGAGTTTCTGCAGCCAGTTCATCATACCAGGGGACTCAAACTGGAACACGCTCTTGGTGTCGCCGCGTCCATAGAGTTCGTAGGTAGGCTTGTCGTCGATAGGAATGGCCTCGATGTCTATGTCGATGCCGAATCTCTTCTTGACGAGGTCCAGGGTCTTGTGTATGATCGTAAGGGTGTTGAGGCCGAGGAAGTCCATCTTGAGCATTCCCACGTCCTCAATGTAGTGGCCGTCGTATTCCGAGGTCCTGAACTCCTTCTTCTTGCCGTTCTCGTCCACCTCGTTAGGGTCGGTTGAGAGACAGAGAGGGATATAGTCCATAAGGTCTCCTCGGCCGATGATGGTTGCACAGGCGTGCACGCCGACGCTCTTGATGCTGCCTTCCATCTGGAGGGCCACCTCGAGCACCTTCTTGTTCAGGTCGCTGCCTTCCTTGAGCTCCTGCTTGAATTCAGGGACGAGTCTGTAGCAGTTCTTGAGGTTGATCTTCACGTCGACCTCCTCCATACCCTTCTGATAGGTCTTGGAAACCGTTATCTTCTGGCCAGGGTTGTCCGGGTCGTCCACCTCCACGTCCTTCTCGTAGGTCTTGAAACCAGGCTTGAGCTCGTCGAGCTTCGGATTGAAAAGATATTCCTTCTCGACCTTTTCGCTGAGTCGGTCCGGAACCATCTTTGCGAGCCTGTTGGACTCCTCTATGGTCACATTGTAGGCACGGGCCACGTCCTTGATGGCGCTCTTTGCGGCCATAGTACCGAAGGTGATAACTCGGGAAACGTGGTCGAGACCATAGTGGTCTTCTACATATTTGTGCGCTGCAGGGAGGTTTTCGAAGTCGACGTCGATATCAGGCATACTGATACGGTCAGGGTTGAGGAACCTCTCGAACAGGAGCTGGTACTTGATAGGGTCGAGGTTGGTGATCCAGAGGCAGTATGCAACAACGGATCCCGCTGCGGAACCACGACCGGGACCGACCATATATCCCATTGCCCTGGATGCCCTGATGTAGTCCTGTACGATGAGGAAGTAGTCAGGGAAGCCCATTCGGCAGATGGTCTTGAGCTCGAACTCGATACGGGAAGCCTGTTCTTCGGTGAAGGTCTCTCCATAACGTATGTGCGCGCCCTCGTACGTCATATTACATAGGTATGCGACGGACCTGCAGAATTCTTCTCCGCGTTCATTGCCCTCCTTGTCGCAGCGGCCTACGTCTATGATATCCTTGTATTTTGCAAGCTGGTTGTCGATGTCCGCAACGAAGTCAGCCGGAAGTTCGTACTTCGGCAGCACGTGTCCTCGGTCGATCTTGAAGGATTCGATCTTTTCCACGATTTCCATCGTGTTGTCGATTACTTCCGGATGGCGAGGGAAAAGCGCCCTCATCTCGTCCTCGCTCTTGAGATACTCCTGCTGGGTGTAGTGCAGACGGTCCACATCATCCACTTTCACGCCTGTGTTGAGGCAGATGAGCACATCGTGGACTGGACCGTCCTCCTTCTTCACGAAGTGGACGTCGTTGGTGGCCACGACCTTTACTCCGAGATCCTCGGCAAGGTCGAAGATAGCGTCATTCGCTATGATCTGGTTTTCGTACACCTCCTGGCTGAGCCCCGGAACTTCGGTCCTGTGGAGCTGCACCTCGAGATAGTAGTCGTCGCCGAACAGGTTCTTATGCCATTCCACGGCTTCCCTTGCGCCGGTGAGGTCTCCGTTGAGTATCTTTCTCGGCACTTCTCCCGCGATGCAGGCAGAAAGGCAGATGAGGTTGCGATGATATTTCTCGATGACGGAGTGGTCCACCCTCGGCTTGTCATAGTATTTGCCCTCCAGATGTCCCGTGGAGACGATCTTCATCAGGTTCTTGTAGCCGTCGTAGTTCTTGGCCAGGAGGATGAGGTGGTAGTATCTCTTGTGCTCAGTGTCCTTTATCCTGTGGTCATAGCCCCTGGTCACGTAAACCTCGCATCCGATGATAGGCTTTACCTTCGGATGCTTCGACGCGAATTTGAAGAACTCCTTCACGCCGTACATATTTCCGTGATCTGTTATTGCAAGGGCGGGCATGCCGAGTTCCTCGGCCCTGTCAAAGAGCTTAGGAATGGCTGCAAATCCATCGAGGATGGAGTATTGGGTATGGACGTGTAGATGAGCGAATGACATATTGCAAATATATAAACAAAGAAAAAACCCCGAAATTGCTTTCAGGGTTTTTTCTATCAAATTATTTGCTATTACTTGTCAGCCTTCTTTGCTTTTCTTCTCTCAACGGCCATTTCCACGTCATACATAACTGGAGTACCGATGAAGATAGAAGCGTAGGTACCGATGATGATACCGAGGATGAGGGCAACTGCAAGACCACGGATAACCTCGCCACCGAAGATTGCGATTGCAAGCATAGTGAGGAGAGTGGTGAGGGAGGTGTTCATAGTACGTGAGAGAGTGCTGTTGAGAGCCTCGTTCACGTTCTCCTTCAGAGCTGCCTTTGGATGGAGAGTCCTATACTCACGGATACGGTCGAAGATAACCACGTTATCGTTGATAGCGTAACCGATGATGGTCAGGATAGCAGCGATGAACGTAGAGTCTACGTCGAGGGTGAATGGAAGGATTCCGGTGAAGATTGAGAAGAAGCCGATCACGATGATTGCGGTGTGGGCAAGTGAAGCCACGCCACCGAGACCCCAAGTCCAGTTCTTGAACCTGATTGCGATGTAGGCGAAGATAACGATGAGGGCGAGGATCACGGAGATGACTGCAGACCTCTTGATATCGTTAGCGATGGTTGCACCAACCTTGTCGGAAGAGATGATACCGTTAGGGTTGTCGAGGGTTGAACGGAAGCCGTCGAATCCAGGGTCAACCTCATAGAACTGACCAACTGCCTCATAGAGCATAGCCTCGATCTCGTCGTCAACGTCAGAAGTCTCGATGTTATACTTATAAGAAGTGGTGATCTTCATCTGGTCATCAGAACCGAACTGCTTAACCTCGACGGATGCGTCCTTGTCCTTTGCGTCGAATACTGCGATGACAGCAGCGCGGACATCCTCTGAAGTGACGGTCTTGTCGAACTTCACGACGAATGAACGACCACCGGTGAAGTCAACGCCATAGGTGAAGCCCTTGATGCTGATTGAAAGGATGGATGCAAGGATGAGGCAGCCTGAGATGATGTAGGTGATCATCCTCTTGCCAACGAAGTCAACGCGGGTGTTCTGGAGGAAGTTCTCGGTAAGCTTGTTGGTGAAGGTGACGTTCTTGCCCTTGCTTACACGGTCATCAAAGATGATGCGGGTGATGAAGATAGAGGTGAGAACGGAAGTGATGATACCGATGATGAGGGTAGTAGCGAAGCCCTTAACAGGACCTGAACCGAATACGAAGAGTACGAGACCGGTGAGGATGGTGGTCACCTGGCCGTCGATGATTGCGGAGTATGCGTTTGCATAACCGTCAGCGATTGCCTTGCTGAGACCCTTGCCGGCGCGAAGCTCTTCCTTGACTCTCTCATAGATGATGACGTTCGCATCGACTGCCATACCGAGGGTAAGGACGAGACCTGCGATACCAGGGAGCGTGAGGACTGCACCGAATGAAACGAGCGCACCGAAGAGGAGGAGCACGTTGCAGAGGAGTGCGATGTCGGCAACGATGCCGGCGCCCTGATAGAAGAATACCATATAGATGAGCACGAGGCAGAATGCAATCGCGAAGGAGATGAGACCTGCGTTGATTGATTCGCTACCGAGGGAAGGACCTACAACCTGCTCCTGAACGATAGTTGCAGGGGCTGGGAGCTTACCTGACTTGAGGACGTTTGCAAGGTCCTCAGCCTCTTCCTCGCCGAAACGGCCGGTGATCTGTGAAGAACCGCCGCTGATTTCGCTCTGTACGGTAGGATATGAGTAAACCATACCGTCGAGGACGATGGCAACCTGGTTGCCGATGTTGTCCTTGGTCAGGCGGGCCCAGATGTTGGCGCCCTCAGCGTTCATAGTCATAGAAACCTCATACTCGGTGCGGCCGCTGTTGCTCAGCTGAGCGCGTGCGTCAGTGATTGCGCCACCGTCGAGAGGAGCCTTGCCGTCACGTGAAGTGGACTTGATGGCAACGAGCTCGTAGATGTTCTCGGAACCCTCTACAGGCTTGACACCCCACATAGGGATGAGCTCTGGAGGAAGGATGTTTGCAACCTCGTCAGAAGCAAGGATCTTGTTGACCTTTGCGGTGTCTGAGTAGTTTGCATAACCGATGCAAGCGGTGTTGTAGTTCTGAGGAGCTGGCTGGAGGACAGCGAAGAGAGGGTGCTGCTTAGCAAACTCTGCCTCTTCGTTCTGTGCTGCAGCAAGTGAGTCAAGACCATTGACAACTGGAGCCTCAACTGGCTCAGCTGCTGCGAGCTCTGCGAGCATAGCGTCAGCCTGTGCGAGGTAAGGATAGATCTCGCTGTTCTTGAAAGTGGTCCAGAACTCGAGGGATGCGGTACCCTGGAGGAGCTTACGAACACGCTCTGGCTCCTTCACACCTGGAAGTTCGACGAGGATACGTCCTGAGTTGCCGAGCTTCTGGATGTTTGGCTGGGTTACGCCGAAGCGGTCGATACGGTTACGGAGAACCTGGAAGGAGTTGGAAACTGCGCTCTCGGCCTCAGCCTTGATGACCTTGAGGACTTCCTCATCAGAGGTCTCGCCGTTGATTTTCTCCCTGTTCTCATAGGTTCCGAAGATCTCGTTGAGCTTGCGGCCGCTCTCTGCGGTCCTGGCCTTCCAGGACTCACCGAAGAGAGTGATGAGATCTGACCTTGAGTTCACGCTGTTTACCTTAGCCTCCTCGAGTGCTGCGAGGAAGTCTGCGTCCTTGCTGTTGTCAGCGAGTGCCTTTACGAGGTCCTCGAGCTGAACCTGGAGCATAACGTTCATACCGCCCTTGAGGTCGAGGCCGAGGTTGATCTCCTTGGACTGTGCAGCCTTGTAGGAGAAGATGCCGGTCTTAGCGGAAACAGAGTCGATGAACTCGTTGTAGCTGCTCTTCCTGACGTCGTTGATCTCGTCGGAAGTCTGGTCGCCCGTGAGCGCTGCCACTACTTCGTCTGCATAGGCGTTTGCCCTCTTCTCCTGAATCTTTGAGACTGCGGTGAAGGAAAGCTGCCAGATGCAGGCAAGGAAAAGGCAGATGGCTACGAGCCTGATTAAACCTTTGTTCTGCATAATTCTGTAGTTGTTATTTGTTTTTAAATTATTCGCTTTTATACAAAAGGTGCAAATAGGGCACAAATCTACAAATTATTTCTGATATACGCACTTTGGAATGACAATTGTGATAATATTTCGTAGATTTGCAGTCCTTGATATATTGCGATGAAACGGCATTTTCTGACCATACTTCTGGTTTTGACGGCGACTTTTGCGGCTAACGCCCAGGTCGACGTGCCTGACTCGCTGTCCGTTCCATTTGAAATCAGTCCCGAAAAACTGGTTTCCAGGGCCGACAGCCTGCATCGCGCCTGCCGTTTTCTGGAGGCCCGTGACCTCTACGAAAAGGTCATTTCCGAGTCTGCGGACTCCGTGTTGAAACTCAGTCTAGAAGACCGTCGCCTGTGTTCCGAAAACGGCGTTGTGATGTCCGGTTTCGTCTATGAGCCGACAGTCGTTGCGAAGCACGTTTTCTCGCTTGACGAGTTCTTCCTCTACTACCCGATGGAAGACCGTTCCTGGGTGCCGGTTCCGAACGTCCTCGACTCCCTCGGAGACAATATCGTGAGGGCCACTTACATCCCTTCAGACGAGGATGTGCTCTACTTCTCGAAGAAGGGTCGCACGGGTGTCAGGAATATATTCAGCACCACAAGAGAAAACGGCCTCTGGACGCTCCCGGCGCTGATTAATGAAGGTATCACGACCACTTCGGACGATATTTTCCCAACGCTTTCAGCGGACGGAACAAAGCTGTATTTCGCATCTTCCGGACTCTATGGAGTGGGCGGCTACGACATCTATGTTTCCACTTGGAACGAGGCCCGCAAAGACTGGGGAGAACCGGTGAACCTGGGCTTCCCGTTCTCGTCTCCGGCAGACGATTTCCTCTATATGGATACGCCCGACGGAAAGTACACGATCTTCGCATCCAACCGTGAATGTGCAAAGGACAGCGTATGCGTCTATGTGCTCGAATTCGACAATGTTCCGGTGCGAAAGGAGATTCTCGACGAAGAACGTCTGAGCGAGATTCTTTCCCTTCGTCCGTCCGAAGACCAGACCAGGATCGACAATGGCTCTTCGGTGTCAAATGACATTCCGGAGAACGACGACACCAGGAGGTATATGGATAAGATGAATGAGGTCAAGGCCCTGAAGGATTCCGTGAACCTCTTCAGCGCCGCCCTTGACAGCCAGCGCCAGGCCTTCGCCTCCAGCGACGATGACGACGAGCGGGCTCGCCTCACGGAGTCCATCCTGAACGGGGAAATGCAGCTTCCTATGCTTCGCAAGGCCCTCGACAAGGCTACCGCCGAACTGCAGAAGATAGAGATGGACTTCCTTTTCAAGGGCGTGATCATCGACCCGGACAAGCTCGCCGCCAAGGCGGACCGCAAGGTCGTTGCACAGAGCGCCGCATATACCTTCACGAGGATGAATCCGGGCTCTGCTCCGAAGATGGAATTCGAGAAGCCGATATCCCGTTTCGACTACTCGTTCAAGGTGCTTCCGGAAGGCCAGTATGCCGAGGATCAGACCCTTCCTGGAGGAGTGGTCTATCAGATACATTTCATTACTCTCCCGACTGCCGCGACCAAGCGCCAGCTCAAGGGCTTAAGTCCTGTGTATGAGACGGTTAACTCAAACGGAAACCATTTCTACACCGTGGGTCTCTTCACCCGTTATGCCGACGCCCTGGACAACCTCAACACCGTCAAGGGAGTTGGTTTCAGGAGCGCTTCCATCGTGGCTTTCCGCGATGGAAAGAGCTGTTCCCTCACCGAGGCCAAGGCCAATGAAACGGCCGACGAATTCTGGCAGGTCATAGTGAATACCGGTTCCGATACCCTGCCGTCTGATGTATCCGCCGCCATCCGTGGCTATTGCAGCAAGGACATCTCCAAGCGCTATTCCGACGGCATCGTGCTCTATGTGGTTTCCTCCTTCAACCGCAAGGAAGAGGCAGAGGAACTTGCCGCCGTCATCCGTGCGGTCGGCATAGACAGTGTCTCCGTTTCCCGCATCGAGGATTAGCGAATTTCATAAATATTCCATACTTTTGCGCCGTTAAAATATTAAAGGGGTGCCAGACGTCCGTCCGGCTGAGATAATACCCTAGAACCTGATACGGATAATACCGGCGTAGGAATTATGAAAAGAACAGCAACTCTTCTCGTTGCCTGCACTTTCTTTGCGGGCATCGCAATGGGTCAGGAAATCCCTGACTCCACCAAGGTCGAACAGCTTTATGAGTCAGTGGTGACGGGTACCCGTGCACCTCAGAACGCTCCGTTCGCAATCTCCAGAATCCAGGGCACCGAACTCACCGAGTTCGCACAGGGCCCGCAGGAACTCCCTTACCTCTTCGCCCACACTCCCGGCGTGATCGCCTGGGGTGAGAACGGTCTCGGAACAGGTACCACCTATCTGAGGATACGCGGCGCGGGCGACTCCAGGATCAACGTCACTCTCGACGGCGTTCCGCTCAACTCACCTGAGGACCAGTGCGTCTTCTGGGCAAATATGAACAGTTACGCTTCCTTCCTCGGCGGAATCGAGATCCAGAGGGGCGTGGGTTCATCCACTAATGGCGACGGTGCATTCGGCGGCACCGTGTCCCTTACCACCAAGACCCCGTCTTATACCCCGTCTGCCCAGGTGGATGTGGCATACGGTTCATATAATACATATAAGGCAGGCGTGAGCCTCTCCACCGGACTTCTCGGCAAGCATTGGATGCTGGACGGTGCATACCATCACACGGGCACCGACGGCTATATGGCCGGCACAAAGGGCAATTCGGGCAGCTGGATTGCGGGCGTGACCTTCCTTGCAAAGGACAATCTCATCTTCAGATACCACAACGTGGGCAACTACGAGCACACCGGCCAGGCCTGGAACGGCGTGGACACAGGCGACCTGCTCGACGGCACCTATGGAGTCAGCACGGGCATCAAGGGCTACAAGGATATGTACAGAGTCGGCCTCGGCAAGTTCAACAGCCTCAGCCAGTGGTATGAGCAGGACGCTGACGGCAACTTCGTACTTCACAACTATACGGACCCTAATACTGGCAAGGACTGGAGGACTACCGATAACTTCGTGCAGGATCACAACATCCTCTCGATGTCCTGGCAGGCAAACGAAAAATGGAATCTCGCCGCCTCTCTCCACTACACCTACGGCGCAGGCTACTACGAAGAGTTCCGTCCGAACAACAAACTCTCCAAGTTCGGTCTTTCCAGCTTCACCGACGCCAGCGGAAACAAGGTCAAGAAGAGCGATTTCATCCGTCAGAAGGGCCTTACCCAGAACACTTACGGCGTAGTTGCAAATGCCCGCAGGCAGTCTGAAAGGCTCGACCTCAGGTTCGGCATCTCGGCTCAGAACTTCAATGGCTGGCACTACGGCTATCTCACTTACATCGGTAACGAAGAACTGGCCGCACGCCTCGCAGACAAGATTGTGGACGGCAAGCTTCTGTACTATGATTCCGATGCGATGAAGACCGACGCAAGCGCCTTCGTAAAGGCTTCCGTAGTGCTTTACGACGGCCTGAGCGCATTCGGCGACCTGCAGTACAGGTTCGTGCGCTATACCACTTCCGGCATCAACGACAAGTTCATTGAGAGCGAGGACGGCACTTACCACAACCAGGTGCTGAACATCAACAAGATCTATAATTTCTTCAATCCAAAGGGCGGTCTCGAGTATGCCAAGGGCGCTCACAGGGCCTTTGCTTCAGTAGCTTGGAGCCATCGTGAGCCGGAGCGCAACAACTTCACCGACAATGGTGCGTACGCTGCTCCTACACCGGAGAGCCTGCTCGACTACGAGCTCGGTTACAACTATGGTGGAAAGATTCTCCAGGCCGGAATGACCCTTTACTATATGGATTATAAGAATCAGTTCGTGCAGACCGGTCTGGTAAGCGACATCGGAGAAAAACTCACCACGAACATCGCCAAGAGCTACAGGATGGGTATCGAGCTGACCGCTGACATCCACCCTACCAACTGGATGGATCTCAGCGCAGACGCCGCCCTCAGCCAGAACAGGATACTCGATTTCGACGAAGTCGTAGAAGACTGGGACCTCGGTGAAAGGACAATCCATTATGACAATTCCACCCTCGCATTCTCTCCATCTGCCATCGTGGGAGGCGGATTCAGCCTCCACCACAGGGGTGCCAGGATTACCTGGAGGACCAGCTACGTTTCCCGTCAGTATCTCGACAACACAGAGTGCCTGAAGCGCAGCCTGCCAGGCTACAGCCGCACCGACCTCAACCTCAGCTACACCCTCGTACCTAAGGCCGACTGGCTCAAGGATATGACTTTCGGCATCCGTCTGGGCAACCTCTTCAACGCCCATTACGCTGCCAATGGCTGGGTTTATTCCGCAATCTGCGAGAGCTACGGACATCCGGATTGGAACCGCTACACTGAGATCGGCTACATCCCTGCTGCGGGCATCACCGTAATGGGAACCTACACCATCAGATTCTAGTGACTTATGTGGGAGTTTCTCGCCGCTCACGCTCTTGAGATATTCGGGCTGGTCCTCGGTATCACCTACCTGATCTTCGAACTGAAGGCCTGGTGGCCGCTGTGGATCATCAGCATAATAATGCCGATAAACTCCCTCTTTGTCTATTTCAAAGCCGGCCTGTATGCCGACTTTGCAATTGATATCTATTATGTGCTGGCGGCTGTCTATGGACTGATCGTGTGGCTGCGAGGAACAGGCAAAAAGAAGAAGCTCCCGATTACCGCGACGCCTTTGAAGGCCTATCCTATACTGCTGGCTGTGTTTGCCGTGCTTTTCGTGGGCATCGCGTTCGTCCTGAAGAGCTGGACCAACAGCACCGTGCCCTGGGCGGACAGTTTCACCACGGCCCTCAGCATCATAGCGATGTGGATGCTTTCCCGCAAATGGATAGAGCAGTGGTGGGTCTGGTTCATCGTGGACGCCGCAAGCTCAGGCCTCTACATATATAAGGGTATATATTTCTATGCCGGTCTGTATCTGCTTTATACGGCTCTTGCTGCGTATGGCTACTTTAAATGGCGAAAAATGAGTACATTTGAACTGGAATCAAAAACAGTTTGAATGCCAAGCCTGCAATCTCAGAAAATAGCGAAGCTGCTGAAAGGCAGCGGACAGACCCTCAGTGCGGCCGAATCCTGCACTGGTGGGCGCATTTCCCACCTCATAACCCTGACTTCCGGATCCAGTGAATACTATCTCGGAGGGGTATGTTCGTATGCCGTGGCGGTGAAGGCCTCAGTGCTTGGCGTGAGCCTTTCCACGGTCGAAGAATACGGGATTGTGAGCTCCCAGGTGGCCTCCGCAATGGCCGAGGGCGTGAAGAAACTCACGGGCAGCACCTGGTCTGTGGCCACGACCGGATGGGCTGATGCATACGGGGACGACAGGGAACCTGCCGGAACTGTATGGATGGCCGTTTCCGGCCCGGATGGCACGGAAAGCCGCCGATTTGAATCCCACGGCAGCCGCGAGGAGAATATCTCTGCCTTTGCAGACGCCGCCCTGGATTTCCTGATATCAATAATTGAAAGATAATATGACTGTCGCCGTTTACTCACTGACGTCCTTTCTGCACAATGAAGTTATGAAGCGTGCTCAGGACGAGGACTTCATCAAGGGCATAGTAGCCGCCGCGCCTGGTTCAAACTTCCTTTTCCCGGAAGGATTCGAGGGCTATGGCCAGCACGAAGTTGATCTCATCTATGTGCGCACCGGTGGCACAGAAGGCCTTTTCAAGGCTGCTTTCCCCGTGCTTCCGGAGGCTCCCGTGCGTCTGCTGACTTCCGGAGACAGCAACAGTCTGGCGGCATCTATGGAGATTCTCTCCTATCTGCGCAAGAACGGTCACGAGGGAGAGATCCTTCACGGAAGCGCAGAATACATTGCCTCCAAATTGGCCCAGGATACACTTGTTGAGGCTTCTGCCGGAGTCAAGCTATCAACTCCTCTTGAGAAGTTCGACAACGTCCGCGCCGGTGTGGTGGGACAGCCGTCCGACTGGCTTATTTCCAGCGATGTTAGCGCTGAGGATGCCAGGGAGAATCTGGGTGTCGAACTGGTGAACATTCCTATTCAGGAACTGATAGACTATGTGCTTGCCACCGCAGCGTACAAAGGATCCGACCTGCGTGGATTCGAGGGTGCGGAAATCATTTATGATGGCCTGAAGAAGATGGTCGAGGAATATCGACTCTCAGCCCTGACCGTCCGTTGTTTCGATCTGCTGGGCACGGTTTACAACACGGGCTGTCTTGCACTTGCTCGCCTGAATGCGGAAGGCATCCCTGCCAGCTGCGAAGGAGACGTGCCTGCCCTGCTGAGTATGATGGTTGCCAATCGTCTGACCGGCGTATGTGGCTTCCAGGCGAATCCGGCCAGGATCAATCCGGAGAGTGGGGAAATAACTTTTGCGCATTGCACCGTGCCGTTCAATATGCTTGAGCGCTATCACTATACGACTCACTTTGAGTCCGGTATCGGAGTGGCTATCAAAGGCGACATCCCAGAGGGACCGGTTACCATACTCAAGATAGGTCCGGATGCAAAGACCAGGGTCTGCTTCAAGGGCGAGCTCCTCGCTAACCTCTGCGAGAAGAATCTCTGCCGTACTCAGATCGTAGTCCGCTGTCCGGAGGCGATTCCTTATTTCTTCTCCGAGCCTATAGGAAACCATCACGTAATCACCCCAGGACACTGGAATATATAATATATGTATATAATAAGTAAGATTGTGGCTGCAAGCCTGGAGGCGGCGGCGCAGATTCTGGCGGCGGCTCCTCAGGAGTCTCTCGCCCAGGTGAATTGGCCCGAGGCCTTCCCATACGCTCCAACCGTCCGCTTTGCGATGGCTCACGATGATGCGAACATCTACATACGCTTCTTTGTGGACGAGGCAACGACTGCGGCTCTGGAGATGGAGGATGCCCACGACGTCTACAAGGACTCCTGCGTGGAGATGTTCCTGATGCCGTCAGATGACGGACTCTACTACAATTTCGAGTTCAATGCTGCCGGTACCCTCTGCTATTCCTGCAGGCCGGGCAGACAGGGAGCCGTGCTGGCTCCTGTGGAGTGCCACGCTATGGTGAAGCGTCTGACAAGTCTTCCACACGAAGTACTTGAGGAGTGTCACGTAGAAGGCGGATGGTCCCTTACCGCGGCCATTCCTCTCACGGCCCTTTTCAAGCACGGAGACATCCGCAGCCTCTCAGGCAGACAGATGAAGATGAACTGCTTCAAGTGCGGTGATGCCCTTTCGACAATTCACTACATCACCTGGCATCCTATTGCCACTCAGAAGCCTGATTATCATCGTCCGGAGTACTTTGTGGCTGTGAAGTTTGAATAATTTTGTTGGGACTTAAAATAATTTATATATTTGCAGTCCCGTTTGACAAACTTTCAGCACGGGACCTACTGGAGAGGTGGGTGAGTGGCTGAAACCACCGGTTTGCTAAACCGACGTACGGAGCAATCCGTACCACGAGTTCGAATCTCGTCCTCTCCGCTGAAAAGACCGCCTGGTTGGGCGGTCTTTTTTGCGTTTATATGACAATCAAAAAACCGGACCTGCTTTGCGGCAGACCCGGTTTATTTTCAAGTGCAGCTAGGCTGCGGACTTTTTACTTGTACTGAGCGAACTCAACGTCCTTCTCAGCGCGCTTCTTGAGGTCGTCAGACTTCTCAGCGTCCTTGAGGTTAGCCTTAACCTCGTCAGCGTTGCCCTGGCGAGCAGCGATGATAGCCTTGAGGTAAGCAACACAAGGGCAGTCGCACTCAGGAAGAGCGGCGGTAGCAGCCTCATAGTTCTTCACGAGGATCTGAGCGAGAGCAGCGTTGAAGCTCTTCTCACCTGCGAGTGCAGAAGCAGCAGCCTCATACTTGCCGTTGAGGATGTCCATAACAGCCTGGCTAGCCTTTGCAGCAGAACCAGCAGCTGCGAAATACTTCTCAGCCTCTTCGGTCTCACCGTTGTTGAGAGCAACAACACCCATAGCGTTGTTCCAGTCAGCGTCCTTCTCATTGCAAGCCTCGAGAGCGGTCTTAGCGTCAGCGTAGTTGCCTTCGTTGATGTAAACGACTGCCATATTGTACTGAGCGCGCTCGCTGCTGTACTTCTCAACTGCCTTCTTGTAGATGGCAACCTTGTCAGCAGCCTTCTCTACGAGGGTAGCAGCGCGGAGGAGAGCCTCTTCGTCAAGAACGTCGATGTTCTTGTCAACGAGCTCAACAAGCTCCTCGCCAGTGTAGTTCTGGTACTCGCAGTTAGCGATGAAACGGCCACGACGGAGCTGTGGGAGAACGTCGTCAGCAAGAGTCTTGTAAACAGCTGACATATTCTTGATCTCAGACTCGCGGACTGCAGGATCGCTGTACATAGAAAGAACGCGGATGATGAGGTCCTTGTCCTCGATGTCAGAAGCGGCAACGAGACCCTGGAAGCCTTCCCAGTCCTCACCTACGCTCTTAACGGTAGTCTCACCAACCTCTTTGTCCTTGGTAACCTTGCCGAATGCCTTCTCAGCGCTCTTTGCACGCTTGTCAGAAAGCTTGGTGTTGAGGTCCTCAGCGCCATCAGGAGAAGCGTAAGCAACGATCTCAGTACCCTTGAGGGTCTTGCGCTCGTTGGAAGCGATCTCGTCGAGAGCAGCCTGGAAATCCTTAACGGACTGGCTCTTGAGCTCAGAGCTCTTTACGTCAGAGCTGTTGATAGAGTAGAGGATCTGGCCCTCAGCAGGCATATCGATAGTCTCCTGGTAGTTGTCTGCCTTGTAGTTTACAGCGCAGCCCTTGCCATTCTTCTTGACGAGCATATAGGTGGTGTTAGCACCGTCAGCAGCCTTCTTGGTAGGGAGGTCGATCTTGTCCTTCTTGTCGGTAACGACACCGCGGAGCTCAAGGTGGCAGCTCTCCATACCCTCAACATAGTCGAAGTGTACCTTCTTGGTGATGGTAGCGCCCTCCTCAGGAACAACCTCGTAGTTGTCCTTGACCTTGGTGCCCTGGAAGTAGTAAGGCTCCATTGCAACTTCGCCACCATCGTAAACGATGACTGGAGTTACCTCGAGGATAGCTGTTGGATGGAAGTAATCAGCAGGATAGGTAACGGTCACGTCAGCGTCGATGACACCGGCTACAACCTCCAGAACCTCTGGATTACAAGTTACAATAACATTCTCAGCCTGCTCGGCCATCTTCTTAGGCGAGCTGCAGGCTACTGCTGCGATTCCGAGAACGATTGCGGAAAAGAGTTTGATGCTTTTCTTCATTGCTTTTATCGGTTAATTGGTTTAAAAATTCCGTTATTGGCGGGAGTCTTGCTTGCAGACTACCACACGTGGCGCAAATATAGGTATAATTTATTCTTTTAACGCAAAAATATTTAACTTTGTGGCGCAATGGAAGAGAGAGATTTAACATCGTTAAAAAACAAATACGATATCGTAGGCAATGATCCGGCGCTGAACTACGCGCTGGACATCGCATTGAAGGTTGCGCCTGCAGACGATCTCACCGTGATGATTACGGGCGAGAGCGGTGTGGGCAAGGACATAATACCGAAGATCATACATCAGAACAGCCCGAGGAGATCGGGCAAATATCTGGCTATAAACTGCGGCGCGATTGCCGAAGGAACCGTTGATTCAGAGCTTTTCGGACACGAGAAAGGCGCCTTCACCGGTGCCATCGAGATGAGGAAAGGCTATTTCGAAGAGGCTGACGGCGGCACGCTGTTCCTGGACGAGGTGGGAGAACTTCCGCTTGCGACCCAGGCCAAGCTCCTCAGGGTGCTCCAGTCCGGCGAATTCATCCGCGTGGGTTCCGCAAAGGTGCTGAAGACCAATGTGCGCGTAGTTGTGGCCACCAACCGCAACCTGATGCATCTGGTCAGCCACGGCAAGTTCCGCGAGGACCTGTATTACCGTGTCAGCAGCGTGCACATCGACCTGCCGCCTCTCCGTGAGAGGAGGGAGGACATCCATCTGCTGTTCCGCAAGTTCTCGTCCGATATCACCGAGAAGTATTTCCGTACCGGAGTGATGCTCACCGAGGACGCGGTTGTACTGTTGAAGAAGTATCGCTGGCCTGGCAACGTGCGTCAGCTCAGAAGCGTTGCGGAGTCCATCTCTATGCTTGAGACGGCGAAGGCCGCACCGGGCAAGGGCCGCGTCGTCATAGATGCGATGACTCTGGCAAACTATCTGCCTCGCGAGGAAGGAAATACCCTTCCAGTGCTGTCTGACCACGGTTCGCAGAGCAGTATGAGCGAGGATGAGAAGGAAATGTTCATCAAGATCCTGCTCACTCTGAAGCAGAAGGTGGACGCGCTCGAATCCGTAGTTTATGGCGGCAAGCAGCCTGTTTCCGTGACCCCGTCCCTGCCTGCGGCATCTGAGTTCGTGATGGCCCCGCAAGCTCAGGACTTGCGTGAGGATCCGGACGAGCAGATCGACGAGGAGCCAGCCCGCAAGGAGGCCGAAGACGACACCAAGACCATAGCCGATATGAAGGATGACCTCATAGTGGCTGCCCTCAGGAAATACGGCTCCAAGAAGGCCGCCGCCGAGGCTCTCGGCATTTCCGAAAGGACCATTTACCGTAAACTGAAGCAATTGGGAATCAAATGAATACGAGAAGACTGATATCCGCAATATGCGCTGCAGCCGCACTCTTCGTGACGGCTCAGATCGTCACGTCCTGCGGCTTCGTGAAGTACTCTTTTTCCGGTACTTCCATACAGCCTGACGTCAAGACGATAACCATCAACTATTTCGAATACAAGGCCCTCAAGGTGAACCCTTCCCTCAGCAATGACATCACTGAGGCAATGAAGGAAAAATACCGCAAGCTCACCAAGCTCGAGCAGGTGGATATGGACGGCGACCTCGAAGTCAGCGGTGAAATCACCGGATACGACGTGAAGGCGACAGCCGTAACCGCCAATGAGGTGGCCGCACAGAACCGTCTCACCGTGACCGTGAAGGTATATTTCTCAAACAGGAAGTATCCTGAGGACGACTTCGAGAAGTCCTTCTCCAACTATGCCGACTACGACTCTACCCAGTCCCTCGATGCAGTGGAGAGCACTCTCTGCGAGGAGATTCTGGAGAAGATCGTGGAAGATATTTTCAACGCAACCGTAGCCCAGTGGTAATATGGAAGGATACATCGATCTTAAGAAACTGAACCTCGAGGAGCTGGCAGGAGTGGTCAATATCTACCCTTGGTTTTCCCTGGCAAGGAAAGAGCTCTGCCAGAGGATGACCAGTCTGGGCGGCTGGGGCCTGAGCCAGTATGCCGAGGCCGCAATGTATATGAGCGACCGCAAGGTGCTTTCCGTCCTTATGCGCGGAATCAGCAGCGTGGATTGCTCAGACAAGGATGTGTCCGCGGTTATTGACAGTTGTGTGAGAAGCGCTGAAGCAGCGCCCGCACAGCCAGTCGAAGCGGTGCCTGCCGAGGCTGAGCCTCAGAGGCCGCGTCCTCGCTTTGCCGGTGCCGACTATTTCTCCCTCGACGAATATGCCAAGGTGCGCGAACAGGGCGACGCGTCCATCATCGACTACAAGGCCCAGGTGAGCGAAAGCGCCCAGCGCAAACTGCTCGAAGCTCAGAGCCAGGATGCCGACGTCTGCACCGAAACCCTCGCCAGAATCTACCTGGAGCAGGGCTATCCTGATGAGGCTAAGGCCATTTATTCCAAACTTATTTTGATATATCCGGAAAAAAGTGCTTACTTTGCAACCCTTATCCGTAAAATAGAAGAAATAAAAAATTAGATACTATGAACGCATTATTCATCACACTCACCACTCTCGTGATCATCGCTGCGGTACTCATCACCATCGTAGTGCTCCTCCAGAACGGCAAGGGTGACGGCCTCGCAAGCAACTTCGTAGCCGGCAACCAGACCTTCGGAGTACGTCAGACTGCTGACATCCTCGAGAAGATCACCTGGGGACTCTGTGTAGTCATCCTCGTACTTTCCATCTGCACTTCTTTCGTTGCCGGTGGCAAGCGTGACAGCGTGAAGGCTGAGGTTACCGAGAACGTCGAGAACGCCGGTGCCGCTTCTGCTGACCTCGATTTCGAGGCACCTGCTGAAACTCCAGCTGAGACTCCTGCAGAGTAATCTGACAAAATGTCACAGAAAAGGCTGTAGGAATACAGTTTGATTGATAACGGCCGTCCGGTTTCGGGCGGCCGTTTATTTTGTGTCCGCCGGTAAGCCGAAAGTAAAAATGGAGTAATGAATACTATGGCAGAAAACAAACTTGAAAATCTTGAGAAATTCGCAGTGAACCTCAACCAGAGGGCCGCTGCAGGTAAGCTTGACCCTGTCATCGGACGTGATGACGAGATCAGGAGGGTGCTTCAGATACTTAGCAGAAGGACCAAGAACAATCCTATCCTCGTGGGTGAACCGGGCGTCGGCAAGACGGCGATATCCGAAGGTATTGCCCAGAAGATAGTGGACGGGCAGGTTCCGGAGAACCTTAAGTCCAGGAAGATATATTCGCTCGACCTGGGTGCGCTCATTGCGGGCGCAAAATACCAGGGAGAGTTTGAGGAGAGGCTGAAAGGCGTCGTGAAGGAGGTCGTGGACAGCGAGGGCGAAATCATCCTCTTCATTGACGAGATACACACCCTGGTGGGCGCGGGCAGGACAAGCGGTGCGATGGATGCGTCTAACATCCTGAAGCCGGCCCTGGCCAGGGGCGAACTCAGGACCATCGGCTCCACCACCCTCGACGAGTACCAGAAGTACTTCGAGGAGGACAAGGCCCTCGAGAGGCGTTTCCAGATGGTGAAGGTGGATGAGCCTACACCGGCCCAGTCCATATCCATACTGAGGGGACTGAAGGAGAAGTATGAGAACCATCACAAGGTGCGCATCGAGGATGACGCGCTGATAGCCGCAGTGGAGCTGTCGACGAGGTACATCACTTCCCGTTACCTTCCGGACAAGGCCATCGACCTCATAGACGAGGCCGCCTCCAAACTGCGTCTGGAGATGAATTCCGTGCCTGAGCCAATTGCCGAGCTCGATTCCAGGATACGCGAACTTGAGATCGAGAAGGAGGCCATCAAGCGCGAGGGCGTGTCTCTTAAGATGGACAAACTGAAGGAAGAGTATGACCAACTGAAGGCTCAGCGCGATGCCCTGATGAAGAAATGGTCATCCGAAAAGGAGATAGTCGAGGGACTTCAGAAGGCCCGTCAGGAACTTGAGGACTATAAGCTTCAGGCTCACAATGCCGAGGTGGCCGGTGACTACGGCAAGGTTGCGGAACTGCGCTATGGCAAGATGGAGCAGGCCCGCAGGAAGATAGACGAACTCTCCGCAAAGCAGGCTGCAATAGAGGATCCTATCATCACCGAGGCGGTCACTCCGGAAGATATTGCCGAGGTCGTCGCAAAGTGGACGGGCGTGCCTGTGAACAGGATGCTCGAGAGCGAGAAGGAGAAACTCCTCAGGATGGAGGCCGAACTGCACAAGAGGGTAATCGGTCAGGACAAGGCCATCAAGGCCGTTTCCGATGCCGTACGCCGCAGCCGTGCCGGCCTGCAGAACGAGAAGCGTCCTATCGGTTCTTTCCTCTTCCTGGGAACCACCGGCGTGGGCAAGACCGAGTTGGCCAAATCCCTTGCGGAATTCCTCTTCAACGACGAGAATATGATCACCAGAATTGATATGAGCGAATACCAGGAAAGGCATAGCGTCAGCCGTCTGGTGGGTGCGCCTCCGGGATACGTCGGATATGACGAAGGTGGTCAGCTGACCGAGGCCGTGCGCAGGAAACCATATTCCGTCATCCTGCTCGACGAGATCGAGAAGGCTCATCCGGATGTGTTCAACATCCTGCTTCAGGTGCTTGACGACGGCCGTCTGACCGACAATAAGGGCCGAACCGCCGACTTCAAGAACACCATATTGATTATGACTTCCAACCTGTGCGAGGAGGAACTCAAGGCGGCTATGCGTCCGGAATTCCTGAACCGAATAGACGAGATAATCACCTTCGGTCAGCTCACCAAGCAGGACATCAAGGACATCCTGCACCTGCAGGAGGCCCTGCTGGCCCGCAAGCTCGACGAGAGCGGCGTGCGCATAGTCTTCACGGACCGTTTCGACGACTATATGAGCGACAAGGGCTACGAGCCGGAATACGGTGCACGACCTATAAAAAGATTGCTGCAGCGTGAACTGGTCAATCAGCTCGCCACAGCAATCCTGGATGGCAGTGTCCGCCGCGACAGCGACATTGAAATCGACGTGCGTGGCGGAGAGATAACAATTACAAACCTAGCTCAGTGATGATGCGTGGGCAGTAATTGTCGAGGCAGAACAGGACGTACCTGATATCTGCGCAGATACATTTGTTGTAATCCCTGGTGAAGGAGGAATCCCCAGCCAGGGATTCTGTATTTCCATCGAAAGCCAGGCCTATGAGGCGTCCCTGGGCGTCCATTACCGGGCTGCCGGAGTTGCCGCCGGTGATGTCGCAGTCATTGATGAAGTCGACTTCTCCGTTCCAATTGAATTTCTTGCAGAAGCGGTTGTTCTCGAGGCTTTCCTTCCATTCCGGCTTGAGCTGGTACTCGTACTGATCCGGCTTGTACTTCTCGAGTATGCCCTTGGTGCTTGATTTCCAGGAACTGATGACGGCGTCGCGAGGAGAAAGCTCGCCCACGGTGCCGTAGGTCAGGCGCATAGTGGAGTTGGCGTCCGCATACTGTGCGATGCCCTTGTCCTCCCTCATCTGATAGAGGGCGTGGGTGTATTCGCGGTTCAGTGCAGAGGTGGATTTCTCGCTTGCAGCGGCCTCCAGTTCGTGGTACAGATTGACCTTGACGTCATTCATAAAGAGCACGAGAGGGTCTTTCTTATAATCCTTGCTGCCGTCTATGATGCCGGCGAGATTGGCCGTGTCGCTGAGCAGGCTGGCATCCCAGACTGCAGCGCAGATGGCGTCATAGTCCTCGCCGTACTGGGTCTTGATGCTCTTCTGAAAGGCTCCCAGATAGGCGTCCGAAACATTGCTGTAGTATTCCTCGATGGCGTTGCGGAAGATGTCCCTCTCAACTCTGAGGTCCATACCATTATATATATTAGGGAGGGTTTCTATCGACCTCTTCTGGCCCACGTTGAGGCGCAGGGCTACTCCGAATATCGCGCTTGAGCGCACGATGCACTCGCGGAACCACATTTCGTTGCGCTTGACTTCCTCGATGGCGGAATAGGTCTTTTCGAGTTCGTCGAGGAGATTGCCCCACTGGGCTTTGCGTCCTTCGTCTGCCAGTATCCACTCCTGCAGTTCCTTTTCGATATCCTGCTTCTCGCCGACCACGTCGAAGCGCTTGTAGCAGGTCACGGTGCCCTCATCCAGTTCCTGGACGTTGCTCAGGCCGAAATAGCGGTCGGAGTACATAAGGCGCACGGATGGGTCAGCGTTCATCCACTTGTTCATTATCGCCATATTCTCCCCGCGTACCTTGTTGGAAACAGGCAGGGTCACATCCTGCTCGAACCTTACCTTCGAGGATGAGTTGTAGCGATGGGTGATGCCGGGGAATCCGATGACCATATTGAAGTCGCCGGGCTTGTATCCCTCGAGGGAAATGCCCAGTTTTCGGCGTGGCTTCAGAGGCACATTGTTCTCTGAATAATCGGCCGGCTTGCCGTCCGGCGCGGTATAGATGCGGTACATCGCGAAGTCGCACTTATGCTGCGGCCAGTCCCAGTTGTCGATGTCGCCACCGAAGGCAGCTATGCTTACCGGAGGGGCCGCCACGAGGCGCACGTCCGAATAGACCTCATAGTAGCAGATATAGTATTTGCTGCCTGCCCACATAGATTCGAGGGAGCATTCGAGGCCTTCCTCCTCATACTTCTTCTCCATTACTGCGGAGAGCTTGCGCATACCCATAGGCTTGCCTGCAGTACCGAGGGTCTCGGCCATCTTCTGCGTCTCCTCGGTCACGTCAATGACTTTGCGCAGGAAGAGCATACGCTTGCCCGGGATGTTGATCTCGTCCTTGCGGAATGCGGCCCAGTAGCCGTCTTCGAGATAGTTGTGCTCATCCGTGGACAGTTCAAAGACGTCCGAATATGCGCAGTGGTGGTTCGTGATCACGAGGCCTTCGTCGGAGACGATGCTGCCGGTGCACATAAAGTCAAGGGATACGATGGCATCGCATAGGGACGAACCCTGAGCGTCGCTGTTGTAGATTTCCCCTGCCGACAGCTTGCAGCCCTTGGCCTGCATATTGGCCTCTATGGCACGGTTGAGCGCCTGGACCATCCACATACCTTCGTCGGCTGACGCCCTGAGGCTCAGGCCGAGTCCCAGGGCTGCCGTGGCCGCGAATACAAGTATCTTTCTCATTTACTATTTATTATAAGGATATACGACGCCCGGCTCCTCGAAAGTGAGCCTTGCGTTTTCTTCGCGTACGTCGTCAACGGCGTAGGTGATCTTCCAGATAGGGGAAGTGATCATCTCCCAGATCTTCTCTTCGGTCATAGGGGCAGTGAAGACGATCTGGATGGCAGGCTTGTAGTCCTTGTTGAGGGCAACCTGCATACTGATCACGCCTTCCTCGCTGGAGAGCCAGTTGCTGAGGAAAGGCCAGCTGCGCTTGTAGATAGGCTTCTCATAGCCCTCGTGTACGATTTCATACACGTACCAGGCCTTGTCTGCGTAGTATTCGCTCCTCCTCTGTACGAAGGTGGAGTCGTTGGCGTCGGTGTAGCGGCCGTTGAAGGAACCGGTCTCGAACTTGTCGAACATCATCTCGAGATATTCGGTGGTAGGCATAGAGCCGTTGCCATCCTCGAGGCGCACGAACTTGAAGTCCACAGGAATCTGCCTGAGGATCACGCCTTCCTTGTTGGTGATGTCCACGGTCTTCTTCTCCACGATGGCGCGGAGCTCCTCTTCGCTCAGGACGGTCTCAGGGTCCACATAGAGATGGACGATGAGAGGGCAGTCGTACTCGGAATCGATGCCGTAGACCTTCTTGTCGGTGTAGGTGAAGCGGAACTGGTTTGCGAGGTTGTTGAGGTCGGAGGTGTTGAACATATTCTCGGTGCGGATGGTGATGACCTTCACCTGAGGCACTTCGAGATAGTCCGGGGATTCGATCCTGCAATGTGAAGGAACATAGATCTCCTCGGTGAGTTTTGCGGCAGTGATGACCTTTGGATTGTAGGTGATCTCCACGCGGTGGGACTTCACGAAAGTCTTGACTCCGTGGGTGCCTTTGATCTTCTGGAGACGGGCCATAAATGCGCGGGAGCTGCCATAGCAGTGAACGGAGGTCAGATTCTCGATCTCGAGCACCTCGAGGGTGGAAGGGTCCACTACCTGTACCAGCACGCTGTCGGCGTTGTACTCCTCGATGCCCCAGGTCTCGTTGATGGTAGGGATCTCGAACTTGCCGCCTACGATGATGCCTACGATAGTGAATACGACGGCGAGGACAGGAGCGATGAGCATCTTCCACCAGCGGTTTCTTCCCTTGCGGGTGACACCTACGTGGAGGGCGTCGGTAGAACATACGGCGGCGCACTCTCCGCAGAGGGTGCAGTCGACGTGGTTGACCTTGCCTTCCATTGTGTTGATTGCGATGTGGTAAGGACAGTTCTTCTCGCAGAGGCCGCAGTGGTTGCAGCGGCTGTCGTCCTTCATCATATGGACGGCCTGGAACTTAGGCCTGCGAACGATGATTTCGAGCAGGTAGCCAAGGAGGCAGAAGAGTCCGATGACGAGCCAGAGCGGCACGTTCACGTTGATGATGGAGAATACATAATATACTGCGAAGAGCACGAGTACCCAGATCCAGAACTTGAGGGTGTTGGAGATTGCTCCGAGCGGACAGAGGTAGCGGCACCAGAAGCGGTCGATCATAAGGCCGCCGAGGATTGCGAGGGTCACGGTCGTGATGCTCATCCAGAGGGTGATTTCGCCCTTGAAGCCGGTTGCAACTGCATAATATGGGTCGAGATGCTTGCAGAAGAGCTCGCTGGAAGTCATCGTGAAGTAGAAGATCACGAAGAGCAGGATGTACTTGAAGATCCTGAGCACGCTGTCGGCGATGCTGCCGTTGCGCATCTTGAAGGCTCTGAGGTGGAGTGCCTTGCGAAGCCTGGTAAGCAGGTCCTCAATGGTACCCACTGGGCAGATGAATGCGCAGAAGAGCTTGCTGAAGAGGATGACGGCGGCCGCGAGGGCGAGTCCCATCACGATCTGCACGGAGCTCATAGAGCAAGGCAGCGAGCCTCTGAAAAGATAAGTGGCGAGAGCCTGGAGGCCTCCCACGGGACAGAATTTCTCCGGGTCGGCAGGAGTCATCTTGTCGATGATGACCGGTCCCAGGATGAATATGAGAAGTGCAATCAGCACACTCCACTGGAGGAGGTACTTTGGCCAGTTTCTGACCACGGTATTACGTTTTGCCATATCTGTTGATTTGTTTTATCTGACTTCGATTACATCGCCGTGGAAGTGTGCCACGGCCTCTTTCCATTCTTCGGTATAACCAGGCTGCTCGATCTGGGCAGGGATGTTGGTGCCGTTTCCGTTCGTGATGAACGAACCGTCCTCGGCCTGTGCCTTGATGTTGCCGTCAATGAATTTCACGAGCAGGTACTTCTCGAGTTCCTTCCACTGGAGGAAGATTTCCTGGGCGTTCTGAACGCTGTACTTGGTGAGGAAGCGGCGGGCCCTGCAGCGGCACATCTTCCGGGCCTTTGCGTCCACGTCAGGAATGGCGGCGATGTGGTCGTTCTCCCACTTGTCGGCCTTTGCGCGGACTACAGGTGCCATATAGTTGTACATCTTGTAGCAGGCGTTGGCCACACGGTTGCAGATCCAGAAGGCCGCATCGTCGGAATAGGTGAGCATATCACCGTTGCCCTCGCGGAAGCACTCAGGCACCTTCTTGGTGCATACATATATAGGGGTGAGGTAGGACGTTGCGGCGTCATCGGTGCCGAACCAGTCCACTGCTCCGATGTGGTCTGGGAGCCATCCGCGGCTCTGACCCACGAACCAGAATCCGGTCTGCTGGGTGGCGATGGCCCTCTCGTTGCAGAATTCCCTCTCGCCAACCTTGAAGTGCATAGGCCTCCAGCGGTAAGGGCAGGCATTTCCGCCGGCTCCCACGTCCTTGGTCATATCCATTGGGGTTCCCTCGAAATGGTCGCGCATTGCGTCGGCCACGTCCTTGACGCTGAGTTTGCGGGAAGGCTTCACGAAGAGAGGGAAGCGGGCGTTCTTGTCATAACCCATCGCATACTGCACATAGTCCATTGCGGGACGGGTGATTTCTTCGCCGTTCTCGTCCACGAAGGTGAACTGACCGTCGCAGAGCATATTGAAAGCAGACCACGCGCGGCTCTCGCAGCCCCTCATTCCACCGAAATCGAGCGGAGCGTAGGTGTCGCAGAAGCTGAAGTCGGCGTCTTCACCCTCGTACCAGCCCCTTTCGCGTGCGAATGAAATGACGTCCGGAGCATAGAGGCAGTTCTCAGGGTCGTCCTGAGGGAAGGTGCTGATGCGGGCCTGGTTGGCGTGGGCGCAGATATATCCGTCCGGAACTCTGCGAGCCACCCAGAGGAGGCCCTTGCCGTAGTTGCCCTTTCCGATGAGGTCCATAACCCAGACTTCTTCGGTGTCGGCGATGGAGAAGGATTCGCCCTCAGAGGCATATCCGTATGTATTGGAAAGTTCCACTATGGTCTCGATGGCCTCGCGGGCGCTGCTGCATCTTTCGAGTGCGATGTAGATGAGGGAGCCGTAATCCATAATGGCGCCTTCACCTTCCCAGAGGTCTTCGCGTCCGCCGTAAGTGGTCTCGGCGATGATCAGCTGCTTCTCGTTGAGGTTGCCCACTCTCTGATAGGTCCTCGCAACTTCCGGAATCTCGCCCATATAGCGATTGGAGTCCCAGTCGTAAACCTGACGCATGGAACCGGCTGCGTGGCGGGCTGCCTTGCGGAAATAGAGCTCTCCGAAGAGCTGATGGGAGTCGGCTGCGTAGGAAATCATACAGCTGCCGTCGGCTGATGCGCCCTTGGTCACGAGGATGTTGGAGCAGGCATCGGCCTTGATGCTGCCGAAGGCTGTCAGGAGTGCCGCGGTTGCGGCGAGGAACAGGGTGTTATGTCTCATTTTTGCGAATTGTTTCAAATTACCTAATTTTGTGCAGGACAAGTCGCATATCCGTGCAACTGACAAAAATAATAAAAATATATGAAGCATATAAACATACTTGCCGTTACTCTGTGCCTCGCGATGGCTTCTTTCAGCCTCTCCGCCCAGGAAAATGAGAAGGAACCTTCCCTCGAGGAAAGGTGTGAGCAGGAGGCCGACCGCCTCGAGAGGCTCCTGGAGCTGGAACCTTGGCAGACTTTCTATGTGGACTCCATCCTCAAGCACGACTATGCTGCAATGAGGTCCGAGTACGACAAGCTCAGGGCATCCAAGGTTGAGAATCTGAACATCTATCAGGAGGTTCAGGACAAGTGGATGGATTCCATCGATAAGGCTTACAGGAAGGTGTTCGACGACGCCCAGTGGGCACTCTATCTCAAACAGGGTGGCGCCAGGGCACAGAAGGCGCGTGACAAACGCCGCGAGTCAAAGAAAAAATAGTTATATTTGCCGCCCAATCGCAAACAGTATATGAAAGAAAGAATCGAAGCCCTTCTGGCAGAGGTACAGAACCTCAAGGCGCAGAAGGAACAGGAAATAGAGGAAGCCAGAGTCAGGCTTCTGGGCAAGAAAGGTGAGATTACCAAGCTTTTCGAGGAGTTCCGCAACGTGGATCGTGAGCAGAAGAGGGAGTTCGGCCAGAAACTGAACCAGCTCAAGACTCTCGCAGCCGCAAGGATCGAGGAGCTCAAGGCTTCCGCACAGGAGTCTTCCGCATCGGCCGCTGCATCCCAGAACGACCTGTCAGCCCCTGGTGACAGTTATCCGCTCGGCTCCCGCCATCCGGTGAGCATCTGCCGCGAGGAGATCGTGAAGATCTTCCGCAAGTTCGGCTATGACGTGGCAGAGGGTCCCGAGGTTGAGGATGACTGGCACGTATTCGAGGCCCTCAACTTCCCTCCTGAGCACCCTGCACGCGAGATGCAGGATACTTTCTTCGTGACCGGCAACGAGCAGGAGAATCCTATCCTCCTCCGCACCCACACTTCCAGCGTCCAGGTGCACTGTATGGAGACTATGGACCTTCCTATCCGCGTCGTTTGCCCTGGCCGTGTATTCCGCAATGAGGCCATCTCAGCCCGCGCACACTGCATCTTCCACCAGGTGGAGGGTCTCTATGTGGACGAGAACGTGACCTTCGCCGATATGAAGCAGGCCATCCTCCTCTTCGCCCGCGAAATGTTCGGACCTGAAACCCAGATCCGTATGCGTCCTTCATACTTCCCGTTCACCGAGCCTTCAGCAGAGGTTGACGTAAGCTGCAACATCTGCCACGGCAAGG
>DCHT01000003.1:3284-5605 GCA_002314885.1 Bacteroidales bacterium UBA1745 | reverse complement strand
TGTCCATACCGGCCTGAGCCCAGGCGACCGCGTAGGTCGAATGCGTGTGCACCACGCCGCCTATCTGAGGAAAAGCCTTGTAGAGCACGAGGTGGGTAGGCGTGTCGGATGACGGACGGAGATCGCCCTCCACAACATTGCCGTCGAGGTCCACAACCACCATATCGGAGGCCTTCATATCGTCATAGCTGACGCCACTTGGCTTGATCACCACGAGCCTGGTGGCCGGATCGATAGCCGACACATTGCCCCAGGTGTAAAGCACCAGTCCGTTCTTCACAAGGTCCAGATTGGCCTTGAGAACCTTTTCCTTGAGTTCTTCGAGCATATTATCTGATTTTGAAAGTTTCTGTATCCTTAGCTTTGAAATCGGCCGCTGCGGCCTCGATCTTGCGTCTGTTGCCGGTAGCAAGGGCATTAATATAAGCCTGGCACTTGTCCGGGAAGTCCGTGGAAACGGTGGTGATGCCATGCTTCCAGGCCCAATCCACGAGTTCAGGATCCTCGACCATCCACACGCAGGTCTGCATTCCGAGTTCGCGGGCCTGATCGGCCATCTCAGGGAAGTTCATCAGCACGTTGAGTTCGTAGGATGCTCCCTTGATGCCGCGTTCATTCAGTTCGGCCGGGGTAAGGGCGCGCTGGCTGCTGCTCACATACCAGGCAAATACGCCCGGCAGTTTGGCGGCCTCCTCGCAGAGATGCAGGCTGAAGGACATAAAGTGCACCTGGTCGAGCATATCGTAGGCCTTTACCTTTTCATAAACTGCGGCCAGCAGCTGGTCCTCCCTCTCAGGGGTGGCGTGCTTCTTCATCTCCATAATGAGCAGCACGTCCGGATTCTGCTTGCCCTGAGCGAGCCACTCGTCGAAGGTCGGCACCTTGTGTCCGCCTGGGAGGTCGATGGCGCGCACCTGCTCGTAAGTGCTCTTCTGGATGTTGACTGAAGTGCCGTGGACGTTAGGTCCGTGGAGTATCATCAGGGAATCATCGAGAGTGAGGTTCACATCGAATTCCACGCTGGCATAGCCCTGTTCCTGAGCGTTGGAAAGGCTGCTGATGGTGTTCTCGAAGGAATCGCCGGTGACATAGAAGCCACGATGAGCCATCACCGTAGGCAGTTCATACTCAGGGGTGCCGCAGCAGCAGGAAGATGCTGCCATAAGCGCCATTGTAAGTGGGAGGATATACTTTTTCATATATTAGAACTTTATCTGTGACTTGATCTTTTCCTTGTAGTCTGCAGGCAGTTTATCATTGCCGCAGATGACCTCGACCATTTCGTCCACGTCTATGTTCACGAGATGGCTTACGGCTGACTGAGGGGCCTCGGTGATGGCACTGCCGGCGCCTGCGACTGCCATAAACGGCTTAGGAAGCAGCGGATATGGGTCGATGTTGTCGGCATAGACAATCTTGGTCTCAGGGGTGATGGCCATCATCCTGCGGATGAGACCCTTCTTGCCATCGAGCAGTTTCGCATTGGATTCAGAGGCCGAGTAGACGAGGGTAATCTGCTCAGTGGCAGGCATTTCAGGCAGATAGACTGTCGCAGTGAGGCTGTTGCCGTCGTAGGACCAGCAGGCCTTGCCGGCAGACTGAGCCGGATGGCGGCTGTATTGTACGGCTGTTCCGTTGACCGTGATTTCGGTCGGAGGAAGCACGCATTCGAGCATTATGCTGACTTTGCGCATAGGGTCCATATCCTTATAGCCGCCCTGGCGAGGAGCCACTGAGACGACGGTACTGCCGTTGGCTGTGCTCTTCTCTATCCTCGTGGTCGCATATTCGTTCGCGTATGCCTGGGTGGCGCCGTCATCCTCATAGTGGGTATAGACGCTGTGCTCTCTGCCGGGTGCGACGAGGATGCGGATTTCGTTGCTCTGCTGCTGGAGGGATTCGATGTCGGAAGCCGCCATAGGGATGATGCTGCCGCATTTAACGAACCAAGGGTTCTCCTCCATAGTGTAGTAGAGAGTAGCGGTGGTGCCGCCCTTGTAGGTCTTGCCGGTGGCCATATCGTACCAGTCATTGCCCTCCGGGAACCACATAGTCCTCTCGGTGAGGCCGGTGGTCTTGTCTGCAGGCTGACAGAGCACGGTGGCGAGGATGTTGTCGCCGAACATAAATTCCTCCTTCCAGTCGTATGCCTCTGCCGTCTCAGGATAGTCGTAATAAAGCGGACGGCACATACAGATGCCGCTGTCATAGCCCTGACGTGCGGCATCATATATATATGGTGACAGGTCGTAGCGTAGGCGGATGGCGGCCCTCATAGACTCGAAATATTCAGGGAAATGCCAGATGCGGCGCTCGATCCA
>DCHT01000003.1:0-3163 GCA_002314885.1 Bacteroidales bacterium UBA1745 | reverse complement strand
CCCCAGTAGCCGTAGCCCACATTGGATGCGGTGGCGGTGAACTCAGGCAGGAACTGGAGCACTGTCCATTCCTCGGCGGTGTCGCCGGAGAAGCCTATCTGGTAGCGATGGCTGCCCAGACCGCCCCAGCGGTGGTAGATGACCGGACGCTGTGCATATTTGCCCTCGGACACGCTCTGGCGCACCTTGTCGTTGAAGAAGGTGTAATTGAGCCAGAAGGTATTGCTGAGATCCTTCACATATTTGCTCTCCTTCCACTGCTGCCAGTCGAGCCACCAGAAGTCCACGCCCTGCTGCTCGAGCGGATGGATGACGGAGTTGAAGTAGGCGTCAGCCCACTCTCTCTGGTCCATTCGGAACGGCACAGGAGCCTTGTCGCCGGCCTGTCCGGCCTTCGGATCAGGACCTGCGAACTGGTAGCCGCCTTCGC
Source organism: Bacteroidales bacterium UBA1745 (assembly GCA_002314885.1). Taxonomy (GTDB): domain Bacteria; phylum Bacteroidota; class Bacteroidia; order Bacteroidales; family UBA932; genus Cryptobacteroides. The sequence goes on along the minus strand of DCHT01000003.1, from coordinate 2,733 downwards.
CATAGACATAGCCCTGAGGGCCGTCATAGTCGTCGGTGCGGGAGAGATAATCCTTGACGAAAGTCTCATAACAATCCTCGTATGGCTGTATGCCTGAAGCAGGATGCAGGTTGAGGGAAGTCTTGAAACCAAGGTCGTGGATGTCGGAGAGGAACTGCTCCGGATTAGGGAAGAGCTGCTTCTGCCAGGTGTAGCCCGTCCAGCCTATGCGCTGTCCGAACTCGTCCTTGCGGGCATTCTTCCTGGTGAGGCCGTAAGTCTCGTGCCAGTCCATATCGATGACCATAATGTCGATAGGGATGTTGAATGAGCGTATCTGCTTTGCGAGGTCCACGAATTCGAAGTCGGAATACTGCCAGTAGCGGCTCCACCAGTAGCCGAACATATACTTCGGAGGCAGAGGAATGCGGCCCGCAACCTTGGTGAAATCGGCCAGGGCGGCCTTGTAGTCGTGGCCGTATGCGAAGATATAGAGGTCCTGATGCTCGCCTTCAGCGCGTTCTGCAACCCAGTTCTTCCAATCGGAGTCGGATGCCTCGAAGAGCTGGCGGCCGCTCTCGTCCACGATGGCCCAGCCGTCGCGGGAGAGTATGCCCTGCTCCCAAGGGTCATTCTTGCTGTTGATCTGATGACGTCCCCTGCCGCCGTCGAGGGTACGGGTAGTGCCGAGCAGGTTTCCGCTGGCATCTGCGCCCGGCTTCCAGGTCACCACCTTAGGCTTCTGGGCCTTTCCGTTGACTGGTGCCACGGGCATATTGAATGTCACACTGAGGTTCTTCTCATTGAACTTTCCGCCTCCCAGATATGTGAGAGTGAGGTCGGCTGTCTTTATCACCACCTTCTTTGAGGTCTTGCTGACCTTGTACGCAGGCACGTCCAGCTTGCGGTTGACTATGGCAAGGCTGGCGCGGTCCTCGAACTGTCCGTTTTCGCTCCATTCCATCCTGACGAGACGGGAGGTGAGCACGGTGAAGCGGGCGTTGCCGAGGGTCACGACGGCAGCAGGATCCGCAACCGGGTCCCAGGTTTCGCCCAAGGACTGGGCATAAAGGCTTGATACTGACAAGATTGCTGCGGCAAGGACGGCCAGCAGGCGGTAGGTATTTTTCATATATGCACGTATTTCCACAAAAATAACTATTTTTGCACGCATTTCAAACCGAATGCACAGACTGGAAACAAACTAAAACAGATAAAACGAAATGGTAAAAGTTAATCTTGGAGGCTGCAACTCCTTTGTAAAAGATGCAGAATACAAGGCAATCCTCGACAAGGCACTTGAGGCCTTCGACACCCTTGAGAACGAAACTGGCGCAGGCAACGACTTCCTCGGCTGGAAGCACCTCCCATCAAAGACCCTCGAGGGCACTCTCGTAGCAGAGTTCGAGGCTGTACGCGACAGCTGGAATGCAAAGAACGTGGACCTCGTAGTCGTAATCGGCATCGGCGGCTCATACCTCGGCGCAAAGTGCGCTGTGGAGGCTCTCTCCCACAACTTCGCAAGGCAGATGAAGACCACCGACGCACCTGAGATCGTCTTCGCCGGCCACAACCTCTCAGAGGAGTATCTCTGCGAACTTATGGACTATATGCAGACCAAGAACGTCGCTACCGTCGTCATCTCCAAGTCAGGTACTACCACCGAGCCTGCAGTTGCATTCCGCATCGTGAAGCAGTACCTCGAGAACACCTACGGCAAGGCAGAGGCTGCTGAGCGCATCGTGGCTGTCACCGACGCAAAGAGGGGCGCTCTCAAGAGCCTCTCCACCCAGGAAGGCTACAAGACCTTCGTGATCGAGGACAGCGTAGGCGGCCGTTTCTCAGTAATGTCCCCTGTTGGTCTCCTCCCTATCGTCCTCGGCGGCTTCGACGTGAAGGCCCTGCTCGAGGGTGCAAAGGCAATGGAAGAGCAGTGCGCAAAGCGCTGCACCGAGTGCAACCCTGCAATCCAGTACGCTGCAATGCGTAACCTCCTCTACAACAACGGCCTCAGCACTGAGGTGTTCGTTACCTACAACCCTAAGCTCGTCTTCCTCGCAGAATGGTGGAAGCAGCTCTTCGGCGAGTCCGAGGGCAAGGATCTCAAGGGTATCTTCCCTGCATCCGTAACCTACACCACCGACCTCCACTCAATGGGTCAGTTCGTACAGGACGGCGCACGCATTATGTTCGAGACCGTGGTTTCAGTCGAGAAGAGCAGCCGCTCCCTCGTAATCGAAGCTGACGAGCAGAACCTCGACGGCCTCAACTTCCTCGCAGGCAAGCACGTCGAAGAGTGCAACCACATGGCAGAGCTCGGCACCAAGCTCGCCCACATCGACGGTGGCGTTCCTCAGATGCAGATCGCAGTCGAGAAGCTCGACGCCTACACTCTCGGCGAGCTCTTCTACTTCTTCGAGAAGTCCTGCGGCATCTCAGCCTATATGCTCGGTGTGAACCCATTCAACCAGCCAGGCGTAGAGGCCTACAAGAAGAATATGTTCGCCCTCCTCGGCAAGCCAGGCTATGAGGAGATGGCAGCTGCGCTTCAGGGAAGGCTGTAGTTGACTGCTGACGATTTGCTAGCGGGTTTGCTGGCAGATGTGATTAAAAAACACCCCGTAGAGCTCTCTGCGGGGTGTTTTTGTTGATTCCTGGGCGACAAGACTAACTTTTTGCTGCCGCCGTGTGCAAATAGAGGTCGTTTTGCACACCAAGACTAATTTTTTTTGCCGCCGTGTGCATTTGAGGTCG
>DCHT01000061.1 GCA_002314885.1 Bacteroidales bacterium UBA1745 | reverse complement strand
GTGAGGGTGTAGAGCTCAGGGGTCTCGGCGGTCCACTGGCTGATACCGACCACTGAAGCCTGGAGGGATGCCTCGTAGAGACCTTCGGCAGACTTCTTTGCAGAGACGGCTGCGGAACCCTCGTAAACCACCTTGGAATCAGCGTCAGTGAGGCTCACGCTGACTTTCTTCACACCTGCAGTGAGCTTGGCGCTGACACTGAGGCTGCCGTCGGCCTCCGCATTGGCGCGGATGTCCTCGACGCGGGTCTTAGGGCGAGAATAAATATAAGTGTCACGGGCAAGGCCGCAGAAACGCCAGAAATCCTGGTCCTCGAGATAGGTGCCGTCGCACCAGCGGAAAATCTCCAGGGCAATGAGGTTCTCGCCCTTCACCAGGTACTTGGTGATGTCGAAGCGGGCCTCGAGCTTGCTGTCCTGGCTATAGCCGACTTCCTGACCGTTGATCCATACGCGGACGGAAGAAGTGGCGCTGCCTATGCAGAGATACACGTTCTGGCCGTCCCAGGCGGCATCATAGTCGAAGTAACGACGATACTGACCCACGTGGTTGCGCTCTGTAGGAGGCACAGGAGGGTTGCTCTCATAGTTGCCGCACCAGGCATAGCCGACGTTCTTATAGACTGGGTCTCCGAAGCCATTGAGTTCCCACATTCCTGGGACAGGCATAGAATCCCAGCCGGAGTCGTCGAGACCGAGTTTGAAGAAATCGGTGGCGCGCTGGTCACAGTTCTCGTACCACTTGAAGTTCCATACTCCGTTCAGGCTGAGCTGAGTGGTCGGGAATGTGAAGGTGGCGCGCATAGGAAGGCGGTTCCTTTCGAATACAGCCGGATTCTTCCAGTCGTCGGCGGTGTTGGTCTTCTTTGCGGCAGATGCATTTGCCGGCAAGAACAGGGCCGCTGCGGTCGCAAGGACGAGTGCGGCTGTCTTCAGTGTCATAGAAATGCGGTTCATATATGATAGTTTATATTATTTCAATGGAATCGGTGCGTATCCAGCCCTGACGGCCGTCAGAGAGGGTAATATTGGTCCAGGTGCCCACATTGTCCTTGATCTTGACCTTGGTGCCCTCGTGGAGGACGAAGAGGTCGGTGGAGGAATCATCGGACGGCGAGCTCTTGGCAGGGACGACCGGCCTCATCACGATGGCGCTGTCGGCCTTCACATAGTCAGCCTTCTGCTGCAGGGCGAAGCCAAGGGCCCAGAATGCGAGCAGAAGGGTCACGAGACCGGTGAAGAAGCCCACCTTCTTGCCTGCGGAACGAGGTGCCAGCAGGAAGAGCAGGAGCATCGCGAGGGTTGCGGCCAGGAGGGCGAGGAACACCCAGGTCCAGGCGTCGGAATCCAGGCGATAGGACAGTTTCCTGACCCAGGTCTTGACGAAGAACTCAGGTACGGTGTCGATGTCGTCGAGGATAAGGCTCGAAGCGATCTCAAGGTTGTAGCGGGCGTCGTCGAAGGACGGGTCGAGCTTGAGGGCCCTCTCATACCAAAGTATGGCCTTGGCCACCTCGCCGCCCTTGAAGCAGGCGTCGCCTATGTTGGTGTAGAGTTCCGGAGACTCGAGGCCGAGGCTGACGATGGAACTGTAGTTGTCGGCGGCCGTGTTCCAGTCGCCCTGGGAATAAGCCGCAGTGGCCTTGTTCCAGAGAGTGTCCACGTATGCAGTCTGCTGCGCGTGGAGAGCCGCAGGGGCAAGCATAAGCAGGGCCACGATGACGAGAGCGCCCTTAGGGCCGTTCTTCCTGGCTTTCATAGTGGAATCGATTGAAGATATGACTGAAGCGGCCTGGTCGTAGTGGGCAGCCATTGCCTCGTGTCCGGAGGCAGGGGCATAGCGGGCGAATTCGCAGGCGTCGATGACCTCCGTCAGCTGGGCTGCAAGCTCAGGCGACACGCCGTTCTCGATGAACCTGGCGGCGATGTTCTCCTTGGAGAGATCGGTCGCAGGCATATTGAGCTTGTCCGAAACGAAACCGAGCAGAGCCTTGTGGAGCTCCTCGTAGAAGGCCCCATAGACATTGCTCTTGAGATAACCCTCTGCCACTCTGAGGCGTCTGAGAGCCATCTTGGTGGCCTTTCTGGTCTTTGCACCTGCCACGTCGGCACGCCTTGCGGAGAGGGAGCGGAATGCGAACCAAAGACCCACGGTGAGGGCTGCCAGCAGGGCCAGCATTGCCCAGAAGAGGGCCGAGCCGATGAAGAAGCGGCCCTTGGAGGCAAGTGCAGGCTTCTTGACGCTGATGTAACGTATGTCCTGACCGAGGTTCTTCACGCCCTTCTTCGATATGATAGGCGCAACGACTCCCGCATTGCCGGCTTCAGTCTCGTTGCCCTTGCCCACCTTGAGTTCGATAGGCTGGGTCTGGAGAGTCACATATCGGCCGGAATTGATGTCGTAATATGAATACTGTATAGGGTCGATGGTGAAGTCGCCGTGGCTGCGAGGAATGAACGGATACTCGTAGGTCTTGCTGCCTGAAGTGCCTCCCGTGCTCTTGTCGATGGAGTCCTTGGTCTTCACGTCATACACCTCGAAATCCGGAGGGAAATTGACCTTCGGAGCCTCGAGGAGGGACACGTTGCCCTTGCCGGAGACGGTCAGGATGAGGGAGCCGGCCTCGTGGGTCGCGAGGGAGTCCTTGCTGACCTTGGCAGTGATGTTATAGGTACCGACGCCGCCGCAGAAGCTTGCAGGCGCACCAGCAGGCAGTTTGGACACGTTGACGTGAACCGCCGGAGTGGACACGCGCTTGCGCACAGTGGTGTAGCCGTCGTCGAAGAAGGCGTCGAAGATGCTGTTGCCGCGGGACTGGCTGCGCACATAGATGTTGCAGACGAGTTCGGCCGGATCGATGGTGAGCTGGCCGGTCTGCTGAGGTACGAGCACGTATTTGCGTATTACAGCGGAGTTGTAGATCTTGTCGTTGACGTTCTCACGCACGAACTGGATATTGCCCTGAGGAGTCAGGTCCTGGCTCCAGAAGCCGTTGAAAGACGGGAACTTGGCATCGTCGAAGCCCGAGATGTCCACTCTCTGGTAGAGTTTGAGAGTGGCGGTGATAGGCTCGCCTATGACCACGTTGGTCTTGCTCAGATAGAGCTTCATATAGATGTCGGAGTCGCTCACGCTGCCGGTGGAGGCAACTGAGGAGGACGACTGCGACTGAGAGGATGAAGAAGACTGGGAAGAGGACGAAGCGGAGCCGCCGTTGGACACTACTTCGATGGTCGGAGTGGAGGAAGTGAGGCTGGTGCCCTTCACCACGGCAGAGGCGGCAGGAAGGGTAAACTTGCCTGCGGTATTGGCCGTAAGCACGTATGTATAGGTGTACTTGACGGACTTGGACTGCTTGCCGTTGACTATGGAAATGCTGGTGCTGCTGCCCTGCTGAGGGCCCCACACGAGCTGGAAGTCGCTTCCCTCACTCCAGCGGAACTCGCTGGGCTTGTTCTCCCCTTCTATCACGAAGGTCACATTGAAATTCTCCCCCGTCGCCACCAGGTTCGGAGCCTCAACCCTGAGGGTCTGGGCGAATCCGGCAACGGCCGCGAGGAGCAGCGCCGCAATTGTAAATACGCGTTTCATATCTCTACCAATTCTTGTCTTTCTGTTTTGACTGCATCAGGAGGGCCTTTTCCTTGTTGACCTTCTCCTGGGTTTCCTTCTCCTTCGCCTGGATGGCCTGGAGCATCTGCTGAGCGGCCTGAGGGCTTATCTGAGGCTGCTGCTGGTCCTGATTCTGATCCTGCTTATCCTGGTTCTGGTCCTGGTTGTCCTGATTCTGATTATCCTGGTTCTGCTGCTGATCCTGATTATCCTGGTTCTGATCCTGATTTTGGTCCTGATTCTGGTTGTCCTGGTTCTGATCCTGGTTCTGCTGCTGATCCTCGAGCTTCTGCTTAGCATAGAGGTAATTCTCCTTCGCCTGGACGTCAGCAGGATTCTTCAGAATCGACTTCTTGAAGGCGTCCACGGCGGTCTGATAGTCCTTCTGGGCAAGTGCGAGGTCGCCCACGTTGAACCAGTAGTCGGCCGCATATTCCGATGTCTCGGCCTGATCCTTCACTGCGTCATAGAACTTCTTGGCCTCGGCAGTGCTGCCCACGGCCTTCTGACCACCGGCTATCTGGTAGCAGGTGTTCGCCAGGTTGTAGTTGGCCGCAAAGGAAGTGGAGTCCTTCAAGAGGGCCTTGCGGTAATCCACGTCGGCACTCTTGTAATCCCCTTTCCTGAAGTCGCGGTTGCCCGCCCTGAGCTCGTGCCTCTCCACCTGTGCGAGGGAAGGCAGGCTCAGCAGCATCGCCGCCACGACCATATATACCGTCTTTCTCATATACTAGTTCTTGCTTGTGTCAAACAGCTGCCTGCGATGCTTCCTGTCTCCGATGAGCATCTGGATGACCAGGAGCAGCAGGGCCGCTGCAAAGAAGTACATATACTGTTCGTTGTATTCCTCGAAGACCTGGGAGCTGAATTCCTCCGCATCCATCTTCTTGATGCTGTCCACGATAGGGTCGAGTCCGAACTCGCTGTTGCCGGCGCGCACATACGCTCCGCCTCCGGCAGTGGCGATGTCCTTGAGGGTCGCCTCGTCAAGCCTGGTGACCACGATGTTGCCCTCCTTGTCCTTGAGGAGTTCACCGTTCATAGGGATAGGCTTGCCCTCCGGAGAGCCCACGCCGATGGTGAACACGCGTATGCCCATCTCGGCTGCTTCCCTTGCCATTGACACCGGATCGTCCTCGTGGTTCTCACCGTCGGTGATGATGATGATGGCGCGGCTGTTCTGACTCTGGGTGCTGAAGCCCTTGATAGACAGCCTGATAGCCTCTCCGATGGAAGTGCCCTGTATGCTGACGGACTCGGTCGAGATGGTATTCATAAACATCTTGGCCGACACATAGTCAGTGGTGACCGGCAGCTGCACGAAGGCATCGCCAGCAAAGACTACAAGGCCTATGCGGTCGTCGTGGAGCCTGTCCACGAGCTTGGATATCGCGAGTTTCGCCCTCTCGAGCCTGTTCGGGGAATAGTCCTCCGCCAACATAGAGTTGGACACGTCGAGGGCCACCATAATCTCTACTCCCTTGAGTTTCTGCTCCTTGATCTTGGCGCCTATCTGAGGACGGGCGAGGCCGATCACGAGGCAGGCAAAAGCGAGGGAGAAGAGCACTATCTTCACCCAGCCCTTGGACTTGGACACGGAAGGCATCAGGGCGGAGATGAGCTCTGGAGAGCCCAGTTTCGCCATCCTCCTGCCGCGCAGCCACAGCATCACTCCATACAGCATCGGGAACACCGGTACCAGAAGGAGGAGCAAGAGCATCTTATATTGTGCAAAAATTATCATTTCTCGGTTTTTACGGAAGTTTCCTGAAGACAAAGAGGTTCATCAGCAGGCCGAGCAGCAGAAGTATCAGCGCCGCAAGGCCGTAGCGAGGGAAGAGTTCGCTGTAGACAGGGAAACTGTCCACGGTGGTCTTGACCTTTTCCATCTTGTTGATCTCCTCGTATATCTCCATCAGTTTGGCATTGTCCGTGGCCCTGAAATAGCGGCCGCCGGTCTTGTCTGCAATGTCGGCAAGCAAGGCTTCGTCTATCTCCACCTGCATCTGCTGCACGTCCATTCCCCACGGGGTCATCACCGGATATGGGGCGGTGCCGTTGGCTCCCACGCCTATGGTATAGACGCGGATGCCGTAGGTCTGGGCGATTTCGGCAGCCATAGCAGGAGTGATCTCTCCCCTGTTGTTCACACCGTCGGTGAGGAGGATGACGACACGGCTCTTGGCGTCCGAATCCTTCATCCTGGCCACTGCGGTCGCGAGTCCGTTGCCTATGGCCGTACCGTCCTCGATGAGGTCGGTCTGCACTTCCTTCATCATATTGATGAGGGTGGCGCGGTCGGTAGTAAGAGGACACTGGGTGTAGCTTTCGCCCGCAAAGACGACTATGCCCATACGGTCGGAAGTGCGCTGCGAGATGAACTCGATGGCGATGTCCTTGGCCGCGCTCAGACGGTCAGGGTTGAAGTCCCTGGCGAGCATACTGGACGAAACGTCCATCGCAAGGACGATGTCGATGCCCTCGGTGTCGCGGCTCTCGAGAGTCTCGGAAGAGCGTGGTCTGGCAATGCAGAAGATTATGAGGGCGAGGGCCGCCATCTCGCACACGAAAGGCAGATGACGGAGCCAAGGCATAGGAGCGAAGCCACCCTTCTTCCACGGCTTGATGGTGGAAACGCGCAGATGCGGCCTCCTGCCGGAGAGCTCCAGCCACAGGTAGTGGCCGAGAAGGAGCAGCGGGATGAGTTCGAGCCACAGGAGCTTAGGATATTCCAAAAACATAGTGCAATCCTCCTAATTCTTGCTTTCGTCCTCTATTTCCTTCTGGTAGGTTTCCGTCACGAAACGGACTGCCAGAGGCACTGCAGAGGCATTTTCCTCCTTGCTGGCCGCGTGCTTCGCGAACTTCACGAAGTCGGAGCGTTCGAAGAGGTCCTTGAGTGAATTGTACAGTTCCGGAGACAGTTCCTTGTCCTTGAGGCCGTCGAATATCTCCGAAGTGGTCATCTCCATAGCGGAGACCCCATAGCGGGAATCGATGTATTCGCGGAGGGCGTCGGTCACGCCGGAATAGAAGAACTTCTGCTTGTCATCGGCCCAGTACTTGTCGCCGCGGAGGGCGTCCAGTTTGCGCAGAGCCACGATATGGGCAGGCTCCTTCTTCCTTTGCTCCTCGGTCCTGCGACGGCGTACGAGCCATATTATCAGCACGACGAGGCCGGCGATCAGGCCGCCGATGCCTATGCCGCCGAGCAGCCAAGGGAGGACCTCCTTGAAGGTCACCGGATATCTGATCTGTCCCTTGATCTCGTGTATCTCAAAGGTGGCCGTGTCCACAGGCATAGTCTTCACGTCGAGGAATTCGGGCTCATAGTCCCTGGTGTCAACCACGCCGTCGCTGTAGAGCAGGCTGACGCTGATGGCTGGGAGTTCGTAGAGCGCATCCTCGAAACTGGTGATGGTGATCGCGGCTTCCAGGTCGAGCAGGGAAGGCTTTCCCTTCTTCTGCTTGTGGACCTTCAGGGTGTCGATGCGCCATTCGTCGAGTATGTCGACGTCGGTCACGAGCGTCTCGCTCCACTCCGGGAGGTGCAGACGGGTGCCCTCAGGCACGGCATTGAGCCTGAAACCGTATCTGAGCTGGTCGCCGATGAGGATGGAATCCCTCGCCTGGAGCTGCTCCAGGAACATTCCCTCCTGCGCAGCGGTCTTCTCTCGCGCCTGCGCGTACGAGCAAACAAGCGTGAGCATAGCCGCGGAGGCCAGCGTACATATTGAATTGATTAATCTCATCTCTTGTGGAAAAATGTCATAAGACCTTTGACGTAGTCCTGGTCAGTGGCGATGCTCACGCTGTCTATCTTGTAGCGCATAAGCATCTTTCCAGTGGCCTTCTGGACGTCGTCAAACCATTTTTCGTAGGCCTGGCGCATCTTCTTGGAAGACGTGTCCACCCACGCGCTTTCGCCGCTTTCCGAGTCCTTCACATTGATCAGACCCACGTCCGGGAGAGTCCTCTCACGCGGGTCGTGTACCTCAATGAAGGATATGTCGTGCCTGTTGGCGGCGACTTTCAGGGCGTCCTCGTAGCGAGGCTGGCCCTCGTCATCCACGTCCAGCAGGTCGGACAGGACGAATGCGGTGCATTTCTTCTTGAGCGCGTTGGTCAGGTAGCGCAGGGCCTCGCCCAGGTCCGTTCCGTCGTGCTCGGGCTGGAGTTCGATTATCTCCCTGATGATGTGCAGGAGATGGCTCCTGCCCTTCTTCGGAGGTATGAACTTCTCCACCCTGTCGCTGAAGAAGATGGCTCCGACCTTGTCGTTGTTGATGATGGCCGAGAAAGACAGGACGGCCGCGATTTCCGCGATCAGGTCCCTCTTGTTCATCGAAACCGTACCGAACAGTCTCGAGCGGCTGATGTCCACGAGCAGAACCACCGTCATCTCCCTCTCTTCCTCGAAGACCTTGACATACGGAGAGTGGAGACGCGCGGTGACATTCCAGTCCATATTGCGCACGTCGTCCCCGTACTGGTACTCCCTCACCTCGCTGAAGGCCATACCCTTGCCCTTGAAGGCAGAGTGGTATTCTCCCGCGAAAATCTGGTGGGACAGAGCCCTGGTCTTGATTTCTATCTTCCGGACCTTCTTCAAAAGGTCCTGTGTGGTCTCGTTTGCCATAACTGACCTCCGGCCTATGGAACTTCTACGGCGTTGATGATCTCAGCGATGATCTGCTCGGTGGTGACGTTCTCTGCCTCAGCCTCGTAAGTCAGGCCGATACGGTGGCGGAGCACCTCGTTGCAGACGGCGCGGACGTCCTCAGGGATGACATAGCCCCTGCGGCGGATGAAGGCGTATGCCTTGGCTGCCATCGAGAGGGAAATGCTGGCACGAGGGGACGCACCGTAGGAAATGAAGTTCTCGATCTTCTCCAGTCCGTACTCCTTAGGAGTCCTGGTGGCGAATACTATATCTACTATATAGCGCTCGATCTTCTCGTCCATATAGACTTCGCGGACGAGCTTGCGGGCGTTGATGATGTCCTCAGGCTTGAGCACTGCATTGGCCTTAGGGAATTCGCCGGTGTTGTTCATCCTGACGATGAGCTTCTCCTCTTCCTTCTTAGGATAGGTTACGACCACCTTGAGCATGAAACGGTCCATCTGGGCCTCAGGGAGCGGATAGGTTCCCTCCTGCTCGATAGGGTTCTGGGTGGCCATCACGAGGA
>DCHT01000032.1 GCA_002314885.1 Bacteroidales bacterium UBA1745 | reverse complement strand
CCGTAATCATTGAGCACTAATAGAGTATAATCTATAAGCGATTATCAGATTAGAATGAAGAAAGTATTGTGTGGCGCGTATGTGACGCCGACGACATTTAAGTCACAGGTTTGTGCGGAAGGGTGTTTCTGTGCATCCGAGCCCGTGGATTCAGTGACCGTTAAGGTAGAAGTCGATGAATATATCACCATCGACAATGGAACGATAACCTTTGATTAATCCAGCGACGATATGAAGAAGATTATAACTATCCTGCTGGCATCAATCGCAGTGTTTGCCGCAGTTTCCTGCAATGAGGAATTCAAACCAGTAGTGGAGGGACAGCCTGCATCGCTGACTGTCCAGATCACTGCTCCGGCTCCTTCCACCGTATCTACCAAAGCTACGGACCTTCAGGAGACCAACATTTCCGACCTTTCCCTGTTCTTCTATCGCAAGGAAAACTACCTGGACAGGCCTAAGACCGTGATTTCCCTCGTGGGTGAATCACAGCTCGGTACTCCGTCAAAGGTAACTTCTACCAATTATATATATACGATTACCCTGGAGGACAGCGAACTGACCAGCGGCGAGTACTATCTCTACGCAGTGGCCAATTCCAACAGCAGCAACTTCGGAACTGTTGATGTGAACAGTCTCAAGGATCTTTCACTCGACGATCTCAAGGCGGCAGTCGTAGCCAAGAACAACACTTCCATCGCCCTTATGGAGAATTCCCTCCTTATGACCGGCGTCTATGGAAGGGGAGACGGCACTGTAACTCTCCAGCCTGGCAGCAATGACCTCACTGCCGAGAACATTCACCTCCGTCGTATGACTGCGAAGGTGGAATTCACCATTGAATCTGCCACTGGAGTCACTTTCAGGCCACTTTCCTACAGCGTATATAACTGCCCTCAGAAGGCCACTCTCTTTGAGAGGAGCGGCTGGAAGAGCAACACCGGCTCCGTGGACAATGTAGGCGGTACCTTCCCTGAGTCTCTTCCTGATGCAGGTTTTACTCAGGTTTATTTCAACTCTCTTGATAAGGATATCGCCGGTCAGGACAGCTTCTCATTCTATGTGATGGAGAATGCCCTGACTGCGAAGAACACTCCTGCTTCTTTTGCCGCAAGGTCAATCCATACCTCTGCCACAGATCAGAGCTTCCTCAATGCGCCTGATAATGGCACATACGTAGTTATTACTGGCCAGTACGAAGGTCCTGTAACCGTTGATGGTGCTGGTTCAAAAGCTTCCGGAAAGGTTTCCTACACTATTCACCTCGGAAACTGTTCATCTTCAGGCAGTCTCGGCAACTATACTGTACGTCGTAATGGCAAGTATCTATATAATATAAAGGTAGCCGGCGTCGACAAGATCATAGCTGAGGCTATGTACACCGGCGATGACTATGTCACTTACGATTCAGCAGCAGAGGGCAACCTCTATTCTATCGCAGCCGGTACCACCAACATCGAGGTGGACAGCCACTATGAGACCGTGATGGTCAAGATGCCTAACTTCTCTGCCAATGAGTATGTAGTCCGTTCCATCACTCCTTACGAGAACATCTCATACTCATCCAACGAGGCAGCTGGATCCACCAAGCCTGCAGACGTTTCCTGGATTGAGTTCGTGAAGCCGACAAGTGCCACTGAGCTGCCTACATATCCTGCTACAGCAAGCAAAAAGGGCGATATTTACGATCTTCTTGCTGACGTTGTTGCATATCAGGCAAATCCGTCAAGCTATGATACACAGTATTTCAAGGTTATTGACGGCAACTTCTACACTGCAGCATTCGTAAATGAATTCTACTATGAGGGCAAGGAACTCAAGACCTTCATCAATGTGGATGACAGGGAACTGACCCTCGCGTCAGGCCTTTCCATCAGTAAGGATGGCAAGAGCTCCTATGCTGTGACTCCGATCTTCTCCATCAGGCAGAAGTCTATCCGCTCAATGTACAATCTCGACGTGACCGACAGCGGCTACAACCCATTCGGCATCGAGTTCAAGGAGGAGTTCGGACCTATGACCTGGGCTGGAATTAGTGGTACGTCCTACAACAGTGATTCTCAGTCTAGCAGCAGCGACACTGATGGCTGGACCAACAGCAAGCAATACGTGACTGTTGGAGATAAGTGGTCCAATTATATCGATATGTCTAAGCTTGGACATTTTGATAATTCAGAGTCTAATGCTGAGGATGCTTTGATGTCCAGCTATCAGTATGCAAGGTTCCAGTGCCTCGCTAGGAACCGTGATGAAAACGGTGATGGCTACATTGACCAGTCTGAACTGAAATGGTATCTTCCAGCCATCGAGCAGTGCCTTACAATCTGGTATGGCTATCCATCCCTCGGTGGTGATGCTAAACTTCACTCTGAATATCAGGGCTATTTTTCCAGTTCTTATGGTTCAAGTGGTCTGAAGAGGGTATGGTACATTGACGAGGGTGCATCCTTTGGTAAATACTCTGGCGCTGAAGGTTGGCTTTTCGGCTATCAAGGCACAAAGAGCTCTCCAACTGGTTTGCTGGGCGTACGATGTGCTCGAAGTCTCGGAAGCGGAATGTACAATCAGCCGGTTAGTTCAAGTACTTCCTATGATTCTTCGAACAGGGTGATTTCTCTTGATAAGCTTGGCAGTACTTCCGTACGTGAAGCTGGTTCAGTGACTGTCGAGTATCTTCCTCATCAGAGGAATGAAGACTCTGACCAGCTCCCTTCTGCTTTCCAGGTTGCATCTGCGAACCTTTCTGCTACGATTGACAATACCACTGTCACTACTTTCAGTTTTGAGCAGATTACAGAACAGGATCTCTGTCACGATTACTATCAGGAGGACGATGAAGCTATTGGCGAAGGTGGCTGGCGTATCCCTAACGAGCGCGAGTTCGGTCTTATGGTCCGTTTTATGTCCTCAAGCCTTACGAACAAGACTGGCGCCAGGACATACTACTATCGAAATGATGTTTCCAAGAATTGCTCATATATGTATTCCGGTGGTGTAGTTACGACTGACTCATCAGAGAATATGTACCCTTCAGGTGAAGGTGCGGCATACATCCGCTGTGTAAGGGACTACGTTAAGTAATTTATTCTATGGCCAAGGAATATCTGTCTCCGGATGTCGAGATTTCTGAACTTATCATTGAGAAGTCATTTCTTAATGGTTCAGGAGATGGTGGCACTGAATCGGAAGACGGCGGCGAAATCGGACTCAATGGAGCGATATTTTAGCATATTTGCAGCTTTTAGCATTGTTATGGTTCTCTTCTCCTGCAAAAGGGTGGAAGAGAGCCAGCCGTATATGTCCCTGTCCTTTGTGGCGGAAATGCCCCAGTTGGAAGCCGATGAAGATACCAAGGCTGGAATCAGTTATGTGGTAAGCCTCAAATGGGCGCTTGACGACGAAATTGCCGTGTGTAATATGTCTCAGGGGATGATGCTTTGTGGCACTCTCAGTCCGGACAATGCCGGTTCGATTGCAAGTTTCAGCGGAAACCTGACTTCCCCTGTCAATTCTGACGACAAATTGCTTCTGCTTTATTCCAGCGAGCCTGTGTCGTGTGAGGGTGGAGTTCTTTCGATTAATTTTTCCCAGCAGAATGGCGGAGCTTCCGGCAGTGTACCTTTCGTCGTCTATAAGGAGATGGCGGCAAGTGACCTGACCGGCTCGTCTCAGACCCTGAAATTCAGTTTCTTGATGACATACCTCCAGGTGTCTGTTGCTGGTCTTCCGGCTTCTACACCTATAGATTCCATTGAAATATCCGGCGTCAATAACCTGTTGAAACTCTCTTTTGAGGGCGGTCAGTTGAAGAAAACTTCTGCATACGAGACTTTTATCGATGAAGAGGGGCAGGAGAGTGATCATACGGCAATCCTGCTGACACCTGAAATCAGCACTAACTCCTCCGGCGGAAGGTTTGTGTTCTTTACGGCACCTGAAGCTGTTTTCGATCCGGAATACGAGAGATTCTTCTATATCGCAATGGGAGAGGAGCAGTATAGCTCTCCATTCCCTGAGGCCAGATTGGCGGCTGGAACAAACTATCGTCTGGTTTTGGCGGAGTTCAATAGTCTGGAGTCCACGGCGGCTTTATTTGAGTTGGCGTCTAAGCCATCCATCGAAGGGCTTTCTTCAGAGACTTGGACTGGCGAGGAAAGTTTCTCCCTGATTGATGTCAGGAGGGCTGAAATCCTCAAGGCCGATGTGACGATTGTTGAGCAGAATGACGATGGAACGGCATCCATCCAGGTGTGTCCCGAGAAGAAGCTTCTGAACGGAGACTATATCCTGATTTCCCCTGCGCTTGCCGACAAGGCTTGCGATCTGACAAAGAAACCCATAGTACTGGGATTCGACAGGCAGGATGGAACGCTTGATAATGTTCCTATGTATATGTCCGCAAGGTTCACTGTTGCCGAGCAAGAATGTGGATCGCTTCTTCAGTTTGAATACCTCAATGCCGTCAACAAGGTGGAAGTCACCGATATCGTCGGCTCGAAGGCTCTAGCTGAGGAGAGTCCTGATTCGAAGCCATTTGTGCCATCGAATTTCGTTGTTTCGGGCGCTGAGATACAAGGTATTCCGTCTGCCGTTGAAATACGTTGCGACGGCTCAGATATAGTGTTCGAAGCTGTTTTTGAGGACTTGATTACATTGGAGTTTGCAGAGGCTGTTACCACGGGGGACAACGATGATATGTCATTCTATTTCTCCTGTCCAGCATTCGTGGCGGATTCCGAGATCTGCTTCTGGCTTAAAGGCAGCTTTGATAGCTTCGACAATGTGTTCACTTCGATTAAACCAGAATCATATCAGACCTGGCCATCATTCCAGGCTGGCAACTATAACTTGATTCCATTGACAGATTTCTTTTTTGGGGAGGACGAACCCGGTGAAGGAGAAGGTGCTGTTGACTAGAAATATAGCCGCGCAAGCGGTATTATTGTGTGCATTCCGCGCAAGCGGAGATTAAGTGTGTAATGCCGATTTTTCGGCAACAAGTGTATGTGTGGAGGACTAAGCCGTGAGGTTTGGTCCTTCAATTTTTTTGTGCTGCAAGTCAAATTGCCTATATTCGTACCATATATTATATAAAGTATGATCTACTACTATTCAGGATGCGGCAACAGCCGTTGGGTGGCCGAGGAACTGGCTGCCGGACTCGGAGAAAATATTGCTTTCATACCGGAACTTCAGCGGGCCGGCGTCGGTGAGATTGACGTCGAAGGCCAGTCTGTAGGCTTCGTTTTTCCTATATATGCCTGGGCTCCGCCTCAGTTGGTCGAAGACTTCGTGCTGAGCGTGAAATGGACCGGCAAGCCTGCCTATGTGTGGTTTGCCTGCACCTGCGGCGACGAGATGGGTATGACCCGCAAAGTCTTTGCCGAGACGCTTTCCAAGGCCGGTATGAGCCTGGATGCCGCATATTGCTTCCAGATGCCTGAGACCTACCTCGCTTTCCCTGGATTCAAACTCGATACCGAGGAAGGTGCGCGTGCAAAGATTGTGGCCGCCAAGGCTAAAATGCCGTCTGTAGTGGCTCATATTCTCGGCCGAGAGCAGCTTGACGATCTCATTGTCGGCTCTATGCCTCGCCTGAAGACATATCTGATACGCCCTGGCTTCGTGAAGAATGTGTCAGACTCGAAATATCACGTCGAGGAGGGCTGCATCAGTTGTGGAAAATGCGCCCAGGTGTGTCCGCTGAACAATATACGCCTCGTTGATGGCAAGCCTCAGTGGCAGGGCGGATGTACCCAGTGTATGGCCTGCTACCAGCATTGTCCGACAAATGCCATCCAGTGTGCGACTTACACGAAAGGGAAGGGCCAGTACTATTTCAAGGATTCCTATCTGAAGTAATATGCAGATTCTGCTGGCCAGTGCCAAGATTATGCGCGAAACGGCTCCCGTGAGCGGCATTCTGCCCTCCGAACCGCGTTTCCAGGCCATTGCGGAGCGTTTTGCGGCCGATATGAGCCGTAAGACTGCCGACGACCTGTCCGAACTGTTTTCCTGCAGCCTGGCCATTGCTGAGCAGAACCGTCAACGATATGCTGTTTTCGGGAGTGACGAGGCTGAGCTGATGCCGGCCGTCCTGGCTTACCACGGTCAGGCCTACAAGCACCTGAAGGCTGATTCCTTGCCATATCCCGACCTGGAATGGGCCAATGCGCATCTATGGATATCTTCCTGCCTCTACGGCCTTCTGAGGCCATTTGACGGCATAAATCCCTATCGAATGGAAGGCGGCTTCCCACTGCCGTCCACCGGTGGCCGCAAAGTGAGCGAATTCTGGCGTTCGCTGCTGACCGACGTGCTCATCGATTCCGTCAAAGCCGACGACGGCCTGCTGATCTATCTGGACACCGAGGAGTTCCGCGGCCTCTTCGACTGGAAGCGTGTCTTGGCTGAAGTGACCGTGATCGAGCCCGAGTTCCACGTCCTCAAGAACGGTAAGATGACCACTCCGTCCGTCTGGGCCAAGACCTGCAGGGGAGCGATGACCCGCTTCATCATCGAAAACCGCCTCACCGACCCCGCCGACCTCCGTTCCTTCTCCTACGAAGGCTTCCAATTCCACTCCGCCCCCTCCGTCTTCGTGGCGCAGAAGTAGTGCCACTAG
>DCHT01000010.1 GCA_002314885.1 Bacteroidales bacterium UBA1745 | reverse complement strand
TGATTTATGCTCTCATCTCGCGCACAAAAAAGAGGAGGAATATTCCCTCCTCTTTTTTTGTGCCCAAATATGCGCCAACTTACCTTCTATTGGCAGATTGTCAGGTCCACCTCGCTGATTATGGCGTTTGCACGGGACTCGATAATGCGCAGACGCAGTTTGCTGGCCGTGGTTTCATCCAGATGTAACAGCCTCTTGTGACCGATGGTGGTTCCCGATGCCACTTCGGCCCAGCTGCCATCAGGGAGCTGGACATCGAGGGCGAAGCTCTTCACGCGCTGTCCGAAGCGGATGTCTTCCTGGATGCAGAGGGCGTTGAAGGTCTTTTCCTCGTCAAGGCTGAACACCAGTTCCTGGTCAGGTTTCATTACTATGTGGGTGTCATAGTTGCCGTCAGTCACCTTCCTGGCCCTGCCGCGCTGTGGAGAGTCGCGGAAAATGCTGCTTGAGGCCATCTCGTCGCGCAATGCCTTGAAACCCTTCAGACTCTCGATGTCCGCATCGGCGAGCAGACCTCTGGTGTCGGGAGGTATATTGAGAAGCAGTACGCCGTTCATTCCCACGGAAGTGAAATAGATGTCCATCAGCTGCTCCGGGCTCTTGACGCTGTCGTCCTCGTCTTCGTGGTAGAACCAGCCGGGGCGGATAGACACGTCAACCTCGACGGGATACCACGCGAGGGTCTCATCGGCGCCCGTAGGGACGACGCTCCATTCCGTGGCTCGTCCTATGCAGTTTTCCGTGCCGACCCACCTGACATCCGGGCCCATAATCGCAATGACCGCATCGGGCTGCAGTTCGCGTACGACGGCATACCATCTTTCGAAATCATATTCCTGGACGCGTCCGTTCGGGCCTTCACCGCAGGCGCCGTCAAGCCAGACTTCTGCCACGTCTCCGTAGTTGGTGAGCAGTTCGGTGAGCTGATTCACGAAATAGTCGTTATACTCGTCCGTACCATATAATGAACTGTTCCTGTCCCAAGGCGAGAGGTACACGCCGAAGCCTATGCCGTGCCTGTGGCAGGCGTCGGCAACTTCCTTTACGACATCGCCGTTGCCCTCCTTCCAAGGGGAGTTCTTCACTGAATGTCCGGTATATGCAGAAGGCCAGAGGCAGAATCCGTCGTGGTGCTTGCAGGTGAGGATTGCACACTTGAATCCGCTCTGGGCGAGGGTGGATATCCACTGATCGGCATCGAGTTCCGATGGGTTGAACCTTGCGGGATCTTCCGCTCCGTTACCCCATTCGCGTCCGTAGAAAGTGTTGATTCCGAAATGTAGGAAAGCCGTGAGCTCCTGCCTCTGCCAGTTGAACTGGCGCTCCGATGGTGTGATGTGGGCTGCTTTCCTTTCAGTTTGCTCCGGACCATTGCACGAAGAAAGCAGGGCAATGGCCGCAAGGAAGATTGTCAGTAGATGTGTTGTTCTCTGCAGAATCATTTGTCGAGAAGAGGCGACTCGAACGCCCGACCCCTACGTCCCGAACGTAGTGCGCTACCAACTGCGCTACTTCTCGAATTTAAGTGAAAAAGCTGCCTCGTGAGGCAGCTTTTTCTAAGCTATTGAAACCTTATGGTTACCTTTCTTTATGAAAGCTTGTTGATGAGAACTGCAAGACCGCTCTTGAGGTTGGCTGCTTTGTTCTTGTGGATGACTCCGATCTTAGCAAGCTTGTCAATCATTGAGTAAACCTTAGGAGCGTTTGCCTCAGCAGTTGCCTTGTCGGTAGTGTTTCTCAGGTCGCGGATCGCGTTCCTGGTAGTCTTTGCATAATACTTGTTATGCAGTCTGCGCCTTTCGGTCTGACGAATGCGCTTTTCAGATGATGCGTGATTTGCCATTATTGTATTTTTTAATTTCTAGTAGTGGGTAGGGGAATCGAACCCCTATTGCGAGAATGAAAATCTCGAGTACTAACCGTTATACGAACCCACCGGCGCCAATCCGCTTTTCACGAATTGGGTTGCAAAGGTAATCAATTTTTTATTTCACGCAAAATATTTTGCTATTGTTTTACGTCTACCATCGTATCTGCCCACTGGAACGAGTACAAAAGGGCTTCGGTCTGCCTCATATACTGCCTCTTTTCGTACTTAGGAGCATATACGAAGGCCTCGAAAACGAGGATTTCCTTGCCGTCGAGGCTGTAGAATGAATGGGACACGAAAGGACCGCCCATAAAGTCGTTCTCAACCTCCCAGAATCCGCGTGTCTCGGCGAACTCGTGGCCCTTGTAGTTCACGAACTTGACCTTAGGCATAGTCACCTTGCTGGTGGTCATATAGCTGCCCTCGAACATTCCTGGGATGTTTTCCTTGAGAATGGCATTGCGGTGTGCGACGATGTTTTCGGCGCTGAACTCATCGCTTCCGGTCACCGGATACCTATATACGAGAATGTCACGGTAGACATAGGTGTTGTCATAGCCTATCCACGCGAAGTCGTTGGTGATCTTCTTGGCGGAATAGCCGGTAGGGAAGACGCAGGAGCCGCCGAAGACCTTGGCCAGGTTGAGCCTGATGTCGGTCTCCTCATAGAGACGGGCGTTTGCAACGACCCTGTCCCTCTCAGCCTGCTCGAGACGGGCTTCGATCTTCTCGTGATTCTCCCTGATGACCTCCACGCAGTTGTCAATGTCGGTGGCATTGATGACGATGATGCACTGTGGCCTTGCCCACTTGTTGTTCTTGAACACGATGCCAGGCTCCTTGACTTCTGAGTCGAGGTGTATCATAATGATGTTCCTGTGGGACTGGAAAAGGCTGTTGAAGCCCTTAGGAGCCACGTATGTCAGGCTGTAGAGCGGCTCCGGCTGAGGCAGGAAGTCGCATTCGCAGGCCAGGTATTCGCGGAGTACATCTCCGATGGCACCGTCCCAGAGGGTCTTGTCTATGACTACGATGACCTCACCGGCTTTGCCGCTGACGTTAGGCAGGATGGGACCCTTGTTGCTTTTGCAGGAAGTCACGCTGCCGAGGACGGCGAGGCTGACTGCGAGGATGGAGAGGATTCTTTTCATATCTGTGGTTTATCTGATTAATCTTGAAATGTCGTTTCCGAAGGCGAGGAACATCAGGGCCAGCAGCAGGAACAGGCCTACCAGCTGCGCGCCGATGAGGAACTTGTCGCTAGGCTTGCGTCCGGTGATCATCTCGTAGAGGACGAAGATGATGTGGCCTCCGTCGAGGGCCGGGATCGGCAGCAGGTTCATCACG
The DNA here is from genome assembly GCA_002314885.1 of Bacteroidales bacterium UBA1745. Lineage (GTDB taxonomy): Bacteria > Bacteroidota > Bacteroidia > Bacteroidales > UBA932 > Cryptobacteroides. The sequence goes on along the minus strand of DCHT01000010.1, from coordinate 9,863 downwards.
CCGAGCATAATCGAGAGCAGGGCGAGTATGTTGATGAAGGCATACCAGCTCCAGGCGGCCGGGAATACCTGACCTATGCTGATGAAGCTGCCCACGGACTTGTAGGCACCGGTGCTTGGAGTTGCTACCATCTTGAGGTCCTTGAGATAGCCTCCGATGGTGGTGAAGGTAAGCTTGAATCCGGCCGGGATGGCTTCCAGAGCGCTGTAGTGTCTGGTTTCGACCTTGTAGCTCTGCTGGACCATCACGCCCAGGAGGCCTGCGGTGTCGATCTGGACTGCCAGTGCGACGGTGTCGCTGCCACGCTGTACGAGTGCCTCCACGTTCTCACCCTTGTGCTCGGCCAGTATCTTCTTTGCGTCCTGCAGCCATTCGGTTTCCACGCCTGCAAGGGCCACGATCCTGTCGTCGCGCCTGAGTCCGGAATTCGCGTTGAGGGTGCCTGCCGGCAGGGAATCCACAACGAACGGGATTGCGATGTCGAACATTCCCGGAGTGTTGAGGATTTCGTTCAGACGGTTCTGGTCTATGTAGATGTCGAGTGTGTCGCTGCCGCGGAGCACGGTCACCTTGCCGTTGTTGCTCCTGGCGAGGTCCGCCTGAAGCATTCCGAAGTTCTCCGGAGTTTCTCCGTCAATGCCTATGATGCGGTCTCCGTTGCGGAAGCCCATATCGTAGGAGAGTTCGTTGACATAGATGCCTGCGCCCTCATTGCTGACGTATGCGTCTCCCCAGATTCCGAGTATGCAGATATAGAGCACGATTGCCAGGATGAAGTTGTTCAGCACGCCTCCGAACATTATGAGGAGACGCTGCCAAGGCTTCTTGGAGCGGAATTCCCACGGCTGCGGGGCATTCTTGAGCCCTTCGGTGTCAAGGGACTCGTCCACCATTCCGTTTATCTTGCAGTAGCCGCCGATGGGCAGCCATCCGATTCCGAAGTCGGTTTCTGCGTTCGCAATCTTCGGGAAGTATTTGCGGATGAGTCTGTTGTGCTTGGTGCTGAACAGCCTGAATCCTCCCCAGTCCATAAAAAGGTAGAACTTATCTACCCTGGTGTGGAAGATCTTTGCGAAGAAGAAATGTCCGAATTCGTGGACTATTATTAGGACTGACAGGGCCAGTATGACCTGCAGTATCTTGATGAGAACTGTCATTTAACGTTTTCTTTCTTTGAGCAGGGCAGCGGCGTGCTGCTTTGCGCTTTCATTGGTTGCGAATATGTCGTCGAGCGTCGGCTCTGCTACAAAATTCACACCAGCCATAGTGTCTGCCACGAGGTCGGAAATACCATAGAAAGAAATCTCGTCGCGCAGGTAGGCGGCAACTGCTACTTCGTTGGCGGCATTCATTATACAGCCCATATTACCGCCTTTGCGAATGGACTCGAATGCGAGGTCGAGGCAAGGAAATTTCTCCCTGTCAGGGGCGTAGAAGCTCAGTTTTGCGAGTTCCGCGAAGTCGAGTTTGCGGTTGTTGAGGCTCAGGCGTACAGGGTAGCTCAGGGCATATTGGATAGGTTCCCTCATATCCGGATGGCCCAGTTGGGCTATGACGGCGCCGTCGGCGAATTCCACCATCGAATGGACTATGGATTCCGGATGTACGACTACATTGATGTCATCCGGCGCAACGTTGAAGAGCCATTTTGCCTCGATTACCTCGAGACCCTTGTTCATCATAGTGGAGGAGTCGATGGTAACTTTGCTGCCCATACTCCAGTTCGGATGGCGGAGAGCCTGCTCCTTGGTGGCGGCTGCTACCTGCTCGCGGGTCCAGGTCCTGAACGGGCCGCCGGAGGCCGTGAGATGTATCTTGCTGATGCGGTTGTTTCCGCAGCCCTGGAGACACTGGAAGATGGCGGAGTGCTCTGAATCCACAGGCAGAAGCGGCACCTGGTGTTCCCTGGCCAGCCTGGTGACTATGGAACCCGCAGCCACGAGGGTTTCCTTGTTGGAGAGGGCGATGGCCTTGCCGCCTTCGATTGCAGCCACCGTGGACTCGAGTCCGCTGAAGCCGACCATAGCGGTGAGGACTATGTCGATGTCGCCGTCGCGCACGAGGTCGCAGACTGATTTCATTCCGGCGAAGACCTTGATGCCTTCCGGCTGAAGGGCGTCCGCCACTTCCTCATACTTGGCTTCGTTGCAGATTACGACGTTGTTCACGTCGAACTCCTTTGCCTGCTGAATGAGCAGTTCGCTGGAGTTGTTGGCGGTGAGGAGCTCCACTTCGAAGAGGTCCCTGTGCTGGCTGACCACGTCAAGAGCCTGCCTGCCAATGGATCCTGTGGAGCCGAGTATCGCGATTTTTCTCTTTCCCATCAGAAATTAATGTATTTGGATGGATCGACAGCCTCTCCCTTGTACCAGACCTCCAGATGGAGATGGTCCCCTATAATTGCTATAGGCGTTCCTGCAGAGACCTTGTCGCCTGTCTTCTTCAGGTTCTTCTGGCTGCTTCTGTACACGGATACGATGTTGTTGTCGTGCTGTATGACTGTGCTGCAGCCTTTCTCATCGCTCCAGTAGGCGTCGATGACATAGCCGTCGAGGACTGACATTATCACTGATCCCGACGGAGCCGTGACATCCAGGAAAGGATGCATCACGGAGTCGTATGGTCTGGAAATCACGCCTTTGACAGGGGTGAAGAACTGGAGACCTTCGATGGTCATACTTCTGTTCTTTCCGCTCACGGCGAACTTCTCCTCGTTGGCGACCTTGACTCTCAGAAGGGAATCCTTCTTCAGCATCAGATCCACGTCCTTCTTGCTGATGGATGTGTCGCTGACGGCTGTGATGAGGCTGTCCAGGCTGATAGGTTCCCTGCCTTCCACAACCCTCATCAGGTTGTCGGTGTAGAACTCCCACCTTGCGATGGCCGTCTCGAGCGAATCGATCTTCATCGCGTTGCTGATGGCCTCCCTGCGGCTTCTTGCATCAGGGTATCCGGGAATGAATGTGCGTATCGGGGTGAAGGCGATCAGACTGAAGATGGCGGCCAGTACGAAGACTATGATAGTCGTGAGGACCACGGCGAAGCGGCCCTTGGACATACTGCGCACCCAGAGCTCCTTGTGGCTCTCATCATTGAGGACCGCGAAGCGAAGACGTCTGACTTTGCTTTCTTTATTTTGTCTTGCCATATGAATTTCTTAACTTTGCAAGGTTATAGGCTTTGCTATGGACAGGTTGATAGGTATAGATTACGGAAGAAAAAGAGTTGGGGTTGCTGTGAGCGACCCGCTCGGCATTTTCGCCTCTGCCCTGGACACCGTCCATTCCGCAAAGATAATAGATTATCTTAAAAAATACGCTGAAACGGAGACCATCACCCGCTTCGTAGTCGGTTATCCCGTCAATATGAACGGACAGCCGTCCGAGGCCCAGAAGGACGTGGACGTGTTCCTCAAGCAGCTTGCAAAGGCATTTCCGGAGGTTCCGGTGACCAAGGAGGACGAGCGTTTCACTTCCGTTCTGGCCCATCGCGCGATGATAGACGGCGGTATGAAATATCAGGACCGCCGCAACAAGGAGTCGGTGGACAAGATCAGCGCAGCAATAATCCTCCAGTCCTATATGGACAGGACAAAGCAGTTATAGAAAATGATACTTCCTATCTATCTCTACGGCCAGCCCGTACTCAGGGAAAATGCAAAACCGGTGGATCTCGAGGCCAAGGACGAGCTCAAGAAGCTCATCGAGGATCTCTGGGAGACCCTCGCAAAGGCAGACGGCTGTGGCCTCGCTTCTCCTCAGGTGGGCATCTCCAAGAGGTGCGTAATCGTGGACGGCACCGGCCTCGTGGATACTTACGACTACCTCAAGGATTTCAAGAGGACCATCATCAATCCGGTGGTTACCTGGGAAAGCGACGAGGAGGTCAATTACTCCGAAGGATGCCTCAGCGTGCCTGGCATCTATGCCGAGGTCCGCAGGCCGAAGTCCCTCACCGTGGAGTACTACAATGAAAACCTCGAGAAGGTGACCGAAACCTTCGACAACTTCGCGGCACGCATAGTCCAGCACGAGCTTGAGCACCTCGACGGAGGTCTCTTCGTGGATGACGTTGCTCCTATACGCAAGAAGTTGATAGCCAAGAAATTACAGGGCATTGCTGCCCGCAAGATACAGACCCGTTACAAATCAAAATAAACTATAACCAATTACAATTATGGGCGCATTTCACGCATACGATATAAGGGGAATCTACAATGTGGATTTCGACAAGGAGACTGCCTACAAGGTGGGCTATTTCATTCCTGAACTTCTCAAGACCGACAAGGTGGCTGTGGGCCGCGACTGCCGTGTTTCATCCGACGAGGTACACGACGCTGTCGTGGCAGGCATCACTGACGCAGGCGCCGATGTTTACGACCTCGGTCTGACTTCCACTCCTACCGTATATTTCGCAACCGCGAACTACGGTTTCAAGGCATCTGTCCAGATCACCGCATCCCACAATCCTGCAGAGTACAACGGTATGAAGGTGTCCACTGAGAACGCCCGCGCCGTGGGTTACGACGCAGGTCTCAAGACCATCAAGCAGTGGATTGACGAGGACCGTCCTACCCCTGCAGCCGCAAAGAAGGGCGAAGTTCATCAGATGAACGTTTACGAAGATTATCTCGCATTCCTCCTCAAATATAAGGGAGACTACAGCAACATCAAGATTGCTATGGACCTCTCCAACGGTATGGCTAACCTCTTCGCAAAGCAGATCTTCGGTGACGCACCGGAGTATCTCTTCGATGAGATCGACGGCCGCTTCCCTAACCACGAGCCTAATCCGCTCATCCAGAAGAATGTGGAGCCTCTCAAGCAGCTCGTCCGCAAGGTTGGCGCAGACGTGGGTGTCATCTATGATGGTGATGCAGACCGTGTTATGTTCGTCGACGAGAACGGCAAGTTCATCTCTCCTGACCTTATGATCGCTGTCCTCGGACAGTATTTCCTCGTCGAGAGGGGAGAGAAGGGCCTCGTGCTCCAGGACATCCGCAGTTCAAAGGCAGTGGGCGAATATCTTGCACCTATGGGCGGCGAGATGAGGACCTGGAAGGTCGGCCGTGCATTCGCGGCTGAGAAACTTCGCGAGATCGACGGCGTATTCGGCGGCGAACTTGCAGGACACTACTATTTCCGCGATTTCTTCTACTCAGACAGCGGTCTCCTCGCTTCCATCATCATCCTCAACGTGGTTGCCAAGCTCAAGAAGGAAGGCCGTACTCTCAGCCAGCTCATCTCCGACATCGAGGGCTATGAGAATTCTGGCGAGATCAACTTCAGGCTCGAGGACAAGGCCGGCGCAATGGACGCTGTCCGCGATATGTTCCTCGCCCAGGAGAAGAGCACCGCATATATGGACTTCGACGGCTACCGCGTGGAATTCCCACAGTGGTGGTTCAACATCCGTCCTTCCAACACCGAACCATATCTCCGTTTCCTCTGCGAGGCTACTTCCAAGGAACTTCTCGACGAGAAGGTCGCCGCAGTGAGGAATCTTCTTGAAACCAAGTTCGGCGCGAAGTAGGATGAAGGCACGAAAGTTACTCGCAGTGCTGTCAGCGACCGTTTTTGCGGTCGCTGCACAAGCACAGGGGCTCGGTGCTACTTCTACTCCTCCCCAGACCGCGAAGGATTCCCTCTTCGCCTCCTCTCCCGTACCAAGTATGAAGAGTACAGACGCCCCGGCGATCGATACTCTCGCAACCGTAAACGAACACATCAAGGTCATCCTCTTCAGTGACAACACCTGGCAGTATATGCTGGAAGAGGGCTTTGCCAGGGACAGTGAGGTCTATTCCACGGCTTGGCAGCATCAGAGCTCCGATCCGTACCACCTCGTCCTTGACAGCCTCCAGACCTCCTGGTCCATCTGGGTGGTCGACAGTCTCAGCCAGTATCATTGTCCATATATCGGAGCCGTCTATTACAGAGGCAAGTTCGGTATGCGCAACGGACGCCGCCACCAGGGCGTGGACCTTCCGTTGCAGACCGGTGCGCCTATCTACGCCACCTTCGACGGCAAAGTCCGCATCGCAAAGGTGGTCGGAGCATACGGCAACCTCGTGGTCATCCGTCATCCGAACGGACTTGAGACCTTCTATGGTCACCTTTCCCGCATTGACGTGAAGGAAGACGACTGGGTGACTGCAGGCCAGGTCATCGGTGCCGGCGGATCCACCGGACGCAGCACTGGCCCTCATCTCCATTTCGAGACGAGATGGAAAGGCTATGCATTTGACCCTCAGTGGCTTATCGAATTCAAGACCGGCATACTCCGTCAGCGTCTCTTCGTCCTCAAGAAGCGTTATTTCAGCCCATACAGCAACTATGAGCAGAACTTCGACGATGAGGCTGCAAACGAAGAAGACGACAAGAAGGCCGATGCCGAGGCAGCTGCAAAGGCTTACTACAAGGTGAAGTCCGGCGACACTCTCAGCGCGATTGCCCGCAAGTATCACACTTCGGTGAGCACGCTCTGCCGCCTGAACGGCATCAAGGATACATCCATCCTGCGAATCGGACAGACTCTCAGGGTACACTAATCTATTTATATGAAAGTATTGTCCAGACTTATTACGCTGCTCTGTGCCGCGACGATCACCCTTGCCTGCTCCAAGCCGGCAGAGATAATGAGCTTCGTCGGTGTCGGCACCTATTCTGCTGAATCAACGGGACAGACTGTCAATGTCAGTTTCAGGACAAACTGCGATTGGACGATTGTTCCTGGGGAAGATGCGTCGTGGCTGTCATTTTCAGCGACCTCCGGAACTTCGGGGGGAGCAGAGAAATACTACAAGCTGGTCGTGACCGTTGCTGTCAACTCCGAACCGGAAGTCAGGACGGCGAAGGTAAATCTCGTCTATGGCCGCAATTCCCAGGTGAAGGTGCTGACTTTCAATCAGAAAGCCTGGTCGGCTCTGAAGCCTTGCACGGTAACGGGCATCACTGACGATATGCTCTTCAGTACGGTCGTTGCCGGTACCAGCACTTCGGTGTGCCAGGGCTTCGACTTTGATGAGACCAAGACGAATATGTATTACAGCCAGGTGACCGCTGGTTACAAGAATACCATAAGCTGGACAAAGAGGGAGGCCATCACCACCAGTACGACGCTGGCTGCCAACAAGATGATCCTGTACTATTTCTCCCACGGCAACAACATCCACTATGAGAAGGACGGCGGTTCCGACTACCTATGGATTGCCAACTATGGCACCCGTGACAGCGAGGACAAGTACACGAACCCTCAGATACTTTCGAGGATCAAACTCGTGGCCGGAAGCACCCTCAAGAACACCCAGACAACTGACAACTATTACTTCGGGACGAAGACCATCCACGCCAGCTTTGATGTGGAAAACGACCTCCTGGCGATTTATTCCCAGGGTGACGGCTACACGATGAAGGTATATCGCCTCAGCGATGTCCTGAAGGCTCCGGTCAAGAATATCACCCTCCCATATTCCCTCAAATATGGTGGTGGAACCTCAAAGGTGGCTCCGGATGCCGAGTGGAGTGGCACGCCTACAGTGTCCGCCCACGACTGTACAACGCTGACTCCACTGCACACTTTCGTGTATAACTATCCTAAGAATGGACGTGGCTGGCAGACCTACTGCCTCAAAGGTGACAAGGCTTATTTCTTCCTGTTCTATTCCACCGCCAACAACGGAATGACCTATCAGAGCGTCATCGACGTGCTGGATATGAATGGAAATATCGTGAAGACCAATATCCTTCAGCCTTTCGCAGACAATATGACCGATCTGATGAGGTACAACTTCACCGATAATACTTACAAGTATATGGAGAACGAGGGTATCCTCATCCGCGATGGTGTGCTCTATCTCCTCTATGTCGGTAAACTCAAAAGCGGCACTAACGATTTCAGGAGGCCGATAGTCTTCAACTTCGACGCTTCCTGTCTGGAGTAGTTCCCTATCAGTAGAGAATCTTGCTGCGCTTGAAGTTTGCTGGTGTCAGGCCAGTGAAGTTCTTGAAGGCCGCGTTGAAGGCCTTTCTGCTGTTGAAACCGCATTGGAACGCCACGTCGTCGAGTGAGATGTTGCGGTCTGTAGTGATGAGCTTGACACTTTCCTTTACCCTGTACTCGTTGATGAGAGCGTTGAAGTTGGAGGCCATACTGTTTACGGCCTTTGATACGTAGGTCCTGTTGCTTCCGAGGGCGGTCACGATGTCATCCATCTTGAGGCCAGGGGTGAGATAGCACTGGCTTTCACTCACATACTCCGTGATCTTCCGGGCTATCTGACGGATTTCCTCCTCGGGGTCATTGGTTGAAATGGAAGTACTGTGTGCCCATTTTTCGGCCTGCTTCACAAGCTTCTTGTATGCCTTAACCTTGGTTATGAAAAGGTATAGGAAAAGCAGCATCAGCAGTACTGCGGTGATTGAGGTGCATATATAAGCGGTCTTGATCTTTTTTTCCCTCAATTCCCTGTCGCCTATCATCTGGCTGATCTTCTGATTCTCTTTGGCCAGTTCCTGACGCCATCCCTCCGGATATACAGCCCAGGAATGATTGACTGCCCTGGTGTTGATGGAATGCAGCCAGCGTCGGGCTGACTCCAGGTTGCCGGACTGTGCCTCGATCTGAGCCATTGAGATCCTGGATTCGTAGTCGATTTCGGATCTCGTGGAGTCCTTGACTACTCTTGAAATGGTCTCGATGTAGAAGGCCTTTGCGGCATACAGGTTGCCGTTTGCATAGTATTCTCCTGCTCGTTGGAAGGTTTCATCCGCGGATTCGGCCTGCTTGGCCTCGGGACGGTACTTGGTCCATTCCTTTCCGTTTTCCGCAGGGACCATCATCAGGATGGCGGTCAATATGCAAAGCAGTCTCATCTTTACTTGAAGATTTCGTTCAGGATGGCGGCGAGGCGCAGGCCTCCGCGAAGAAGCTGCTGCTCAATTATAGGTGTGCTGGTGCTGACATAGTCGTATGACAGCTTGGAACCGACCGGAGTGGAGTCATAGATGCTGGTGGTTATCTGGAAGGTTTCCTTTCCCCATTCGTAAGGAGAGCCTTCTGTGATGGCTGCGGCGGTCTTCTTGTCGCATACGTCGATTTCCTTCGCCCATTCGGTGTAGGTCCATTTGTGTGCGCTCTCAACCAGGTCGGTGTCCCAGATTCCGTGGAGGTTCTTGCCTTGGTCGAAGTACTGTATCTGCCATCTGTTGCCGCCTCTGTCCGACTTGTGTCCCATATGCATAGGGCAGTGCACGTCACCCACGAGATGCACGAGCATCCTGAGTGCGATGGCCTTCTGCTCCTTGTCGAGATTGCCGTTCTTCAGGGCTTCGATCTGTCCTTCAATGGCAGTGACCACATCGCCTCTTTCGTTCAGCACAGCTGTCTCGTAGGTCTCCTCCGCGTCGATGTTCTTGTAGTGCCAGGAACTGGTGTGGCGGTATTCCGGAGTGTGACTTGCGTTATCCATCCAGTTGGCCCAGTACACGATCGAGCGGCCCTCGAAGATCTCGTCGATCTGCTTCTGGGCTTTCTTCGTCAGGTGGTTCTGGGCGATTGCACAGGTGACATCGTGGCCTTTCTGACCCCAGGAAAATGCGTTTGTGGAAATTGCCAGAGCGATTGCGCTGAGGCACACTGTCTTGAAGAGGATTTTTGCTTTCATATCGCAAATATACAAAAAAGGTCGGGACTTTCGTCTCGACCTTTTCGCTCCCCGAATGCACGAAATATTGAACCTGTGGGAGGGTTTTCAAAGGGTTATGGAATTCATTGAAAATTATTGGAACCTGCTTGATGTGGCAATGAAATTATGATAACTTTGCTAGAACTAATAGTTATATTATGGAGAACAAGATTCAATT
>DCHT01000021.1:13102-13620 GCA_002314885.1 Bacteroidales bacterium UBA1745 | reverse complement strand
TTCAGCGGAAGTTACAGTTTAAATCTTGTATGATTAGGTCGCTCACATAGCTGTTCAGACTCCTTCCAAGACTTTTTGCCCTCATTTTCATCGAAGCAAGCAGATTTTTGTCAAACCTGAAAGCCGTTTGTTCTTTTGCAGCAACGATTTGCATACTGTTATACGTTTTTTGCAAATATATAACATAATCTTAAAACTGACAAAACTTTCCCTGCACCCTGACTGCGGTAGATGATTCAAGTTTAGAACGGAAGATCGTCGCTGGGATTGTCAGCGATGCCGAGGTCGATTGGTTGTGCCGGTGCGGGCTGCTGGGCAGCAGGTTGGGCAGGAGCCTGATATGCAGGCTGTGCGGGTGCATGATAGGAGTTCTGCTGGTAGCCTGAAGGTTGGCCGTAGCTGCCCTGTGCGGGAGCGTCTCCTTCGCGGCGGCCGAGAAGCTGGAGCGTGTCCACTACGATTTCAGTAGTATATTTCTTTACTCCGCTGGCATCACTGTATGACCTGGTGCGCAGCTT
>DCHT01000021.1:0-12997 GCA_002314885.1 Bacteroidales bacterium UBA1745 | reverse complement strand
TCGCGCAGTTCACCGCTGCGGTCCTTGTAGCGCTCGGACGTTGCGAGGGTGAATGTGGCGACTTTTGTCTGCTGGCCCTGCTGGCCTCCATCAAGGTAACGTACTTCGGGGTCTCTGCCAACGTTACCGACTAGAATTACTTTGTTGACTGACATAATTAATATGGTATTAATGCTCCGGCCACGCGGTCGGATTCGCTGGCAAGATAGAAATAATTTCGCAGATTATGCAGAAATAAGCGTTTACTTTCTTTCCAACATTATGGCGAATCCGCAGCGTGCTTGACATTCAAGCCATTGCACTCCCGAAATGTAGGTCCAGGGGCCATTCTGCATAAACGGGTCGCGGTAGTTCGCCTCGAGCAGATATCTGCATTTCAGAAGTCCGGTGCCTTCGACGTTGCGGGGAAGGGTAAAAATGACGAGGTCTGCGCTGACTCCGCCGGCAATCTCGTCGTGATGAAACAACTGCGTGGCAATGCCGCAGTCCTGCGCTGCCGCAGCCGCCGCCAAGCCTGCTCCCCCCAATCCTATCACTGCACAGTCGCGGACATCGGAGGCCAGCGGTTTTAGCAGTTCGACAAGTCCGAGGTAGTCCGAATTGCGAGCCACGGTGCCGTTGGAAGTCTTGATGAGGATATTCGCCGCTCCGATACGCTCGACCTCCGGTCCTTTCACGTCTGCGCGCGCAGCTGCGTCCTTCTTGAAAGGCATCGTCACGTTGACGGCCCGGTAAGGGCCTTCGGTAAAGGTCTTCCACGCTTCTTCAAACGAAGGTGTCTCTATTATGTCGTATGGATATTTGCCTCCGCAGGCTTCTGCGAACAGTTTTGGACTGCGGGAATGCGCAGCAGGCCAACCTATTACGCCGAATCTATCCATTGCGCTGACGAACTGCCTCGTACATCAGGATGGCTGCTGAGACGGATGCGTTCAATGAGTCCACGGTACCGAGCATCGGGATTTTGATGTGAGCGTCTGCTGCCTTTCGCCATACTCCAGTGAGGCCGGTGGCTTCCGTGCCGATGACGATGGCGGTGCCGCATTTCATATCGATGTCGTAGTACCAGTCGCTGTCCTGCAGCTGGGCGGTGAGTATCTGGATATTCCTTTCCTTCAGCCAGGATATAGCTTCATCGGAAGTGCAGGAGACGCAAGGTACGCTGAATGCCGCACCGAGGGATGCCCGAATCAGATTCGGATTGAACAGGTCGGTCAACGGGTCGCACACCAGCACCGCATCCACGCCGGCCGCGTCCGCGCTTCTGAGCACGGCTCCCAGATTCCCTGGCTTTTCCACGCTCTCCAATACCACAATCAGTGGATTATCCCCGACCTTAAGATCCTCCAGTTTCCTCTCCTTTATCTTTACTTCTGCGATAACACCTTCGGTCCCTTCCCTGTACGCGATTTTTTTATACAGTTCCTTGGAAATCCGTATATAGCTTCCGGTTCCGGTGGCAGTCCGTTGCGATAAATTGTGTCCACCGGGAACGGAGATGTTGGCAATCTCCGGACAGAAGAAGATGGTGTCGGGCTCGAAGCCGGCATCGATGCAGCGCTGCAACTCCCGCCGGCCCTCAACCACGAACAAACCGCACTCGCGCCTCAGTTTTGACTTTTCCTGAAGAGCGAGAAGCTGTTTAATCTTCGGATTCTGTGTGGAAGTGATGATCTCCACAGCGGATTATTCTTCGGTTTTATCTTCTTTCTTGAGTGCTTTTTCCGGCTTCATCTGAGGGAAGAATAGCACGTCCTGAATGGCAGTCTGGCCGGTCATGAACATTGTCAGGCGGTCAATCCCCATTCCGAGGCCGGAGGTGGGAGGCATACCGTATTCGAGGGCGCGCACGAAATCGTAGTCAATGAACATTGCCTCGTCATCGCCCTTGCTCTTGAGGGCTGCCTGCTCCTCAAAACGCTCGAGCTGGTCGATGGGATCATTGAGCTCGGAATAAGCATTCGCCAGCTCCTTGCCGCAGACGAAAAGTTCGAAACGCTCCGTGAGAGTGGGATCGGTGCGATGACGCTTGGTAAGAGGAGACATTTCCACAGGGTAGTCCGTGACAAAGGTGGGCTGAATCAGGTTCTTCTCGCAGTATTCGCCGAAGATGGCGTCGATGAGTTTGCCCTTGCCCATAGAAGGTTCAATCTCTACGTTGAGCTTCTTGCAGGTGTCGCGCAGCTGCTGCTCGTCCATTCCCTTCACGTCCACGCCGGCATATTCCTTGATAGCCTCGAGAATGGGCAGACGTCTGTACGTGCCGCCGAAATCCACCTCGTGGTCGCCTATCTTCACCACCGTGGTTTCGTTTACTGCGGTGGAAATCTTGCAGAGCATTTTCTCCACGAAGTTCATCATCCAGTTGTAGTCCTTCCAGGCCACATAGATCTCCATGCAGGTGAACTCCGGATTATGGGTCTTATCCATACCCTCGTTGCGGAAATCCTTCGCGAACTCATAGACTCCGTTGTAGCCGCCTACAATGAGGCGCTTGAGGTAGAGTTCGTTGGCTATGCGAAGGTAAAGAGGGATGTCCAGCGCGTTGTGGTGGGTGATGAACGGGCGTGCCGTTGCGCCGCCGGGGATGCTCTGGAGAATGGGAGTATCCACCTCGAGACAGCCGGCTGCGTTGAAGTATTCGCGCATTGTGGCGACTATCTTCGCCCTCTTGATGAAGGTCTCCTTGACCTGAGGGTTGACGATGAGGTCGACGTAGCGCTGGCGGTAGCGGAGCTCGGGGTCGGCGAAGGCGTCGAATACCTGGCCGTCGAGTTCCTTGACTATGGGGAGGACGCGCAGTGACTTGCTGAGCAGCGTGAGTTCTTTTGCATGGACAGAGAGCTGCCCCGTCTGTGTGAAGAACGCGAATCCCTTGATACCGACGATGTCGCCGATATCGAGCAGTTTCTTCCATACGGTGTTATACATGGTCTTGTCTTCACCAGGGCAGATTTCGTCGCGTTTGACATATATCTGAATCCTTCCGCTTTCGTCCTGAAGTTCGCCGAAGGAGGCTGCGCCCATGATGCGGCGGCTCATGATGCGTCCGGCGATGCATACTTCCTGGAAGTTGCCTTTCTCCGGATCGAACTGCGTTGCTATCTCAACTGCGTTCGTGTTTACGGGGTATTCTGCTGCTGGGTAGGGCTCGATGCCGAGTTCCCTGAGTTGCGCGAGCGACGCTCTTCTGATCTGTTCCTGCTCGCTGAGTTCTGCGTTTGCCATTATCTTGTTATATTATTTCTTCTCTTTCACGGAGATCCTTCACCCTGATTTGAAGGGAGGAACTGCCTCTGTAGTAGTTTTCTACAATCGAGTAGCATACGTCCAGCGGATTGCCTGACTTTATGTAGTCGTAGTAGTCTGCCATATTGAAGGCGATGGCAGCAATCTGGTGGTAGGGCTGCGACTCCTGGATGAGATCGAGCTTGAGGTGTACTCCTCCGGCTCCAACCTTGCGGCCGCTGCCGACGTCATAGACGTTCTCCGTCATGAAGAGGGGATTGTTGTTGCCGGGGCCGAAAGGTTGGAACTGCTTGAGTATCCTGAAGAACTTTGGTGTAATCTGTGCGAAATCGAGTTTCGCGTCAACCTCCACTATCGGCGTGAGCATATCGCTGGTAATCTTGCCTGCCACGAACGCGTTCATCCTTCTGGCAAACTCCTCGATGTTCTCTTCCTTGAGAGTCAGTCCCGCGGCATAGACGTGGCCTCCAAAGTTTTCGAGAATGTCTGCACAACTCTCAATGGACTGATAGAGGTCAAATCCTGCGATGCTGCGGGCAGAACCGGTGACGAAACCGTTGGACTTGGTGAGTACGACGGTGGGCTTGTAAAAAGCTTCCACCAGGCGTGACGCCACTATTCCCACGACGCCCTTGTTCCACTTGGGATTGTAGACTATCGTGACATTCTCGCTCGCGAGGCAATCGCCGCGCTGCACCATCTCGAGGGCTTCCTGCGTGGTCTCCCTGTCTATGCTCTTGCGCTCATTGTTGTTGTTGTTAATCTGCTCACCTATCATCATTGCCTTGCCCTTTTCTGTGGCGGTTAGGAGTTCGACGGCGAGACGGCCGGATTCCATTCGTCCGGCGGCGTTAATGCGGGGGCCGATTTTGAATACTATGTCGTCAACGGTGATGTGGCCTGGCTCAAGGTTGGAGAGTTCTATCATTGCCAGAAGGCCCTTGCCCGGGTTCTCGTTGAGTACCTTGAGGCCGAAGTGCGCCAGCACCCTGTTTTCCCCGACCATGGTCACGAGGTCGGATGCAATGCTGACCACAAGAAGGTCAAGAAGTGGAATCAGTGATTCGAAGGGGAGGCCGTAGCGCTTGGAATATGCCTGCACCAACTTGAAGCCTACGCCGCAGCCGCTGAGGTCGTCGAAAGGGTAGTTGCAGTCCTCGCGTTTGGGGTCAAGCACCGCCACTGCGGCCGGTATGGCGTCCTCGGGGAGATGGTGGTCGCAGATTATCATGTCGATGCCCTTCTCCTTCGCGTGCATGGTCTTGTCTATGGCCTTGATGCCGCAGTCGAGGGTGATGATCAGGTTGAATCCGTTCTCGGCCGCCCAGTCTATGCCCTTGATAGAGACTCCGTATCCCTCGTCGTAGCGGTCTGGGATGTAGAAATCGACATTGGAAGTGAATCGTTTTACAAACGAATACACGAGCGCGACCGCTGTGGTGCCGTCGACGTCGTAGTCTCCGTATATGAGGATTTTTTCCTTCGCTTCAATGGCATTGTGCAGTCTCTCCACGGCCAGGTCCATATCCTTCATCAGGAATGGGTCGTGGAGGTCGTCGAGGCTTGGACGGAAGAATGACCTGGCCTGATCAAACGTCTCCACGCCGCGCTTCACCAGAAGCTCGGCGAGCACACGGTCGATTCCGACCTCGGTGGCGAGGCGTTCAACCTTGCCGCTGTCGGCGGGGTCTTTCAGAGACCATTTGCACTCCATTGCCATAACTCGCAAATATACCAATATTTGCGCGGAATTGCAATATTATGTGTGATAGATTAGTAATTAAGAACGGCTTTGACCGGGTAGTGGTCGGAGATGTAGGGGATGCCTGCGAAACTCTCGGCAACGACCTTGAAGTCCGGGCAGGATGCGAATCCGGAATAATAAATATAGTCGATGATAATCGGGTCTTCTTTGCCAAAACCTTGGTAGGAGCCTCTGTCGTCGGAGGATACTGCGTGGGTGCGTGCGTTGCTCATGATTTTCTCGATGTCTTCCAGACATGGGTCATCCGGCTCGACGTTGAGATCTCCGGTCAGCACCATCGGGTATCCGTCAGGATTCATTGCTCCGATTCTTTCCACAATCATCGCCAATCCGTTCCTCCTGGCCTCTGGACCTCTGTGGTCGAGGTGGGTGTTGACGAAGAAGAACTTCCTGTCATTGCGAAGGTCGTGCATCAGCGCCCACGTTGCGGTGCGTATGCAGGCGGCGTCCCATCCCTTCGATGGCTCGTCCGGTGTCTCAGAGAGCCAATAGGTGCCGTGTTCCAGCATCTCGAGTACTTCGCTGTTATAGAAGATCGACATATGTTCGCCCTTTCCGTTCGGTTCGCGTCCGATACCATACGACTTGTACTGTGGACAGAAATGCTCGATGTAGAAAATCTGGAAATCATACGCCTCCTGAATGCCGAAAATGTCAGGCTTGATTGTCTTGAGCATCTCTGGAGTTGCTTTTGCCCTGATGGCCCAGCCATTCTCCCAGTCGCGTGCCACACCGTTGCGGATGTTGTACGACATTACTGTCAGGGTGTCTTTTTGCTCAGCAGTTTCATTGCTGCAGGATGCTGCGCAAATGGTCAGCGCCAATGCCACGAAGGGCAGGATGTGTTTCAGTTTAATCATAGTGGATTGTTTTTCTACCTGCAAAAATAATCAATTCTCCGTGAACGTTATTCATACTTCAGAATAGTTGTTATCTTTGTTCCGTATCAGCATTATATATCATGCGACGCAGAGATTTTATCAAGACGGCCGCTCTTGCGGGAGCCGGAGTCTTGGTTGTGCCTGGATGTGACCTGGTAGGGACCTCGCGGCGGTGCAGCGGCCGTTCCGGCAAAATGAAACTGAGTTTCAACCCTTACGAATTGATGCTCAAACACACGTTTACGGTTTCGTCATATTCCAGGAACAGCACGCCTGACGTGCAGGTGCAGATTGAATATGACGGCCTGACCGGATACGGCGAGGCTTCCATGCCGCCGTATCTGGGGCACAGCGTCAAGAGCGTGTGTGATTTTCTGTCCAAGGTGGATCTCAGCGGATTCCCGGACCCTCTTTTCATAGAGGATATCATGGAGTACGTGGATTCGCTTTCCGAAGGGGATGCGCCGGCAAAGGCTGCAATCGATATCGCTTTGCACGATCTGGCAGGCAAGATAATGGGCCAGCCTCTCAACAGGTTGTGGGGATATAATCCGGCCAAAGCCGGCGATACCACGTTCACCATAGGAATCGATACGCCGGATGTCGTGCGTGCCAAGACCCTCGAATGTGCCGGTATGTTCAACATACTTAAGGTTAAGGTCGGTCTTGACACTGACGAGCAGATGATTCGGATAATCCGGGAAGTGACTGACGTGCCTCTTGCGGTGGATGCCAATCAAGGGTGGAAAGACCGTCAGAAAGCGCTGGATAAAATCTGCTGGCTGCACGAGCAGGGTGTGGTGATGGTGGAGCAGCCGATGCCCCGCGAGAACCTGGACGGCAATGCCTGGCTGACGGAGCGCAGTCCTGTGCCGATTTTTGCCGATGAGGCCATCCAACGGCTCAAGGATATTCCGTCCATCAAGGGTGCATACTCCGGAATCAACATCAAGCTGATGAAATGCACAGGTTTGCTCGAAGCACGCAAGATGATTACCTATGCCCGGGCGGAAGGCATGAAGGTGATGGTCGGTTGCATGACAGAGACATCGTGTGCGGTGACTGCCGCTGCTCATCTGTCTCCTGCAGTGGATTTTTCCGACCTTGACGGCAACCTGCTGATTTCCAACGACCGTTTCATCGGAATGACTGTCAAGTCAGGTCGTATGGTTCTCCCTACAGGTCCCGGCCTCGGACTTCAGCTGCTATAATTCTGCTCCTTTTCCCCTGATACTGCTGCCAGGCCAGTGTTCACCCTCGACTATGTCTCGTGCGTCGCTTCGCTCGACTGAGCTCGACGGCCTTCGGGCGCCCACCGGCCTGGCAGCAGCGTGCTCAAAGGCCTTTGAGATCCCAGTGATACGAATCACCCCTTGTGGTAAGTGAAACAGATATCCCTACTCACCGGTGGGATGAATACGTTTACATGATAGTAGCGCGATATTGGGAATAATCGGATAGTAAACTGGCGAAGTGTGAATACCCTGCAGGTTAAAAACAGGGTATTCGCACTTTTCGTTCTCTTGTACGAAACGTTCCCTTACAAATTGGCCATCGTCACCGGCCGCCGGGAGGAAGGCCTTCAAGCAGAGCCTCCCGGGCCGGCGTGCCGGAGCAGCCGCAGGTGGTACATTGCGGCTGCGGTGACGGCCTTGATTTTCGATAAGTAATCATGCGTTAACGCATATACTACTAAATTACATTCACCATATCATTCTGGGTAGCGCCCAATCCGGCACTAATAGCTAGGAGTTCAAGTGTAATATCCAACATGCAAATGGGCCAGCGGCTGAAATAGCCGCTTATTCCGAACTGGTCCCTGTTTTTAGAGGGGGACCGGTTCGAAAATCCCCGCATTTTCAGCCGCTGACTGCTTTCAGAAGCCTTCAGCGGTCGAAATAAGCCTTCTTTTGTGACTGGTCCCATCGCAAAATTGGGGACCCGTTCGAAAAACTCTGGATTTTCGAACGCTGACAATATCAATAATTCCGTTCTGTCCATAAGGAGAACGTTCAAATGGAAAATGTTGTGCCTGTTTTGGCTATCGTGAAGCCTTGATTGACGAGAAGGCTTCTTCGGTGATGCGGTCGTAGGTTTTCCCGTCGCAGTCGATGATGATGCCGGCTTTGGAATAGTCTGCTTCACGACTGACAAATAAAGTCTCTGCTGCGGGTATGGAGCGGAGCAATGGTCTGGAGTCTTCTTCTCCGGCAATTTCCTCGAGGCAGGAACGTAGGGATCTTCGAAGCCAGATGCAGACAGTCTGTTCGAGTATGATGGGTTGGACGGAATGAATGGAGAGCGTGCCGCCGCCGAGCGCGATGACCACATCTCCGCCGGCAATCTGATGCATGACAATGATGTCACGGATGCATTCTGACTCAACTGCCCGGAATGATTCTTCTCCTTCGCGCTCAAATATTTCCCTGATGCTGAAGCCTTTCTTGTGCTCTACGTACGCGTCCAGATCAACGAATTCCCATCCGAGCTTTTCTGCTAAAGCTCTGCCTACGGTGCTCTTGCCGCAGCCCATAAAACCTGTCAGGGAGACAATCATCAGAACAGCGTCGGCTCCTCGATTATGATGTCCAGCGGCTCTTCCGCTACGGGGCCTGCAGGAACTTCGCGGACATCGTGGCTATCCAGACCGTCACCATCACTCAGTTCCGGAACATTAAAACTGTCAGTCTCAACAATATCCAGATCTTCGTCTCCGGGCTTCACCAGAGGCTCGATGAACTTGACGGCCTTGACTTCGCCTCTGTCCACGCATTTCTTGCCTTTTGCGGCGATGCCTTTCTTCCCGATCCACTCCTCGGCATCGTATTTTTCCGGCTCCTTGTCCTCCATCTTCCAGGTGACCTGGTACTGGGGATGAGTGTCTCCGCTGAGATCCACGAGGTATGACTTGGATCCTTCCGCGATGAAGCTGAGAGGTGTGTTATCGCTGAGAACGAAGGAGAAACGCTTTACATAGAAAGCCTTGACGCTTCCATCGTAATAGAGCGCAGTGTATGTTTTGTCGGAATCGAATTTCTCTATGGAGAGCACGTCGCCCTGGTATTTGTTGACCAGATCGAATGAGGTGGTGTAGAAGGTCCCGTTCTTGAAGATGGCGAGTACCTTGTCACCATCGCCGAACTGTCCGAGATACTGGCCGCGGCCGTCCTCGTTGAGTTTCTGGATATCGGTGTCATACCAGATATCCTTGCCGGAAATCGTGCTTACGCCCTTGCTGCGCAGGGTTATCCTCTGAATTGTGAACTTGGTCACGAGATTGCCTCTGGACGCCTTGCCTTTGATTGCTAGCTGGGAGAAATCGTAGTCAAGCGTTGTCTTCTTGAGCTTCGGACGCGGTCTGAGCTGTACGCGTACAGTCTCTGCTTCACCATTGTGATTGACTGTGAACCATTCGATGCGGGAGCCCTCGGCACCGGTCGTGATGTCGTATTCCTTATCTCGGGTGACGGACGTGACGTTGAACCTCTTTGCGTAATATACCGATGTCTTGCCTTCGCGGTAGATTGCGTTGTAAGTGGTGCGGGTGTCGCCCCGGTTGAACACTCCGACATATAGCAGATCCTTCCAGAAGAAAGCCTTTTCCTCCACTTTTGCTATCCTGTATTTGCCGTCCTTGGCGATAACAATCACCTCCGACATGTCGGAGCAGTCGGCTATGAACTCCACGCCGTCCTCCTTCTTGAGCCCGATGCCGACGAATCCCTCGGCCTTATTGACGAAGAGTTTGGCGTTGTTGTTGACGACCTTGGTGGCGGTGATGGTCTCGAATCCGGTGAGTTCGGTTCGGCGGGGGAAATCCTTGCCGTATTTTTTCTTCAGGCTCTTGAACCAGTCGATAGTGAACCTGTCGATGTGGTCAATGTTGTCCTGGATGGTCTTCATCTCCTGCTCGATGGCAAGAATCTTCTCGTCCACAGCTTTGGTGTCGAACTTGGAAATTTTGCGCACGGGCTTCTCCACGAGCTTGAGAATGTCGTCGAGAGTGATTTCCCTGCGGAAAAGATCCTGATATTGCTTCATCTGCTTGAAGACGTCGTCAATCTGGTCTTCCCAGGTTTTCTGGTCCTGCTCGAGTATCTTGTATATGCGGTTCTCAAAGAAAATGCGTTCCAGAGAATTGTAATGCCAGTCTCTCTCGAGTTCTTCCATCCTGACCTGAAGTTGCTGGAGAAGCAGGTCCCTGGTGTGGAATGTGCTGTATTCGAGTATGTCATTGACCGTGAGGAACTGCGGTTTGTCATCAACGATGACGCAGGCGTTGGGCGCCAGGTTGCACTCGCAGTCCGTGAATGCGTAGAGCGCATCGATGGTCTTGTCGGGAGACACGTCATTGGGAAGGTGGATGATGATTTCCACCTTGTCGGTGGTCATGTCCTCAATCTTCTTTATCTTGATTTTGCCCTTGTCCTTGGCCTTAAGAATGGAATCGATGAGGTCGCGGGTATATTTGCCGAACGGGATTTCGGTGATTGCGACGGTATTCTTGTCAATCTTCTCGATGCGGGCGCGCACCTTGACCGAACCGCCCCTCTTGCCCTGGTTGTATTTCGAGCAGTCGGCTGAACCTCCGGTTGGGAAGTCTGGATAGATTTCATATGGCTTGCCTTCGATGATGGCTACAGAGGCATCCAGAAGTTCGTTGAAATTGTGAGGGAGAATCTTGGAACTCATACCCACGCCGATGCCGTCAGCACCCTGCGCGAGCAGCAGCGGGAAACGCACCGGGAGTTCTGTTGGCTCCTGGTTGCGGCCGTCGTAGCTGCTCATCGTATGGGTAATCTTGTAGTCGAAGACAACCTCCTTGGCGAACTTGCTGAGCCTGGCCTCAATGTAACGGGGAGCGGCGTTGGAGTCGCCGGTAAGAATGTTCCCCCAGTTTCCCTGGCAGTCCACCACGAAGCCTTTCTGACCCAATGTCACGAGGGCACCGAGTATGGACTGGTCACCGTGAGGGTGATATTGCATAGCCTGTCCGACAATATTGGCCACCTTAGTATAAGCACCGTCATCCATCTTGAACATTGCGTGCAGCACGCGGCGCTGAACTGGTTTGAGTCCATCGACGATGTGCGGCACAGCCCTATGCAGGATGACGTAGGAGGCATAGTCAAGATACCAGTCCTTGAACATCCCGGACAACTTGAACTTCCGGGCGTCACCTTCCAGCAGCCTCTCGTACTTTCCTGATGCTTCTATTTCTTCTCCTTCTTCGACGGGGAGGTCAACCTCTTCTATGTCTTCGAATTCTTCGCTCATGTGTATTCTCCTTATTCTTCGTATCCGAATCTTCTGAGTTCCTTACGGCTCTCGCGCCAGTCGGGATCGACCTTGACGAATAGCTGCAGGAATACTTTCTTCTGGAAGAAATCTTCCATTCCGATGCGGGCTGCCGTGCCGGTCTTCTTGAGCGCGGCACCGCCTTTCCCTATGATGATACCCTTCTGCGAGTCGCGCATCACGTAGATGACTGCGCTGATGTCGTATCGCTCGCTTCCTTCCTTGAAAGTCTCGACCTCCACCTGGCAGCAGTAGGGGATTTCCTCCTTGTAGTTCAGCAGAATTTGTTCACGGATGATTTCCGATGCAAAGAAGCGCAGGTTCTTGTCTGTGAATGCGTCCTCGTCGAACCAGGGGGGATTGACCGGAAGGTTCCCGATGACCGTTTCCAGTATCGTGTCGAGGTTGAACTTCTCCTGCGCGCTGGCCGGGATGACCGTTGCGGCGGGAATCTGCTGCTTCCAGTATGAAATCAGTTCCATCACCTTGTCCTGAGCGCTGATGTCGATTTTGTTGATGACGACTATTACAGGGCAGGCAAGTTGTGACAGTTTGGCGATATATTCGGAATTCTTGTCAGGTTTCTCGATGGTGTCAGTGACATAGAGAATAATGTCGGCATCACCTATTGCCGTGTCGACGAAATCCATCATGTTCTGCTGGAGTCGGTAGTTTGGCTTCAGGATACCGGGAGTGTCGGAATAGACTATCTGGTAGTCCTTCCCGTTCACTATTCCCATTATCCTGTGGCGCGTTGTCTGAGCTTTGGCTGTGACGATGCAAAGTTTTTCACCGACCATCGCGTTCATCAGCGTTGACTTGCCGACGTTTGGATTGCCGATTATATTTACGAATCCCGATCTGTGAGCCATATACTGCTAGATGTATGCTCCCATTTTGAGAATGTTGGTCTCGCCTTCGGTGAGGAACCTCCATTCGCCTTTCTTGAGTCCTTTCTTGGTAAGGCCGGCGAAATACACGCGGTCAAGGGCGCGCACGTCATAGCCGAGGCTCTCGAAGATGCGGCGGACAACGCGATTCTTGCCGGAGTGAATCTCAATGCCGAGCTTACGGTGGTCGTTTTCGTCAATGTACTCGAGTTCATCTGCTGCCACATCACCGTCAGTAAGTGTCACTCCAGCGAGTATCTTGTCGTAATCCTCTTTCTCCAGCTTGCGGTCGAGTATTACTTGATAAATCTTCTTTTTGTCGTATGAGGGATGGGTCAGGCGCTCGGCAATCTCGCCGTCATTGGTGAACATGAGCACGCCGGTGGTGTTCTTGTCGAGTCTCCCGACGGGGAAAACTCTTGACTGGCAGCCCTTGAGCAGTTCCATGACCGTCTTCTCGGCGTGAGGGTCGCTCGCGGTGGTGACATAGCCCTTGGGCTTGTTCATCACAAGATAGACCTTCTCTTCGCCCTTGAGGCGCTCCCCGTTGAAGCGTATGTCGTCTGTGAATATGTTGACCTTGGTGCCCAGCTCGGTCACAACCTCGCCGTTGACTGTGACGACGCCGGCCTGGATGAGGGTGTCGGCCTCCCTGCGGGAGCATACTCCCGAGTTGGCGATGAATTTATTGAGGCGCACCTCGTCCTTGATGGGGGTAGCGGCGGAATCGAAATCAGAGTAGTCGCGACTGTCGAGTTGCGGCTTGCGGCTGATCATACGGTTGATTCCCTCGTCTGAATTGCGGTTGAACTCGCTCCCATCCTTCCTGAACGGTTTGCGTCCGAACGGCTTCCTTTCGCCGTAGTTCTTCCTTTCGCCGAAAGCAGGTTTGTCGCCGTAACTTCTGCGCTCGC
>DCHT01000044.1:41952-118530 GCA_002314885.1 Bacteroidales bacterium UBA1745 | reverse complement strand
AAAAAGGGTGGTTTTGCACACAGAGAATGGATTCGGACGCCCAAGGTGAGCAAAAAAGGGTGGTTTTGCACACGGAGGATGGTTTCAGACACCCCCGGTGAGCAAAAAAGGGTGGTTTTGCGCAGGTGCGCAAACCCACCAAGGGGAAAGTGGTGCAGTACTAGTGGCACTACTTCTGCGCCACTTTCACAAAAACAGCCCCCTCGGTCTGAGGGGGCTGTTTGATATTGCGTTGAGCTTATCGGCGCATACCGCCGCGCATCATATTGCGCATCATATCGCCCTTGCCGACACCCATAAACTGCTTCATAGCCTTACGGGTGCCTTCGAACTGCTTGAGGAGTTTGTTGACTTCCTGAAGATTAGTGCCGGAGCCGTCTGCGATTCTCTTGCGGCGGCTTCCGTTGATGATTTCAGGATGCTCACGCTCGGCCGGAGTCATTGACATAATTATGGCCTCAATGCCCTTGAAGGCCTTGTCGTTGTCGATATCCACGTCCTTGATGGCCTTGCCGACACCTGGGATCATACCTGCGAGTTCCTTGATGTCGCCCATCTTCTTGACCTGCTGGATCTGATTGTAGAAGTCCATCAGAGTGAACTGGTCCTTGGCGAGTTTCTTCTTGAGTTCACGGGCTTCCTTCTCATCGTAGGCCTCCTGGGCCTTCTCGACGAGGGAAACGACGTCACCCATACCGAGGATACGGTCGGCAATACGAGCCGGGTGGAATACATCGAGGGCCTCCATCTTCTCGCCTGAGGAGATGAACTTGATAGGTTTGCCGGTTACGGCCTTGATGGAGAGGGCTGCACCACCGCGGGTGTCACCGTCCATCTTAGTAAGGACGACACCGTCGAAATCGAGGCGCTCGTTGAAGGCCTTGGCGGTCTCAACTGCATCCTGACCGGTCATTGCATCGACCACGAAGAGAGTCTCAGTTGGCTTCACAGCGCTGTGGAGAGCGGAAATCTCATCCATCAGCTCCTGGTCCACTGCAAGACGGCCGGCAGTATCGACGATCACCACGGAATAGCCCTCGGCCTTAGCCTTCTTGATGGCATTCTGAGCGATCTGTACCGGATCCTTAACGCCTTCCTCAGTGTAAACAGGTACACCCACCTGCTCGCCGAGCACCTTCAGCTGCTCGATTGCGGCCGGACGGAAAGTGTCGCAGGCAGCGAGGAGGACCTTCATTCCCTTCTTGCTCTTCACATTGAGCGCGAGCTTGCCGGAGAATGTGGTCTTACCGGAGCCGTTCAGACCGGCCACCAGCACCACTGCAGGCTGTCCTTTTATATTTATGTCGCTGGATTCGCTGCCCATCAGAGCGGCGAGTTCATCGTGGACGATCTTCACGATCATCTGCTGAGGCTTGACTGCGGTGAGGACGTTCTGGCCTATGGCCTTCTTCTTCACGTCGTCACAGAATGTCTTCGCTATCTTGTAGCTGACATCGGCGTCGAGCAGGGCACGACGGATGTCCTTGAGGGCCTCCGAAATATTGATTTCAGTAATCTTTCCTTCACCCTTGAGGATCTTGAACGATCTCTCAAGTTTCTCACTAAGGTTCTCAAACATAATATGTTACAGAATTGGAGTTTCTTTTTCGGCCTCGTTGATTCGGTCAGAATATACGACCTGGGCAATCGGGCGGAGGGTATAACGCATAGACATCGCCTGGCCGTATGCGCCTGCACTGTGAACGACCATCAGGTCGCCGCGGACGGTCAGAGGCAGCTGACGGCCCTTGCCGAAGGTATCGCTGGACTCGCAGACAGGACCCACAACGTCATAGACGCGGTTGGATGGCAGAGAAGGACGCTCCTCGGCACTGAGGTTCTCGATCAGGTGGAAGGCACCATAGAACGCAGGACGCACGAGGTTGTTCATACCGGCGTCAACTACCACGAAGGACTTCACCTCGGTCTCCTTCACGAAAAGGACCTTGGTGATGAGGTCGCCGCACTGAGCCACGAGCGCACGACCCGGCTCCACGTGTATGGTCATACCAGGCTTGCGGACGATGTTCTCGTCTATGGCCTTGAACCAGCCTTCGAAATCAGGAAAAGTGTCGCCGTAAGGGTTCTCATAGTTCACGCCGAGACCGCCTCCAAGGTTGATGATTTCAGTCTCGAAACCGTGTCCGGCGAACCACTCCACTGCCCTGTTGGCCACGCCGCAAAGGGTCTTGGTAACTTTCGCAATATCCTTGATCTGGGATGCAATATGGAAATGCAATCCTCTGAATTTCACGTTGTTGCACTGCGCAAGCATCTCCACGAGCTCGGGGAATTCGCTCTCGGAGACACCGAACTTGTTGGTATTCAGACCGGAGGTCACATACCTGAAAGTGTGGGCATCGATATTAGGGTTGACGCGGACGCAGACATTGGCCACGAAACCATATTTGGCAGCGATCGCATTGACTATGTAAAGCTCCTGGACGCTCTCCACGTTGATGGCTCCGATTCCGGCGATTCCAGCCTCGAAGATTTCCTCGTCGCTCTTGCCGACGCCGGCGAACATAATCTTGCTCACTGGCACGCCGCATCCGAGTGCGAGCTTCACCTCATCACCGCTGACACAGTCGACTCCGAAGCCGACTTCGCTGAGCAGGGAGACTATCCTGGCATCCTCATTCGCCTTGGTGGCGTAATGGACGTCGATCCTGTATTTTTCGGCAAGTTCCTTGACCTGCCTGGCCGTATTTTCGAGGATCTCCATATCGTAATAATAGAATGGAGTCCTGATTCCGGCAAATATCTGTGCAGTCTTTTTCATATACGGCGCAAATATAATCAATATTTTAGTTATTTTTGCACATTCTTAACCCCCTGCTATGCTCGGTTTATCGACATATCTTGAGTTGTCACTGTTCATTGACCTCATCGCATCGGCGTGTTTCACGCTGATCTTTCTGCTCATAAAAATCCCTCATTCAGAATACTCCAGGAACCTCAACTGGTCAAAGAGTTTCATCAGTGCGTGCTTCGCGGCCTGCACCGTAATGTTCTGGTACACCCTGTACCACAGGAATATGGAAGGCTTCGCACAGTTCGCCACCCTGATGATGCTGGTGACGACCGCCGTGTCCGCCGCCACCCTGTCCTACAGCCTCATCAGCCTGTTGGACGACCAGTTCATGAGCCGTGACGGCTTCCTCCTGAATGCGATCTTCGTGGCAGTTCTGGGCATTATCCTGGCCAGGTTCTGCATCAATGGCAAAGTCATCGCCACCCAGGTGATGACCATAGTCTTCATAGTGCTCCACGTCGGGCAGTGCATCTACCACATCATCCGCTTCAACAAGATCTTCGTCAAGAGCCGCAAGCAGCTTGAGGAATACTACGACGAAGAAGGCTTCAACCGCCTCCGCTGGATACGTTTCTGCTACATCATTATGATGCTGACAGATATGTTCATCCTCGTCTATGTCCTCTTCTATTTCATCTTCGGAAAGGACCTGATAATGGTGGTCTACATCCTCTTCTACGCCTTGTTTATGCTCTATTTCACGAGCAACTACATCTCCTTCCTGGGCAGCCACAAACTGCTCCTCGACGCATTTGCGCACAAGACTCTCGACCCCGGAAAGAAGAGGACGAGCAGGCCGAAGAGGGAGAAGATTTCCAAGACTCCTGCTGTTGAGGAGAAGTCAGTAGAACCTCAGCCTGAAAGCACTGAATACAATATCGAGAACGAGTTCCGCGACCGCGAATTCCGCCGCATCGCAAAGGCTCTCGAGCGCTGGGTCAGCGAGAAGCGCTACCGCGAGTACGACAAGAGCCGCGACGAGATCGCAGAGGAACTGCGCACCTCGAAAGAAATGCTCCAGCTCTATTTCGCTATGCGTGTGGGAGTGGATTTCCGCACCTGGAGGACAGAGCTCCGAGTCGAGGATGCGAAGAAGCTCCTGCTCGAAGATAAACGGGCCTCAGTCAACGTAGTTGCCGAAATCGCGGGCTTCAGCGACAGGTCGAATTTCCATCGTCAGTTCACGAAAATAGTCGGTTGTTCTCCTAAGGAATGGAGGGAATGCGACGGGCAGCCGGACAAGCTCAGTTAAAGAAATGCTGAAAGAGCCAAGGTTTTCTTGTTCTTTCGGCATTTTTTAGGTAAATTTGCCGCCTATTTGTGGACTAATAACAAAAACATTAATAGCAATTATGGCAAAAGACGTAAAAAAAGAGAACAATGAGGCTGTTGTAGAAGCAGTTTCAAAGACCGACCTCTTCTTCAAGGAAAATGAGAAGACCATCATCGCAGTGGTCGTTGCTGCAGTTGTGATCGCATTTGCAGTGTTCGCTTACCAGAAGTGGGTTTATCAGCCAAAGGCAAAAGAGGCTCAGGAGCAGCTCTACCCTGCTGAGATCGCATTCAGCGAGCAGAACTGGGAGACCGCTCTCAACGGTGACGGCAACAACCTTGGCATCGCTCAAGTGCTCGAGGAGTACAAGGGCGCAACCCCTAAGGCTGCTGCTCTCGAGGCTGGCATCTGCGAGCTCCAGATGGGCAACTACGAGGAAGCTCTCAAGTATCTCAAGAAGTACAACGGCAAGGACGCAATCCTCAAGGCCCGCGCTCTCGCCTGCCAGGGTGACGCCCTCGTAGGTCTCGAGAAGTACGAGGCTGCCCTCTCCTGCTACACCAAGGCTGCAAAGGTCGTAGAGAATATGTATGCTGCTGCATACCTTCTCAAGGCCGGCGTTGTTGCTGAGGAGCTTGGCAAGAAGGCTGAGGCACTCAAGTTCTACAACGAGATCAAGAACAAGTATCCACAGTCAATGGAAGGATACGACATCGACAAGTACATCACCAGGATCGCTGAATAATTTTTCACACTATGGGAAGAGCATTTGAGTTCAGAAAAGAAAGAAAGTTCAAACGTTGGGGCCACATGGCCAAGACGTTCACCAAGATCGGTAAGGAAATCACCATCGCTGTAAAGGCAGGCGGTCCTGACGTAACAGGTAACCCACGTCTTCGTGCACTCATCCAGACTGCACGTGGTGAGAATATGCCTAAGGAGAACATCGAGCGCGCCATCAAGAGGGCCAGCGAGAAGGACCAGGCAGATTACAAGGAGGTTGTATTCGAGGGCCGCGCCCCTCACGGAATCGCAGTTCTCGTTGAGACCGCTACCGACAACAACAACCGTACTGTAGCTAACGTACGTTCATATTTCACCAAGTTCGGTGGCTCACTCGGCACCTCAGGTTCCGTTGAGTATATGTTCGACCGCAAGAGCGTGTTCCGCTTCAAGGGCGAAGGTTACGACCTTGAGGAGCTCGAGCTCGATATGATCGACTACGGCGTTGACGAGATCTTCGAGGAAGTTGACGAGGAGACCGAGGTAAAGACCATCTGCGCTTACGGCGACTTCACCGCTTTCAACCAGATCCAGAAGTACATCGAGGACAACGGCTACGAGCTTGTTTCCGCTGAGTTCACCCGCCTCCCTAACACCGAGCTCGTGGAGCTTACCGCTGAGCAGCGTGTTGAGGTTGACAAACTCATCGAGAAGATCGAAGAGGATGACGACGTACAGAACGTCTACACCAACCTGAAGCCTGCAGAAGAGTAATCTCGCACAACGGAAAGAATTGCTCAGCATTGCTGAGAGTAAAAATAGCCTGTCAGACCGGCTCGCGGAGAAAAACGCTCGCCTACGTCTGACAGGCTATTTTTTGTGCTCTCTTATGCTGGCGTGTGGAGCAATTCTTTTGTGCTTCGAACACGCGGCAGGTGACTTGCTTGTGACTTGCTTGAGGGTGTTGCTGGTGGGTGCGCTGAGTGAAGAGGCGGAAGGAGGGACGGATGGTGAGAGGGACCGATAGGAAGGACGGTGATTAGCGAGCGACAGGAGCAAAGCGTATAGCGACGGCTTTGTTCGAGCTCGTTAGACCGACGAACGAAGCCACGGAGATGCTTGCATCGACGGGGCGCAGCGAGGAGGGCTAAAAGTGCGAGTTAGCCGTCGTAGCTTTGCGACCGAGCGAGCCACCGTCCTGACGTGGTCCCGCCACCGCCGTCCCTCCGACCGCACACGGCAAAGAGAGGCATCCTTATCACTAATTGCCGTGGCGCTTAAGTGATTGGCTATCAAGCAGATAAAGGAAGTCGATTCCGCGTTTTGCGGAATCGACTTCCTTTAATGCGCTGAGTATCAGCTATTTAAGTGCCACGAGATGTGGCTATCTAGAACGTCACGACGACTTTTTCGAGGACGCGCTGACCAGAAGCCCCCATAGTGAAGGTCACCTCCGAAGCTGAACCCGTCCAAGTATCAGTCTTGGTGGTGGTGGAACTACCTGAGTCACCGCCGCCGGTATAGGTTCCAGTGCTGGCTGTAACGGAAGTAATGTAGGTCTTGCTGCCCTGCTTGTGGAAATACAGCTCAACCTTTGAGAAGGCCTTCTCAGCAGATACGGTGACGGTATTGCTTGCATAGAGACGAAGTTCTTCGCTTGTAAAGGCTGGTGCATTGCCTCCATTCCCCTTTGCACAATTCACCGTCACTCCGCTGACAGTTTGACCATCGGTCGTAGGTGCGCTGGAATCCATCACTATCGTTACAGGATTAGTACTGTCGCCACCTTCGCCGGAGTCTCCACCATCGCCGCCACTAGCTGGAGCAACATACGAAACGAAGTATGAATTGAGGGCCTCTTTCTTACCATTATACTCGCCACGGGTGCATTTCACAGTCAGGGTTCCACCTACAACGATGCTATTGGCATCTATGAGAGCCTGGAACTGGCCCTTAGTGCCACCCTTGGTTGCAGTGATACCATATACATATATATCGCTAGTACCATCTGTGAGAGTCAAGTTACCATATGTAGCATTTTCGATCGCCTTGATAGTACCGCTGAGGGTATACCAAGTGTCAGTTGACACAGAAGCTGCGAGGAACTCTGTAACGGTCTTTGTACCTCCATCGACATCAACGGTGCAAGTCTTGGTAGCAACAGCACTGTTATCATAACCAGCAGCGGTAGCAAAAGCCTTGACAGTAACAGACTGAGTCAGTTCTATATAATCTTTATATAAGGTAGAGCTGGTGGTAGGAGTGGTGCCGTCGAGCGTGTAGTAGATGCTTGCTCCACTGGTCTCACACGCAATGGTCACGGCGAGTCCGGTCTGGGTTATTACAGGAGTAGCGCACTTAGGCTGATTGGTCTCCTGGCGGTAGATGAGGATATCCTTCTGGTTTCCTTCCGCATAGCAGGAGAACCTTGGGCTACTTTCGTTGTACCTGATGATAGTAGGAGTAAATTCGCCCTGAGCAGTGATGGTTGCAGTACCGTCAGATGCGACAGCAATCGTCCAGGAAGAATTGGCATCAACGGTCTCTACACACGCAAGTTCATTCCTGTTCTTTCCATCGCTGGCATTGACATCAGTAGTGGAAAGGTAACCCGCAGTTGCACGGAGTGAGTAAGATCCGTCGACTGTACCAGCCCCGAGCAGAAGCTGCTCAATGTCGTCTGTCATAGTAATCTTATTGTCCGTCTTGGTAACGGCAGTAGAGGTCATATACAATCCAGTGCTGCCTACAGCGCCCATAGCATTAGAAGCGTCCTTTGCTACTATTGCAATCAGATTGCCCGTGCTGAGGACAGATGCGTCGGTCACAAGAACCCAGTCGCCGCCGGTCTGAGCAGCTTTGACCGTAAGTGTATAAGACGCAGTAGCCGAGTTATACTGGCTGTCACCATCCACACTGGCAGTAATCGTCGTCGTGCCAACACCTACAAGGGTCAGGACACCTGTATTAGTAACTGTAGCAACTGAAGTGTTGGAAGAACTATAAGTCACTGCACCGCTTGATTCCACGCCGTTAAGGGTTGGAGCAGTAACAGATGCTCCCATATACGCCGTAACAGTCTCAGAACTGAATGAAAGTGTCTGATCCTGCTTGACAACCTCGTCCACCGGGTTACCAGCTTTCTTATAAATCTCTGGAAGCACCATTGATTCGCTTGGATCAGAGTCGTAGTTGCGGAAGATATTACCGCCTGTAGCATTGGCATTGTAAAGGAGCTTTCCGTAGCTGGATGTAGAGATGGTAGCTGCACCGGAAGAAGCAATGCTGATGGTCCATTCAGTAGCTGTATCCTCTTCGTAACCTTCAGAGAGTACCTTTACTTTATCAGCATTGAGATAACAAGTAAGGTCTGTGGCAGAATCCTTGTAAGTGAGAAGCCATCCATTTGTTCCTTTATTCAGAGTATAGTTCTTGACAGCGCTGTCTGCACCTGTCATTTTACCGTCAGAGAAAGCCGCATCGAATCCCGGAAGGGACTTGCTGTTCACAGGTCCGGCTGCTTTGCCATTCGCTGTAGATGCAATACGGATCACATCACCATCGTGAAGGAATGAGGCGCTGGTCATAAGGAACCAGCCAGTCTGACCTACAGAAGGGTCCTCGCCTGGATCCTCAGCCTCACAACCAGCAAGGTTTACATTGAATCGGGTAAGAGTGTTCTCGTTGAAAGAAATAGTCTTTGAGAAGGTCTTCTGATAATCACCCTCGTCTGTTGAAACAGCAATGGACAGTGTAGCATCTGCAACCGGGACAGTGACGAAGAAGAAAGCAACGCAGCCATCTTCCTCTACCAAGTCCTCTGTAGTGAGAGTAACAGTATTTGCACCATCCACATAACCGGATTCAGTATAAGTGCCCGTAAGAGCTTTGTCTGAGGTAATAGTTATCTCATCTACGATAGCACCTGCGGTCAGCCCCTTAAGTGTCATCTTATTCATTGCTACGACACGAGCAAACCTGAACTCAAAGGTTGATGGAAGTTCACCAAAAGTCTGAGGCTGAGCCACGAGGATATCAGAATCGGCATCGTATGCTCCCTCAGTTGAAACCTGCTCCGCATAAACCTTTGGTGCAGTTGTAGAACGAGAGTCATTCACGAAAGCCGTATACTCAAAGCTGGTAGCCTGAGAGTCAGGGAAAATCGCCTCAACAAGCATCTGGCCATCAACGATGACTGCTTCGACCATTTCAGCGGCAACACCGTTCTCGAAGACGTGAATACGATCGACATCGGAATCAGACCACTCGTATGAAGCAACGTCAGTACCCTCTGTGAGAGTTGTCTTTGTCATTGGAGCGCCAGCCACAAACTTGACACTGTGAGTGCCAGGGGCTTCAAATTCCGGTTTCTGACAAGAAATGAGTGCAATCGCTGCTGCAGCGACAAGCACGAAAAATCTACGAACAGCCTTCATACTAATAATCTCCATCAATGTCATCAATCAGGCTATCCTTTCCAGGGCGGCCGCTGTCGGAATAATCCCCACTTTGCAGAGTAAGGTATGAAGCCTCGACACTAAGCTTCACAATGGCGCATTCAGGTGCCAAGTAATCAGAATAATACATTATAAATAGGTAATTAAAACTTTCAATTCCAGGAATAAAGTGTGCAAATATAGGGAATTATTGGGAGACATAAAAAAGAGGATGACCAGATGGCCATCCTCTCTTGAAATATGGAGCGATCCTAGAGAATCACGTCGCCGGTGTGGGTGCCGGAGCCGGAGCCCTGGATGTTGGCAGCGGTGACAGCTACGTCGTTGACGGTGCCGCCAGCGGAGCAGGTGGCGATGGAGCCGTTGTTCTCACCTGCGATGGCGCCGGCAGTATTGCCCTTGACGGCAGCGTTGCTCTTGTCGGAGCTGAGGCTTGCTCCGCTCACGCTTGCTGAGCCAATGACGCCGCCGGCAAAGCCAGCTTCGGCATTGACGGTCACGTTGCCGCTGTTCTCATTGCCCTTAGAGGTGAATGAGCTGCCTTTGAAGTACCAGCCGATGACGCCACCTGCATAAGTGGCAACGGTGGAAGTGTTGACCACGGTAACAGCTGCTTTGTTGATGTTCTCGGTAACTTCCGTTACGGAGCAGGAAGTGCCGAGGATACCGCCGGCTGCCACCTTGTTGGCGTGGGTGGTGGCGTTCTCCACAGTCACCTTGACTTCACCGTTGTTGGTGTTGCCCTTGATGATGATAGGAGCAGTGGCAGAGCCCTTCTCTTCGAAGCCGACGACGCCGCCGGCAGCCTGCCAGTTGTTGTTGGCAGTCTGAGTGAGGGCGATCTCGCCATTGTTGACGTTGCCTTCAGCAGTTCCACCGCTGTTCATCACAGCAGTAATGCCGCCGATACGAACGACCTGGTTGAGATCGGAGCTGACCTTGCCATTGTTGACGCACTTGGTCACACTGGCGTTGGTGTAGAGTGCACCGAGCACACCGCCTATTGCCATCCAGGTGCCAGGAGCAACGGTCTGAACGTATGATACGACAGCCTCGTTGGAACATTCGCTGACAGCAGCACCATTCTGGATCATACCGGCGACACCACCCATCATAATGACCTTGGCAGTCTTGGTGGTGACGGTGAGTTCAGCATAGTTCTTACAAGATGATATGGTCTGTTCTCCATCAGCACGGCCGACAACGCCGCCGATGCGGGTTTCCTGAGTGAGGGTGACGTTCTCATCCACAACTACCTGTGCATAGTTCTCACAGCCGGTAATTGTACCGCCAGTAGAGTAGCCTACGATGCCGCCAACACCTCCGTTGGAAACTGTAGGGCCAACTGCGCACTTGACAGTAGCGAAGTTCTTCACATTGGATATGGTACCGCTGTTCTGACCGATGACTCCGACGTGAGTAGGAGCGGTCGCAGCAATGATGATGGAAGTGCCGTCGTAGGAAGTACCGTTGCTGGAGCCGATGATGAGGTCCTTGATTGTACCGGTATTGTTTCCGATGATGCCAGTTGCACCTTCGCCGGATACTTTGAAGTTGTAGATCTTATGGTTCTTACCGTCGAGAGTACCTGCGAATGAAGCTGCAGGGACAATGGCTGCTCCACCGTAGTCCACATCGGCCTCGAGAGTGTAAGTGTCCTCTGCTGCAGCATCAGCAGCCAGGGCGAGGAAGGTCTTGAGGTCGGCAGCAGAAGCGATCTTGTTGCCGGCGAGGCCATCCACGTGCTCAGCCTGGGTCACAGCCACGGAGGCAGTGAGGCTTGCGTCAGTCTTGCTTGCAATAGTGATGGTTGCGCTGCGCACGGTCTTGTCAGGGTTCTCAGCAGCGGTGACAGTCACGGTCTTGACATCGGCGTTGCCCTCTGCAGGGGAAACGGTGAGCCAAGCAGCGGAAGAAGTCACTGTCCAGTCGCAGTTGGAAGCGACGGTCAGGTCCTTGCTCTCCCCTGCAGCCACGAAAGTCAGAGTCTCAGGGCTGACGGTGATGTAGTCCTTAGGAGCCTCTCCGCCTGGGAAGTAGCAGGAAACAGCAGCACCTGAGCCTGAGCCCTTGATGTAGCCGTTGAAGTTGGATTCGGTGAGGACGGTGTCGTTAACGGTACCGCCTACTGCGCAGGTAGTGAGAGTAGCAGCGGACACACCGGCGATTGAACCGGCACAAACTGCACAGCTGATGACACCGAGGTTGGTATCGCTCTCAATGGTGCTTGAAGCTGCGCTGACAGCGCCCATTACGCCACCGGCTGCTCCGGCAAGGCAAGTAGAGGAAACTGCTGCCTTGTTGGTGTTGTTCTTGACGGTAGTGACGCCCTTGCTGTTCCAGCCTACGATGCCGCCCGCATAGGTGTTTGCACCACCGATGTTGGTCATAGCGACATTGCCCTGGTTGGTATTGTCAAGGATCTCGGAATATGAGCAGGTCAGACCGATGATACCGCCGGCAACTGCCTGGTTGGCGTGAGTGGTGGCATTGTCGATGGAAACCTTGATGGCGCCCTCGTTGATACAGTTCTGGATCAGACACTTGGTGCTTTCGCCATTAGAACACTTCTCCTCGAAGCCTACGATGCCGCCGACAGCCTGCCAGTTGGCATTGGTTGGCTGCTCGAGAGAGAGAGAGCCATAGTTGTGGCATTTAGACACCTGTCCACCGGTGTTGATGGTACCGACGATACCGCCCATACGGTTAACCTGGTTGATGCAGGATGAAACAGGGCCCTTATTCACGCAGCTGCTGATTACTGAACCAAAATATTCAGCTGCAATTACGCCTGCAATGTGGATATAGCTGCCCGGAGCATCGGTGCAGGTATATGAAACAGCGCCTTCATTCGTACATTCGACAAGGTTGAGCATTGCCTGAGCACGTCCAACGACACCTCCCATTGCGAATTCCTTCGCATTCCTGGTACCCTGAACAATGTCTGCGTGGTTGACGCAATTCTGCACGCTGGTGCCGCTGCTCATATTGACGCCGAGGATGCCGCCGATGGATCCACGTGCACCGAGAGTACCGGTGAAGGTTATGGTTCCATAGTTGTGGCAGTCTGAAACAACTGCAGTTGAGCTGCCGAGCTTGCCGGCGATACCGCCCACTGCTGCATCAGCATCAGTAGTGCTGCCGTTGAAGTCGATGGTAGCGAAGTTCTTCACGCCGGAGATAGTACCGTGGTTGACGCCCACGATACCGGCTGAAGTACAGCCTGAAGCGCCGCTTGCGAAACTGATCTTGGTGGCCTTGTCCGGGCTTGCACCGTCCTTGGAACCGATGATGAGGTTCTCGATAGTACCCTTGTTCTCCACGATGAGGGATGCACTGGTACCGGCAGACTCGATCTTGAAGTTGTAGATCTTGTGGTTCTTACCCTTGAGGATGCCAAGGAAGCTGCCTGCAGGAGTGAGGGTCGCACCACCGAGATCGATATCGGCATCTATCTCAACCTCGTCAGAATCGGAGTATGAGCCGGCGTTCTCGAGGAAGGCGAAGAAACTGTCGGCATCGATGATCTTGCTGCCGGTATCCTTCCAGAGATGAGTCACCTTGAGGGTGTCGGTCTGGCTAGGGTTCGCAGTATTGGTGATGATCACCAGTGCAACGCGGTCTTCTTCCGTTTCGTTTGGAGTATCGACTGTGACGGTGATGCTCTTGGTTGCAGAGGTACCTGAGAGAGGAGCGAGCTTGACCCAATTGGCGTCGCAGCCAAGAGTCCAGTCAGCCTTGGCATTCACACCGATGATCTGGGTGTCGCCAGCCTTGCCTATGTTCAGGCTTTTCTTTGCGAATGACACTGACTTGTCAACGCTGTCCGGAACGAGCTCGTTGACGTTGCAGGATGCAAGTCCGAGGCAGACAAGCGCAGCAGCCATTATTTTATTGAATGTCTTCATAATCTGTTATAACTGTTTTTTGAGCCAACTTGGATAGTTAGTGCAGATGAATCTGAGTTTGGAGTAATTGTCGATGTAGTTCTTCACATCGGTATCAGAGGTTACGGCATTGCCGTCCGTACTGCCTGCCTTGTCCACATTGAACACGCTGATTTCCATTCCGGCCTTGACGAACTCATCGATGGTTCTGGTGCCGTATGGAGACATATAGCTCTTGGCGGAGAGGTTAGCCCAGGTAAAGCCCTTGGCCTTGTGGGTTGAAGGATCGGAATTGGCCATCCAGCCTACAGGTATCTTATAGACGGTCATACACTGGGCTGCCGTCATAGCGACGGTTGTGTTGCCAGTGCAGATGAACTCGCAGAAGTTCTGTCCATTTGCGGCCTTGATTATCTGACAGGCACGGGAGACAGCCTTGACGGCATAGTCAGTAGGGCTTGTGTACTTGATATCAAGGCAGAGCTTGGTGCAGTTGCCTTCCACCATCACGGTCTTCAGGAAGTCGGAGAGAGTCGGAAGCTGCTCCCCGTTCTTGAGTTTGCCGGCCTCTCGAAGTTCAGCGACTGTATGCTCCCAAGGGAGCAGGCCATTGATCTGATACTTGTCGTCTGCGTGGGCGATGATGATGTCATTGTCCTTTGTCCAATAGATGTCGCATTCGGACGCGTACAGCTTGAGGGACATCGCATACTTGAGGGAAGCGATGGAATTGTCCGGCTGACCGCATTCGGCAGAGCCTCCCCTGTGGGCAACGATCTTGTTGCTGCAGGCAGCAGGTTCCGTCACCGTTGCGGCAGGAGTGTCGCTTCCTCCGGTAGGATCCTTAGGTTTGACGTCAAGCCCGTCGTCACAGCCTGCCGCACAGAGAAGTGCGGCGGCTATGAACGGGATATATAATCTTAATGCTCTCATATTACTTGCTCTGAGTCAACTGAGTGGAAATGGAGCTGCCGTCTGCCACGGTGAAGCGGAGAACCGCTACCCTCTTGGCGCCGGTAGTGTTAGGGTCCACGGTGATGGTCACAGCCTGGAGCTCGACGTCGCGGTCGTCACCGCCGTATGTTCCCACATAATGGCTGATCTTGGTGGTCTTCATCACGCTGACCCAGTCAGGATCGTTGTCGACGGAAACCGTCCAGTTCACGTTATGGTTCACGGAACCCTGGTTGATTACGACAGCCTTGGTGACAACGTCGCCGATTGAAGGGAATGAAGACAGGGTGTTGCCATCAGTGTCGAAAGAGATGGTAAGGGTCTTCAGATCAGCACCGTCGAGGTTGACCTTGTCACAGGATGCGAAGGTGCCACATACGAGCACAGCCGCAAAAATTATTGAAATGAACTTTTTCATACCTTATATCTATTATGACCAACCTTCGATCTGATGGATCTTGCCTGGGTTCTTGTTGATTGAGCCATTGGCGATAGGCCAGAGGAGGATGTTAGGATTCTTCTCCTTGAGGGTTCTGAAGGTCTCGTCAGGACGCTCGGAGTTAGGAACATAGTCCCAGATGGCGCCGGTACGGATGAGCGGGAACCAGAGCATACCCTCTGCAGGGAACTCGAAGGTGTACTCGAAGACGATGTTCTTGAGCACATCCTCAGCCTTGGTGCTGGTGTACTTGTCGTCCACTCCGTATGCACGCTTTGCGATGATGTTGAGGGCGGCATTTGCTCCTGCGTAGTCCTTCTTGTAGTACTTGAGCTCAGCCATCATCATCACTGCATAAGCGTAGCGGTAGTAGATGAGGTCGTTGTCGTGTACGATCTTGGAGCCGGACATATCACCGCGGAGCTTGTTGCACCAGGTCATCTCGTGCTTGTCGGCAGCAGCAGAGTAAGGGCCGTAACCGAGGTTGGTCTTCACGCGGGTGTCGCCTGCGGCTTCATTTGCCTTGTAGGCGTCCACCATACTCTGAGGCTGTGCCCACCACTGAGTGGAGCTGATAGGAACAGGGTTGTTGCGGTAAGCAGCGGCAACGAGGTTGGACGGATGGCAGAAATACTCCTGATATCCGGCCTTGTTGTTGACGTCGTTGTTGAGAGCGAATACGATCTCAGCGTTGCATTTGTTGGTGCGGTCGAAGACATTTGCATAGTTGGAGAGGAGCTTGGAACCGGAAATACCGATAGCATTCAGGGCATCCTCAGCCATAGTCAGGTAGGAATCGCCACCTTCCTGCACCCTGTTCATCCAGAGAGCGTACTCAGCCTTGAGCATATAGTATGCGTCCTTGGTGCCGAGGTACTTGCTGGTACCGAGAGAGGAAAGGAGCGCCTCACAGGCCTCGAGGTCAGCCTCTACCTGAGCGAACACCTCTGCAGGAGTCTTCTGGTCAGGATAGCACTCAGGCTGGTCAGTTGACTCGACAGGAAGGAGGTTCACTGGGCAGTAGCCCCAGATTCGGCCTGCCCAGAAGTAGCAGTATGCACGGGCGAAATAAGCCTGAGCCCTAGCCCAGTCCACTACGTCCTGAGTGGCATTGCACTTATCAGCGTACTTGAGGACGGCATTTGCCTGGTCGATGGTGGAATAGAGACCGCTCCAGCCGATGGTAGAAGAACCTGTGAGAGTGCTGTGGCGGCAGGCGATCTTGAAGTTGTCGGCAACCTTGGATTCGAGGGACGGGCCCCACACGGAGTCACCCACGCGGATTTCGCCGAGATAGAAAACATTGCATTCGTTCGCGGAGAAGTAACTGCGCAGTCTGGAATAGATGCCAGGAACCGATTTCTCCAGATCGGACGGATCCTTCCACATAGTAGTGGAGTTGAGAGACATACCGTACTCGATGTCAAGGATGTCACAGGATGACATTGCCAGTGAAGCGAGAGCAGCTACGAGAAATATTCTTATTGTCTTTTTCATAATCGTGTCCTCCTAGAAAGTAATCTTTACGTTGAACATCACAGTTCTCGCAGCAGGCATAATGTTGGAGTTGGAAGCACCCATCTGTACAGAAGAGTACATATCGCTTCCGCCTGCATCGGCAGCGATACCGGTCTCAGGAGAGATGGCGCCGCTCACCTTAGTGAAGTAATGGAGGGTATTGCCGGAGATGCCGAGGGTAACCTTCTTCATCTTCGCCTTCTTGACCCAGTTCTCAGGAAGGTCGTAGTAGATGGCTACGTCCCTGAGGCAGAGATAACTTGCATTCTCCACGTTGAAGTCGGAGCAGCGGGAGTAGTTCCTGTTGCCATAGTCGGCGTCATTAGGGAAGAAGCGTGCAGCAGTCTTGGTGTCGCCTGGATACCTCCAGGTCTCATTGAAGATGGACACGTCAACGTTGGAGTTGGAGTAGCCGAGGGTGTTCTGGACCATACGGGTCTTCATATAGTTGTAGATGGAGTGACCGATGGCGTAGTCAAAGTAGATGTTGAAACTGAGGTTCTTCCAACGGATGGTGTTGTTGAGACCACCGGTTGAATGAGGAGTCACATTACCGAGGCAGAATACGTCGGTTCCATCGATCTGCTCGTATCCGTCTGCCGTCTTGGCAGTACCATAACGGTTGACCCACTCGAAGTCACCTGCGTCCTTGCGGCCGGTCACGGAAGTTCCGTCTGAACGGCGGTAACCGTGGCTCTGGGTATCGTAGAGGGCGGCAGCGGCTTCCTCGTCGGTCTGGAGTATGCCTGCGGTCTTATAGCCCCAGATACGTCCGAGAGGCTCGCCTACTGCAATACCGCCGAAGCGATATCCGTTGGCAGTAGTGTAACCACCGATACGATATCCCTTCTTGCCAGTAGGGTTGCCGTCCATATCGAGGATATCGTATGCATATTCCTCAGGAAGGCTGAGGACCTTGTTGCGGCTGAAGGAATAGGTGAGGTCGGTTTCCCAGCTGAAGTCCCTGGTCTGGAAGTTCACGGTGTGGAGTTCGAGCTCGAAGCCGTAGAAGCGGGCGCTGCCCACATTGGCCTCGACGCTGCCGATCTGGCCCGTGTCAGGGAGAGTGATTGAGAAGATCATATTGCTGGTGACCTTATTATAATAGTCAGCCACGATGCGTACACGGTCATTGAGGAGACCTATGTCGATACCGGCATCGAAAGATGCAGTCTGCTCCCACCTCAGGTTGGCGTTCTGCATCTTGGAAGGCAGGAGGATGGCTGAGCCGGCATAGTCGCCCTGGCTGTAGGAGCCCAGAGGAGAAGTACGGCTGATGTCGTTGTTACCGGTGAGACCGTAGGACACACGGAACTTGAGGCTGTTCATAGTGGAACTCAGGTTCGAAGACTTGAAGAAAGGCTCCTCTGAAATCACCCACGCGCCTGACACACCAGGGAAATAGCCCCAGCGGTTGCCCTTTGCGAAGAGGGATGAACCGTCGGCCCTGAATGTAGCGGAAACGATGTAACGGTCAGCATAGTTGTAACCCACACGTCCGAAGAAGGACATTATGGCAGTGTCATATTCGGTGTTGGAGGCATCGTAAGTGGAAGCCTCACCGGCCTGTACGTCGCCTTTGGAACCGCTCTGGATGTAAGGAAGCTTGTCGTCCTCAGCACCTGAAGAAGAAGCGGAGAGGCTGTTGTACTTGGTATAACCGAGGTCATAGCCGACCATACCGTCGATCCTGTGCTTGTCGAATGATTTCTTGGCGGTGAGATAAGCCTGCACGTTCTGACGGGTTGTCTGAGTGCGGGACTCACTGGTGGCACGGGTGCCGGAAATGAAGTTGTTGGTCACGCCGCCTTCCTCGGAAACAATCTGTCCATAGGCATAGTAGCTGCCACGGTAAGAGTTGTCATAGTAGGCATACTGCGCATTTGCAGTGAGCCAGTCGGTGATTTCCCACTTGAGGCCGAGGCTGCCCATAAACTTCTGACGGCTGTTCTCGCGGTCGTAGAAGGTCTCATAGAATTCAGCAGACTGCTGGTTGGCATTGGTACCGCCGGTCGCAAATGAACCGTCCGCATACTTGCCGATATGGGTAGGAGCCATCATAAGGCCTCGTCCCAGAGCATTGAAGTAGTTGCTGGTGAGAGGGTTCTTGAGGTTCTTGGTGAAGTCGAAGGTGGTGGTAGCCTCGAGGGTCTTGGTGATCTTGAAGCTGGTCTTGCCGTGCATAGTGAAGTTCTTGTAGCCGGACATTGCGACCATTCCGAGGTCCTGCATATAACCGACTGAAGCAGCGTACTTCACATTCTGGTTACCACCATTGATACCTATATACTCCTTATGGTAGAGCGCCGGGCTGTACCAATCGCTCTGCCAGTCGTGGTCAGAGAAGATGATGGTCTTGCTAGGGTCGACAGGATCGGCCATAGACATATAACCGGCAGGAACTTCCTCACCTGCATTGAGATAGCGGGTGGAGTAAACCGCAGTGGAAGAGGTGTTGCCCACACCGGCACCGTTTGCACCGTCGAGGACGAGGGCTGAGTTAGGACCCAAAGCCGCTGCAGGACGTATGATTGAGAGATACTCCTGAGCATTGGCGAGATTCCATTTGCGGGATGGAGAGTTGAAGCCAACCTGTACGTCGAAAACGATCTGAGGGGCCTTGAACTGGTTGCCCTTGCGGGTGGTGACGATGATTACACCGTTGGAAGCGCGGCTACCGTAGATGGCGGCTGCAGCGGCATCCTTGAGGACTTCGATGCTCTCGATGTCGTTAGGGTTGAGGTCTTCGAATGAACGCTCCACGCCGTCCACGAGGCAGAGAGGGGCATTGCTTCGGTTGATGGAAGAACCACCACGGACCATAATGGTCGGAGCCTCACCAGGAAGGTTGTTGTTGGAAACGATGTGCATACCGGTCACCTTGCCCTTGAGAGCGTCGGCTACGGTTGACACAGGTGCGTCGGCAAGCTTGTCACCGTCAATCTTGGAGATCGAAGTGGTCAAGGTCTTGCGGGACTGGGTACCGTAACCCACGACGACTGCATCTTCGAGGACGTTGTCAACCTCGAGTGACACGTTGATGATGGCTCTCTGACCAGGCTTCTCGACAACACTGGAGTAGCCAAGGTAGGAGAATTCGATTTCCTGTTCATCAGTAACGGATATGCTGTAGTTACCGTTTGCATCGGTAACCGTGCCGCTGGTCGTGCCCTTGATGAGGACACCCGCACCGATGAGAGGAAGTCCATCAGTGTCCGTCACGACACCTGTGACGGTGTGCTTGGTCTGGGCGAATGCCGAGAACGGACTCAGCACCAAAGCTGCGATCAAGCTCATACAAAGAAGGAATTTCTTCATAATTAAAGTGTTTGAATATTGGTTTTGTTTATTGTGTCAATAATAGGAACAAATTTAGTTTATTTATTTTAATAAACAAGGCCTTTGATTGTATCAACGGGAATATCTAGACAATCAGGGCCTTGATACGTGTATCAAAGCCCTGATTGTCAAATATTTAGCAAATAGTTGGAAATCTGAATTTCTAGACCTTACCTGTTCGCCTCCATCGTCTTTTCGAGGTCGAGAGCCTCGGCGAGGATGCTGATAGGATTCTTCACGGCATAGCCGGTGGACATTTCGATCTGCCATTTGCAGGTCTCGCATTCGCAGGCGACGAAGTCAGGATCGGCTGCCTTGATGCTGTCGAAGAGAGGCTGGCCTATCTTCTGGGAGGTCTCGTAGTTCTCCTTCTTGAAGCCGTAGGTGCCGCCGATGCCGCAGCAGTGGCTGTCCAGGACGGTGAGCTCCATACCCGGGATCATCTGCAGGAGTTCGATCGTAAAGTTGCTCCAGCCGAGGACTTCCTGATGGCAAGGCACGTGGTAAGCAGCCCTGGCCTTGTAGTCCTCCTTCCAAACGAGCTTGACATTTTCAGCTGAGAGGGCCTGCCAGAGGAACTTCTCCACCAGGACGACATTGTCGCGGACAGCGGAATTGTCAACGCCCAGCAGGTGAGGATATTCGTCACGGATGGTAAGGGTG
This sequence comes from Bacteroidales bacterium UBA1745, assembly GCA_002314885.1. GTDB lineage: Bacteria > Bacteroidota > Bacteroidia > Bacteroidales > UBA932 > Cryptobacteroides. Next base: position 98,462 of record DCHT01000044.1, on the reverse strand, counting down.
CAGGAAGTGGAGACGGTCACGACTTTGCGGCCGGCAGCGACAGCCTCCCCTATCACCTTTACATTATGCTGAGCCTTCTTGGTGGCCTGCTTCTTCATACCGGCAGAGATCATAGCCACGCCGCAGCACTCCTCCTTGTCGAGGAGATGCACACCGTAGCCCAGAGCGTTCATCACAGCGACGAAGTCCTTGCCGAGCTGAGGATAGTTGAAGTTGGCATAGCAGCCGTGGTAGTAGCTGATATGATTCCTGAATCCGTCCTGCTTGGCCGCAGCATTCTTCTTGAACCAGCTCTCGAAGGTCTGGGAGGAATACTTAGGCATAGTGCGATGCTTGCTCACGCCGATAGTGGCGTCCAGAACGGCCTTCACAGGCTTCATAGAGAGAGCCAGGTTGGCAACAGGGGCGAAGGCGGAAGCCATAGGTCCCACGAGGTCGGTGCTGGCGAGTGTAGTGTCACGGATGATGTGACTGCGCTTGCCATACTCGAGCTTGGCGCTCTGGATCATATCGCCAATCTTCACTCCTGAAGGACAGGCAACCTCGCACCTCTTGCAGTTCATACAATATTTGAGGGTCTCCTGATAGAAGACCGGATTCTTCATACGGTAACGCTCGCCGTCAGGACCGGCCTGCTTAGGGCCTGGATAGAGTTCATTGTTGGCGAGAACCGGGCACACAGTGGTACAGATTGCGCATTTCTGGCACTGTTCGAAATTGTTTGCGCTTATACTATGTTCCTGCATATCCGACATTATTTGATATTTGAAACTGCCTCAGCAGCAGAGGCTGCTATCTTTTCCGCTGAGTCGAGGGAGCAGATGCCTTCGAGGACCTCTCCGGCTGCGAAGAGATTGCTCAGTACGACTCCTTCGTGAGCGACCTTGCCCTGACCGTAGTTCTTCACGCCGAAACTCAGGAACTTCTGGTCAGCCGCAAAGTCGGCATTGAACCAGTTGCTGCGGTCTGCGTCATATTCCACGTCGAGGCCGAAGATAGGTTCATATACCCTGTCCATATCGGCGACGATGCCGCGGCTGAAGAACTTGCCTGAAGCAAGTATATAGTTGTCTGCCACGAGGGCGACGTCTTCGAGCTTCTGAGTGTGCAGAGCCACTACCCTGCCCTCCACGATGTCGCCTGAAAGCACCTCATCACCGAGATAGAGGGCCAGTCCCCTTGCCACGAGGGCATTGAGGTCCGGATTGCTCTTTGAGCGTCCCTGTGCGACAAGCGCACACCTGAGACCCTTTGCGAGAAGGGCTTCTGCGGCAGTAGTGCCTGCGATGCCCGCACCTATTATAACTGCATCGTATCTCATATTACTTGCTTTCATTAGAGGATTTGTAGACTCTCTGGAGGTATTCCATCTCGCGGAGGGTGTCACCCCAGCCTACAGCGGACATACCCTTCCACCTTTCATTGAGGTAGTCAGCGGCGAGCTGATCGGCCATCTCAGGCTTGCCGAGAGCGGCAGCGAGAGCCGCAGCGGCCTTGCCTATGCAGAAGGCACCCTGGCAGGTACCCATACCCACGCGGGTACGACGGCGGAGGTCCCTGAGGGAAGTCACCCCGAGTTCGTTGACTGCGTATCTGATCTCACCGACAGTAACCTGCTCGCATTCGCAGACGAGTTCGCGGTCCTCGGCATTTGTAAAATCTATCTTTCTGACCATAGAGCCCTGGCGGCCGATGGAAGCCTTCATACCGAGGTTTGCACCAGCGAACTGAGGGATCTTGACCTCGCTGTACTGATCCTTTGGCTCAGAACCAGGAAGCGGAGTGACGGCTGTCTTGCACTGCTCAGCAACGGCGAGCTTCCTGCAAACCGCATCAGTAGCCCACTCGGCCATCAGACGGTAGGTCATAAGCTTGCCGCCGGTGATGGTGATGAAGCCCTTGATGCCGTCGCGGGTCTCGTGGTCGAGGCATACGATACCACGGCTGATGCTGCGTCCGGTCGGATCGTCATCGGATGCGACGAGAGGTCGTACGCCAGCGTATGCACGCAGGATGCGGGTATTGGCGAGGCTAGGACAGAGGGCGCAGCCTTCGCGGAGGAGGAGTTCGACTTCCTCGCGGGTCACGCTCATATTGTCACATTCCTCGAAAGGAACCTTGGTGGAAGTGGTACCGATGACGGTAACGGTGTCACCAGGTACGAGGATATCGCCGTCAGCTGACTTGCGGCAGCGGTTGATGACGACGTTGTTGACGCGGTGTCCGAACACCAGGAGGGCGCCCTTTGCAGGATACATACCCACGTGGACTCCAGCCATCTCGGCAATGCTATGTCCCCAGATGCCTGCGGCGTTGACGGTCACAGGCGCATAATAGACTGCATCCTCGCCCGTCTTCTTATTGTGGACCTTGACACCCTTGATGGTGTTGTCCTCCTTCACGAACTCGGTCACCTCGGTGTAGGTGATGACCTTCGCGCCGTGAAGCTTCGCGTCCAGCACGTTTGCGGAGCAGAGACGGAAAGGGTCCACGGAGCCATCAGGAACCTGCACGGCACCGATGAGGGTAGGATTGACCGAAGGCTCCATACGGATGGCGTCCTTCGGGTCTATAGCCTTTGCGGAAATGCCTGCAGCGATGCAGGCGTCGATGAATTTCTTCTGATAATCAAGTCCGAAACCGGTCTCGGCATCCTCCGGCAGGGTAATGAAGAGTCCCTGGGTGTCCTCGACGCAGTTGCGGGCGATGTTGCGGAGTATCATATTCTCCTTGATGCACTCGGTGGCGGATTCGCTGTCCTTCACTGCATAGCGTGCGCCGCTGTGGAGAAGGCCGTGGTTGCGTCCTGTCGCACCGTCTGCGATGTCGTTCCTCTCGATGAGAAGAACTCGGAGGCCCCTGAGGGAACAGTCGCGTGCCGTTCCGGCTCCGGTTATACCGCCTCCGACAATGATGACATCAAATTCATTGTCTTTCAGATTATTGGCCATACTAAGTCAGATTTTATCCGACAAATTTAATGAAATTCGGCCAATAAAGCAACTAGAGAATGTGGGCTCTGTTCAAGATTTTACGGCGCAGCCAGGAAGTCCTCGGAAGTTCAGCGTAATCGTTGCTGATATTGAGCCACTGAACTGCAAGTTCATACTCCCTGAGCATATAGCAGCAGAAGGCGACATCGTAGGCCGCAGCGGACTTCTGGCCCACGGAACCGCTCTTAACCAGCTCCATAAACTTCACCATAGCACCCTTGTAATCGAGGGCGGCGGCCATATCGGCGGCCTCCAGCCATTTGTCCGTATTGTAGAAATAGATACCGTGTTCCTCGCGGGTCCACACCGGAGTGAACTTGGAGGCGATGGTCCTGCCCCCCTCCTCTGCCTTCTCGGCGCAGGCAGCCCTGGCCCTGCAGAGAAGCTCTTCCTGCGTCATCACGCCGGAAACATCCACCGGAACCTTGAACACGGCCTGCCCCCTGTAGGAGCGGACGGTGTCGGCACTGTCGTAGGAGTCCATCACATAGACACCTATCTCGAAAGGCTGCTTGAAAGTGCAGGTCTGGGCATCGGAAACCTCGGAGAAGGATGGCTCCGAGAACTTAGGTTCGTCGATCAGCACCACCACATCGCTGTTCAGGGCGCAGATCAGGTCGGCAAGGGTGTCCTTCGCCGCATAATTGGAGCCTGGTTCATACGGAAGTACATAGAGAGGAATTGCGACTTCCCCCTCGAAATAATCCTGTTCGAAGCCGGTAGCGAGCCCGTCCGCCAGAGCAGCGGAGAAGGTCGAGTCCCCAGGTTCGGCTCCATAGACATAGACTATGGACACGGACTTGCCGGTGAAGTCGTAGCCGGCATCGGAGGGATCGCGCATCTCAAGCTGCATAGTATAGACTGACGGTCCGCAGGAGCAGCAGAGCGCCAGCGAAAGGGCTAAAACTATGAATTTCAATATTTTCATATAGCTTGAGACTGCAATTAACAGGCCACTTAAGCAAGTGGCTCGGCGATGAGGTCGTATTCATCGGCACCGACTATGCGGACGTCGATGAATTCGCCTATCATAGAATATGGGTCCACGCCGTCGAAGGCGGCAGGCACATATTTCACGAGTATTTCGCCGTCCACCTCAGGGCTCTCGAAGCGGCTGCGGCAGACGAATACTCCGTCGGAGAAACTGTCGATCACGACCTTCTCCTGAGTTCCCACGCGGGATTGGTTATACTCGAGGGATATCTGTCCCTGAAGTTCCATAAGGGCATCCAGACGGGCCTGCTTGGTCTTCTTGGTCACCGTATCCTTGAGGTTTGCGGCGCCCCAGGTGCCCTCTTCCTCGGAGTAGGTGAATGCGCCGAGCCTCTCGAAACGGGCTTCGCGCACGAAATCCAGAAGTTCCTGGAATTCCTTCTTGCCCTCGCCCGGATGACCTACGATCATCGTGGTGCGGAGGACGACTCCTGGCACCCTCTCACGCATCTTCCTGATGAGGTTCCTGGTCCACTCGCCCGTCACGTGACGGTGCATATTGTCCAGGACCTTGTCGGATATGTGCTGGAGAGGAATGTCCATATACGCACAGACCTTAGGGTTGTTCGCCATCTGGTCGAGCACGTCATCCGGGAAGTCAGCCGGATATGAATAGTGGATGCGTATCCACTCTATGCCGTCCACCTCGGAAAGCTTCTGGAGCAGTTCCGCAAGGGCACGGCGATGATACAGATCCAGACCGTAATAGGTGGTGTCCTGAGCTATCACGACCAGTTCCCTCACGCCCTTGAGCGCAAGCAGCCTGGCTTCCTCGACGAGATCCTCCATAGGCACGGACCTGTGAGCTCCCCTGATGTGCGGAATTGCACAGTAGGAGCAGCGGCGGTCGCAGCCCTCGGAGATCTTCAGGAAGGCGTAGTGCTCAGGAGTGGTGAGATGCCTCTCACAGACCTTGGATTCGTCTGGAACGACACCCAGGGCCTCGTAGAGATCATCGTATTCACGAGCTCCGAACCAGCCGTCAGCCTCAGGGATGAGAGCAGGCAAGTCAGCCTTGTATCTCTCTGAAAGACAGCCAAGTACGATAACTTTGCCTATCTCACCGGCCTTCTTTCTCTCAACCGCTTCGAGCACCGCATTGATGGATTCCTCCTTGGCGTCGCCGATGAAGCCGCAGGTGTTGATCAGAAGGTAGTCGACAGGCTCCACGGCCTCTTCCGGAACGATCTCATAGAGACCCTCCAGCTGGGAGAGGATATGCTCGCTGTCCACCCTGTTCTTGGAGCAGCCCAGTGTCTGTATCTGGAGTTTCTCCATTATTCCTCGTCTGAGCCCTTCTTGTACTCGGCCTCGATCTCCTCGTCAGTCATAAACTCGAGGGATGCATAGTTCTTGAGGCAGTTGTACCAATCGACAACCTTCTTCATATGAGACACATAGAAGCGGGTGCCGTCGTAGTTAGGGATAGCCTTTGCGAAGAGGGCCTTGATCTCCTCAGGATTAGCCTTTGAAGTAGGTGCATCAGCGTCAGCGAGGGCTGCGTGAAGAGCCTCGAAAACGTCCTTGAGCTTCATTTCGCCTTCGTCGGTGTAGATGGCGATGTCAGCAAGGGTGGTGATGCGGCTGCTCATACCGAAAACGGTCCTCTTCTTGTCGATGAGGGACTCGGCGATGGCACCGTTACGAGCCTGGGAAATGTAAAGGTACAGACCGCTCTGGCCTGATACAGAAAGGATTCTTGCAAGATTTGTCTTCATTTTCTTATCAATTTGTCATATAGGGCAGCAACCTTTTCCTCAAGGTCCCTGACCGTTGCGTTATTCTCTATCAGATATGTGATCCGGGGATCACTTTTCGACGAAGCCTGAGCCCTTACGCGGGCCTCGGTGTCCGTCTTCGACCTGCCGTCCCTGGCGCAGGCCCTTGCCACACGCTCCTCCACCGGAGCATCCACATAGACGATTTCGTCCGCAAAGCCGTCCGGCAGTCCCTTTTCCAGGGCTATCGCCGACTCATAGACCACGAATCCGTCTTCTCCGAAGCCAGCCTTCCAGGAAGCGAAGTCCCTGAAAACCGCCGGATGAACCAGCGCCTCAAGCTTCGAAAGCTTCTCGGGATCGCTGAAAACGATGGCTCCGAGAGCCTTTCGGTCCAGCTTCCCATCTTTGTCCAGAACTCCTGTTCCGAACATATCTACGACAGATGCAAGCAATTGAGCATCAGTGTCATATAATCTTTTTGCCGCCGTGTCGGAGTCGTAGGTCCTGACTCCCCTTTCGGCCAGCATCGCACAGACCAGCGACTTTCCGCTGCCTATGCCGCCCGTTACGACGACGACCTTCATCCTACTTGTCCCCCACGATGCACTCCACGAGTTCCGGCTCGGCACTCCAGGATATCACGCCCGGCATCTCCCTGTCCGCACGGACTATGCATTTACCGGAAACGGATTTCAGGAAATCGGCATAGTCAACGTGGAAGGATGCATTCGCAGTCGGATTGATTCCGGACTGGAAAGGCACGCGGAAACGCACCTCAACCGCATCAGGTATGAGCATCAGGACCTTGTCGTCCGGAAGATTGGTGACAGTGAGGGGATAAGTTTCGCTCATCTCGACATATCTGGTCACCTCAATGGAATATGAAACCGGCTTGGTGCTCATACGAGCATCCTTGATCGGCCTGAGCTTGATTGTTCCGGAGTGATCCTTGTCCATATCAAGCAGGTAGAGCGGCATTGTGCTGACTGAAGTAATCTTTTCCAGCACACGCGGCTCACCGGTCAGGGTGATAGAGTCCGGAGTGAAATGGATGTCGTCTTCCATCATATACTGAGGCTTGCAGCTGAGTTCACCCACGAACTGCACCGGAACGGTCTTGGATTCGTTCACGGCGAACTCGAAAGTGATGGATTCGAACCTGAAGACCTCGACGCGCAGATGGCTGCCGAAAATGTCCTTGGAATAGGCCGCGAGGGCCTTCTCCCCTATCGAATAGCTGTCACCTCCGTCGTACTGGAGATGCTCAGCGTCGAATACCACCGGGCGTATCTTGTTCTTCAAGAACCAGTTGGCGCGCAGCAGATTGAAGCCGGTAGCATAGCACTCAGCAGTCACGGAAACGACGTTCGAGGACACGTCGGAACGGCCCTCGATGTTGGAATGGGCCTCGACCATAACGGTCACATCAGCCGTATCCTTGAGCGAGAGGTTATGTATGAGCCATATACTGAAAGCCAACAGGAGAGAAAAGAGCAGCATTACCCAATCTCTCCCGTCGGTCTTAGTCAGCCTGGTCAGCCAGGCCTTGAATGCCTTCCAACCTTTCACTGTGAATGCGACGGATTATTTCTTCGCAGGAGCCGGCATATCGGCTGGGTCCCTCTGGACGGAAGCCTTGCTCACCTTGATCTTCACGCCGTTGTCCACTTCGATGATAAGGGTGTTTTCCTTAACCTCGGCAACAACACCATAGATACCGCCTGCAGTGACCACCTTGGTGCCCTTTTCGATGGCATTGAGGAAAGCCTGCTGCTCCTTCTGAGCCTTGCGCTGCGGACGGATCATGAAGAACCACATAATTACGAAAATACCGATGAGCATAGCCCACATAACCCAAGGCTGCTGCTTTGGAGCGGTCTGTGCGGCCTCGTTTGCTGCCTCGGCGGCTGCGCCTGCTGCAGGGTCTGCGAGGATTCCGGCAGCGACGTTCTCTACGCCCTGCTCTGCCTGGAGAATGAAATAAAGGAGATTCATTTCTATCTGTTTTTAATGTTATAAAGTCTTGGTTGAGCCTTCCTCGGCCATCACCTTCCTGGCAGCGCGGTCAAGCAGGCCGTTCACGAAGACGCTGCTCTTAGGGGTGCCGTAGAACTTGGAGATTTCCACGTATTCGTTGATGGATACGCGGGCCGGGATGGAAGGGAAATTCATAATCTCGGCCAGGCAGCACACCATAAGGCACATATCCGTGGCCACGAGACGTTCCTTCTCATAGGATGAAACAAGGGATGAAAGCAGGTCTGAATACCTGTCGTATGCACCGTAGGAAGTACGGAGGAGCTTGTGAGCGAAGTCACAGTCGCTCTCCACTGACTTTCCTTCTGCCTTCAGGATTTCGCTCTGATAAAGCGGAGGCATAGACCATCTGCCGGTCTTTGCGAGGCTTTCAAAGCTCTTGCAGCAATAGGTAAGGGCATAAGCGAGATCGTCATTCCAGAGCAGGGACATATCCTCGAGCATAGCCGCGATCTCCTCGTTGTCCACGAACTCTTCCTCATATATCTTGGTGAAGAGCTTGCAGTCAGCGGCGAGGGACGACTTGTCGGATTCCATATATGACTTGAACCACGGCTTGGTGGTCACGTCATTGAGGATCGATTTGAGGATGAGGTCATACTGATTCCAGTCGAACTTAGGGAACTTCTTCTTCCACACCTTGCGGAAGTCGATGTCGTTGTCCAGGAGCACGGCAAGACCGTTCTCCACGAACTTCAGGTTCGGGTTCTTCTCCTCTTCGGTAGGATTGAGCTTACGGGAAAGCGCCTCTACCCTCTGCCTTGCAATGGCAGTGAGCGGAGAAACGGCTCCCATCATCAGTATGTAAAGATCTCTGACGGCCTCACAGGACTCGGTAAGCTGAGTCTCCGCATCCTGGAGGGCTACAGGGCTCTGGGAATCTCGCGTGATTGCCGTGCTGTAGAGCACCTTGAACGCCTTGATTCTCAAGATTCGTCTGTTCAACATTTTTATATCGATTTGGTGCAAAGATACACCTTATTTCAGAAAAAACTTTAACTTTGTTGATATTAAAATCAAAAATTACATTTATGTATCGCGAAGATTATGATGGAGGCTACGCTCAGGACCGTTCGGGCGAGGACGTATACTCAAAGCCAGTAAGGGCCGGAAAACGTACTTATTTCTTTGACGTGAAGGCTACAAAGGGCAACGACTACTACCTCACCATCACTGAGAGCAAGCGAAGGATTGAAAGGGACGGACGCTATACCTATGACAAGCACAAGATTTTCCTCTACAAGGAGGATTTCCAGAAATTTGCCGAGGGGCTTCAGGATGCAGTCGACTACATCAAGGCCAACTGCGCCTACGAAGTAGTGGAGAAGAACGAGGAAGACGGCGACTCAGGCGTCACCTTTGAGGAACTTTAGTATATGAAGAAAGGTTTGGCATTCGGAGGAACTTTCATAGTAATCCTCCTTCTCATCGGCGCCGGACTTGCCTTCTTCCGCTACGGATTCGTATTCGGAGAAGGAGTGAAGGCCGGAACCCTCAACAGAATCGTCTACAAAGGCTATATCTTCAAGACTTACGAAGGAATCATCATCCAGGAGGGCATCAGTTCCAAGAACAACACCACCCTCACCGGAAAGAGCGGAAACGGCACCACCATCCAGTCCAACGAGTTCTCATTCTCAGTCGTGGACGCAGCCGTGGCCGATTCCCTGATGTACCACTGCGGCGGCAAGAAGGTCCAGCTCCACTACAAGGAGTACAAGGGCGCCCTCCCTTGGCGCGGCAAGGAGAAGTTCATTGTGGACGGCATCGTTTCAGTAGAAGAGGTAGAATAACGCAATGACCAGATTTGCATTGACGGCGGCACTACTGTGCTGCACAGGCATCGTTGCCTCAGCCCAGCCGGGCATAGTCTCGGTTCACAAAGCCAATCCGTCCGACGGGAAGATACTCACGATGGAGGAGACCATACTCAGCCGAGAACTGTCTCCGAGGATGGGCCAGGTACAGATTCCGGGACACAGGATCAAAGCCGGGAAGTTCAAGGTCACGACCGAAGGCGGCAGCCTCTTCCTGGACGGAAAATGCATAGCGCAGAGCGAAGCTGACGGCATCGTCTATGGCGAGACCGTGAGCCGCAACGAGTACGGCATAGACGGAGGCATATTCGTGAGCCCGGACTCCACCAGGATAGCTTTCTACCGCAAGGACGAGAGCCGTGTCACTGAATTCCCCCTCCTCGATATTCGTACGCGCACGGGCGCACTGCGCGAGATCCGCTACCCTATGGCTGGTATGGCTTCCGAGCTCATCAGCCTCGGAATCTATGACATCGCCAGCGGCAGCACCGTATATTGCGACGTCACCGATTTCGACGAGGAAAGGTACCTGACCAACGTAAGCTGGACTCCGGACAGCCGAAAAGTCATCATACAGGTGCTCGACCGCAAGACCGAGAACGTGAAGATGAATATGTACAACGCAGCTGACGGCCGCTTTCTCAGGACAATACTCACCGAGCACGACAGCCGCTTCGCCGAACCTCTGGACCCAGTATGGTTCCTCAAGGGCAGCGGAGACAGGTTCATCTACCGCACCGACCTGCGCGACGGCCATCGCAATCTCTATCTCTGCGACACCCTCGGCAGCGTAAGACGCCTTACCGCCGTGGATGCAGACGTGAAATACGTGGCCAATGACGGCAAGTTCGTATACTACACCTCAGCAGAGGTCTCCCCTGTCGAGAATCATCTCTTCCGAATCGAAATACGCAAGAAGGGCAAGAAGACCGTCTTCGGACAGCCTCAGAGGCTCACTCTCGCAGAAGGATGGCACAATCCGTCCGTAAGTTTCGAGGACGGACACATCTACGACCGCTACTCGAGCCTCAACAACCCGGGCACTATCGAAAAGATCAGCCTCGACGGCAAGACCAGGGAGGTCCTCAGCCAGGCAGAAGACCCGACGAAGGGCTATGCCTACACTGAAATCGACCTCGGCACCGTGAAGAGCGCCGACGGCAAGTTCGACAACTGGTACAGGCTCATCAAGCCTATCGACTTCGACCCAACCAAGAAATATCCGGTAATCGTCTATGTCTATGGTGGTCCTCATTCCCAGATGGTACAGAACACCTGGCTCGCACAGCTTCGCCGCTGGGAAATGTTTATGGCCCAGAGAGGCTATCTGATCTATGTCCAGGACAACAGAGGTACCCAGAACAGGGGCTCCGAGTTCGAGAAGGTCATCCACCGCCAGTGCGGACAGGCCGAGATGGCAGACCAGATGGAGGGCATCAAGATGCTCTGCAGCCTGCCTTACGTGGATCAGGACCGAATCGGCGTACACGGATGGAGCTACGGCGGATTTATGACCATATCCCTGATGACCAACTATCCCGAGGTCTTCAAGGTTGGCGTTGCCGGCGGCCCTGTCATCGACTGGAAATGGTACGAGATAATGTACGGAGAAAGGTATATGGACACCCCTGAGGAGAATCCGGAGGGCTTCGAGAAGACCAGCCTGATCAACAAGGCGGGCGATCTCAAGGGCAAGCTGCTCATCTGCCAGGGTGCTGTGGACAACACAGTGGTCTGGGAGCACAGCCTCAGCTTCATCCAGGAGTGCATAGACAGGAACGTGCAGGTCGATTACTTCCCTTACCCAGTTGCCGAGCATAACGTATTCGGCCGCAACCGCGTCCATCTGATGGACAAAGTATCACTCTATTTCGAAGATTATCTCTAAATGAAAGAATTCTGGAAAGTTCTCAGGAGGTTCGTCAAGCCGTATACGGGTTACCTGTACGGCTCGGTTTTCCTCAATATGTTTTCCGCCATCTTCAACATATTCTCCTTCTCCCTCATAGTGCCGGTGCTCCAGATCCTCTTCAAGATGGACACCTCGAACTATGAGATGCTGGCGTGGAACACAGAGGGAATGGGCTTCAAGGAACTTCTCATCAACAATTTCTACGCATACTGCCAGCAGCTCATCGGCAAGTTCGGAGAATCCAACACCCTGCTGATCATCGGTCTGTTTATGATCGTGATGACACTCCTCAAGTGCAGCTGCTATTTCGGATCCTCCGCGATTATGATCCCGCTGCGCACCGGAGTCGTCCGCGACCTGCGTACCGGAGTGTACAACAAGCTGATGGGCCTGCCTCTCGGCTTCTTCTCCGATGAGAGGAAGGGAGACATCGTGGCCCGTATGAGCGGTGATGTGAACGAGGTCGAATACTCCATCACGAGTTCCCTCGATATGCTCATCAAGAATCCTATCCTGATTGCGTTCTACTTCGCGACCCTGATCGCCATCAGCTGGAAGCTCACCCTCTTCACCATCGCGGTCGTTCCGCTTATGGCCTGGGGTATGGGAGCGCTCGGAAGGACACTCAAGAAGAGTTCCCTCAAGGCCCAGAACCGCTGGAGCGACACTATGTCCCAGCTCGACGAGACCCTCGGAGGCCTTCGCATCATCAAGGCATTCAATGCCGAGAGCAAGATGAAGGAGAACTTCAAGGGCACCTGCGACGACTATCGCGGCATCTCCGGCAGGGTTGCCACAAGGCAGGCCTCCGCACATCCGGTCAGCGAATTCCTCGGCACCATAATGATTATGATCGTGCTCTGGTTCGGCGGCACTCTCATCCTCAGCGGAAGCAACATAATCGACGCTCCGACCTTCATTTTCTATATGCTCATCCTCTACAGCGTGCTGCAGCCTATCAAGGATCTTTCCAGAGCCAGCTACAACATTCCGAAGGGACTTGCATCAATGGAACGCATCGACAAGATACTCCTCGCGGAGAACAACATCAAGGATCCGGAGAATCCTGTCAGCATCGAGAGCCTGAACGACTGCATCGAATTCAAGGACGTATGCTTCAGCTACAATGACGAGCGTGAGGTGCTCACTGACATCAACATCAAGGTGCAGAAGGGCAAGACCATTGCGATCGTCGGCCAGTCCGGCAGCGGCAAATCCACCCTCGTGGACCTCATTCCGAGGTACTACGACGTCAAGTCCGGTTCCATCACCATAGACGGCACCGACATACGCCAGTTCCGCACCAAGGACCTCCGCAACCTGATAGGCAACGTCAACCAGGAGGCCATACTCTTCAACGACACCATCTTCAACAACATAGCCTTCGGTGTGGAAGGCGCCACTATGGAACAGGTCATCGCCGCCGCAAAAGTCGCGAATGCCCACGACTTCATAATGGAGAAGGAAGAAGGCTATATGACCAACATCGGCGACCGCGGAGGCAAGCTCTCAGGCGGACAGCGCCAGCGCATCAGCATCGCCAGGGCCATACTTGCCAATCCTGAGATACTCATACTCGACGAAGCCACCTCTGCGCTCGACACCGAGTCCGAAAGGCTTGTGCAGGAGGCTCTCGACCGCCTCACCACCAGCAGGACCACCATCGCCATCGCCCACCGTCTGTCCACGATCAAGAACGCGGACGAGATACTCGTGATGAACGAAGGGCGCATAGTGGAGAGAGGCCGCCACGAGGAGCTCCTCGCCATCGGAGGATACTATAAGAAACTTAACGATATGCAGGCCCTTTAACCATAAAGCTCTGACAACGACGAAATGACCCAAAGCAAAAGCAAGATGATATGGAGGCTGACGGCACTGATCTACTTCGCAGTGCTGGCCTTCCTGTGCTTCTACAAGTTCACCCCCTCGCAGGACATCCCCACTACCCTGTTCGGCATTCCCTCCGACAAGATAGTCCATTTTGCGATGTTCCTCCCCTTCCCAATAATCTGTCTCTACGCCTTCCACTCAAGCAACGGAAAGGTCGGACGCTTCGTGCTCTTCCTCTTCGTGATGTACATAGCCGGCCTGCTGCTGGCGAGCGGCATAGAAATAGGACAGAAGTTCGTGGGATACCGCAGCGGTGACGTATGGGATTTCGTGGCGGACAGCATAGGTCTGGCAACGGGCACATTGATCATAGTAGCATACAGAACAGCGCTCAGGAAATGGTAAGAAAGACTATCATATCACTTGCCGCATTGATGGCGGCATTCTCGCTCTCAGCCCAGAACAAGTCCGATTTCAAGGAGGAATGCGACTCCCTGACCGCCGTGCTCGAAAGGCGTACCAGCGTCAAATCTTCGGTGGCCCTCAAGAGCGTCGTGCAGAACGACAAGGTGCTCAGCTTCAATTTCACCGAGGCCATCGGAGACTATCCTTGGACCGAAGCTGACATCAAATGGTTCAGGAAGGAAATCCAGAACAGGCTCCCAGGCAAGTACAAGGGATGCGTGGTCGGCGAGCTCAAATGCGTCAAGACCAGCCTCAGCCGCTACATCACCGCCCCGCTCAACAACGACGGCAAGGCAGTGAAAAGCAATTACAAGATAGCCGACAACCGCAACGCCGTGAAGCCTCTCGTGCGCTGCGAGGACAGCGACACTTACAAGAAAGGCCTCAGCGGAAGGCACATTGCCCTCTGGCAGAGCCACGGACGCTACTTCGAGCAGAGCCTCGACAGGTGGGAATGGCAGCGTGCCACCATCTTCGAGACCGTGGAAGACCTCTATACCCAGAGTTACGTCGTGCCTTTCCTCGTGCCTATGCTCGAGAATGCAGGTGCAGTCGTAATGCTCCCGAGGGAAAGGGACTACAGCGAATACGAATCCATCGCCGACAACAACCCTGGATGGAACGGATACGCCGGATACAAAGAAAACGGCAGCTGGGCCGACGCAGGTCCGGGCTTCTGCAACAAGAATGAAATCTACTACGACCTGGACAATCCGTTCACTATGGGCACCGCCCGCAAGGCAGCCCAGAAGGCCGGCAGCAAGGCCACAGCCACCTGGACGGCCAATATGCCTGAACGCGGCACCTACGCCGTATATGTTTCATATAAGACCATAGCCGAAAGCAGCGACTGCGCACACTACACCGTCCACCATCTGGGCGGCGAGACACATTTCTGCGTCAACCAGACTATGGGCGGCGGAATGTGGGTTTACCTCGGCAGCTTCGAACTCCCGGAGGGTCAGTCCGAAGTCGTCACCCTCGACGCAGGCATACCTAAGGGCTGCAGTTCCAGCGGCAAATACGTCACCGCCGATGCAGTGAAGATAGGCGGAGGTATGGGCAACTGGGCCAGGAACAAATACGGTCAGGACAAATCCACAGCCGTATGCTCCCAGATGCCAAGATTCACCGAGGCTGCCCGCTACTGGCTCCAGTGGTCGGGCTTCGGCGAGGAAGTCTGGAACCAGAACGAGCTCAAGCACGACTACCGCGACGACTTTATGTGCCGCGGACCTTGGGTACAGTACCTCACGGGAGGCTCCAGAGTCAATCCTAAGGAAGAAGGCAAGAACATCCCAGTGGATATGTCCCTGGGCTTCCACACGGACGCAGGCACCACCAGGGATTCCAGCATCATAGGCACCCTGGCCATCTATACCCTCAAGAAGGACAACAAGCAGGAATACACGGACGGCAGCGACAGGCAGGCCGCCAGGGAATACACCGCAACCGTACAGAGCCAGATCGTGGACGACATCAGAGCCACTTTCGAGCCTGAATGGAGAAGGCGCCAGACCTGGGACAAGTCCTACAGCGAATCCCGTATGCCTAACGTGCCGGCAATGCTCCTCGAGCTTCTGTCCCATCAGAACTTCGCGGATATGAAATACGGCCTCGATCCGGCCTTCCGCTTCACCGTGAGCCGTGCCATCTACAAGGGTATGCTCAAGTTCCTCAGCGGACGCTACGGCTGTGCCTACATAGTCCAGCCTCTGCCGGTGAACTCCTTCGCTGCGACCTTCGCATTCGACGAGAGCGGCAATTTCAGACAGGGCACGGATTCGACCTACACTATGAGGCTGAGCTGGAAGGACAGCGAGGACAGCCTGGAACCTACTGCAGTGGCAGACAGGTACTTCATCTACACCAGGATAGCTGACGGCGGCTGGGACAACGGAGTCAGGGCCGAAGTACGCGACGAAAACGGATTCAAGGTCTGCGAGGTGGAAATGCCGAAAGGCAGCATCTGCTCGTGGAAGGTAGCCGCAGCCAACGACGGCGGGCGCAGTTTCCCATCCCAGGTGATGAGCGCAGGAGTACCTCAGAAGGCTCTCGAAGCGGGTTTATCCAAGGAAAGTATAGTGATGGCAGTGGACAACTTCGACCGCGTCGCCGCCCCTACTTTCTATGACTCATACGAATACGCAGGCTTCGACAACCGCAGCGACGGCGGTATGGCCTATATGTTCGACGCTTCCTACATCGGCGATATGTACGAATGGCACCGCTGCGAACCTTGGCAGGATGACGACTGCCCTGGCTTCGGCGCATCATACGTGGACTACGCCGACAAACTGGTGGCGGGCAACACCCTCGACTGGAGCTGGCGTCACGGAAAACTGATCTTCGAGACCGGCAGGGCCTATTGCTCCGCGTCTGCAAAGGCCTTCGCAGCCGACAATGCCATCTTTGAAGGAATCAAGGCAATAGACCTGATCTGCGGAAAGCAGGTCACCACCCAGAGCGGACGCTCGGCATACGGTCCAAGGCACACCATCTTCTTCCCTGAACTGCAGGACGCCCTCAGGCAGTACACAGCCGACGGCGGCAGCATACTCGTCAGCGGTTCCTACATAGGCACCGATTCCTGGAGTTATGTCTATCCGCTCAAGCCTGACAGCGAGGCAAAGCAGAAGACCTGCGACTTCTGCCAGGAAGTCCTGGGCTACAAGTGGCGCACGAACTTCGGCAGCCACACCGGCAAAGTCAGGGCAGTCGGAGGCTTCAACTTCACTATGACCCTCGCACCGTTTCAGTTCCACACCAGCCTCGACAACAAGTGCTACAGGGTGGAATCCCCTGACGGACTCATACCAGCAAATTCCAAGGCCACAACCATCCTGAGATACTGCGACAGCAATGTGCAGGCAGGCGTGCTCTACAACGCAGACAACTACAAGTGCATCAGCATAGGCTTCCCTATCGAAACCATCGAAGGCGAAGAAACGGCCCGCGACATACTCGGGACGGCACTCGACAAGCTATTTGAAAAATAAAACGATATGACTTACATCCCTAAGAACTACAGGAACATCCTCGGAACCAAAGAGGAAACAGAGAAGGCCATCAAGGCCGTCAAGGATATGTTCCAGGACAATCTCTCAGCACAGCTCGCACTCCTTCGTGTGACTGCCCCTATGGTCGTGCTTACCGGCACGGGCATCAACGATGACCTCAACAGCGTGGAGCGCCCCGTGCGCTTCCCTATCAAGGATATGAATGAAAGGCAGGCGGAAGTGGTGCATTCCCTCGCAAAATGGAAGAGACTCAAGCTCGGAGAAATGGGCGTACAGCCCGGCCGTGGCCTCTATACCGATATGAACGCCCTGCGTCCGGACGAGGAACTGGACAACCTCCATTCCATCTACGTGGACCAGTGGGACTGGGAGAAGGTCATCCGCAAGGAGGACCGCAACCTGGACTTCCTCCGCAAGACCGTAAGGCGCATCTACGAGGCCATCAAGGTCACCGAGAACAAACTCTATGTGGAGTTCCCTCAGATCGAGCCACAGCTGCCTGAGGACATCTATTTCATCAGCGCAGAGGAACTTCTGCAGAAGTATCCTGGCAAGACTCCGAGGGAGCGCGAGGACGCCATCGTCAAGGAGCACAAGGCCGTGTTCATTATGGGCATAGGCTGCAAGCTCAGCGACGGCAGCATCCACGACGGCCGTGCCGCAGACTACGACGACTGGAGCACCCCTAACTCAGAAGGCTTCTACGGTCTCAACGGTGACATTATGCTCTGGAACCCGGTACTTGAAAGGGCGTTCGAAGTGTCCTCAATGGGCATACGCGTGGACGAGGAGGCAATGAAGCGCCAGCTCGCCGAACGCGGCCAGGAATGGAAGGCGGATCTTATGTTCCACAAGAGGCTGCTCGCAGGCGAACTCCCCTACACCATCGGCGGCGGCATAGGACAGTCCCGCCTCTGTATGTACCTTCTCAGGAAGGCCCATATAGGCGAAATACAGTGCAGCATCTGGCCTGACTCTATGAGAGAGGAATGCGCGGCTGCCGGAATCGACTTAGTATAATATAATATAATATGAAGAAAAACCTCATTCTCGCAGCTGCCGCCATTCTGCTGGCCAGCTGCTGCAATGCACCGAAACTGAATCTCGTGGCGGAGGAGAACTTCGCTGACACCCTCGACGGCAAGAAGGTCGGGCTCTACACCATCAAGTCCCCTAAGGGCGGTCATCTCACTATGCAGGCTACCAACTTCGGCTGCCGCGTAGTCAGCCTCTTCGCCCCTGACCGCAATGGTCAGTACGAGGACGTGATCCTCGGCTATGACAGCCTCGACAAATACGTGCACAACACCGGCGAGCGCTTCCTCGGCCCTACCGTGGGTCCTGTGGCCAACCGCATCGCAGCCGGACGCTTCAGCGTGGACGGCAAGGACTACACCCTGCCTCTGAACAACAACGGCCAGACCCTGCACGGCGGCCTCAAAGGCGTGGATCTCGTAGTTTGGG
Source organism: Bacteroidales bacterium UBA1745 (assembly GCA_002314885.1). Classification (GTDB taxonomy): domain Bacteria; phylum Bacteroidota; class Bacteroidia; order Bacteroidales; family UBA932; genus Cryptobacteroides. Next base: position 80,207 of record DCHT01000044.1, on the reverse strand, counting down.
ACCTCGGAGAGAAGACCGACAGCTCCGTATCCTTCGTATATCTCCACGACAAGGGCCTCGACGGCTTCCCAGGAGACATCGTAGTCCAGGTAACTTACACCCTCACCGCTGATGACGCCCTCGTGATCACCTACGACGCCCTCACCGACGAGGCAACCCCAATGAACTTCTCCAACCACAGCATCTTCAACCTCAAGGGAGAAGGCAACGGCACCATACTCGACAACGAACTCCAGATCTTCGCCAGCGCAACCACCCCTGTGGACGAATTCCTCATCCCTACTGGCGAGATTGCTCCTGTAGAAGGCACTCCTTTCGACTTCCGCGAGCCTCACACCATCGGCGAGAGGATCGAGGCTGACGACCAGCAGCTCCGCAACGGAAACGGCTACGACCACAACTGGGTACTCGACCGCAAGGAAGCCGGCGCAGTTGAACTCGCAGCAGTGCTCTATGAGCCTGCCAGCGGCCGTGAGATGAAGGTCTACACCGACCAGCCTGGTCTCCAGTTCTATGCAGGAAACTTCTTCGACGGCCTCTCCAACGGCAAGAACGGCAAGCCTTTCAACTTCCGTGAAGCCCTCGCCCTCGAGACTCAGATCTTCCCTGACGCCATCAACCATCCTAACTTCCCTAATAGCGTAATCAGGCCTGAAGGTGAGTACCTCCAGACCTGCATCTACAAATTCGGTGTAAGGAAATAAGGGATTATTCAGAGAATTCCCTGATACGCTGTTCCTGATCGAGGGAGCAGACCAACAACCTTCCGTCCTTCTGGGCCACGATACAATCTTTCAGGCCTTGAAGGACGAGTTGTTTTCCGCCCGTTGAGTGGACGACGCAGCCCTCGCATTCGAAGAGGCGCACCTCGGCGTCGCTCACTACTGCGTTGCCCTGCTCATCCTTAGGCAGATTCGTCCTGAGGGAACCCCAGGTGCCCAGATCGGACCAGCCGAAATCTCCCGGAAGGGTGTATATCTCGTCCGACTTCTCCATAACTGCATAGTCGATGCTGATCTTCTCGCAGGTCGGGAAGAGCCTTTCGGTCTCGCTCTTCTCCTGAGCGCTGTCGAAGGAAACGGAGAGTTCGTCCATCACTCCGGCAATCTGAGGCGCGTATGCCTTCAAGGCGGCTGTGATGGTACGTATATTCCACACGAAGATTCCAGCATTCCAGAGATAGTTTCCGGCAGCCAGATAGGCCTTGGCAGTCTCCAGGTCGGGTTTTTCCTTGAATTTCACGACCTTTCCTTCCGCTGCGCCCTCAGGCAGTTCAATATAGCCGTATCCGGTCTCCGGGCGTACAGGCTTGATGCCCACGGTTACAATGGCGGAGGAATCTGCCGTGAATTCCAAGGCCTTGCGGATGACGCGCCTGTATTCGGCAGTGTCGAGCACGAGCGCATCGGACGGAGTCACGACTATGTTCGCGTCCTCATCCACGCGGCGAATCTTCCAGCTGGCCAGGGCGATGCAGGGAGCCGTATTGCGGCCCACTGGCTCGACGAGTATGTTGCCCGCAGGAATCTCAGGGATCTGTTCAGCAACTATGTCCGCATAGGAAGCGGAAGTCGCAACCCACACGTTCTCAGGGCTGCAGATGGCTCCCTCCCCCTTGCAGAAGCGGTCGAAAGTCATCTGTATCATAGTCCTGCCGACGCCCATAACGTCGATGAACTGCTTTGGATATTCACGGGTACTCATCGGCCAGAACCTGCTGCCGATGCCACCTGCCATTATAAGTACGTGTACGCTCATTTTTTAGCTGAGTCCTTCGATTTCGCCGTTTACGAGGTCAATCCTCAGGGCCTGAGGGGACTTAGGAAGACCTGGCATACGGATGATGGAGCCTGCGATTGCGACTATCATCTCCGCACCGGCGTTGATTACTATATCCTGGATGTCGATGGTGTAACCCTTAGGGGAACCATAGGCCTTAGGATCCTGTGAGAATGAATACTGGGTCTTGGCAATGCAGACTGGGAACTTGTCGTAACCGCCGGCCACAGCCACAGCGATGTGCTTCTTGGCAAGTTCGCTGAAGTTCACGCCGTCGGCACCGTAAATCTTAGTACAAACTGCCTCGATCTTGTCCTCGATGCTTGCCTCGAGAGGATAGGTGTTCTGAAGCGGCTTGGAAGGGTTCTCCTCAATAGTCTTTGCCACGAGGTCGGCGAGGGCCATAGCGCCTGTGCCGCCTTCGTTGAATGCATTGTTGATTGCGAACGGAACTCCGAGTTCAGCGCAGTGCTTACGAACGAGATCCATCTCCTCCTCGGTGTCAGCAGCGAACTGGTTGAAGCATACGAGCACGGTCTGACCGAAGCCCTGGAGGTTCGCGATATGCCTGTCGAGGTTGCAGAAACCGTCCTGCACAGCCTGTGGATTAGGCTGCTTGAGGTCCTCTGCTGCCACTCCGCCGTGCATCTTGAGGCCCTGGAGAGTAGCCACGATTACGGTGAGGGCCGGCTGAATGCCTGCTGCGCGGCACTTGATGTCGAGGAACTTCTCGGCACCGAGGTCAGCGGCGAAGCCTGCCTCAGTGATCACATAGTCGCCGAAGGTCATAGCCATCCTGGTGGCGATGATGGAGTTGCAGCCGTGGGCGATGTTTGCGAAAGGACCGCCGTGGATGAAGGCTGGAGTGTTCTCCGTAGTCTGCACGAGGTTTGGATTGAGGGCATCCTTGAGGAGCACCGTGATGGCGCCGCCGATGCCGAGGTCCTTGACCTTGAGAGGCTGGTCGTCCATAGTGTAGCCCAGGAGGATGTTGTCAATGCGCCTGCGGAGGTCGTCGAGGTCCCTTGAGAGGCAGAGGATTGCCATAATCTCGGATGCAGGGGTGATATCGAAGCCTGACTCGTGAGGATCGCCGTTGGAGGCCGGTCCGAGGCAGGTCATTATCTGACGGAGAGAACGGTCGTTCACGTCCATAACCCTCTTCCAGAGGATTTCCTTCATCTGGAAGCCCTCTGCCCTCTTCTGGTAGATATAGTTGTCCAGAAGGGCGGAAATCATATTGTTGGCCGAAGTAATTGCGTGGAAGTCACCAGTGAAATGGAGGTTGATCTTCTCCATAGGCACCACCTGGGCATATCCGCCGCCGGCAGCACCGCCCTTCATACCGAAGCAAGGTCCGAGGGAAGGTTCGCGGAGAGCGAGGACAGCCTTGCGGCCGGTCTTTGCCATACCGAGGGCCAGACCTACGGAAACAGTGGTCTTGCCAATGCCCGCCTTGGTCGGGGTGATTGCAGTGACGAGGATGAGCTTGCTCTTGGCCATCTTCTCCTTGTCTATAAGTTCGTAAGGAACCTTTGCTATATATTTTCCGTATGGTTCGAGGATGTCACGTGAGATTCCGAGTCCGTCGGCGATTTCGCCTATTGGCTTAAGAACGGCTTCCCTTGCAATTTCAATGTCGGTTTTCATTTTTAGTATCAATTATTGTTAAATCAGTCCTCAAATATACTAATTTCTAATCTCAAAAAGATGTATTTATTCAAATCTCAACAAAAAATATTCAATTAGTGAAATTGCTTCCATCCGCGATGCCTATTTTTATGGAAAACAGTTTTATGGAAGAATACTATATAGGGCGTGCTTTGATACTGGCGGCACTGAGAGGCACAAAAGGTCTTGAGGAAGCACAGGCGGAGTACAGGAGCGAGGACAGCGGCGAAGCCACGGTGACGGTCAGCAAGGAACTTCAGATACGTGTAAACGGTTATCTGCTGAAGCTCAGGCCCTTGCCGAAGGCTCTTTTCCTGCTGTTCCTGAGGCATCCCGAGGGCATACTCTTCAAGGGACTCCCCTGCTATCGGGAGGAATTTGGGGAATACTACAGAAGGCTGAGCCCAAGAGAGTCCCAGGAGGCAGTTGAAAGGACGGTGGAGAGGCTGATGGACCCGTATTCCAATTCCCTTGACACCCAGCGCTACCTGCTGCGCAAGCAGGTCTGCAGCCAGCTGAACGCCGATATTGCCGCCAACTGCATCATAGTAGGCAGCAAGGGAAACAAAAAGCGCGTCCTGATAGACAGGGCGCGCGTTATCTGGGAATGACTGAACTTATTCCACGTGCTCGGCGAGGAAGGTCCTCACAGTCGCAACGTATTCGTCAGGATAGTCTGCGTATGAGCGGGCGTGCTTGCAGCCTGCGGTGATCCACATCTGCCTGTAGCCATTGACCTTGGCATCGTAGTTCCTATAGACGTTCTCGGTGAGTACGAAGTCGTCATTGTCGCCGTGGATGAAGAGCATAGGCTTGTCGCACTTGGCGAGCTGCTTCACTGAAGAAGCCTCCTTGAAGCCCCAGCCGAACTTGCAGCGGCAGACGAAGTTGGCACCGTTCAGGATAGGGAAAGTCGGGAGACCGAACTGGCCCTTGAGTTCCTTCTTGAACTGGTCCCAGACTGAAGAATAGCCGCAGTCCTCTATGAAGCCGCGCACATATTCAGGCAGTTCGTCGCCGGAAACCATCATTGTGGTGGCTGCACCCATTGAGATGCCGTGAACCACCTGGAGAGTGTCCTGGAAGATTTCGTGTGCTATGCCCATCCACTGCTCCACGTCGAGGCGGTCCTTCCAGCCCATCTGAATGCCGTCGCCCTCGCTCATAGCGTGGCAGTTGAGGCTAGGCACCATAATATTGTAGCCGAGGGAATCCCTGAACATCCTGGCGATCATCATCATCTGGGCAGGATTGCTGGTCCAGCCGTGAACGATGACAGCAGTCTTGCCGACGTTCTCGTCCGCAGAAGCATAGTAGCTGTTGATCTTGAAACCTTCGTCATCGATGACGGTGGTGTCCTGCATAATGCCGTTGGCCTCAAGGGAATCGAGCCACTCCTCGAGGAGAGGATAGCTTTCGTTCAGCTTGGCACGGTCGCGGGCCTGCTTCTCAGGACCAATGTCGTGAGGTCCGAGGCCGTATTCAACCATATACGCACCGCCACCCAGACCGAGGGCGAGCACCAGCACTGCGAGTACTCCCAGTACCCACAGGAAAATCTTTGCGCCTTTCTTCATTACTTGGTTCCGAAGATTCTGTCGCCTGCGTCGCCGAGACCAGGGAGGATGTAACAGTTTTCGTTGAGTTCGCGGTCGATGGCAGCCACGTAGATATCCACGTCAGGATGCCTCTCCTGCACTGCTGCGATGCCTTCCGGAGCAGCCACGAGGCACATAAGACGGATATCGAGGCAGCCGTGCTGCTTCACCAGGTCGATGGCGTCAGCAGCGCTTCCGCCAGTTGCGAGCATAGGGTCGGTAAGTATGCACATACGCTGCTCGATGCCCTTAGGGAACTTGCAGTAGTAAGGCACAGGCTTGTGAGTAGTCTCATCGCGATAGAGACCGATATGGCCTACACGTGCTACTGGGATGAGGTCACGCAGACCGTCCACCATACCGAGACCGGCGCGGAGGATAGGCACGATGGCGACCTTCTTGCCGGCGATTCTCTTGAGCGTAGCCTTCTCGAGCGGAGTCTCCACTTCCACGTCCTCAAGCGGGAAGTCGCGGGTCACTTCATAGCCCATAAGGAGGGATATTTCATAGAGAAGCTGCCTGAAGAGGCTGGATGGAGTTTCCTTGTCACGCATAATCGTCAGCTTATGCTGGATCATCGGATGGTCGATAAGATGTACCTTGCTCATATTGTTTGGATTTGGTTATTTCGTGCTTGTCTCCAAAGATACATTTTTTCTGAACACCTTGAGCTGGGTTGACAGAAGAATTGCGGCGAGCATCGCTCCCATCACGTCGCTTGCGGTCATACTTGCCCATATTCCGTGGAGCCCGATGCCACCACAGGCCATATATATCAGCGGCACGAGATACATCATCGGCAGAAGGAAGATAACCTGCCTGCTGAGCGAAGTCACGATTGCGATCCAAGGCTTGTCAATGGACTGGAAGAACTGGGAATTGGTGATGGTGAAGCCGATGAGCGGGAACATCACCATAATATATCTCATCGCCGGCCTGGCCATCTCGATGAGGGAGGCATCATTGGTGAACATCCTGGCCATTGCACCAGGGAAGGAAACTCCGAGTATCGCGCCGAAGGTGCAGACGCTGACATTGGAGAGCAAAGCGAGGACATATACCCTCTTCAGCCTATCCGGATGACCGGCACCGTAGTTATATCCGGCAATAGGCTGCATACCCTGGCAGAGGCCGATGACGAGCATCACCATAAGGCTTGCAAAGGTGTTGCAGACGCCATAGACGCCCACCGCGAGGTCGCCTGCCTGACTGCCGTAACTGCCCGAGAGCATAGAGCCGTACTTGATGAGCTGGCTGTTCAGCAGAGCCACTACGGCAGAGGCGGCCACGTTCATAGAGAACGGGCTGATGCCTATGAGAAGTATGTTCTTGAATATGTAGAACCTCGGTTTCCAGGCGTGCCTGCGGAAGCGTATGAAGGACTTCGGACTGCAGAAATGAGCCACTGAAAGTATGCCCGTCATAGCCATAGAAATGGTAGTTGCCCAGGCGGCACCGGCGATTCCCCACTTGAATACGAAGATGAAGATGGGGTCGAGGATCATATTCAGCACCGCACCGCTCACGAGTATGGCCATCGACTTCATAGGATAGCCGGAAGCACGCATCAGACCGGTGAGGTTGAAGGTCAGAGTAGTCAGGAACATACCCGGAAGCACGATGAGCATATAGGTCCTGGCATATTCCAATGTCTCGGAAGACGCTCCGAAGAGGCCCAGTATCTGGTCGAGGAAGCCATAGCCGAAACTCAGGAAGAGAGCACCGAAGAAGAAGGTCAGCAGGAGGCTGTTGCCGAGGATGTTCTCTGCCCAGCGCACGTCCTTCTTGCCCAGCACTATCGACATCCTGGCTGAAGAGCCGGCGCCCACGAGAGAGCCGAAGGCGTGGATTATGTTCATCACTGGCATAGTAATGCCCAGGCCTGCGATGGCCAGGGCACTGACTCCTTGTCCTAGGAATATCCTATCTGCAATATTGTAGATGGATGCTATTATCTGGCTGATGACCGCCGGTAAGGCGTATGCGAAGAGGAGTGCGCCGATACCTTTGGTTTCTAATTCTTTCGTCTTGTCTTCCATATCGGGCGCAAAGATACGAAAAACTCAGTCTATTTCCGATGTCTGTGAGATTACGTCGTCGCAAGCGTCGAAGAATTTCTTTCGCATTCTGAGGGCAAGGATGATTCCACAGACACCTCCCACACCCATTCCGACCATCGTCGCGAGGAACAGTTTCTCTGAGTCGCTCACCTTGTAGATTTCGTAAGCGAACCAGGCGACCCAGCCTATCATCACAGGGATTGCACCTATCATCCAGCGGTCGTAGTTCTTCTTCACCTTCTTGAGCATACGGGCCGCAGATGCGAGGTCGAGGGTCATCACGTTGCTCATCTTCACGTGGCGGGTCATCCAGATGGAGTAGGCCATCGCGCAGAGCATCAGGACGGTGGTGGCGGCTGAGAACCAGTAGGAAAGTCCCATAAGCATTGGGAAATAAGTCCAGGCCATAATTATCACAAAGATGCTGGAACATATCTGCGTCGCCACGTGCCTCCTGATTACGGAGTAGTCCTTGCGGACTGAGCTGCGGACGATCTTCTCGTTGACGATCTGCTCGTTTTCTATCTTCTTTTTGAGGATGGCGATCTGCGCCTTCATCTCCTCAATTGTTCTCTCGGTATTGTCCATATCAGATTATTCTTCTGAATCGTTCATAGAAATCAACTGCTGTCTGATCCTGACCAGCTTGACGGAAACATTCTTCGGGGAAATGCCCACGATGGCTCCGATTTCATCGTAGCTGATGTTCTCCAGCCACAGGAGCACTATCGCCCTGTCCACGAGTTCCAGCTTGTTGATGCGGGAGTAAAGCTGACGCACCTGCTTTGAATCGGAATCGTTGTCGGTGTAGAGGTTGGCCTCCATATCCAGAGGGACAGTCTCCCCTGCTCTCTTCTTCTTGCGGTCGGCAGAGATGCAGGTGTTGAGACTTACCTTCCAGATCCAGGTGTCCACCTTGGAATCGCCTCGGAAACTGTCGAAGCCCTTCCAAAGGTTGAACAGCACCTCCTGAAAGAGGTCATTGACCTCCTCCGGGTCCTTGGAGAACATATAGCAGACCGTGTAGACGGTGCCCTTATGCTCTGTCACAAGACGTGCGAATTCCCTTTTCTTGTTGTTTTCCATCTATGTTTTCTGAATCAGTTGCATACAATAGACGCAGACTGATATGGTTTACTACAAATTTATTGAAATAATTTCGAAAAATCCTCCTGGTTGATGGTACCGTCCAGGCAGATGAAAGTCGTGTCGCCGTCAGTCTCGTCCGCCAGCATAATGAAGCTGGTGATCACATCCCCCTTGGAAACGGTATAGATGCTGACGTTGTCACCGTTGTCCTTGGCCTCCATCATAAGTTCGTACTTGCCGGACTGGATGGCCTTCTTCACCTCTGACTTGAGGTTTGGAGCCTGCTTGGAGTTCACATTCAGAAGGTAGAAGCCGGAGAGGCTCTTGATGATAGGAGCGATGTCCATTTCCCCGTTGTTGACCTTGATCTCAGGGAGATTGCCCACGAGCTTGAACATAATCGGGGATATATAGACGGCCTCAACGCCCTTCATATCGGAATACTTATTATAGATTGCGCGGCCTTCCTGTGCAAAGGCGGAGACTGCGAGCAGCATTGCTGCAATGATGGTAATTATCTTTTTCATTGTGATGTTCGTTTTGAATGTTCTACTTTATGGCCCTGGCCGCCTTTTCCATAGTCTGGTCGAAGGCCACGGTCTTTTCCATATTCTCGCCTACCGTGGATCCGATGCGTCCCAGTGCAGACTCGAGTGCCGCATAGGCCAGCATAGGGTCGGTGAAGGTGTCTTCCGGTTCGGCATAAAGGTCGACTGAAGGCTTGGAGAGGTAGAGGGTGCCTACCACAGCGAGGACGGCGAAACAGGCGGCTGCACTTACGATTGCAGGGTACCTGAACAGGCGTTTCTTCCTTTCGGATGCGCTGATGGCAGAGCGTATGCCGCTCTCCAGGTCGGCAGGGACAGGGATCCTTCCGTCCGCTGCAATCTCCTCGAGCTGCTCGAGGGAGATGTTTTCTATGTCCTTGAGGTCTTTCATAATCCTGCCTCCATCTTCTGTCTTAAAGTTTTTCTTGCTAATGTTATCGTGACTCTGATATTCACCTGAGTGAGTCCTGTGCGCCGGGCGATTTCTTCGTATTCAAGTTCCTCGAAGACTCGCATCTTCAGCAGCTGGCGCTGTTTCTCGGGCAGCTGGTCTATGTATTTCCCTACCCTTTCGAGATCTTCCCTCGCGCCCAGGCCTCCGTCTGCCGGCCCCGTGTCCGGGCTTTCTATGCCGTCCAAGTCTTCTGTGTGCCGGACCTTGCTTCGTCGTATCCGGTCTATGCACTGGTTCTTGAGGAGCCTTATCGCGTATGAGAGAGGATTGCTGATGTCATCGAGACCATCCCGGGAATTCCAGAGTTTCAGATACAGGTCCTGAACTGCGTCCCTCGCGTCTGCCTCATTCTCCAGGATGTAGTATGCAACCCTGTAGAGATTGGCGTTGAGGGGCAGCCAGAGCGTATTGAACTCCGCTTGGGTCATTACTTCGCGAGTTCAACGAGCTTATTGAAATCCACGCTGCCCTTGATGCAGAGCAGTACGCCCTCTGAAGGGACTGAGATGACGATGTCTTTGAGAGCGCCGTCCTTGCTCTTGTCTTCGAATCCGTAGATCTTGACCACGTCTTCGCCGTCCTTGGCCTCCATCACGAGATTGTCATCGTTGAGGATGCCGCTGAGGCGGGCGTTGAAGGCAGCCTTGAGAGAGTCTTCGCAGTCACCATAGGTAACCACGTTGAGGCCCTGCACGTCATTGATGGACTTCAGCACGTTGGTAACCTGAGGGTCATCGGAGTATTTGCCGGCGATTCCGGCAGTGCCCTTGAGGATGGAGGTGGCGAGTCCGCCGAGATTCACGACTCTGAATTCCTCGTTTCCGCGGAAGTCATTTACAAGTTCGGCAAGCTGGCGGTCCTGGGAAACCTCGTCGCTTTCCTGGCGGTTCTTGCAGGAAACGGAAGTGCAGACCAGAAGGCCGCAAAGGATGATGCTAGTAATAATCTTTTTCATTTCGGTATCGTTTTTTAATTGTGTTCCGGAATGAAGACGCACAAGGACGTTATTTGTTAATCCCGGTGAAGCATTTTTTTCTGATAACGGCTGAACCAGCGTCCATACACCTCGCTGCAGTTGCCCGCAGTGATGAACGCGTCGATGTTGTTCTTGCCTATGAACTGCATAAGGTTTCCATACTCGTGCTGGGTCAGCAGGGCCTGGATTTCCATATGCTTGGTCTGTGAGTAACCTCCGGTCACCTCATAGAGTGAACATCCGCGCACGAGGTCCTCGATGATGAACTTGCGTATCTTCTCGTAATCCTCGGAGATGATGCAGACTCTCTTGCGCTTGTTGAGGCTGGCAGTGAAATAATCCACCGCAATGCCGTTGAGCCAGGTGCCGATCACACCGATGACAACCATACGGAACGGATGGATGGCAAAGCCGCTGAGGCAGACCACGAGTCCTGCAACAGTTACGCAGGTACCTATATCAATGCGAAGATACTTGTTCAATATCATTGCAACTATGTCGAGGCCGCCGGTGGAGGCGTTGATACGGAAGAGGAAGGCCTGGGATGCGCTGAGCATCAACACAAAGCAGCAGAGGTCGAACCAAGGGTCGCCCATTACGCCACCATAGACATCCGGGTTGGCCAACTGCTCAGGAGTCAGGAACTTGGTATAAGGATAGACGAGTTCGCAGAGATCCATCGCAGGACCGAGGAGCAACGAAGCCACAATGGATTTGATACCGAATTCCTTGCCCACGAGCACGATCGCAAGGATGACGAGTATCACATTGAGTATGAGCACCCAGGTGGAAACCTTGATGACGCTAAGTCCGGGCAGTTCGCTGAGCACCAGCGCCAGACCGGAAGCCGTTCCGAGGACGATTTTGCTAGGTACGAGGAAGTAATAGACCGCAGCCGCGCCCACAATCAGGCCGACTATCATCATTATGAGTTCCTTCCAGAATTTCCAGGTTTTCATACACCATTTATTTTATGTACGCAAATGTAAGAAAACTTGGGGAAATAGTTACGGATTTCTTACTTTTGCAAGGCAAAATATTAGAGTATGATAAAGGCGATTGTTTTCGATATGGGCGGAGTGCTCATCGACCTGTGGTATGACAAATGCGTGGCCTCCTACAAGGAGATAGGCTTCGACACCATTACCAAGTATCTGGACCCCTGCCATCAGATGGGTTTCTACGGCGAACTCGAGGCCGGAACCATCACTGAGGAGGAGTTCTATGACAGATGTCTGTCACTGTCGGCACCGGGAACCACCCGCAGCGACATTGACCATTGCCTGAAGGTCTTCTACACCGGCCCGTCAGAGGAAAAAGGCGCCTATCTGCGCGAACTCAAGGAGCGCGGCTACAAGATCTATATGCTCAGCAACAACAATCCGGTGATGATGCGCATCTGCGCCGAGGACTTCGACAAGGCCGGCATCAGCCTTGACGGCTTCTTCGACAAGCTCTTCATCTCCTGCTGGATGAAGCTGCTCAAGCCGGGCGCTGCAATATTCGAGAAGACGATAGAGGAAATCGGCCTCAAGCCTGAGGAGATACTCTTCATCGACGACTCCCAGCGCAACGTGGACGGAGCGAACGCCTGCGGAATACGCGCGAAGCTCTTCGTCCAGGGCGAAGAACTCAGAGAAACAATAGAGCCTGAACTGAAGTAGTCCAGGCTCTTTTCTTATTTCTTCAATGCCTCGCAGGAGAAGGCCGTAATCGTGCCCTTTCCTTTCAGCACCTGAATCTTCATATCCGAACCGTGACGGGTTCCGTCCACGGAGAATTTCTGTGCGGAGCCGATCTGGCAGCGCTTCTTTCCGAATAACTGGACGAACTGTCCGCCGCCCTCGTTGAGGCTGATGCTGTATTCGCAGTCCGAATCCATCCTCCATTGGAGGTCGAAGCGCTTGAACTCGATCTTGTCGTCGAGAGGTATGATGAATTCCTCACCTTCCCTGAGCGTCACAGGAAGTGACTCTGCAAGGATGTTGTCCTCCACGAACTTGCGGTTTGGATCGGCCGGATCCATAACGGTCAGAGGCGCACCGAGCCTGAGATCTACGGACGAAGCACCTATGAATATATCGAATATGCCCGGTTCAATGACGGTCTGCATATTCCTATCCAGCATCTCAAAGGCCCTTGCAGGCAGATGAATGGTCACTTCCTTGGACTCGCCCGGCTCGAGGCTGACCCTTTCGAAGCCGCGCAGCATCTTGTCATAGACGGTAATCGAGCTCTCCTCGTCGTGGATATACAGCTGTACGATCTCATCGCCCTTGTATTTGCCCGTATTGGCCAGGGTGAAAGTCACGTCAACGTCCTCTCCAGGCATAATCCTGTCCTTGGAAAGTCGCAGGTCGGAATACTCGAAAGTAGTATAGCTCAGACCATAGCCGAAATTGTAGAGAGCCCCGCTGGCCCTGGTCTTCTGGCCCTTAGGACCGAGTCCGCCGTAACCGTCGATCTGGGAATTAGGCTTGTACGGGAAGTTCATCGGAATCTGGCCCACGGTCTTAGGGAATGTGACGCTCAGCTTGCCTGATGGATTGTACTCTCCCAGTATGGCCTGTGCGACAGCTGTGCCTCCGTGAGCACCCGGATACCAGGCTTCGAGTATGGCGTCCGCATTCCTGTCTGCCCAGTTCACGCTGAGAGGACGTCCGTTGATCATAACCACGATCATAGGCTTGCCAGTCTTCTTGATCTCCTTGAGAAGCAGGTCCTGACAGCCAGGCAGATCGAGGGATGTACGGGAACGGTTCTCGCCGCAGGTACGTATCTTACCTCCCACTACGACTACAGCAACATCGGCATCACGGCAGGCTTCTACCGCCTCAGCAATGCCCGCAAGTTCCTCAGCACTAGGTTCATAGCCATATATTTCAGAATCCGGCCACTTGGAATCGACGTGTTCGCAGCCCTTTGCATAGACGACTTCCGCCTTGCCTTCAAGAGCCTTTGCCACGCCTGCATAGACGGTCACGGACTCAGTTGCGACCGGACCATAATGCACGTGTGCATAGCCGTCGTCATCCGCATTAGGTCCCACCACTGCAACCTTCTTCAGAGAAGCAGCGTCCAGCGGCAGAAGGCCGTTGTTCTTGAGCAGTACCATACATTCCTGAGATGCACGCAATGCCCATTCATTGTTCTCCGGGCCATTGATTTCGGCATCAGCAGCCTCGTAATTCTGCTGATATGGCTCGTCGAAAAGTCCCACGAGGAACTTCACCCTAAGCACGTCGGCCACCCTCTCGTCGATGACCTCCATACTGATCGCGCCCTCCTCAATCAGTTCCCTCAGAGGCAGCACATAACTGTCCGGGGTACGGAAGGTGCAGCGCACGTTCAGTCCGGCCTCGACGCTCTGGCGCACAGACTCCTTCATAGAACCTGAAGTGTGATGCTTGGTGTGGAGATATTCCACCGCATCGGAATCGCTCACCACATAGCCGTGGAAGCCGAAATCCGTGCGCAGACGGTCGTAGAGCCAATAATGGCTGCTCTGGATAGGTTCGCCATCATAGTCATTGTAGGAACTCATTGCGCCCAGCAGGCCGGCCTCGCCCACTACCCTTTTCCAAGGATACATATGTATGTTCTCCACCTCGTGAGGGGTCTCGTGCGGATCGCAGCGAGCCTGTCCCTCCCTGGCGGCCTTGCCATTGGAGTATATCGCGAAATGCTTGGCAGTCGAAGCTACCTGATAGTCGGTCTGCATACCCTTGACCATCTGTATGCCCAGTTCGGCCACGAGATATGGGTCCTCGCCGTATATCTCCTCGTAGCGGCCCCATCTCTGGTCGCGGCCCACATCGAGTATAGGTGCATAGACATTGGTATAGCCCAGCAGGCGTCCCTCGCGTCCGGTGATATAGCCCACGTGATTGATCAGTTCGCGGTCCCAGGTGTTTCCGAGTCCCAGCTGAGTCGGGAAATTGGTGGACTTATAGGCCTCGACACCGCGTATGCCCTCATTGGTGAAATCCACCGGTATGCCCAGCCTGGTTTCCTCGATGAAGAAACGCTGCACCTCATTGAGGGCACGGGCGTGGGTGGACGCAGGCCAGATATAAGGGCTCTCGGTCGTCGGAGGAGCAGTCCAGCCCACGAAGGAATTCAGATGTTCGTCAATGGCGCCCATACCATCCTTCCATATCTTATTCTTCCACTCCGGCGTCGGAAGCTGGTCCGACAGCACCCTGCGATAGCCGTAGAGGGTCACCATCTGACAGGTCTTCTCCTCGACGGTCATCTGAGACAGCAAATCAGCGATGCGGGCCTCGACATCCGCGTTCGGGTCCTCATAGACATCCATCTTGCCGTTCTTGTTGAAGTCAATCCAGCCCTTGTGGTAAATCTTTCCCTTGCCGTACTCCTTGAGGAGTCCGTCCGATCCAGTCTTGGGACCGGCAGATACGGACATAGCGACCGCAAGGAATGCGGCCATAGTCATCAGTTTCTTCATAATGTGGTCGAAAAAAATATTAACGATGCCTGAAGGCGAGTTCCTTCTCGATGTCGGCGATGCTCACGCCCTGGCTCTCAAGGAGCACCAGATAGTGGTAGAGCAGGTCGGATGCCTCGTAGATGAAGCGGTCACGGTTGCCGTCCACGGCCTCGATGATGCTCTCGGTGCACTCCTCACCCACTTTCTTGGAAATCTCCTTGACGCCCTTGATGAAGAGCTTGGTGGTGTAGGAACCTTCCGGCATCTGAGCGTGACGCTTCTGGATCACCTCCTGAAGAATGCGGATGAAGCCCTCGTCCTCCGGAGTGTCGAAGCAGCTGGTGGTGCCCCTGTGGCAGGTAGGACCGTCCGGAATCGCCTTGACGAGCAGAGTGTCATCGTCGCAATCCTTGTACATTTCCACGACGTGCAGGAAATTGTTGCTGGTCTCCCCCTTTGTCCAGAGAGTCTGGCGGGTGCGGGACCAGAAGGTCACCAGACCTGTCTCGGAAGTCTTGTTGAAGGCCTCTTCATTCATATATCCCATCATCAGGACCTTCAGAGTCCTGGCATCCTGGATGATAGCCGGAAGCAGGCCGTCGCCTGTCTTGTCGAGTTTGAAATCGCTGAACTGCATATCGTGAATCTTTATTTGCGTACGTTGATGCCTGCCTCGGCCAACTGGGCCTTGAGGTCAGGTATTGCTATTTCTCCATAGTGGAAGATGCTGGCCGCGAGAGCCGCGTCGGCCTTGCCCTTGCTCAGCACGTCCACGATGTGCTGGACATTGCCGGCACCGCCAGAGGCAATCACCGGAATGGAAAGTATCTCGGAGAGGGCCGCGTATGTCTCACAGGCATAGCCGGCCTTGGTACCGTCGTGGTCCATAGAAGTGAAGAGAATCTCACCCGCTCCCCTGTCCTGTGCCTCGCGGGCCCAAGTGAAGAGCTCCCTGTCGGTCAGATTGCGTCCGCCGTGGGTGGTTGCCATCCAGGTTCCGTCTATGTTCTTCGCATCAATGGCCACGACCACGAACTGGCTGCCATACTTGGCCGCGATGTCGCTGATCAGCTGAGGGTTGGCTATGGCCGAGGAATTGATGCTGATCTTGTCTGCACCCGCATCCAGCAGCCTGGAAGCGTCCTCCAAAGTGGAGATTCCACCTCCGACCGTGAATGGGATATTGATGTTCAAGGCAATCTTCTCCACCAGCTGCGCGAAGGTCTTGCGGCCCTCGAAAGTCGCGGTGATGTCCAGGAAGACGAGCTCGTCCGCTCCCTCCTGGCTATAGCGCCTGCCCATCTCCACTGCATCGCCCACCTCCTTGACTCCAAGGAAGTTGATGCCCTTCACCACCTGTCCGTCCCTGATATCGAGACAAGGTATTATTCTCTTTGCTACCATTACAATGAATACTTCTTTACATCCTCCAGAGAGATTCTATTCTCATATATCGCCTTGCCGACTATGACCTTGCGGAGTCCCTTGGCGTCGAGAGCCTCGATGTCGGCCATACAGCTGATGCCTCCGCTGACGGTGAAATCCACGCTCGGATACTTGGCCTGAAGCTCCTCGTAGAGAGCCACATTCGGCCCCTGGAGCATTCCATCCTTGGAAATATCCGTGCAGATCACCTGCGAAAGACCGTCTGAGAGAAATCCGTCCACCTGGTCGTCAATGGTCAGTTCCGTATCCTCCAGCCAGCCCTTCACAGCCACCTTGCGATTGCGCACGTCGGAGCCCAGGATCATCCTGGAGCCCCCGAAGGTCTGCAGCCACTGACGGAAAAGTTCCGGCTTCAGAGCCGCTACGGAGCCGATTATGCCGCAGCTTGCACCCGCATTGAAAGCATCTCTGAGAGCGATGTCGGAGGAAAGTCCGCCACCCCACTCTATCTCTATGTTCACTGCGTTGGCAATGGCCTCGAGAGTGCGCAGATTCGCCGGTGCAGACTGCTTTGCGCCGTCCAGGTCCACCAGATGCACACGTGCCACTCCGCAATCCGCGTATGCCTTCGCCATATCCACAGGAGATGCGTCATAGACCTTCTTCTGGGCATAGTCGCCCTTGGTCAGACGCACGCAGCGTCCGTCGATTATGTCAACAGCTGGGATGATCTGTATCATAGATTCACGAAATTACGGATTATCTGCTCGCCTATGTCTCCGCTCTTCTCAGGATGGAACTGCGTACCATAGTAATTCTCATATTTGAGAGCCGCGCTGAACAGCATCTGTCCGTGACGGCAGGTCGCAATCGTATCCTGGCAGAGGGTCGGGTAATAGGAATGCACGAAATACACGAAGCTGCCCGAAGGTACGTCGTTGAACAGCTTGCACTTGCCCAGATTGAGATTGCCGATCTGATTCCATCCCATATGAGGCACCTTGGCCTCAGGGTCGGCAGGGAAACGGCGCACGTGGGAATCGAAGATGCCCAGGCACTTCACATTGCCCTCCTCGCTGTCGCGGCACATAATCTGAAGGCCCACGCAGATGCCCAGGACGGGCCTGCGAAGGGACTTGATCACCGGAATGAGACCGGTGGCCTCCAGGTTCGCCATAGCCTCGGCAGCGTTGCCCACGCCAGGAAGTATGACCTTGTCGGCCGCAATTATCTCGGCTGGATCGGCAGTGAGTTTGTACTCGCATCCAAGGCGGTCCAGGGCGTTCTCCACGGAACGCAGGTTGCCGCACTTATAGTCTATTATCGCAATCATTACAGGAGTCCTTTAGATGATGGGAGTTCGTAGCTGAATACGTTGCGGGCCACGGCCTGGCGTATGCTGCGTGCAAAAGCCTTGAATACGGCTTCGGCGATGTGGTGATTGTTCTCTCCGTGAGCCTCGAGATAGAGATTCGCCTTCATAGCGGTGCTCAGGCTCTTGAAGAAATGCTTGAACATTTCGGTCGGAGTGTCACCCACATATTCGCGGGTGAATTCCACGTCCCAGACGAGTTCTGCGCGTCCGCCGAAATCCAACAGGGCTATGGCGCGGGCCTCGTCCATAGGCAGGGCAAAACCATAGCGGGCTATGCCCAGCTTGTTGCCCAGAGCCTGTGCGATGGCCTCGCCGAGAGCGATGCCCACATCCTCCATCGTGTGGTGTTCGTCCACCTCCAGATCGCCCTTGCAGGTACACACAAGCGAGATTCCGCCGTGGTGCACGAGCTGGTCGAGCATATGGTCGAAGAACTTCAGGCCGGTGTCGATGCGGGATTCGCCCTTGCCGTCCAGATCCACCTTTACATATATATCCGTCTCCTTGGTCTTGCGGGCCACGACAGCCACGCGCTCAGTAGAGCGTACGGCCTCGACGGCTGCAGCCCAGGACTGCACGGGATTCTCCGAATCTATCTTCAGGCCCTTGGCACCGAGGTTTCTCGCGAGCTGCATATCAGTCTCACGGTCTCCGATCACGAAGCTGGCAGCCATATCGTATTCCCCGGAAAGATACTTGCCGAACATTCCTATGCCTGGCTTGCGCTCAGGGGAATTGTCGGATGGGAAATGGCGGTCGATAAGCTGCTCGTCGAACTTCACGCCCTCGCCTTCGAGAGTCTCGAGCATAAAGTTGTGATAAGGCCAGAAAGTATCCTCGGGATAGCTCTCTGTACCGAGGCCGTCCTGATTGGAGGCCAGTACAATCTCGTATCCAAGGCCCATCAGAGCCTTCATTCCGCCTATTGCTCCAGGTACGAAGTGGAGGGTCTCGAAGCTGTCTATCTGCTCATTCTGTTCGATCGACGGCTCGATGAGTATGGTGCCGTCGCGGTCTACGAAAATCGCCTTTTTCATAACTTGGACATAAGTTCTATGAGTTTCTCATTCTCCTGAGGAGTTCCTATCGTGATTCGCAGGCAGCCCTTGCAGCCAGCCACTTTGTTGCGGTTGCGGACGATTATTCCGCCTTCGATGAGATAGTCATACGCGGCATCCGCGTCGTCCACCTTGACCAGCAGGAAGTTGGCCTCGCTCGGATAGACCTTGCGTACGCCCTTCATCGCCGAGAGTTTCTCTGCGACCATAGCCCTCTGCTCCACGACCTCCGCCACCTGGGCGTCGATAGGAGACTCGAGCATCTTCATCACTATGTCCTGAGCCGCCTTGTTGATGTTGTAAGGATACTTCACCATTGACATCAGGGTGATGATGCGGGCGCTTGAGAATGCCATTCCAAGCCTCAGGGCAGCCATTCCACGGGCTTTGCTGAGGGTCTGGAGCACTATGATATTGCCTGCCGAAACTGCCTTGCCGATGAGAGATGGCTCGCTGCAGAAGTCGATGTAGGCCTCGTCCACTACGACGATGCCGTCGAAAGCCTCGGCGAGAGCCAGCAGCTCTTCGTTGCTGAAGGCATTGCCGGACGGGTTGTTCGGAGTGCAGAGGAAGATGGCCTTGGTATTCGCGTCAGAAGCATTCAGAAGTGCCTGGGTATCGAGTTCGAAGTTCTCTCCGAGCTGCACCTTGCGCACCTCTATGTCATTGGTAGCCGCAGCCACCTCGTACATACCGTAACTAGGTGAGATGGCCACGATATTGTCCTTGCCAGGCTGACAGAACACCCTGAACACCAGGTCTATGGCCTCATCGCTGCCATTGCCGAGGAAAATGTTCTCGGCAGGCACTCCCTTGATCTGGGAAAGTCTGGCCTTGAGGGCCTTCTGATGTGGATCCGGGTAACGGTTCCAACCATTTTCGTATGGGCTCTCATTGGCATCCAGGAACACTCCCAGAGGTCCCTGGTAATCATCCCTCGCCGTGCTGTAAGGGCAGAGGCGGGCGATGTTCGGCCTGATTATCTTCTCTATATCCTTCATATTACTTCTTCAATCTGACTTTCACTGCATTGGCGTGAGCCTGCAGGCCCTCGGCCTCGGCCATATTCACGATAGTGCGGGAAAGTGAGAGGAGTCCCCTCTTTGTAAGTTCCTGATATGTGATCTTCCTGATGAAACTGTCGATGTTCACGCCGCTGTAGGCACGTGACCATCCGCAGGTAGGCAGGGTGTGATTGGTGCCGGAAGCATAGTCTCCGGCGCTCTCAGGAGAATAGTTCCCGAGGAAAATGCTGCCCGCAGAAGTAATCTGGTCAGCTATCTTCCAAGGATTCTCCATAGATATGATCAGATGCTCGGAGCCGTAAGTATTGGCGAAATCCACCATATCGGCCACTGAATCGAAGACCACGGCGCGGCTCTTGGAAAGCGCCTGTTCCACGAAATCGGCTCTGCCAAGAACCTTGGTCTGGCGCTCTACTTCGGCATTCACCGCATCGGCGATAGCCTGGTCTGTGCACACCAGCATAACCTGGCTGTCAGCACCGTGCTCAGCCTGGGAAAGGAGGTCGGCAGCCACGAAAGACGGCACGGCAGTACTGTCTGCCATAACCATAACTTCCGAAGGACCGGCCGGCATATCGATAGCCACCGCCTTGTTGCCGAGCAGCTGCTTCGCTGTGGTAACATATTGATTTCCAGGACCGAATATCTTGTCAACCTTGGATATTGTGTCTGTTCCGAAAGCCATAGCCGCAACGGCCTGGGCACCGCCTACCTTGCAGACTTTGTCGATGCCGCAGAACTTCGCAGCATAGAGGACCTCAGGAGAGACCTTGCCAGTCTGACGGGAAACCGGAGTGCAGAGCACAACGCTCGGACAGCCCGCCACCTTGGCAGGAATTGCGAGCATCAGCACAGTCGAAAAGAGAGGGGCTGTGCCACCTGGGATATACAGACCGACCTTGCCTATTGCCACAGGTTTCTGCCAGCAGTTGACGCCCTCGGAGGTCGTCACCTTGAGAGGCTTCGGCAGCTGTGCCTTGTGGAAGGCGGAGATGTTTGCGGCTGCAGCCTTGATGGCGGCCTTCACCTCTGCCGAAACCTCTGCTTCAGCAGCGGCAAATTCGGATTCTGAGACCTCAAGGGTGCTCATTTCGATGCCGTCAATCTCCTTTGCAAGGGCACACAGGGCCTTGTCACCGTCGGCCTTTACCCTGGCGATGATGGTCTCCACCCTCTCCCTTACGACAGGATTGTCGCTGGATGGTCTGAGGCAGAGTTCTTCCCACTGTGCGCGGTCCGGATTGGTATATATCTTCATTTCTAGAGGATTATCTTGTCAACATTCAGTACGAGTATGCCCTCAGCGCCGATGGCCTTGAGCTGACGGACCTTCTCCCAGAGATCCTTGTTGTCCACAACTGAGTGCAGTGAGCACCAGCCCTCTGCGGCCAGAGGCAGCACGGTAGGGCTTCGCATTGCAGGAAGTATCTTCACGGCCTCCTCGAGAGCAGCCTGAGGGATGTTCATAAGGATGTATTTCTTGCCGCGGCTGATGCGGAGGGACTCCAGGCGGAACTGGATTTCCTCGAGTATGGCCTGCTCCTCATCGGAGAGCTTGCCCGCGGAGATGAGCACGGCCTCGCTCTGGAGCACTACCTCGACCTCCTTGAGGTTGTTTGCGACGAGGGTGCTACCTGAGGAAACGATGTCGAAGATGCAGTCTGCGATGCCTGCAGCAGGAGTAACCTCAACGGAACCGGTGATGATCTCGATAGTGGCATTCACGCCATTCTCTTCAAGATATTTCTTGAGTATCCTAGGATAGGAAGTAGCAATCCTCTTGCCCTCGAAATACTGTGGGCCGGTGTATTCGTCAGCCTTCGGAATGGCCAGGGAAAGACGGCAGCCGCCGAAGCCCAGCTTCTCCACGATCTCCACGTCGTAGCCCTTCTCAGCCACCTCGTTGTAGCCGACGATGCCGAGGCTTGCAGAGCCGTTGGCAACTACTCCGGGGATGTCATCATCGCGGAGATAGAGCATTTCCACAGGGAAATTACCGGACTTGGAAAGATATTTTCTCTTGGAATCATCGAGCTCGATTCCCACTTCTCTGAGCATTGCAGTGCTGTCTTCGTAAAGCCTGCCTTTGGACTGAATTGCTATTCGTAACATATTATTCAACAGTTTAATTATTCAAAAAAACGCGGAGACTCACCTTCAGGGTAAGCCTCCGTATGTCTGTTCGCCATAACGCACCAGGAAACTACCCTATCTTGAGATACGGTGGTGATGATGGTGAGTATGAACGCGATTAATTGCCATAAACTTCCACAAATATAGCCTTTTTAGGCATAATACCAAAATCTTTCATTAAATTTGTGCGCTTATTGAATAATATAAACGAACAAGATATGCTTAGCAGACAAGTGGCCGCAAAGCTGGCCGAAAAGGAAACTCCTTTCTATTTCTATGACGTAGACCTCCTGCGCCAGACCCTCGACAGTGTGGTTTGGGCAGCATCCAAGTATAACTTCAAGATACACTACGCCATAAAAGCGAACTACGACCCTCGCATACTCCAGATCATCAGGGAGTACGGTCTGGGCATAGACTGCGCCAGCGGCAACGAGGTGAAATGCGCCATCGAGGCAGGCTTCGACCCTAAGACCATCGTCTACGCAGGTGTAGGCAAGAAGGACAAGGAACTCCGCTACGCCATCGAGCAGGGCATCTTCTCCATCAACTGCGAGTCCCTCCAGGAACTCGAGGTCCTCAACGGCATCGCCGCCGAGATGGGCAAGGTAGTGAACGTCGGTCTTCGCGTCAACCCTGACATCGATCCTAAGACCAACCACTGCATCGACACGGGCCAGGCAGACTCCAAGTTCGGCATCTCCTACGAGAAGGTGCTCGAGCAGGCAGAGTGGATCCAGTCCCTCAAGAATGTGTGCGTGAAGGGTATGCACCTCCACATCGGATCCCAGATCCGCGAACTCCACGTGTTCCAGTACCTCTGCGACAAGGTCAATGTCATCACCGACAACCTCGTGAAGAAGGGCTTCGAACTCGATTTCGTGGACGTAGGCGGCGGTCTCGGAATCAACTACGATATGCCTGAGAACGAGCCTGTGCCTAACTTCGCATCTGTGTTCGCAATCATCAACGGCAACCTCAAGGTCGGCGGACGCGAAATCCACTTCGAATTCGGACGTTCCATCGTCGGCGAATGCGGCGAACTCATCACCAAGGTGCTCTACCGCAAGGACACCGCCACCGGACGCCGTCTCGTCATCGTGGACGCATCTATGACCGAACTCATCCGTCCTATGCTCTACGGTGCATATCACGACATCGAGAACCTCACCTCCACCGAGGAGAAGCACGAAAAATATTCAGTCGTAGGAACTGCCTGCGAATCCACCGACGTCTTCAACGAGAGCCTTACCCTCCCTAAGACCAAGCGTGGGGACATACTCACCATCAAGTCCGCCGGTGCATACGGAATGTCAATGGCATCCCGCTACAACCAGCACGACCTTCCAGGCGCAGTTTACAGCGACGAACTTTAATCGAGTTGATGAATGAAAAAATTGACAAGCATACTGTGGGGTCTGCTCACAGTCATCACACTGGCAGCCTGCGGCAAGGACCCGAAGCCCGACACTGAAGGCAAAGGCATATTCAACGTGCAGGAAGGCAAGGTTGATATGAGTTTCGTCTACAGGGAAGACGTGTGCGAACTGAAATTCACGACTGACTCCGACTGGAAATTCAACTGCAGTGCAGATTGGATCAGCAGTTCGAAGCTCAGCGGCACAAAGGGCACCGTCATCATATCCTTCAAGGCCAAGGAAAACGAAAGCACGACAGCCAGGGATGCGACTGGAGCCATTCGCTGCGGTTCAGTCGACCACCAGCTCACCTTCCATCAGGACGGCAGGCCGGAAGGAGAGAAAAGGTATACCCTCAGAGTGATGCAGTTCAATATTCTTCAGGCCACTTCCGAAACCGCAGGCCACGAATGGGCCACCGTCAGGAAGGCCCCTTGCTTTGCAATGCTCAAGGACACCAAGCCTGACATCATCTGCTATCAGGAAGCCCGCAAGACCCAGTGCAACGAGCTCGCATCTGAATTCGGCACCACTTACGAGTCAATCCTCTTCCCTAAGGACAGCACCGAGACCAACGGCGGTCAGAGGAATCTGATTATGTTCCGCAAGGACGCCTTCACCCACACCAATGTGGACGGATTCGCCCACGGCTACTGGGACAAGTTCTGGTTCAGTACCACCGGAGGAGCCTCAGGCGACCGCTTCGGCGACACGAAGACCACCCAGAAGATGGAACTCTTCACCAGGCTCGTCCACAAGGAGAGCGGCAAGGTCATCTGGGTGTTCAACGCCCACTTCTTCGCAAGCTGCGACTACGTGGAGTCACGCTCAAAGTGTGTCGAAATGACCATCGCAGCAATCAAGAAGTATGTCAAGGAGGATGAAATCGTCTTCTTCACCGGCGACCTCAACATCAACTACAACGACGCATCAATGCGCCCGCTGCTTGATCCGCTCCTGAACTATATGAACAGTGCAGCCCTCAAGGCCAAGACCAGCGACGGACAGACCACTGAGACCTACAACAAGTTCACAGTCAACTACAACAAAGTGCTCGACTACATCTTCTACCGCAACGCCATCCCATTGACCTACAAGGTCGTGAACAGCGACCAATACGGTACGACTTATGTTTCCGACCACTTCCCTATCTACTCCGATATGGAGTTTTAATCAGAGATTATGGCAGAAAGCAACTTCATAGATTACGTAAAGATATTCTGTCGCTCCGGCAACGGCGGCGCAGGTTCAATGCATCTCCGCAGGGAGAAATACGTCCCTAAGGGCGGTCCTGACGGCGGAGACGGCGGACGCGGCGGTCACATCATCCTCCGCGCCAACCCTCAGTTCTGGACCCTCATCCACCTCAAATACCAGAAGCACGTACTCGCCGAGCACGGCGAAGGCGGCAGCGGAGCCCTCTGCAAGGGCAAGAACGGCACCGACATCATCCTCGACGTCCCTCTCGGAACCGTCGCCAAGGATGCTGAGACCGGCGAAGTGATTATGGAGATGGTAGAGGCCGGAGAGGAGAAGATCCTCCTCCCAGGCGGCCGTGGCGGACTCGGCAACAACAACTTCAAGTCAGCCACCAACCAGACCCCACGCTACGCCCAGCCAGGCGAACCAGGTCAGGAAGGCTGGTTCATCCTCGAACTGAAGGTGCTCGCTGACGTGGGCCTCGTAGGCTTCCCTAACGCAGGCAAGTCCACCCTTCTGGCGGCCATCACCGCAGCAAAGCCAAAGATTGCAAACTACGCCTTCACTACCCTCGAGCCAAACCTCGGCATCGTCCGCTACTACGACGACCAGTCATTCGTGATGGCCGACATCCCTGGCATCATCGAAGGTGCACACGAAGGCAAGGGCATAGGCCTGCGCTTCCTGCGTCACATCGAGCGAAACTCCATACTCCTCTTTATGATTCCGGCCGACACGGACGACTACGCAAAGGCCTACGAAATCCTCCTCAACGAGCTCAGGATGTACAACCCTGAACTTCTGGTGAAGGGCCGCGTACTTGCGATTTCCAAGTCCGATATGCTCGACGAGCAGATGAAGAGCGAGATCGTGCCTCAGCTCCCTAAGGACGTGCCACACATCTTCTTCTCAGCCGTATCCGGCGAGAACCTGCCTCAGCTCAAGAAACTCCTCTGGGACACCCTCCACGAGGAGAACTAACAATTCCGGCCTATGTTCGACAGACTCGAAGCATTCGACAAGGCTGCCACCCTCTGGCTGAACAATCTGAATACAGGCGGAGGCGACTCCTTCTGGCTCCTCGTGACCGGTTCCAAAATCTGGATTCCGTTCTACATAGCCATCGTAGCCCTCGTAATATGGAAACTGGGATGGAAGAAAGGTCTGGTTATGATCGTAGCCGTCATCCTCAGCGATATCTGCGCCGACCAGCTCTGCAACCTCGTCAAAGACAGCGCCTGCAGGCTGCGTCCCTGCGCTGACTCCTCGATGATCGATGCGGGCATCCGTGCCATCCAGGGTTACAACCCGAAGCATCCATACGGCTTCTTCTCAGCCCACGCTGCCACCTGCTTCGCACTGGCATCCGGCACAGCTCTCTCACTGGCCTGGGAAATGAAGGAACCGCACAGGCCTGTCAACCGCGCCATTCTAATCAGCTATACTACTATAATATATATATGGGCTGCGCTCATCGGCTTCAGCCGAATTATGGTAGGAAAGCACTTCCTCGGTGACGTAATCTGCGGAGCCTTCGCAGGTCTCATCCTAGCCTACACGCTCTGCTACCTCGGCCATCTCCTCTGCCGACGCTTTCTATAGTGCAGGAGGCCTGATTCGAAGAACCATGGCCACCCCCGGCCTTGTAAGGGGGAGGGGCCCAAACAAAAAAAGTCCTATTGAGTTCACTCAAAATAGGACTTTTTTGTTTGGGAGGGGTCGAGCGTAGCGAGACGTTCTTCGAATCAGACCTCCGGAACAGATAGTTAAAGTGCCGGTATAACCGTCTCCATCTTGGTGCCACGGGAGCCCTTGATCAGGAGAGTCGCACCACACACCTTAGCCTCTGCAATCACAGCCGCGAGGCTAGGAGAATCAGCGAAGCAGACGCTCTTGTCGTCAGCAACCTTGATGAATTCCTCTCCCACGAAGTAAGCCTTGGTAATCTGGCCCTGGGCAATCATTCCCTGAACCCTTTCATAGACCTTGGCGTGCTCAGACAGGGACTCTTCTCCGAGCTCCCTCATCTCACCGAGAAGGGCGATCTTCACAGGAGCCTCAACCAAAGCGAAGTTGTCCAGGGCCACAGCCATACTGGACGGATTTGCATTGTAGGCATCCACGATGAGGGTATTGCGCTCCGTGCGTGTCATCTGGGAGCGATTATTGGACGGAACGAAGGCTGAAATAGCCGCTGCAGCGTCCTCCAGAGCGATTCCGAAGTACTTGCCCACGGCGATGGCCGCCATCACGTTGTCGGCATTGTAAGCGCCCACGAGATGAGTGTCGATCTGAAGACCGTCCACCACCATCCTCAGGAAAGGATGCTCCCCATCAGCGACGAGTATCTCCGCAGCCTGAGCCTTTACACCATACGGAATGGTGCCGAGTCCAGGACGCATCATAGCCATACCCAGCAGGTGGGCATTGTCGGCGTTGATGAACACCTTGTGAGTACCCTGCTCATTGGCTGCAATGAAATCGTAGAGTTCGCCCTTGGTGGCCTTCACGCCCTCGAAACTGCCGAAGCCGAGCAGATGAGCCTTGCCCACGTTTGTGATAAGGCCTATGTCAGGACGGGCGATCACCACAAGTTCCCTGATGTCACCAGGATGGCTGGCGCCCATCTCCACGAGGCCGAGTTCGGTCTCCTCGTTGAACTTCAGGACTGTCAGCGGAACGCCTATATTGTTATTGAGGTTGCCCTGGGTGGCTGAAACCCTGTACTTGGTGGCCAGCACCGCACGTATGAGTTCCTTCGTGGTGGTCTTTCCGTTGGTGCCGGTAAGACCTATGACGGTCAGCCTGCGACCGTCCGGCCTCAGCTGCTCGCGATGGTATGCCGCAAGTTCCCAGAGGGCCTTGAGAGTGTCCTCCACGACCAGGAGGCGAGGATCGGAGTCGGGACAAGTTGCGTCCACGACTGCATACGCAGCCCCTGCCTCCAGCGCCTTCAGCGCATAGAGGTTGCCGTTGAAATTTTCCCCTTTAAGAGCGACGAACAGCTCTCCGCCTTGAATGGCGCGGCTGTCCGTCGTCAAAACGCCGCCGCACTCAAGGTACTTGGCGTAGATATTTTCAATATTCATAGTAGAATTATTTGCCTGTGCTGCCAAAGCCGCCCTCGCCTCTTGCAGTCTCGCTGAGGACATTGACTTCTTCCCACTCTACCCTTTCGTGCTTTGCGACAACCATCTGAGCGATTCTCTCGCCCGGCTTGATCACTACATTGTTGTTTGAAAGGTTGATGAGGCAAACCTTGACTTCGCCGCGATAGTCAGCGTCAATGGTACCAGGCGCATTCGCTACGGTCACACCAAACTTGCAGGCAAGGCCGCTTCTTGGTCTGATCTGAGCTTCGTAACCCACTGGAAGGGCGATGTAGAGACCCGTAGGAAAGATCTGCCTCTCCAGTGGGTGCAATACAATTGGCTCGTCAACGTCGGCCTTGAGGTCGACACCGGCGGAGTATTCAGTAGCGTAGGTTGGAAGGTTGTGCTTAGATTTGTTGATAATCTGAACTTTCATGGCTTATTGGATTTAGTATTAATAATTATCGATTAAAACAGTTCTAACTGCACTAAGTTAATCAATAATTTTCAGACATCAAAGATTCTTCCGGAGAAAATCCCAGAATTCCTCATCGGTCCTGGCCGGCAGTTCCTCGTCAGGATAAGTTCCGAACTCGCTGTCGTATATCCAATGGTTGATATAGGCGGCATCTTCGTCTCCTACAGCCTCGGCAAGCAGCTGGATGGCCGCAATCCACACATCGCTGTCATCATAGACGGTCGTCGCGGCCTTGTCCCTCTGATATTGGGCCTTAAGCCTGCCTGCGACGCTCAGGAAAGTTTCTCTGTCAATGTTCATATCGCTTTTGTTTTCAGCAAATGTAAACACCAGGTGAAACGGATTCCAAATTTCGGATAGGTTAAACTTTCATAGCCCTGTCCACGGCAGCCGCAGCCTCTTCGTACTCATATCCCCTACCGAGGGCGAAACGCAGCAGTTTGAGCCTGCACTGCGGATCCTCGGCCAGAAGCCTGTACTTAGCAGCCACGACCTTGTCCAATTTGGCGTCAGCCGCCTTCCTGTCAACAGTCTCGAGCGCAGCCGAAATGTCGGCACGGGACACGCCCTTGGCCTGGAGAGCCATCTTTATCTTCAGCGGGCCCCAGCCGTCGAGAGCGGCCTTGTCACGTGCAAAAGCCTCGGCATAGCGGCTGTCGGAAAGATACTTGTCCGCCTTCAGGGATGCTATGAT
The DNA here is from genome assembly GCA_002314885.1 of Bacteroidales bacterium UBA1745. Lineage (GTDB taxonomy): Bacteria > Bacteroidota > Bacteroidia > Bacteroidales > UBA932 > Cryptobacteroides. The sequence goes on along the minus strand of DCHT01000044.1, from coordinate 51,723 downwards.
GGCATCCGCATCAAGACCTTCCTCCGCACTTATCTTCTTCCTTATGTCCGCCTCGCAGTATTCCCTCCTGGAACACAGCCGACGGAGCCTGTCAAGCATCTTGTTCTGATCCATATATTAGAAATTATATCCTACACTGGCATAAATGCCCGGGTATCTGGTCATATTGGACCAATGCAGATCGATCGCAATAGGTCCGATGATGGAGTTGTAGGCATACTGGAAACCTCCTCCGAAATAGTTGCGTCCGTCGAGGAAACCCTTCCAGCTGTGGGCGTCGTGGGCATAGTTGACCATTCCGGTCACATAGTGGTTCTTGGCCACCTTGAGCTGGAAATCGGTCCTGGCGATGCCCATAATGTTATCCACGCAGGTCGCGTAGTTCAGACCGATGAAAGGCACCTGCTGCTCGATGTAACGTCCCTGGAGGCTGCCACCCATCATATTCATAAACATAATAGGTATGTTCGATGCGGCCCCAGGATCGCTCTTCCTGTCGCGGAAGTCCTTCATACTCATAGTATAGCGCATATTGAAGGACGGTATGATGGTCAGCACCTTTCCAGCAGGAATGACGAAGCGGCCGTTGAATGCGAAAGTGTGGAAATTCGAGAAATCAGTCTTTGGGAAGCCTGCGAATGTCCATCCATAGTAGAGGCTGAGGCTATGACCCTTGGTCGGAAAGTAGTACTTGTCGTAGTTCTCGCTCATCGCATCCAGGTACACAGTCATATAGTCGGCCCTGGTCTGCTTGGTGTCGTACATAGGGGCATAACGGTCCGTGTCAAGGCCGTTGGTCAGGAAATATTCAGTCCTGACGCCTCCCTTCAGGTCGATCTGCTTCCAGCTGATGTTGGAAATGAAGAAGTCGGCCCTGAACTTCCAGAAATTCATTTCCAGACGGTCCGGGCTGATGGCCTTCTCTCCTGCTCCGAAGTTGAACATTCCTATGCCGCTGTACCGAACATTGGCCTCCAGGTTGAAGGTCGGGGTACGCGGGTTGTCGTAGGAGAAGAGGAAGTCCATATAAGGATTGACGCTGACCTTGCCGTTGAAGTCGAAACGGACACCCTGCAGCTTGCGCACGTTCAGGCCCAGGTTGACGTGAGCCGTCACGATTTCCTCAGTGTCGAAGCGTACGCCCAGTCCGAACTGATGGATAGGGCCTTTGCGGCAGTTGAGCACGAGCTTGTAAGGCTCGGATTCGCCGAGGAACTCGTAGGTGATGCTCTCGAAGGTCTGCAGGCCGCGCATAATGCCCACGATGTTATCCATCTTGGCCTTGTTCACCAATCCGCCAGGCATAAGCCCCACGTGCTTCATCAGCCATTCTTCCTCAGTGTCGGTCACTCCGAGGATCTCAATCTCGTTGACGCGCACATAGTTCTGGGAAATGTCGGTGGCCTTATGGGCCTGGAATTCAAGCGTAGCATCTCCCACCTTGGCCTTCACGGCAAGCAATGCGGAATCGGCGGCCTCAGCTGCGTCGTAGCCACGCTTTATGATGATAGGAATGCTCTCGTTGCTGAAACTCAGCATATTGTATTCGTGGAGGTCCGGCTTGATCTTCACGTCCGCGGCGTTCTCATTGGCATTGAACGCATCGGCGCCGAGCATATCGATGCCCTGGCTGATGACGTCCAGGAGGTTGTTGACCTCGGAATATGTCTTCTTGGCATCGGAGAGTTCCACGCCTATGACTATGTCAGCACCCAGTTCCCTTGCAAGGGCGACCGGATAGTTGTCCCTCATTCCTCCGTCCACGAGCACCATACCCTCGGTCCTGACCGGAGCGAAGAGCACTGGTATGGACATAGTGGAGCGCAATGCATCGGAAAGACGGCCGGAGTACCAGCGCTTAGGCTTGAAGGAAATCATATCAGCCGCCGTACTGCAGAACGGAATAGGCAGATTGATGAAGTCCAGAGTGTCGGAATAGCCCACGGTGAGGCTGTTGAACAGATTGCTGACGTTCTGGCCTGAGACGTAGCTTGCAGGCAGGCTGGCCATAAAGTTGTCCTTGGAAGTGAAGTCACCCTCGGCACCAAGCTCGATGCCCTTGTGGAGCCTCTGGGCCTTCTCCTCTGCCAGGTCCTCCTCCTTCTTTCTCATAAAGAAGTCCTTCTCATAATAGAAAGGTATGGAGATCTGATGCACCGCACGGTACTTCATCTCCGAGAGGGACTTGTACTGGCGCGGCAGTTTTTCGGTCAGGAGATATCCCCAGTCCGCACTGCAGACTATCTGTTCCATCTCGTCAGGACTGTAGCCGAGACTGAGCAGACCTCCGACGAGACCGCCCATACTGGTACCGAGCACCATATCGACCGGAATGCCGATTTCCTCAATTCTTCGAATGGCACCGATGTGAGAAGCGCCTTTGGCACCGCCTCCGCTGAGAACGAGGGCGACGACCGGCCTGTGCTGGCGTATGGAATCCATTCTCGCCTGCATCTGCTTCACCGCAAGCGAATCCGCCACAGGATCAATTCCGTATGCGGAGGCTCCGACCGACACGGCGAGCATCGGCAGGAGCAAAGTGATGATGGTCAGGAATCTTTTCATTTCTTCGAGTTGTGCTGTCCGGCGAGCATACCGCAGGCGGCGAGTATATCCTCACCCCTGGATGCCCTGATGGTGGTGGTTACGCCCTGGCGGTTGAGACGGTCGCGGAATGCTTCCATTACAGCCTGAGGCGGACAATCGTACGGGAAATCCGGAATCTTATGGAAACGTATGAGGTTCACACGGCACTCCAGACCCTTGAGCAGCCTTGCGAGCGCGTCGGCGTGGCGCTTGTCGTCGTTGAAGCCTGCGAACATCGTATATTCGAAGCTTACACGCCTCTGTCCTGTGAAATCATACTCTTTTATCATTTCTATGACCTGCTCGATCGGCCATCCCTTCTGCACCGGCATCACGCTCTGACGCTCCTCCGGGAAAGGATTGTGGAGGCTGACAGCCAGGTGGCAGCGGCATTCATCGAGGTATCTGCGCAGGTTCGGCAGCACTCCGATGGTGGAGAGGGTTATTCGCTTCGGGCTCCATCCGAAGCCCCAGTCTGAGGTGAGCACCTCTATGGCGCGCATCACGTTGGGATAGTTGTCCAGCGGTTCGCCCATACCCATAAAGACCGCATTGGTCAGACGGGCGGATTCGTCCACTGCTATGAACTGGGATAGTATATCGGCAACGGAAAGGTTGCCGTGGAAGCCCTGACGGCCCGTCATACAGAAATGGCAGCCCATCTTGCATCCCGACTGGCTTGAGACGCAGAGCGTGGCCCTGTCCTCGTCCGGAATCATCACGGCCTCGACCGCGGTATTCTCAACGCCCAAAGTCGCATTGACCATAGTCTCGACCGGGAAGAGGTACTTCTTCGTGCCGTCGGACGATTCCGCAAGCCCGGCATAAGCTATGACGCCAAGTTCATAATTCTCCTTCAGCGCTTCCCTTCCGGCCTTGCTGATATTCGTCATTTCATCTATGCTGCGGACGCGCTTCACATACATCCAGTCCGCAATCTGCTTAGCCGCAAACTTCGGAAGACCACACGAAAGCGTGACCTCCTTAAGTTCATCCGGAGTCATTCCGAGAAGCTTCTTCTTTTCCATATCCTTTATTCTTATCAAACAAAATTAAAAATTTTGAAAAATTTTCCCAAAAACTTTTGCTTGTGCAGTAGAGTTGCACAAGCTAAGTCTATCTTTGCAGCAGAAAATCGAAATAGAACCAATAATTTTTAATATCTTTGTATCGATGCGGTTCAGGCCCGCAATCATACAAAACAAATTTTAACTCTATGGCAAAAGAAGTAGAAAACACAGACCTCAACGCCGCGAAGCTCAAAGCTCTCCAGGCTACGATCGACAAGATTGAGAAGGATTACGGAAAGGGAACGATCATGAAGCTGGGAGATCAGCCTAATGCAGACGTGGCAGTGATTCCAAGCGGTTCCATCGCCCTCGACCACGCACTCGGCATCGGCGGATATCCACGCGGAAGGATAATCGAGATCTACGGACCTGAATCCAGCGGTAAGACCACTCTCGCAATCCACGCGATCGCAGAGGCTCAGAAGAAGGGCGGCATCGCTGCCATCATCGACGCTGAGCACGCATTCGACAGGACATACGCGAAGAATCTCGGAGTGAACCTCGAGACTCTCCTCATCTCCCAGCCGGACAACGGCGAGCAGGCCCTCGAAGTTGCTGACAACCTCATCCGCTCCGGCGCGATCGACATCATCGTCATCGACTCCGTGGCAGCACTCACCCCGAAGGCCGAGATCGAAGGCGAAATGGGTGACGCCAAGATGGGCCTCCACGCAAGGCTTATGAGCCAGGCTCTCCGCAAACTTACTGCAAACATCAGCAAGACCAACACCTGCTGCATCTTCATCAACCAGCTGCGCGACAAGATCGGCGTGATGTTCGGCAACCCAGAGACCACCACCGGCGGCAACGCCCTCAAGTTCTATGCTTCAGTCCGCGTCGACGTACGCAGGACCACCCAGATCAAGGACGGTGACGAGGCTCTCGGCAACCGCACCAAGGTCAAGATCGTGAAGAACAAGATGGCACCTCCTTTCAAGAAGGCCGAGTTCGACATCGTATTCGGAGAAGGCATCAGCCACGTGGGTGAAGTCATCGACCTCGCAGTGGAACTGGACATCGTACGCAAGAGCGGAAGCTGGTTCAGCTACAACGAATCCAAGCTCGCACAGGGCCGTGAGGCCGTCAAGCAGCTGCTCACCGACAACGTGGAGCTCTGCGACGAGATCGAGGCAAAGATCCGTGCAGCGCTTGCTGAAATGAAAGACTGTTAATGAGGAAACTCCTCTGCATACTAGCGACATTCTGCCTGACCCTCTGCGGGTTGGGCAGTTGTTCGTACGAGGGCAGCTGGTTCTACACCGTCAGGGCTGCCGTAGTATGCGAATACGAAAGCGGAGACAGCCAGAAGAGCGAGAAGCTCTACGACTTCTACAAAGACCAGGTCAGCGACCGTCAGATGGAATGGATGCTTGAGGAACTCACGGGCAACGTGGACGAAGGCTACACCGGCGGCACACTGACCCTGGACTGGTATGACGCGTACGGAGACTGGAAGAGACAAGACATTTACGAAATAGACAAAGACAACCAATGGGAAAGATAATCCTGACCGGAGACCGTCCGACCGGACGCCTCCACATCGGCCACTATGTAGGCTCACTCAGAAGAAGGGTTGAGCTCCAGAACAGCGGCCAGTTCGAGAAGATATTCATTATGATCGCCGATGCACAGGCGCTCACCGACAACGCAGACAACCCTGAGAAGGTACGTCAGAACATCATAGAGGTGGCCCTCGACTACCTCTCAGCAGGTCTTGACCCTGCCAAGTCGAACCTCTTCATCCAGTCCCAGATCAGCGAGCTCACCGAGCTGGACTTCTTCTATCAGAACCTCGTGACCGTACAGAGGCTCCAGAGGAACCCTACCGTGAAGGCCGAGATCCAGATGAGGGGCTTCAGCGACAACGCCGAGGAAAACGCAAACAAGGCCGGCACTCCTGTCGGATTCTTCTGCTACCCTATCAGCCAGGCAGCTGACATCACCGCCTTCAAGGCCACCACAGTGCCTGTAGGCGAGGATCAGGAGCCTATGATAGAGCAGACCCGCGAGATCGTGCGCAAGTTCAACTCCACCTACGGGGAAGTCCTCGTGGAGCCGGAGATAATGCTTCCTGACAACGCAGCCTGCCTGCGTCTGCCGGGTACCGACGGCAAGGCCAAGATGAGCAAGTCCCTGGGCAACTGCATCTACCTCTCCGATTCCGCAGAGGAAGTCAACGCCAAGGTCAAGAGTATGTTCACCGACCCTAACCACCTCCAGGTCAGCGACCCGGGCAAGGTGGAGGGCAACACCGTGTTCACCTATCTCGACGCATTCTGCAAGCCTGAGCACTTCGACAAGTTCGCATCCTGCTTCGTAGGCCGCAAGGCATCCTTCGAATTCCACAGCCTCGACGAGGTCAAAAACCAGTACCGTCAGGGCGGTCTTGGCGATATGATGGTCAAGAACTTCCTCGCAGCAGTCCTCAACGACACCCTCGAGCCTATCCGCACCCGCAGGCACGAACTCGAGCAGAACATCCCATACGTCTATGAAGTGCTCCGCAAAGGCACTGAAGCTGCCCGCGCAGTCGCCGCAGAAACCCTTGCAGACGTGAAGAGGGCTATGAGGATCAACTACTTCGACGAAGGAGTCCTCGATGAGCTCATCGCCGAGCAGACTGCCAAATACGCAGAGAAATAATGACTACCCAGGAAATAGTCCAGAAACAGAGGAAGTTCTTCGACGAAGGCAACACTCTGGACATCATCCATCGCAAGAGGGTCCTCAGGCTGCTCAAAGCCGCCATCGAGGAGCATAAGGACGAACTGCTGGCCGCTCTCAAGGCCGACCTGGGCAAAAGCGAGACCGAGGCATATATGTGCGAAGTCGGCCTGGCTCTCTCAGAAATCAGCAACATCATTCGCAAGATGCGCTGGTGGGGCCGTACCCGCAGGGTCGCCACTCCCCTCGCCAACTTCCCGGCGAAGAGTTACATCATACGCGAGCCTTACGGCAACACCCTCATAATGAGCCCTTGGAACTATCCGTTCCTGCTCTGCATCTCCCCTCTGGCGAGCGCCCTCGCAGCCGGCAACACCGCGGTCATCAAGCCATCGGCATACGCCCCTGCCACCAGCGCCGCCGTGAAGAAGCTCATCGAGGAAGTCTTCACTGAGGACTATGTGGCCGTCGTGGAAGGCGGTCGCGACGTCAATGCGGACCTGCTCGAACAGAAATGGGACTACATCTTCTTCACCGGAAGCAAGAACGTGGGCCGCATCGTGATGGGCAAGGCCGCACAGAACCTCACTCCAGTCACATTGGAACTGGGTGGAAAGAGCCCTGTCATCGTGGACGAGACAGCAAATCTGCCTCTCGCTGCCAGGAGAATCGTCTTCGGCAAATATCTCAACCTCGGTCAGACCTGCGTGGCTCCTGATCACGTATTCGTACACGAAAGCGTAGCTGAAGAGTTCGTCGCCCTCTGCCGCAAGGAGATTTCCGCAATGTTCGGAGCCCAGCCTCTGGATAATCCGGACTATGGCAAGATCATCAGCGCCAAGCACTACTCAAGGCTCGTCGAGACTCTCGAAGACGCAAAGCAGAAGCTCGGTGAAAGCTGCATCGCATACGGCGGCAGGCTTCAGGATGAGGCTCTGCGCATAGAACCGACCATCGTGAATGTCGGAAAGCTCTCGGAGAACACATTCGACACCGTCCTGATGCAGGAGGAGATCTTCGGACCTATTATGCCTATCGTCACCTACGACGACCTCTACGACGTCGTAACGGGCATCAACAGCCGTCCAAGGCCTCTGGCCACCTATATATTCACCACCGACAGCGAGGTCAAGAGGGCTCTGCTCGAGGCACTTCACTTCGGCGGCGGATGCGTCAACGACGTCATCGTCCACCTCGCATCCGAGTCAATGCCTTTCGGAGGAGTCGGCGAAAGCGGTATGGGCAACTACCACGGCAAATACGGCTACGACACCTTCTCCCACCTCAAGAGCATCACGGACCGCAAGAACTGGATAGACCCTAAGATGCGCTATCAGCCATACACTGAAGGCAAACTCAAGCTTATCAGCAAGTTCCTGAAGTAATTCACTCGATCAGACACAGGCGGAGGCGGTCAGCCTTCTCCTTCTCCAGAATACCCGCAGCCTCGAGGCCATCCACGGTCCAGAGGCTGCGTTCGTTATTGTCGCGATAGAGCACTATGGCCCTCGCCGTACGCCAGTCGTGGATATGAGGATGCAGCCTGAGGGAATCTGCCGGCAAGCTCCAAAGCCTGTATGGCTTCGGTTTGGACACCTTGATCAGATCCTTCAGTCCGTCGTACCTCTCCTGGTCGAAATGGTAGATCTCCAGCAACTGCTCCTTGCAGGAATAACCTCCCAGCTGAGCCCTGTACTCCACCATCTTGGAGGCATAGTAGCCACCTATCCCCGGAAGTCCGTCAAAAGCCGCAGAATCAGCCACGTTGATATCCAGCAGAGGTATGTCAATGTACTTCTCCAGACGCCTATAAACCGAATCGCTGACTACGTAGGACTTGGCGAAATCGCTCTTTCGCCTGTACTTGCCGCCCTTCTGGCGATAACTGTCTATGGCCTCCGCCTGCTTGGGCGAGAAACCCAGGCGCACCAGGTCCTCCACACTCACGGTATTGGGATTGAAACGGAATGACTCCACCTTGCGAGGCGCCTTCTCCCGACGAATCTGCTCCACAGCAGGCTCGTGGGAGGCATTATGCCGCACCGAACTGTGGGACGAAGCTCCAGAATACGATTTGGAGCCTGACGCAACGCTCTCAGACGGCGGCACAGCATAGACATAGACCGTGTCCGGTTGGTCACGGTTCGCCAGAATGCGCGTCTGCGCTGCTTTGTGGATGAACATCGCCAACTGGAAGCCAGTCAGCAGAAACACCAGGGCTATGACTCCCGCCCTGAAGGAGGTGAAGAGCACCTTAGAGTCCCCTTCGCTGTCTTTTTTCTTCATTGAACATACGCCTCAACCCTTCTCTCATTCAACAAAATCAGTCCTCGTCGTCGTCCTTCCTATGCTTCTTGGAAGGCGCCCCTGCCACGATCAGGACTATCTCACCCTTAGGCTCGTGCTCCTTGTACCAGGCCGCAACATCGGCCAGGGAGCCACGCCTGTGCTCCTCGTGGAGCTTGGAAATCTCGCGTGCCACCGAGCACTCCCTCTCAGGTCCGAAAGCCTCGGCCAGCTGCTCCAGCGTCTTCACCAGCCTGTACGGAGACTCATAGAAAATCATAGTCCTCGGCTCAGTGGAAAGCTCCTTGAGCCTCGTCTGACGGCCCTTCTTCACCGGTAGGAAGCCCTCGAAACAGAAACGGTCGCAAGGCAGTCCACTGCTCACAATCGCAGGAATGCAAGCCGTCGCACCCGGCAGAGTCTGCACCTCGATGCCCTCAGCCGCACAGGTCCTCACCAGCAGAAAGCCCGGATCCGACACGCCAGGCGTACCCGCATCGCTCACCAGCGCCACATTCAGTCCCTGCAGTATCCTCTCCTTGATCATCTCGGAGGTCTTATGCTCATTGAACTTATGATGCGACTCCAGCCTTCCGTGAATATCGTAATGCTTCAGCAGCACGGAACTCGTCCTGGTATCCTCCGCAAGGATAAGATCCGCCTCCTTCAGCACATTGACGGCACGTATGGTCATATCCTCCAGATTGCCCACCGGCGTCGGAACTATATAAAGCTTGCCTGCCATACTCTCTACTCCTGACGAAGTCTGCGGCGCACGGCCATCATAAAACGATATACGGTATCGGAATTCATATCCCACTCAGGACACTCCCCCTGCAACATCTCCAGCACCTCATCCAGCTCACTCATAGCATTGACCCTCTCCACAACCGTCTGGAACTTCTCAGCATCTGACCCGAACAGCTCCCTGATGAACAAAATCCTGTCATTCAGCGAGATAGCACTCCTGACATCCTTCACCGGAGCTCCCGGAATCGCCGTTCTCCAAGCCTCCATCATCTCCATCGTCTCCCCGACGCTCTTCTTCCTGGTCGCCCTGTGGGCCTCATTGATATCCATCGGCCTCTCCACCGGCTCTCCAAAGATGTCGACTACGACTGGCTCAGCCTCAACGACGACACCGTCGTCAACCGAGGCCTCATAA
>DCHT01000044.1:41775-41927 GCA_002314885.1 Bacteroidales bacterium UBA1745 | reverse complement strand
CCCCTGAGGCCGAAGGTACGACGGTGTCGTCGACTACAGTCTCAGGTTCGACGATAATGATATCATCGTCAACAGCAAGGTCAACAACTGGCTCAGCCACGGCAACAGCCTCAGCAACGACGACGATACCGTCGTCAACCGAGGCCTCATAA
>DCHT01000044.1:0-41765 GCA_002314885.1 Bacteroidales bacterium UBA1745 | reverse complement strand
CCCCTGAGGCCGAAGGTACGACGGTATCGTCGGAGTCTGAAGGTACGACGGCCAGCATAGCGAGCTTGCTCTCGACTGAATCTATCGCTGTCCGGATATCGGCCAGCTCCTTGAGAATTTCCTTTAAAATTTCATCCTGTGTCTTTTCCATAAGGCAAAGATTGACTACATTTGCGTTTGTCTAGCACAAAAATACAACAATGTTTTTAGAAAATTACAAAAAATCAGGGTCTGTAGAAGTTATCTGCGGATCAATGTTCTCGGGCAAGACTGAAGAACTCATCAGAAGAATGAGAAGAGCCCAGTTCGCCAACCAGAAAATTGCAATCTACAAACCGGCAATCGACGTAAGGTACTCTGAAGACCTTGTTGTATCCCACGACGCCCACAAGATCGAATCCCATCCGATCAACGACCCTAAGCTGATGCTCGAAGCCATAGAAAACGGCACAGAGGTAGTCGGCATCGACGAAGCCCAGTTCTTCAACGAAAGCATCATCGAAGTGGTCCAGGCCCTCGCTGACGCAGGCGTACGAGTAATCATCGCAGGCCTCGACACCGACTTCCTCGGCAAGCCATTCGGCCCTATGCCAGCCCTTATGGCAATTGCGGAAGACGTCCAGAAAGTGCACGCAATCTGCGTGAAATGCGGCAGCCCTGCCCAGCACTCCCACCGTCTTTCCCGCAGTTCCAAGCTCGTGGTCCTCGGAGAAAAGGACATCTACGAGCCTCTCTGCCGTCATTGCTACAACGACGCCATCAAGGAAGGAAAATAACCGGCTATGCTGGACCTGAAAGACTACAGGAACTATCTCCAATACGATTGCAGGAAGTCGCCCAACACGGTGGCTTCCTATTCGTCTGACGTCAAGTCATTCCTGGACTGGCTGGAAGCCGACGGGAAAAACAGCTATGAAGCCACGACGGAGAACATAGAGACCTACATACTGGACAAGGGCTTCACTTCCCCTAGATCGCAGTCCAGGGCCATCAGCGCAATACGTTCCTACTACGGATGGCTGCGCCGCGAAAAGGAAATCCAGGAAGACCCGTCCGTACTCGTGGACCTGCCGAAACTGGATGTCTACCATCCTGCAGTGCTATCCATCGAGGAAGTGGAGGCAATTATGGACTCTGTGGACACAAGCACCTGGAACGGTATGCGCGACAGGGCTATACTCGAAGTGCTCTACGGCTGCGGCCTGCGCGTGTCCGAGGCCGTCAACCTCAAATATTCGGACATATTCTTCAAGGACAAATACATAAAGGTATTCGGCAAGGGCAGCAAGAACCGCCTCGTACCGCTGGGAGACGTTGCCGCCGAGGCAATACAAAAATACTCCGCCGTATCCCCTGATCCGGATTCCGACGTAGTATTCCTGAACAAGAACGGCAACAAGCTGAGCCGCGTCTCAGTATTCAATATGGTAAAGAAGCAGGCCGTGCTGGCCGGAGTCACCAAGGAAATCTCCCCTCACACCTTCCGCCACTCCTTCGCCACCCATCTGGTAGAGAACGGAGCCGACCTGCGCTTCGTGCAGATGATGCTCGGTCACGAGAGCATTCTCACGACCGAGATCTACACTCACCTGCGATCTGACATCTGGAACGAGACCATACTCTCGCACCATCCACGAAATAAATAAAAAAGCCGACGTCGCCGTCGGCTTTTTTATTAAAGCGCTGAATACTTGCGTCCGTACTCGAGCATCTGCTCCAGGTAGCCCTGGCTGTAGTCGAGACGGTAGTCTATGATCTTGCCGGCCTTTTCCACTGGCACGATGGTCGGATTCACGAATCCGCCGTATGGCTTGAGGCAGAGAGCGGCATAGCGGTCGCGTACCTCCTTGTGGATGGCTGGGTCGATGTTCACGGCGTACTGTTCCACGAGAGCCTTGCCAGCAGCGTAGTCGCCCTCAGACTTGATTCTCTGGATCTCGGCGAGCAGTTCGCCGAAGAGTTCGCGGAGAGCAGGATAGTCGCATACCACGAAATAGGTCTTGCCGTCCTTCTCCCTCTTCTCGATGGCAGTGGTCCAGCGGCAGCCCTCATCGTCGCAGAAATGCATATCCTGACCGTGCTCGTAGCACCATTCAGCGATGAGCTTGCGGTTCTGCATATGGGCCTCGGTGTTAGGACGACCGAGTTCGACGCGGTTGAACTGTACCATCAGACCGTTGCGGATATAGCCGTCGTAGGAAGCCTTGTAAGCCTCCAGGTCTGGCAGGATGCCGAGTTCCACGAGCTTAGGGTCAGCCATATAATAGAGGCCGAAAAGGTCTGCACGGGTCTCCTCGAGAGTAGAGCTGTACTCGCCGAGAGCGTTAGGTGAAGTACCTGGGAGAAGCTGGCCTGAACCGTGTCCGAGACACTCGTGAAGGTCGGTGTGGATATCGTCGGTAATAGCTGCATACTGCTTTGCGCGTGCGATTTCAGCCTCGTCGTAGGCAAACTCGGTGAGAGTGCTCTTAGGAGACTCCTGGGCTGCGCAGTCGTATGCACGGGTGATATTGGCGATGGTCACTGACTTGGAGCCGTAGTCGCGGCGGATCCAGTCTGCGTTAGGCAGGTTGATGCCGATAGGAGTAGCAGGATAGCTGTCACCCGCGAGCATAGCCACGTTGATGACCTTTGCGCTGACGCCCTTCACGACCGGTTTCTTGAAACGAGGATCGACAGGAGAATTGTCCTCGAACCACTGGGCATTGGCACTGAGAATCTCAGTGCGCTTCGAAGCCTCATTGTCCTTGAAGTTCACGAGAGCCTCCCAGGCACCCTTGCGTGCGAGAGGGTCATTGTAATCCTCCACGAAACCATTCACGAAATCGACGGTTCCGAGGGTATCCTGGAGCCATTCGATATTGTACTCATCCCACTTGCGGAGGTCGCCGCTGCGATAGTAGTCGCACAGGGATGCGATATACTTCTTCTGGGAATCGTTCTCAGCCACCTCGGCAGCCTTCTCGAGTTCCTCCACGATCTTCTCGATTGCAGGGCCATAGATGCCGCCGACCTTCCAGGCTTCCTCGCGAATGACACCGTCCTCGCCCTTCACGACCTTGGTATTGAGGCCGTAAGATATAGGAGTCTTGTCACCAGGGACCTCGATGGAAGCGTAGTAGGCCTCAACCTCCGCGCGGGTCACACCCTCGTAGAAGTTCACTGCAGAGCCGGCCACGATGTCGTCACCGTCAGTAGCCTTGCGCTGAGGCATAAACTCAGGATTGTAGATGGCATTCAGAAGTTCCTCGGCATTCTCCACGCCCACTTCGGTCATCAGGGATGCGAAATACTCGCGAGGGCACTCAGGGAAGAACTTGTCCTCTGCATAGTGATGATGGAAGCCGTTGGAGAAGAAAAGACGCTTTGCATACACCATAAACTGGTCGAATTCCTCGCATTTGCGGTTGCCGTTGTAATCGTTGATGATGCTCTCGACAGCCTTGCGGACAGGAATTGCATACTTGCAGTTCTGGTCCCAGTAGATGTCGCGTCCCCACTTTGCAGCCTCTGCAAGATGGTAGATATATTCCTTCTGCTGGAGGGAAAGGCCATCCCAGCCCGGAACCTGGTAGCGCATAACCTTGAGGTCAGCGAATTCGTCCAGGAGGTATTTGAAATTCTTTCCTTCCTTGTTGCCGCTGCAGGCGGACACAGCCACTGCCGCACCGGCGATAATCATTGCTTTCACTATTGTCTTCATTATATATAAATGTATTGGCTTGCAAAAATAGCAAAATAAAGCGTACATTTGTGATATGAACAGGAGATTCGGTAAAATAACGAGATGCTTCTGCGTGGCCTTCGCCGCGCTGCTGCCGCTGTTGGTTTCCTGTTCCAAGGACCTCGAATTCAACCATCCGAACGGCGAGACCTGCAACACCGGCACCCCGATCACCAGAGTTGCCAACGACGAGACCAGAAAGGTGCTCCTGCTGTACTCCTGCGGTTTCAATTCCCTGAGTATGGCCCTCAAGAGCGACATCAACGATATGCTGAAGGGCGCCGTCCCAGGAAACGACAGGAGCGACGACGTGGTGCTCGTCTACGGCCAGCACGTCAGCAGCACCTATGAGGAACTCTCCTCCCCAGTGCTCTTCAGAGCCTACACGAAAGAAGGCATAGTCGTCAGGGACACCCTGAAAATATGGCCGTCCACGACCATTTCCGCCTCCTCTGCCACGCTGAAGGAAGTCCTGACCTACGTCAAGGACGAATTCCCGGCCAAGGAATATGACTTCCTCTTCTCATCCCACGCCACCGGCTGGCTGCCACTCGCCTATTACAGCGATATGGGCTCCAACTACGACCAGGTTCCGACCGCTGTGGGAGAAGAACGCGAGCCGCTCACGAAATCTATGGGACAGACCCTTGTGGGCAACAGAACGGCCTACAAGTCCTACAGTATGACCATCGCCAGCTTCGCGAAGGCCTTCCCGATGAAGATAGAGAATATGCTTCTGGACTGCTGCCTTTCAGGAGGTGTGGAGGTTGCTTATGAACTGCGCGAGGCCTGCAACAGAATCGTGTTCTCCCCTGCCGAGATACTTTCCGACGGTTTCGCCTACGAAACTCTCCTGGAAAGTCTCTTCGACAGTTCTGACCCTGCCGCAAAGATTGCGGACGACTATTACCAGCAATATGCCGCAAAAACAGGCAGCGGCAAATCCGCCACCATCTCAGTCGTGGACTGCCGATATGTGGAAGATCTGGCCCAGGTCTGCGCGAAGATCTACGCCAACCATCCGGATGCCGTCCAGACCCTCAAGGGCGACAACGTCCAGCGCTACTACCGCTACAGCTACAGCTATTTCTTCGACCTCAGGGACGTGCTCGTCAAGGCCGGTGCCAGCATAGATGAACTCGCCGAATTCGACGGCGTGATGGCGAAATGCATACCTTACAAAGCTGCCACGGAGTCCTTTATGACCAATTTCGGAGGCTTCACCATCAAGGACTACAGCGGCCTCAGCTGCTACCTCCCGGCTATGGGAGACAGCACCACTGACGCGACATACCGCACTCTGGAGTGGAATAATGCCACCGGTCTGCTCAAATAATTTGGCATTCTGATAATTCTTTCTATCTTTGCAGCCGCTTAAAAAGCGCTATGCTTTTTGGTGCAATGGGTCCCGGGCCCTGTTCCGGGATGAGTAACACATTTTAACAAACAAAAACAATGAAGCACATTGAACTCAAAGGCCAGCTCCGTCAGGTAAGCAACAAGGCCGCAGTCAAGGCAATCCGCCGCGCAGGTCTCGTACCTTGCAACCTCTATGGTCCAGCTCTCGAGAACGTCCTCTTCAGCGTAACCGCTAAGGACCTCAAGGCCGTTACCAACACTCCTGCATCCCACATCGTTGACATCGTTCTCGACAATGGCGAGAAGTATGAGGCAACTATCAAGGAAGCACAGTGGCATCCTGTAACCGACGAAGCTCTCCACGTAGACTTCCTCGCAGTTACCCCTGGCAAGCCAGTTGTAATCGAGGTTCCTGTCAAGGTTGAGGGTCACTCTGAGGGTGTTAAGCTCGGTGGTAAGCTCGCAGTAAACGTACGCAAGCTCAAAGTATCCGCTCTTGCTGAGAACCTTCCTGACGTACTCACCGTTGACGTTACCAGCCTCCAGATCGGCAAGCGCATCGTCGCTGGCGACCTCTGCTATGACAACGTTACCATCGTTTCCCCTAAGGCTACGATCATCTGCGCTGTCAAGGCTACCCGCGCAAGCAAGGCTGAGTAATAACAGTCACTGAACATATTGTCAAGGATATGAACTATCTCGTAGTCGGATTGGGAAATATCGGCTCCGAGTATGTGAACACCAGACACAATATGGGATTTATGGTATTGGATGCCTGGGCTCAGGCATCCAATATTCTTTTCAGCACGGGCCGCTACGGCGACATTGCTGAAGTATCCTTCAAAGGTCGCAAGTTCACACTGCTCAAGCCGTCAACCTATATGAACCTGAGCGGCAAGGCCGTCAGGTACTGGATGAACGAACTGCGCGTGGCACCGGAGAACATCATCGTGATCTGCGATGACCTCAACCTGCCTTTCGGAACTCTGAGGATGCGCAAGAGCGGCAGCTCAGGCGGCCACAACGGATTGAACAACATCAACGAGCTGCTCGGCACCGAAGCCTACCCTCGTATCAGGATGGGCATAGGCAACGACTTCAGTCGCGGGCAGCAGATAGATTTCGTCCTCGGAAAGATATCCGAGGAGGAAAAAGCCCAGATGCCGGAATTGTCCAAAAAGGTCATCGATGCCTGCAAAACCTTTGCAACAGCGGGTCCAGACAGGGCAATGACGGCCCTAAATGCCAAATCAAGGCCGTAGTTGGGCGATTTTTGCCCGAAAAATTTTGTTTTTCAAGACAAATTGGTAACTTGCAGGACATTTAGAAGTGGCAATCACTTTTTTGTTTAACATACAATTTTTTAACACTAGCAATTATGAAAGAGCTTGTAGAGAAAATCAATGCAGAAGTTGCTGAGTTCGCAAAGAACGCAGAGGCACAGGTAGAAAAGGGTAACAAGGCTGCTGGCGCACGCGCTCGCAAGGCTGCCCTCGCACTCATGAAGGACCTCAAGGAGTTCCGTCAGGTATCTGTAAAGGCTGCAAAGTAATTTGAGACTATTACAAAAAAAGTTGCAGGAAATCGCAAGGTTTCCTGCAACGTTTTTTTTATAACCTGCATCTATAGTACAGGTTTAGGTTTTAGTACACGTTTTCAGAGGCCGTCCAAGCTGTTGACAGTTCGGGCGGCTTCGTCATTATAACTCTATCTTGCGTACTACTACCCCGATGTCGTTCTTCTTGTTCCAGAGCCACATATAGTCCCCTTCTGCGCGTATGAGCTTGAAGTCAAGGCCACCCCTCTGACGCACGTCAGTGCTGGTAGTCCAGATCAGGTCGCCCCTCACGCTGGAACCAATGCCCTCAGGCATCTTCCTGAGAGTAAGGGCATAGAAATTATTCATAGTGTCATCGCTGACCCTGAATTCGAGATAATCAGCGCTGTAGCCCAGCTGGCACTTATTCTCCGCATAGCTGAATACGCTCTCGCCGGCGATGCTCAGCCCGACGTTGGTGAAATTGTCCACGAATGCCTCCTGAGCCTCATTGTCCTTGGCGCAGGAAGCGAGGCCAAACAAGGCCAGGACTGATACTATATATATTATTCTCTTCATTTCTACTTGATCGTTATCTGTTTGCTGACGTAATCGTGGGCGCCGTCTGAGTAGATGATCTCAGCAGTAAGTTCGCCCGAGCGGGTCGGAGTGAAATAGCAGTTTCCTCCCGAGGTGATTTCCTTTCCGTCATAGTACCATACCACTCCATCGACGTCGGAGTGCAGGACTCCGCCTATCATCAGAGGGAACTTGGATCCGGACGGGAACGTGGAGTCAGCATTGCGGCTGACGCTCTTCAGATAGATGTAAGGATAGCCATATTCCGGAATGGAAGTAGTCATAAACTTCACGCTGCTGCGCTCTCCGTCCAGGTCGGAAAGGGTGAAATAGATCTGCACTTCGTAGGAAGTCTTCGGAGAAAGGCCTTCGAGACGGAAGGCATAGCAACCGTTCTCGTAAGGCTTCACCTTGATTTCGGTGTCTGTCTTGCCACTGGTACCATACTTCACCGTGGCCTCGCCCTCATAGGCTCGGCTGCTTTCGAAAGTGATGATAGCCGAACTCTGACACCTGTCCACAGCCGCATTCCTCACTGAAGGCGGAACTTCGACGGATGAATCACCTATCACCGACATCGTAATGTTGCCGTTACTGAGGGCAATGTTGTTGATCATAATGTCGAGCACGGTACCTGACCACATCTTCAGCTTCTGGGTGGTGGAAGGGGTGATGGAAGTGTAGGAGCTGTAAGGATAGAAGATGTCCGAAATCTTGTAACTGTAGCTCTGGCTGCGGCTGCTGTGTTTGCCGTCGGCGCTTGGGTTGGCCTCGAGTATGTCCGCACACTGATGGGTGCTCTTTGCATTCACCATATTATAGGCATCCCAGAGGTCGATCGCAGAAATGTTTTCAGTGACCATCTTGCCGGAAAGATTCTGTACCGAAACAGGTATCTCAGTCGTGGAACGGTCAATGTGATAGACGAGCAGGCCTTCGCCGCCTATGTACGCATCCCAGCCCTTGTTGTCCCTGCACTCAAGAAGATAGTATTCCCCGTCCTTGGTGCCGTTGATCTTGTAGATCTGGCCGCCCTGTGAGATAGGCTTGATGGTCACATTGCCCTCTGGGAGAGCCACAGGAGTCTGAATGCCCAGCAGTTCGCGCTCAATGGCGTTGTAGTACGGAGGAGTGTTGCCGCCGTTGTTGTTGCTGCCGTAGTCCATCAGGGAAGGACTGCCCCAGAGGCCGTCACCCTGACCATTGGTCTCATAGTCGGAGTCGTAGAAGTCAGGAAGACCGAAGGTGTGGCTGTATTCGTGGCAGAAGGTGCCTATGCCGGCAATCTGAGTGTAAGTCCTGCCGTCGGTGGTCGTGCACTCGGAAGTACAGGCATAGCGGTTGAGTATCTTGCCGTCCAATTTGATATATGCCCTGTCGACCCCGTTGTATCCGGCGCCATCCACGATATACCAGGCGTGGGACCATACGCAGTCATCACCCGCATATTCAGCCTCGTCTCCGCCTGCGAAGAAGAGGAATACGTTGTCGATCTGACCGTCGCCGTCGTCGTCATAGAGAGAGAAGTCGATGGATGCGTCCACAGCCTTGCAGGCTTCGATGATCATACCCTCCGGATTCTTGTCGTTGCCAGAGGAATCGTTGCCGCCGTATGTAGCGCGGGTGCCTGCGAGAGTCACGATGTCAGTCACGTCGAAGGAGAAGTCGCACATCCCGTTGAACTGGCTGTCGAAGTACTCCTTTGCACAGCCAGTGGCCCCGTTGACGCTGTAGCCGGTCTTCGTGAGCATATTCACGAACTCCTGCTTGGTGTGAGTGAATTTCACATCGGAATACTGAGCAAGAATCACGATGCCGTGCTTCTGAACGGGAGTCGCAGCCTTGGTGATCGGAGATGCGAACTGCGCTGCCTCACGTGCCACGCGCGCCTTGGTCCTGATCATTTCATAAGGAATCAGGCGGCTGGCGGCGACTGCCGGAGAAGAAGGGGCGGAACCGACGTGGACACGGGAACTGGCCCTCTGTCCGACGGCGTCAAAACTTGCGTAACTGTACCATCCGTCGGCATCCTGGACGACTGCACAGCCATCCATAGTCACTAGTATATGCTGGAATTCATCACCTCTGAGGCTGGCGACAAAGGAACTGCCGTCAGGCTGGTAAATTGTTATTGGCCCACGCTTTGCAGGTTTGGCCATCAGCGCAGTCGACAGCGCAAGGACCAATGCAAAGGGCAATATGAACCTTAATTTCATAAAATTTGCTACTTTTGTAAAAAGATTACGAAGATAACCGATTATTATGAGAAGAGCAACCAAGATTCTTGCCACAATATCATTACTGGGAACATTTTCCGTCATTTCTTTCGCACAGGACAACGAGGCCATAGTAAAGAAAATCAACTACTATGGCACTTTCGACCATTGGTGCGTGAGGGAAATCAAGGAATCCGGTCTCATTGGAGGAAAGACCAAACACCTCTATGAATTCTACGGAACCCCAACTGACACAATACGTTACGAGAACAAGAAGAGCAAGGCCTTCAAGGCTCCTGCCGGCTATTACTGGCGCTCCAACAACGTCTATGCAAACGTGGCCGGAGTAGAGAAATGCTCCGTCACCGACTTCCCTGAGAAGAGGGGCAACGGCTGGTGCTGCCGCATCGAGGTGGCCAAGGCCGAGGTCAAGGTAGCAGGTATGCTCAATATGGAGGTAGTCTGCCAGGGTGCCCTTCTCGTGGGCAACCTTCCTGAGCCGATCAAGGACACCAAGGACCCTATGTCCAAGCCTCTCTACGGCATTCCTTTCACAGGCCGTCCTACTGCGCTCCAGTTCGACTACAAGGCCGACGTGGGACACGAGGTCGTCAGAGGCACGGGCTTCAGCAAGTTCAAGGCTATGGGCTACAAGGACTACCCTGAGGCCGCCATACTTCTCCAGAAGAGATGGGAGGATGAGAACGGCAACGTACACGCCCTGCGCGTGGGTACCGGTGTCGAGAGATTCACCGAAAGCGTCAGCGACTGGAAGAACGGCCACATCATCACCGTACACTACGGCGACATCACAGGCAAGCCATTCTACAAGGACTATATGCAGCTCCTCAACGGCACTCCACTCGACCTCCACTGCATCAACAGCAAGGGCAAGAACGTGAGGATCATCGAAGAGGGCTGGGCCGCCCCAGATGAAGAGCCTAACACTTTGATAATCAAGTTTATCGCAAGTTACGGCGAGGCCTTCTACGGAGGAGTTGGAAATACGCTTTGGATAGATAATGTAAAACTGATAATGTAACAAAAAAGGCTGCCCGAGGGCAGCCTTTTTTGTTGCATTATCAAAGACTAGAAAGCCAGTGCGATGCCGATGAAGTCCTCAGCTTTGAGGGCAGCGCCACCGATGAGGCCGCCGTCGATGTCTGGCTTAGCGAAGAGCTCCTTAGCGTTTGAAGGCTTGCAGGAACCGCCGTAGAGGATGGTGGTGTCGTCAGCAACCTGAGCGCCGAACATATCAGCGAGGACCTTGCGCACGAATGCGTGGATCTCCTCAGCCTGGTCAGCAGTAGCGGTCTTGCCGGTACCGATAGCCCAAACTGGCTCGTAAGCGATGACGATGTTCTTCATATCCTCAGCAGTGAAGTTCTTGAGTACGTTTACGGTCTGAGCCTCGCAAACTGCGAAATGCTTCTCAGCCTCACGCTCCTCGAGGTTCTCACCGATGCAGAAGATAACCTTCAGGCCGGCAGCGAGGGCAAGCTTGATCTTCTCAACGAGCTTCTCGTCGGTCTCACCATAGTACTGACGGCGCTCTGAGTGGCCGAGGATGGTGTACTGGCAACCTACTGAAGTAAGCATATCCACTGAGATCTCACCAGTGTAAGCGCCCTTTGCGTGGTCTGCGCAGTTCTCTGCGGAAAGAGCAACGCGAGTGCCCTTAACTACCTCATTTACTGGGTAGAGGTGAGTGAATGGAGTTCCGATTACGAGTTCAACCTCTGCTGGAACCTGTGCTGAAGCAGCAACGACTGCCTTTGCGAGCTCAACGCCCTCAGGAACTGTAGTGTTCATCTTCCAGTTACCTGCTACAATGTTTTTTCTCATACTGATATTGAATAAATAGTTATTGTCTCTTAACGGGTCGCAAATTTAAGGAAAATCTTAGGAAAATAAGCCAATAAATACCTAAATTTGGGGACAAATGAAGAAGAGAGCCACAATAAAGGATGTCGCAAAGGAGGCAGGAGTGTCAATCGCACTTGTGTCTATGGTTATGCACGCCAAGTTCGACGAGAACGGAAATCCGGACTGCAACGTCAGGAAGGAAACCGCCAGGAAAGTCCTGGATGCAGTGGAGAAACTGAAGTACATTCCGAACAAGGCAGCCGCCCAGATCAGCAACGGGCGCAGCGGCATCATCGCCGTAATCACCTCTGACATAGCGAGTTCCTTCTTCTCCGAAATCTGCCGCCAGATCGAGAATCTCGCCTACGAGGCAGGCCTGAGCGTAATTTTCGCAAGTTCCGATGAGAAGGTCGAGAAATTCGACAACGTGGTCACTTCGGCCATCAAACTGGGAGTTGACGGAATGATCATAGTGCCTCCGACCACCAATGTCGAGACAATGAGGAAAATCGAAGAATTCGATATTCCCGCAGTGTTCCTGGAACGAGATATTCCGGACTATGCACCGGCCGGCCGCGTCACCCTGGACAACCGCAAAGCCTGCGAACTGGCGGTGCAGCATCTCTATGACGGAGGCTACCGCAACATCGGGCAGATCAGCTACGATATGAACATCTCGACCATACACAAGAAGGACGAGTATTATATCGAGAAGATGAACGGACTCGGACTCGGTCAATATGCGAAAGTGCGCAAAGTACCTCACGCCATAGATGACAATGCTATGGAAAAAGTGCTCCGCACGGCCCTGGATGAGGGTGTGGAGGCCCTGTTCCTCCCGACCAAACGAGTCACTCTCAGAGTCATCAAGGCAGCCCGCCGAATGGGCCTTACCCTCCCCCGCGACCTGGCCGTCGTGGGTTTCGACCACTCCGACGTATTCGACATCTACGAGCCGGCGGTATCCTATATCTACCAGTCCATTCCGGATCTCGCCAGGGAGTCTTTCACAATGCTCCTCGAGATGATTTCCGACCACTCCAAGGCAAGGCACACAGTCCTCGAGCCGTCGATAGTCTGCCAAGGCTCATCTGCCCCGAAAAAATAATCACACACTTCCGCAGGAAGTATGAATATTTTTCGTAGATTTGCATTATCACATAATTGAAACGTTTCAAAAACAATGACTAAAGCATTATTCAGCAGGTCAATCATCATAGCAGCCGCCCTTCTGACGGTCATTCCATCCTATGCCCAGTCCCTCGTGGAACCCGAAAAGAACGTGGACTGCAGCGAATTCATAATCAAGCAGGGCCGCAATCGCCCTCAGCAGGGTATGGAGATCAGAGGAAAATACATCTTCAGCCTCGAGGACGGCGGACACGTCAACATCTACAATTTCAAGAAGCACGACGGCAAGGTGATAGGACAGTTCGAACTGGCCTCCTCCCGTCCTGACAACCACGCCAACAACGCCGAATTCGGCATCGAGACCAAGAAGGGTGCCTCCTTCCCTCTTATGTATATCAGCAACGGAAAGGTGAACAGCGAGATCGAGTGGCTCTGCTACGTGGAGAGCATCACCCTCAAAAAGGGCGTCTGGTCCAGCGAAATAGCCCAGACCATACACCTTGACGGAAGCAACTGGGAAGCCAAGGGCTACACGGCCATCTTCGGAGCGCCGAGCTGGCTCATCGACAGGGAGAGAAAGGAACTCTGGGTATTCTCCGCGATCAAGCGCACCGTGGCATCCGTCACCAAGGACCCTTCCGAGAACAAGTACATTGCCACCAAGTTCCGCATCCCTGCCCTGAGCGAGGGAGAGGACGTATACCTAAGTGCCGACGACATACTGGACCAGGTCATCTTCCCGTTCGACGTGTGGTTCACCCAGGCAGGATGCTGCACCAAGGGCCGCATCTTCTACGGCTTCGGAGTGGGCAAGCAGGATCCTACCCGCCCGTCAGTCATCTGCGTCTACGACACCAACACCCACGAGATCTCAGCCCGCTACGAAGTACAGGAGCAGGTCATCTATGAAATCGAGGACATCGTCGTCAAGGGCAAGTGGATGTATGTGAACACGAATACCAATCCGAAGAAGGGACAGCCTGACCCTGTGATCTACAGGCTTTCATTGCCGAGCAAGAAATAATAACACTATTATATATTATGGATAGACGAAGTTTCCTAAAGAACACCGGACTCCTGGCCGCCACCGCTGCCGTGAGTCCTTCTCTGGTTTCCTGCACTGACAGCAGCCAGAAGGCCCCATTCGTTTATGACACCGACGTACTCGTAGTCGGAGGCGGCCCTGCAGGCGTATGCGCTGCAATCGCTGCCGCAAGAATGGGCGTAAAAGTAATGATCATCGAGGAAGGCAACTGCCTCGGCGGTATGGCTACCCGCGGCCTCGTGGGACCTTTTATGACCTGCTATGACCGCTACGGCGAGCAGATGATCATCAAGGGCATCTTCGAGGAGATCGTGGACCGCCTCGTGGAGAAAGGCTGGGCAATCCATCCTGAGAAAGTACGCTGGGAGTCTCCTTGGAGCGCCTGGATCAAGGCCGGACACGACCACGTGACTCCGTTCGAGTCCGAGGGTCTCAAGTACATCCTCGACGTGATGACCGCAGAGGCCGGCATCAAGGTCCTCTACCACGCTCACTTCCTCAGCCCGCTTATGAAGGGCAGCACCATCAAGGGTGCGACCATCGTCGTGAAGGAAGGTCTCCAGAACATCTCCGCAAAGATCGTGATCGACGCAACAGGTGACGGCGACGTGGCAGCACAGGCCGGCGCACCTTGCGAACTGGGCGACAAGGAAAGGGACGGCAAGATTATGCCTACTTCCCTCTTCTTCCGCATCAACAACGTGGATTCCGCAAAGCTCGAGGCCGACGTCTACAAGCATCTGCCTGAATTCAAGCGTGTGGACAACGTCAGCTACCGCGCCCTCCACTGGAACGTGGCCCAGGCCGAAGCCAACGGAGAATGGGACATCGCCCGCAAGAGCGTGAACCTCTTCAAATCCGTCAAGGACGACGAGTGGGTGATCAACTCCACCCGTATCGGCAACATCAACCCAACCGAGTCCGACAGCCTTACCTACGGTGAGATCGAAGGACGCCGCCAGGTACAGGTGCTTATGAACTTCTTCCACAAGTATGTGGCCGGCTGCGAGAACGCAACCCTTATGAGTTCCGCATCCACCCTCGGCATACGCGAGTCCCGCCACGTCATCGGCGAGTGCGTCCTCAACGGACAGGACCTCATCGACGGCGTAGTTCCTGAGGACAGCATACTCGTGGCTTCCAACTCAGTGGACGTTCACGGAGGCGGCAAGACTGCCAACTCTTCAGTCTATACGACCATCAACGCGAAGTGGTACGGTGTTCCATACCGCTGCCTCGTGCCTCTCAAGGTGGAGAACCTCCTGCTCGCAGGCCGTAACCTCTCCGCTGACTCAGTGGCAGCAGGCGCTGTACGCGTTATGCCTCCTGCAATGGCAATGGGCCACGCAGCCGGCGTCGCAGCAGCCCTCTGTCTCAGGAACGGTCAGACTCCGCGCACAGTCGACGCACAGGAAGTCCGCAAGGAACTCCTCGCACAGAACGCATTCCTCGGATAATCAAACTAATCCAATCATATGAACTTTAGAAAAATCCTCCTCGGCCTGGTTGCAATCGCATCTCTGGCCGCCTGTCAGAAAGCGGATCCTTATATGACGCTTTCTGAGAAGAAGTTCACGGTCGGAGAAGACGGCGGCACCATCAACGCCAGCATCTCCGCCAACGTCTATTACCGCGTCAACAACGATATGGACTGGGCAAACATCCAGATCGTCGGCACGGAAGCAGACGCCACCCTCTTCGAAATCACCGTTGATGCCAACCCTAAGACGACATCCCGTAAGGGCCGCATCCGCTTCATCGGCGATTCCGTAACTCCCCTCTACATTGAGATCACCCAGGATGCCAAGACTCCTGTGGGCGTGAACGTCACTGAACTCAATGTCAACTTCAACGAGACTTCCGCAAGTTTCACCGTTCTCGGCAACAAGCCTTGGACCGCAAGCAGCGACAACGACGCCTTCGTGCTCAGCGCCACTTCCGGCACCGGTGAAACCGACATCACGGTCAGCTTCCCTGAGAACAGCAAGTTCGTGCCTGTCGTAGC
The DNA here is from genome assembly GCA_002314885.1 of Bacteroidales bacterium UBA1745. Taxonomy (GTDB): domain Bacteria; phylum Bacteroidota; class Bacteroidia; order Bacteroidales; family UBA932; genus Cryptobacteroides. The sequence goes on along the minus strand of DCHT01000044.1, from coordinate 26,303 downwards.
CAACATCACCGTCACCATCGCCGGCGAGAACTACACTCTCAAGCTCACCCAGGGCGCTGCTCCTAGCACCGAAAAGATCGACCTCAGCGCAACTGCAACTTCCAACTGCTACATCGTAAGCAAGTGCGGTTTCTACAAGTTCAAGGCTACTGTCAGGGGTACAGGTAACGTTCCGGCAAGCTGCGACGGTGAGATTGCTGCTGCTATCGCTCCTGTCAAGGCTGATGTCCTCTGGTGTACCTATAATACAACCGTGGCTCCTAAGTCCAAGACTGAACTCATCAGCGGAGTAGCCCTTGAAGACGGATATGTAGTCTTCAACACCGCCGATATGGCTGTACGTGCAACTGGTAACGTCATCATTGCCGTTTACAGTGCAGACGACACCATCCTCTGGACCTGGCACATCTGGCTTACCGATGAGCCTGCGTATGCAGAGTCCGGAGGAGCAAACTGGATGGACCGCAACCTCGGTGCAATCAACGCAATCAGGGGTGACATCGGATCAAGCGGCCTCTTCTACCAGTGGGGAAGAAAAGACCCTCTGCGCAGTGCATCCACCTGGGACGATGGTGACTTCATCGAAACCTTCCCTGCTCCAACCGACACCGAGGTGGAGGTAAACACCAGCGAAACTGCAGGTACCATCGCAGCATCCATCGCAAACCCTCGTCCATTCATCAACACCTATCCTGGAGGCTCAGGTCCTAAGGACTGGGTATTCCTAAAGGATCACGATGACCGCTGGATGGACGCGACGAAGACTATGTTCGACCCTTGTCCAACAGGCTACAGGCTCCCTACAACAGCACAGATGGCCGCACTCGCAGTTGCTGGTGGACTTCCTTCAGGTTCAGCCAAGTACAGTTCAAATGCAGACGCCAAGGCAGCCTGGAAGGAAAGCGACCACGTACTCGAAACAAGCGCATTCTGCTTCCCTATGGCCGGATATATCTCATATAACGGAGGTACCATGCTGACAGATGTAGGCAAATGCTGCAAGGTGGTTACCAGCTCAAGGGCAACCGCTCCTTCATCATACTACCTGAATGCAAATACCAGCGCATTGAACTTCAGTAACAGTGCAACCTGCGGTCACGCAGCAGCAGCACGTTGTGTCAAAGAATAAAAGGGAAAGGATATGAAGAAATATATAATAAGTGCACTCAGTGCAATCCTGATGCTCCTTCCTACCCTCGCATTCGCACAGAATGCCGTCAAGGGCCGCGTCACCGACAAATCGGGTGAAGTAATTCCAGGAGCAATGATCCTCAATACGGACAACGGCAAATGGGCCACGTCCGACCTCGACGGTAACTTCACCATTGAAAGTGCCGCCAAGGGCAACACGTTGGAAATCAGCTGTATGGGCTATACGACCAGCAGCGTCCAGTACCAGGGGGAAACCCTCCTGACCGTCGTCCTCGAAGACGAGAGCCTCGAACTTGACGAAACCGTGGTCATCGGCTACGGTTCCGTGAAGAAGAAAGACCTCACCGGTGCTGTGGGCATAGTAAACTCCGCAGCCATCGAGCAGCAGAGCGTCACTCAGCTCTCCCAGAGCCTCCAAGGTTCCATCCCAGGTCTCAAGGTGAGCCGTTCCAGCTCAATGCCGGGCGCGAGCGCCAGCCTCCAGATCCGTGGTGTGACCTCCATCAACGGTTCCTCCCCTCTCATCCTCGTGGATGGTATGGCAGTGAGCAGCATCGATAACATCTCCACCGATGACGTGGAGCAGATCACCGTCCTCAAGGACGCCGCATCCGCTTCCATCTACGGTGCACGTGCTGCTGCAGGCGTCATCCTCATCACCACCAAGGGTGCAAAGGAAGGCGACCTCCACATCAACTACAACGGAGAATATTCTATGATAGGTGCCACCGAGTGGGCAAGCTACCTCACTGACCCTATCAACTATATGACAATGTTCAACGAGTACAAGTGGAATGATGCCGGCAACGGCGCAGGCGGTGACTACCAGACCTATTCCAAGGAGTACATCGAGAACTACTTCAACAACAACGCCTACGACCCTATCGAGTATCCTAACTACGACTGGAAGAGCGCCATAGTCAAGAACTTCGCAAGCCGTCACAAGCACAGCCTCAGTATGGCTTACGGCAACAAGGTCATCAAATCCAGGATCTCCGCATCCTACGAAGACACTGACGCCCTCTACAGAGGCTCTGACTATCAGAGGATTATGGCCAGGATGAGAAACACCATCAAGATCACCAAGCGCCTCAGCGCAGACGTGGACTTCTCATTCAAGCACGCAGTGAAGACCAATACTCAGACTACCCCGCTCCAGGCTGCGAATATGTATCCTAGCATCTACCTCGGAGAATACCCTGACGGCAGAGTGGCAGGCGGCAAGTCCGGTTCCAACACCCTCGGCGTCATCCGCGAAGGCGGCTACACCAGCAGCCGCAACGACTACATCACTGGTAAGATCGCCCTCAGCTACAAACCGGTGGACGGCCTTGACCTCACCGCAAGCTTCACTCCTACCTTCAATATGTCCAAGAGCAAGGACTGGAGCAAGAAAGTACCTTACTATGACGCATACGACACCGACATCATACTCGGTTACCTCAGCGGCCACCAGGTAAATACCCTGACTGAAGAAAGGGCCGACGCCAACTCATACGAGTTCCAGGCCGTTGCCAGCTACGAGAAGCAGTTCAACAACGCCCACAACCTCAACGTGATGGCAGGTTATGAGGAATACAGCTACTTCCACGAGAGCGAGTCCGCCACGTCCTCCGATATGGAGCTCAGCGACTTCCCTTACCTCAACCTCGCAAACGCCAACAACAACACTGTCGCTGGCAGCGCATACGAGAATGCATACCGTTCATTCTTCGGACGTGTTATGTACAACTACAAGAGCCGCTACTACGTACAGGCCAATGTGCGTACCGACGGTTCCAGCCGCTTTGCAAGAGGTTACAAGTGGGGTGTATTCCCTTCTGTATCACTCGGTTGGGTGATGAGCAACGAAAGCTTTATGCAGAACGTCACCCCTATCAGCTACCTCAAGTTCCGCGCTTCCATCGGTACCCTCGGCAACGAGAGAATCGGTAACTACCCTTACCAGACCAGCATCAGCTTCGGAAAGTCAGTAATGTACGGAACCCAGGGAATGAGTTCACAGATGACAGGTGCACAGGTTGATGCAGCCGTCAAGGACATCACCTGGGAGACCACCTGGACCTACGACCTCGGTTTCGATATGACACTCCTTGACAACAGGCTCAGCCTCAGCGCCGACTATTATTATAAGGAAACAAAGGATATGCTCCTCGACGTGCAGATTCCTACCTTCACCGGTTTCGGCAGCCCTACTATGAACGTGGCAGATATGCACACCACCGGATGGGAGGCAAAGATCGACTGGCACGACAAGGTGGGTGACTTCACCTACGGCGTCGGCTTCAACATCTCCGACTCCAAGTCAATTATGGGCAATATGAACGGTAAGGTTTCCATCGGTACCAACACCATCACCCGCGAAGGCGACGAATATCTGGCCTGGTATGGTTACAAGAGCACCGGCATTTATCAGAGCTACGAGGAGATCGCAAATGCTCCTACCCAGCTCATCGCTACCATCTCCCCTGGTGACATCGGCTATGCAGACATCAGCGGTGCTGACGGCCAGCCAGACGGCAAGATCAGTTCCGACTACGACCGCGTCATCCTCGGCAGTTCAGCAGCACACTTCATCTTCGGCGGTTATGTGAACCTCGGATGGAAGGGCATCAGCCTCGGCGTTATGTTCAACGGCGTGGGCAAGCAGCTTATGATGGTCGACGAGAAGATGGTACGTCCATTCTACAGCCAGTGGCTCTCAGCCCCTGCCAACCTCCTCAACAAGGACGGCAGCCGCAACTACTACTCCCTCTACAACACAGACGAGCAGAACGCTAAGGTACAGTATCCACGCCTGAGCTACACTTCAGCCGAGAAGAACAACTACAAGATATCAGACTATTGGCTGATGGACGGTTCCTACTGCCGTATCAAGAACATCAACCTCGCCTACAGCTTCCCTAGCAAGCTTATCAGCAAGGCGAAGGTCCAGGGTCTCAAAGTCTACTTCAACGTTGACGATCCATTCTGCTTTGACCACTATCTCAAGGGATGGGATCCAGAGCAGGGTACCAACACCTACATCGCACGTACATTCACCTTTGGCGTTGACCTCAAATTCTAGTGAATATGAAAACATTGAAATATACTATAATCGCTCTTTTAGGACTTGGTCTTTCCACGGCCTGCGCCGACCTCGACCTCAATCCGCTTTCTGCTGCATCCAGCGAAAACTGGTACCAGAATGCCGAGCAGATCACCATCTCCCTGAACGACCTCTACAGACTCTATCCATACGGAGTGGACAACGAGTACTGGACGGACCGTCGTACCGACGACTGGGCACAGCGTGACCAGGTATATGACCTCTGCAATGGTTCAAACACCAGCGCAACAGGCATTTACGGTTCATTCTGGCTCAATATGTACAAGGCCGCCAGCCGTTCAATCCGCGTAATCGAATCCATCGACAAGCTCGGGGATCCGGACAATCTCCAGACCCTCAAGGCTGAAGCATACTTCTTCAGGGCTTACTTCTATGGCAAACTCACTACCCTCTGGGGTGACGTGCCTTTCTACACCCGTACCATCAGCTACGAAGAGGCATACGATATGGGTCAGACTGACAAGGCTGTGGTAAGGGCTCAGGTTTACGAGGACTTCGACAAGGCAATTGAGGGACTTCCTGCAAGCAATATCCAGAACGATGTCTGGAGAGTTACCAGGGGCGCCGCTCAGGCTATGAAGGCCAAGTATGCCATCTGGTGGGGCGACTATGAGACCTGCGCAAAGCTCACCAAGGACATCATCGACGAAGGCACCTACAAGCTCTATTATGATTCAAAGGACCCTGCTGACAGCTACGGCTGCCTCGCTCGTTCCAAGACCTTCAACGAGGAATTCATCTTCGCTCTCGGGCGTTCCTACGCACTTGATGCGGACAACACCGAAGCCATCAAGAGCTGGGTTCTCCGTACTGCAGGCGGCAACGCAGTAGCCCAGCCATCCTGGGATCTGCTCGCCGCATACGAGTGCACCGACGGCAAGACCATCAATGACTCACCTCTCTTCGACTGCCACAATCCTTTCGAGAACCGTGACCCTCGCTGCTGTATGACTTTCGTTAAGCCGGGCACCACCATCTACGGAGTGGAATTCAATCCTTCAACTACGGCCAAGACCGTTCTCAAGGACGGAGTTGAGGTAAAGAACAAGGACACCAAAGCAAATGACAACTATGCACCCTACAACGGCTGCTGCATACGCAAGGGTGTTCAGGATGAGTGGAGAAGCGGTCTCTACAACGAGAACCCTATCGTCCTCTGCCGCTATGCAGACGTGCTCCTTATGTACGCAGAGTCCAAGATGGAACTCAACCAGATCGACAAGAGCGTGCTCAACGCAATCAACTCTGTACGTGCCCGTGCATACGGCGTGCAGCTTGCCGAGACTTCCTCATATCCTGCAGTTACCACTACCGACCAGGCAGAGCTCCGCAAGGTCATCCGCAGGGAGCGTCGCGTGGAACTCGCGTGGGAAGGCCAGCGTCTCTATGACCTCCGCAGATGGGGCCTCCTCGAGAAGGCCTACAGCGTACACTACTACGGCTTCCTCAACAGCACAGGCCTAACCGCATACGAAAAAGCCGGCAACTGGTTCTGGCCGGAAATCCCTATGCTCGACGAGGATGGATTCGCAGACTTCGAGACTATGTACAAGAAGGGATATATCGAAAGATATGGCTTCCACGTGTATGATTCCAAGGTCGAACTCTTCCCTGTTCCGGATGAGGAGATCCTCATCAACAAGAACCTCGTACAGAACCCTGGTTATTAAAAATGACTAAGAAATTTACATTTGCTGCCATCGCTGCGCTGGTGCTCTTCGCATCAGCCTGCGATGACAAGAATACTCCGACAATCATCACCCCTCCGGTCATCGGAGGGGGTGATAAGGAGGATGTGGACACCGACGTGAAGGTCGGCGAAACCATCACGGCCTGGAAGGAAGGCCAGTTCGACATCCATTTCATCAATACCACCACGGGAGAAGCCATCTATATGATCTTCCCTGACGGCACCCAGATGCTCATCGATGCCGCCGGCTCACAGGTTACGACCGGAACCGTCGGCAGTACCACAAACACCGGAATCCGTGGTCGTTGGGACCCTACCAAGGAGTCCAACTGGCTGGCCGGCAAGTACATAGAGCAGTATATCAGGGTCTGCCAGGCCTGGGTTGGAAATGCGAAGCTGGACTATGTCCTCCTGACCCACTTCCACAACGATCATTTCGGCGGGTCGAACGGTCTGGAGAAGTCCGACAAGTCCACCACCTACACCAAGCAGAGCCTTCCATATATTATGGACAGCTTCAGCATAGGTAAACTGATGGACCGCGGCTACCCTGACTACAGCTATCCTTTCGATATGGCTACGAAGGCCGACAATGCCTCCAACTGCAAGAACTACATCACCGCAGTGAAGTGGCACGTGGCCAACAACGGCCTCAAGGTCGAGAAGTTCGTGGCAGGTTCCAACAGTCAGATCCAGTTGGCGAAGAACGCCTCCAAGTATCCGTCCTTCAGCGTCAGGAACCTGGCGGTCAACGGAGAGATATGGACTGGCAGCGGAACAGGCACCACCAAGACCTTCCCGGCCCTCGAGGAGATCAAAGTTGCGGACCCAAGTGATATCCTCGCCACAGACAATTGTCCTGAGGAGAATCACTGCAGCTGTATGGCCAAGTTCACTTACGGCAAATTCGACTTCTTCGCAGGCGGTGACGCCCAGTATGACGGATTCTCCACCTTCTCCTGGAAGGATATCGAGACCCCTGTCGCAAAAGTCTGCGGCAAGGTTGAGGTAATGAAAGCCGACCACCACGGCACCTCCAACACCAACGGTTTCGGCTACAAGGACAAGTGCTGGGCTATGCAGTACCTCGCTCCACAGTGCTGGGTAGTGAACTCCTGGACCGACGGACATCCTCGTCAGGCCACCTACGAGGGCGTTATCGGCTACCTGCCGTCCGTAGACGCATTCATCACCAACACCTGCTCGGCAATGACAAGCTACAGCGCTTGGACCAAGATGAAGGGCGGCGACGGCCACGTTGTAGTCCGCGTCCTCGAGGGCGGTGACAAGTACTATGTCTATACACTTACCGACTCCGACCGCAAGATGACTGTGAAGTCCATCTCCGGCCCATATACCTCAAGATAAATGAAACTCCACAAACTGATTCTGCTGCTGGCCCTCGTGCCGCTGTCCTGTTCCGAGAAGAAACCGGACGCCCCTGTCATAATCCAGCCGGACAAACCGAGCACTGACGACACGAAGGAAGACGGCACCCTGGCAGCCTGGAAGAAAGGCAATCTCGACATCCACTTCATCAACAGCGGACGTGGAGAATGTGCCTTCTTCATATTCCCGGACGGTACCCAGATGGTTCTGGACTGCGGCGCTTCAATTATGAAGTATGACTCCGGCACCAACCTCGGTCTCCCGCAGGTGGGTATATATCCGAAGCCTGACGACAGCAAGGTGGCAGGTTACTGGTACACAAAGTACATTCAGAAATGTATGGAATGGACCGGCAACACGACCATAGACTACGGCCTTAACACGCACTTCGACGGCGACCACCTCGGAGTCGGTTACGCCAACTACGGCGTCACTCCGCCGACTTCGCCATACGGATCCTGGTATCAGACAGGGTTCACCTATCTGCTGGACAATTTCAGCTTCGGCAAGATGATTGACCGCGGATATCCTTCCTACGACTATCCGTACGCCCAGAGCGGTACGGTCAAGACAAACTGCGACAACTACCGCGCCTGTGCTGACTACCACGAGAAGCAGGGCACTCTCAAGCGCGAGAAGTTCGTGGCAGGTTCCAATACCCAGCTGGGGATGAAATATGATGCCGCATCCTACCCTACATTCAAGGTACAGAACATCTTCGTCAACGGCGAGATCTGGACAGGCAAGGGCACCGCGACAAGGCAGCTGTTCCCTGCTGTATCCGAGATGTCCGGCACTGGCGGAGCAAAGGAAAAGAGCCCTAGCGAGAACTCCTGCAGCTGCGTGATCAAGATCAGTTACGGCAACTTCGACTACTATGGAGGAGGAGATGCCGGCTTCAACGGAGCAGACTATTTCACTTGGAAACACGTGGAGAAGAACACAGCCGCAGTCGTAGGCCAGGTGGAAGTGATGAAAGCCACCCACCACGGTTCCGCGGACGGCTGCAGTCAGGAACTCCTGGACGGTCTGAACCCATCCGACATCATCGTCAATGTATGGCAGGCCGTGCAGCCTCGTGCAGTGACATACGAGAGGATGAAGAACACCAGCGCCCGTATCTTCACGACCAACATCAACGAGACCTACAAAACCACTGAATACAGCGACAAGGGCAAGCGCATCAGCGCCAGCGGAGGCCACTTCGTAGTCCGAGTGAATCCTGACGGCAAGAGCTACTGCATCTACCAGATAGACGACACCGACATTGATATGAAGATGAAAGTCGTCAAGAAGTTCGGCCCTTACAACTGCAAATAATTATTAATACCTATTATAAAATGAGCAAGAAAATCGTAATCATCGGTAGCGGAATGATGGGCTCAGCCCTCGCATTCCCAGCATTCGAAAACGGCAATGAAGTACATCTCGTGGGTTCCCCACTCGACCGCGAGATCATCGATGCCTGCAAGAAGACCAACCAGCATCCTAAGTTCGAGATCCCTTTCCCGGTAGGTGTGCAGTATCACCAGCTCGAGGAGTGGAAGGAAGTCGTGAAGGGCGCTGACTTCGTAATCGGCGGCATCAGCTCCTTCGGCGTGGACTGGTTCCTGGAGAACATCCTTATGGAACTCGACCCTAAGACCCCTGTCCTCTCAGTGACCAAGGGCCTTATCAACCTCGAGGACGGCACCCTCATCTCCTACCCTGAGTACTGGAAGAGGGCCCTCGCCGCAAAGGGCATCAATCGCGAGATCTGCGCCATCGGCGGTCCTTGCACCAGCTACGAGCTCGTGTTCCACGACCAGACCGAAGTCGCTTTCTGCGGCTATGAGACTGAAGTGATCAAGATGATGAAGGAAGCAATGCAGACTTCATACTACCACATCTCCATCACCAATGACGTGGAAGGCCTCGAGAGCGCCGTAGCACTCAAGAACGGCTACGCCCTCGCAGTCGCTATGACCATCGGTCTGGTGAACCGCAACCTGGGCGCAGACGCCGGTCTGCACTACAATTCACAGGCAGCAGCCTTCTATCAGGCTGTCAAGGAGATGAGGTATCTGCTTGAGATCCAGAAGGCCAGCCGCGACTGTGAGAACATCGGCATCGGTGACCTCTATGTGACCGTCTATGGCGGCCGCACCCGCAAGGTCGGCATACTCCTGGGTGAAGGCAAGACCTACCAGGAAGCTATGGACATACTCGCAGGCGTCACCCTCGAGAGCCTCGTGGTTTCCCGCCGCGTCTACAAGGCCGTGGTTCGCAAGGCAGAACTCGGCCAGACCGACCTGAGCCTCTTCCCTATGCTCAAGCACGCTGCCGACGTCCTCGACAACGGCAAGGACGCTGAACTCCCTTGGGAGGACTTCACTTTCGATCAGACGAAGTAAAGATCATATCAAACTGAAAGAGGTCGGCTTTCACAGCCGACCTCTTTCAGTTTATCTCAACTTAGGTTCAGGTCCGCTGAGATCCCAGACTGTCTCGTCCCAGCCGAGGTTCTTGGCGAGGGATGAGATAGTGGCATCTGCTGGGGCAGCCTTTCCGAAATAAGGGAAGTAGTACTTGTCCTTGGTGGCATCTGTGAACATACGATAGAGCGCATTGCTTGCATCGGTGTTATCCTGGTCATAAGCCACGTTGTAGCCGCTGTAAGTATAGGTACTGCCTACGGTAGTGGAACCAGGGCCTTCTGCATAGTACTCGAATACCATATCTGCCTTGCGGTAGTTGTCCTTGAGGGTGTTGTAAGCCGCTGTGTAGCCGATTACGCAGCCTGCGCTGTAATGACCGGCAGGGTCCTCACCTGCCGCATTCGTCGTCTTGATGGAAGGATTCCAGGCGATGCAGCCGCTGACATTGATGTTGAAGTTCTGACTGCCCATCAGGACGCTGGATGCAGATGCATTGCTTGCACGGGCAATGAGGCCTCCTATACCGAATGCACCGGCGATAGCCATAGTTGTATAACAGTTCCTTACGATATTGTCCTTGTAGATGTCACTGACGATACCGCCAATATAAGAACTGCTTCCAGTGATTGAACCCTTAGTATAGCAGTTCTCAATGATAACATTGTCCTTGTCCCTGGTACGGCTTACAATACCTCCCATATTGTTTGTGCCCTTGATGTTGGCATCAACGAAGCAGCGCTTGAACGAGGAAGTTCCGGCATTGCACTGGCCGGCTATGCCGCCGACGGTGCTTGTAACTGCAGTAATATCGCCGATATGAGAGCAATTCTCGAAGGAAGCATTGGTCGAGATATGTGCGGCGATACCGCCAACATAGCTTGAAGTCGCACTAGTCGTTGCCCTGCCGGCCTTGATGGTACCGGTGCTGTGGCAGTTGACGAAATTGCCGGCGTATGTCCAGCCAGTGATGCCGCCTACGCAGTCGCCTTCTGACTCGATGATCATACTTGAGCTGCAGTCCTTGATATCAATGGAGAAGCCATTGACATAGCCGATGACACCGCCGCAGGAACGTCCCATAGCGCACTTGAGAGTACCGGAAGTGGAGCAGTTCTCGATGGTGAGGCCCAGGGCAGTCCAGCCGATGAGGCCGCCTACAGGGTTGTAGGTATTGGAAGCGGCTATAGTCCTCTGGACAAGACCGTCGAAGGAGCAGTTCTTGATGGTAGCCTTCACAGCGTTGCCGATCATACCGCCGAAGTAGTTCTTGGCCTCGGCTGAAGTGGCTTTGCCGTTCACGATGTGTACATTCTCGATTGTAGCATCGAGTTCACCTGCGGAGTTGCCGGCCCAGGCGCAGAGTATACCTGCCGGAGCAGCGTAGGTATTATAGAGCACAGGATCCTTGAGAGTGAGATCCTTGATTGTGCCATGAAGCACACCGAACATAGAAGCCCACTTAGGGGATTCAGTGCTGGTGAAGTTGCTGATAGTGTGGTTGTTACCATCGAAATAGATGCCCCTTGGCAGGTTCTCCTGGTTGAAAGGAATCCAGCCGGTGATCTCCTTCATATCGAGGTCAGCCTCCAGACGGAAGCAGGTGATCACATCATTCTCGAGAAGGTTGTGTATGGCATCGAATTCGGAGAGGTTGGTGATGAGGTAAGGGTCTGACATAGAGCCCTTGCCCTTCTTTACTGAAGAAGGCCAGTCACCACCGACACGGAATTCATTCACGCGGCCGGCATTGAGGGTCTGAGCCTCAGGCTTGAAGGTCTTGAGCACCTCTGCACCGTCCTGATCCACAGCGGAGAAGGAAACCTTCTGACCATTCGCAAAGACGATTGCTTCACCAGGCACTTCCATATATGCGGTGAGGGTGTGGTCTGCACCGAGAGTGCAGTTGGTAAGGTCCATAGAATAAACCTTTTCTCCGCAGTCGAGCTTGATGGAGCTTACGCCGGTCACAGCGTCCAGGAAGGTCACGACGAACTTGAGAACGGTGTTGGAATGGAGAGTACCACCATTGGCTGCGGCCCAGGCCGGAGTGAGTTCCACGTCGGAACAATCCTTCACGCCCTTGAGAGCCGCGTAATACTGGATATGGCTTACGCTGCCGTTGCCGTTCTGAGTCTGAGCACCAGGGGTGCGGCTGATGGCTGCGTCCACGGAGCCAAGGCTGGCCGGATAGACGATGTCGTAAGTCTTTGCAGAAACAGCATCACCCTTGAAGGTGGCGGTATTGCCCTTGATTTCGGAAAGTTCGAAGGTCTTTCCGTTGACGAGTATCTTGTCGCCCTTCTCCCAGGCTGGCTTGAGGGATCCCTTTGAATCCACGGAAAGCGACTTGGTTGAAGATTCGAGAAGGTTTGCAGGAAGCGTAACTTTCACGGTCATAGTGCCGTCAGTCTCTGCAGGCCTATATTCGATAGGTTCCTGAGGAGTCACAGGAGTACAGGCCACGATGGCAGCCGCAAGGAGCGGAATTATATATGCTTTCTTCATAATCATTCAGTTTTATGGAAGGTAATCCTTGCAGGTTTCATAGATCTTGTCAGCCATCTGCTGCATACCGGTTGCGTCCGGATGGCTGCCCTTGCTCTTAGGAAGGCCGTTGTAGCTCTTGGCACCATCGGTGAAGTCCACGATAGGAAGGCCGAAATGATTGGCGATGTTGATGGTGGAAGTGGCGTAGTCGAGGCTTGGATCGGTGTTGTTGTACTCATAATATGAGAGCCTGTCACCCACGATGACGATGAGCTGCACGCCTGGATAGCGGGTCTGGAGCATCTTGATGAGCTTGATGTAGGCGCTGCGGTAGCAGGCGTCATTGAGCTGTCCCATAGGCAGGTCATAGTCGTAGTTGCCCATAGGAGTCTTCTGGTTCATATCGTTGGTACCGCCGTGGATGAGGATGATGTCCGGGTCGCCGAACTCGTATGCCCTGTCCACGAAGCCCTTCACGCCGCCTTCAGTGATGACACGGGTGCCGGACCAGGAATTGGTGAGGTTGCGGTCGAGGGTGCCGCAGGACATCTTCTCGTAGATGACCTTCCACCAATAGGTCTTCTCCACGCTCTGCACGGTGCCGGTTCCGCCTGCAGACACAGCGTCGCTGGCAGGATAGAACTGGGAGTAGGAAGTGTTCATATAACCCCAGAAAGTGGAAATGGAGTCACCGATGACGCCCACGATGCGGGTAGGCTGCTTGTCAGGTGAGGCGAAGTCGAGGCCGATCACAGTCACGGCGCCTGCAGTGAGTTTGAGGCCGGTCTTGGTGAACTCATACCTGTTGCGGTCGGTGATGACCACGAACTTGCCGCTGGCGCTCGCCTGAGGAAGCACTACCATACCCACGGTAGCGGCCTGAGAAGATGCTCCCACGCTTATGACGCTCTCAGGATCGCCTGAATTCCAGACGACCATAACAGTGGAGCTCTGGTTGGACACCTCCTCGCCGAGGCCCGCTGCAAATGAATACTTGAGAGTTCCGCTGACAGCCTGCTTGCTGTCGGAGATGAACATCACGGTGTCGATCCTCTCTCCGCGAGCGTAGAACTTGCTGTCGTAGAGATTGATCTTGATGCCTGCAGTCACCGGCAGGAGTTCGGACTTGAAGTCGTTAGGCTCCACTGCCCCGTCGGCGTATGCTATCATACCGGCAGCCAGGTCCTTGTCTGCTGACGCGTATGACTTGTACTGCACGGCAGGTACAGTGAAATCGAAAGAGTTCACGCCACTTGCAACAAGCATCTTGTTGGCATCAGCGCTGACTACCGCATCATTCTCGGAGTTCAGTTTTCCGGCATCGTCCGCATCCGTACGGTACCATAAGTTGCCGGCGGCCACGAAGTTGTAGGATGAAGCCGATGTCAGGGAAACCTTCACATACCTGAGGTCCGGAGCTGTGGTTTCCTCCGGAACAGGCTGTTCACAGCCGGCCAGCAGGAAGAGGCCGCACAGTGCAGGAATTAATCTGATCTGTTTCATTGTTATTATTTGAAATTAGAAAATGTTGTAGTACTTGATACTTGTTCTGCCGATGCCTCGACGCTGTCAGGCAGGTTGGCAAAGAAGTCGAATCCCGTCCATTCCTCGATCTGGTCGATGCTGAAGACGCAATTGTTGTAGTCGGTCTTAGGATTGCTGTAGATGGCGAAATGGTCCATCCAGTAACCTATGCCGCAGGCCGAAGTCACGGTGGAGCCGCTGCGCTTCACCTTCATCAGGACCTTATAATAGTAGTTAGGAACCGGTATGTTCCTCTTTGCGCTGTCCTTACAGTGGTTGACATAAGTGATGGTCTCGGAGCCGCCGACCTTGCGATGTATTGCACCAGTCACGACATAGAGCGTATCCGTGGCCTTGCTGTAGCTGCGGACCTGGCTTTCCAGGTACATCCACACCGCCGCATTGAAGTTGTTGTTCACCTGCGGGGTCATATTGGTGGCATAGTAGGTCTGCTTCTGCATCTCCGAGTGGTTGTTGCGGTCCGCGTCTGGGATCTGATGTCCGCGGGCATAATAGTCGGATGTGCCGTTGGAATAGACGTAATCGACTCCGTAGCCTCCCAGCCAGGTCGGAATCTGATAGTCCTTGCTGATATATGGGTTCCAGGAATCTTCCCAGCCGTCCACGCGAGAACCGCCCTGAGTGGAGGCATAGAGCGGATAGGCTACCCAGTAGGATGTATAGGTATCCTTGTCGTAGAGATAAGTATAGTTGCGGTCGGAAGATGCGTACAGGGTGCCCTGGACAGCATTCGGATATGCAGTAGTGGCTGCCGGCAGTTCCAGCCATCCGCCGCCGCTGACAGGTGGATCAGGAGCAGCGATGGACACATTCTGAATTTCCCAGGTCGCAGCCGCAGTCTCATTGCTGAGATAGCGGAATGCTATCTGCAACTGCTGGCCGGCATAAGCAGAAAGATTTATGTCTCCGGATTCCACGAAAGTCCAATTGCTTCCGTCAGAGTATTTTGGAATGGAAAGCTGCTTCCAGCTGCCTCCCTTTATCCTCACATAGAGGGTGAGCTGCTCCTCTACAGAAGTGGCATAACGCTGCACGTGCTCAAAATTGAGGTGAATGTCGCTCGCCTTGCTGAGGTCCACATACGGAGAAATCAGCCAGGAATCAGAGACCTTGTTGGACTTGGTCTTGGAATCATAGGCCGTAGCCTTCATTCCATACGAGGAAGTGGACTGCCAGATGTAGGAGAAGCCCTGAGGGAGAGTCACATTGACGATGACAAAGTCGCCCTGAGTGCCGCTGAAGGACTCCTTGTAAGGGAAACTTACGGTCGCATAGCCCGCAGCAGGGTCCTCAGGACCGACCACTGGCTCTACTGGGTCAGGGGTGACTGTCGTATCTACCGGAGGGGTGATAATCGTATCCACCGGAGGAGTAACTATCGTATCTGCCGGAGGTGTGATAATCGTATCCACCGGAGGAGTAATAATGGTATCCACCGGATCGACGGGATCAACCGGACGGTCCGGAGTGATGTCCGGAGCACAGGCGGCAAAAGCCAACAAGGCGGCAAGAGTGGCTATTATGTGGTTATGACGCATTCTATTTTTCAATGTTAGGTACATAGACAATCGCAGTGGTGCCCTTGCCGGGTGCACTCTCGAATTTCAGGACGATATCCAGATACTTGGCAAGGTCACGACAGACCTTCAGGCCGAGTCCGCTGCCGACCTCGCCGTCCGTGCCCACGTTATGAGAATAGACACCCGGAGTGAAGAGTTTAGCCAGGGTCTCATTGTTCATACCTATACCATCATCGGAAATGCGGATCTCGACTCCGCCTCTGGCATCCTGCTCGAATGGCAGTTCAAGGACTTTGACATTGATATGACCGCCTGACGGAGTGAACTTGGATGCATTGGTAAGCAGATTGCGCAGGATCACCTGGAGAGTGGAGATATTGGACTTCACGAACAGATCTTTACAGTCCTCCAGTCTGCAAGTCTGGTGCTTTTCCGAGAACACCTGGGACTGATTGGAAACCAGGTCCTGCAGAGTAGTACGCACATTCAGACGGAGTATAGGAAGCTCACCCTTCTGATCGACCTGGATACGAGCCCATCTGAGGGTGTTTTCCAGCAGGTCCAGTTCGCAGTCAGCCTGACGCGAAAGATCGAGACATAGACGTTCGAACTCTTCTGGAGATAGGGCATTCTTGGAGGCCGAAAGCATACGGAGAGCCGTACGGCGGGCTATGGAAGGTCCCTTGAGGTCGTGAGTCAGGATGGACAGCACGTGGGTTCGGATCTGGACCTCCTTTGCGAGTTTATGGTTGAGTTTGGCCTTCTTATGCAAGTAGTAAGCAAGGAAGATGGCCAAAATGATGAACATCACCGCGATGACAATGCTCAGGATAGCGATCGTCGTGATGTTGTGAACCTTTTCCTTCTGAAGCGACACGACGGTATCCTGCTCCCTGCGCATCGCATTGAGGGTGATCATAGCCAGCTGGCTTACGCAGTCCTCCATATACACCTGGTAGCGCATATCGAAGGCGACGGACGCGAGAGAGTCCGAAACTTCCCTGTCTATGTCAGTCAGGTACTCGGACATCTGGGAATACATATCCCTCAGGTTCCTGACATTAGGCATAGTCCTGGCGATAGCGGCGCCCTGACGGAAGAAGGCAATTGATGCACTCTTTTCACCGTGGTAGGACTTCAAGCCGAACAGATGCAGCAGGCACTCGATTGCCGCCTCCTTATGCTCGGAAGAACTGGTCAGCTCGGGAAGAGCCTCAAGATAGAGGTCATACGCCTCTTCCAACTCACCCATTGCTTCCTTCACTACTCCCAGATCCAATTTCCTGCAGGCCATAAGGATATCTGAATCGAGAAGATCAGCCCATCCCATAGCATCATTGGCATATTCGATGGCATTGTCGTAGTCGTGCAGGGCGAGGAAGATGCGGGAAGTGAAACCCTCCTTATCAGAAACATAGTCCACCCTGCTCATCATCATTTCCACGTTGCAGGATGTCTCGGCATAACGCGCGGCCTCTTCATATTCCCCTGCACTGTAATAGAGTTTGGCCAGACCGAAGAGGTTGTCCGTAACCGATATCAGCTTGTCGACATCCTTGGTCCTGACGCAGCAGCGACTGGTGTAGAAAACCGACTTCTCAGTGTCGCCCAGTGCATTGTAGGCCATACCTAGTATGCTCCAGGCCTTGATCCTGTTCTGCAACTGCCAGTTGAAGGACGCGACGGTATCCGCCTTCTGAGCCATCACTATCGCCTCGTCGTAGTGCCCGATGCGATAGAGGGAATCGGCAGTGTCGACCATAGCCGCGATCACCTCAGGAGGCGTTCCGACCTTGGAAGTAAGGGAGGTCGGAAGCAGAAGACTCAGAATCAGGAGCAGTTTGGTCATATTATCTGCCTATTATGCCATTGAGTCTGGCTTCGAAGTCATCCCATCTGTAATATGGGCCTTTGACTGCCTCGAGGCCGGGAACCTCATATTCCTTCTCGTTCCAGAGCACCTTCACAAGCAGATCGTCGGAAGAGCCCTTGCGATAGAGCACCATCTGAAGGTTGGATGCCATAGGTATCATCTCGGCAGAACTCCAAAGTTCCACGGAATTCACCCAAGGACCATAGGCGGAGTAGTTCTCGCCCAGGATGATGGACATAAGCACCATAAGGGCGGCATCGTGACCGAAACGCAGGTCCGCAACCGTGCCGTTGCCCTCGATTGCCGCATCAGCCTTGTCGAGAATGTCACATACGAGGCCGTAGCACTGAGGCTGACGCTGCGCGCGGAACTCGTTGCTGTTGCAATGGCGGGCATAGAGACGGTTGTTCATAAAGCTGTACTGGAGCCTGATCTCCTCAGGGCTGAGCCACTGGAAGAGGTCCGGACATCCCTCTGGAAGGCATTCGTGGATGGCGCCGGCTACGAACAGCTGCTCACACACGTCATAAAGGTTGTAACGGCGCTGAGCCTTCTTCGGATTGGTGAATACCATCGATGAGAACCTGTCGAGATCGAAGCGTTCCTTCATCTCGTCCTTGGTATTCTGAAGAGTCGCTTCATTGATAGGGCCCACCTGGAAGGCGTTGTTGATGTATCTGTTGTACTTGTCGCCCGCAACCATATAGAAATCCAGACGAGGGAAATTGTCCTTGAGCTCGAGGAGGAAGTACGCCATACTGATTTCGCAGCGGGAGTACTGGCTTGGAACGCATCCGACGTGGCTTGCACCGTTCTGGGTGAAAACCTTCTCGAACCTGGCAGCCATCCTGTCGGCAAGCATCCTGTGCTCGAAGGCACCGAGTTCGCTGATCTGTCCGTACATTCCGTCCGAAATGCGTCCATACGCGTGGATATCCGACAGAAGCCTCTCGCCTTCCTGCGTCAGGAGACCCTTGGAGTGTGCGTCCTCCAGCGGCTTGACCATAGCCTGGTAACTGGTCTCACGCTCCACATAGCGGGAGCCGTGACGGCCGTAATGAGCAATATAGAAAGGCTCATATCCAGCAGGAGCAGGCGTGTCCACCACCTTTTCGAAGTGATATGGACGAAGGATGCTGCGATACTGCCAGAGGCTGTCAGTCTCATTGGTTTCATACGAAAGGCTGCTTCTGTCCACAACAGGTGAAGAGCAGCAAACGGCCGCGAACAACGCGATAGCCAGGAAAGAATGTCTTATAAGGGATTTCATAACCCGTAAATATAAGCATTTTTGCGTATATTTGTAACAACGGCGTCCATTCGCCGACCACATAAGCCAATGAACCTTCGAAGAATCGCCCTCGCTGCAGTCCTGATCGCAGCAGTTTCCTGTCAGCAGACCAGTCAGACCAATGATCCAGTCCTCACCAGGGACGGCATAGAAGTCAGCCGCAGCTACGGTGGCATCCACAATCCGTATCCTACAGTCGTGCCCGACGCACCGGCTGCGCCTAAGGGCTATGAAGTATGTTACATATCCCATTATGGCCGCCACGGTTCCAGGTTCATTCACCTGGAGAGTCAGTACAGCAGCATCTACAACACTCTCAAGGATGCCCACGACGAAGGTCTTCTGAGCGAGGAAGGAGAAGGCGTATATGAACGCTTCATGCAGGTTTATCCGGACCTGAAAGGACGCTCCGGTGAACTTACTCCGCTCGGTCAGGTGCAGCATCGCCAGATTGCCCACAGGATGGTGAAAAACTACCCTTCACTCTTCGGAAAGAGCCGCAAGATACAGGTGCGCACCACCAATCTCGAGCGCACGATGCTGTCTATGAACGCCTTCCTCAACGAAGTGAAGGTGATGAAGCCGGCCACTGAGATGGAGATAGACGGCAGCCGCACAGAGATGAACTACCTCAACGCCCATTCCTGGGACAATCCGTATATGAACAACGAGGATATGACCTGGAGAAGCCGCGACGGAGAATGGTCTGCACCGTTCACTGAATTCGTGAAGAGCAGGATAGACATCAGGGGCTTCGCCTCAAGGGTCTTCAATGACGTGGACAAGGCAGACGCACAGTTCGACCTCTACGAGTTCGAGAGGCAGATGTTCTTCTTCTCCCTCCACCTGCCTGGCTGTCCTGTGCCTCAGGTGGGCTTCTTCGACCTCTTCAACGAGGCCGAGCTCATCGAACTGGGCAAGATCGAACCTGCGGAATTCTACTATATGAAGGGCCTCTACCCTTCCCCTAAGGCACGTGCCGCCATACTTTCCGAGTCCCTCCTCCACGATTTCCTCGACAAGACCGAGCAGGATCTCGCCGACGGCGTGAGCGTACGTCTGCGCTTCGGCCACGACGGCTGTATGGTCGCCCTTTTCGCCCTTATGGAGTGCCCGGGCTGGGACCAGGTGGAAAACGACATAGAGAAGATCTGGGGCCTCTGGAACACGGAGGAAATCCCGATGGGAGCCAATATCCAGATGGTGTTCTACCGTCCTAAGGCAGCAAAGGACAATGACGGTCTCATCTTCACCTACCTGCTCAACGAAAAACCGATGGCACTCCCACTTGATGAAGTAACCACCGGTTTCTATAGTTGGAACGACTTCCAGGCCAAGTACAGGCCTATGGCCGACGAGGCCAAGAAGGTCCTGGACGAAGCAATCTAGTAAAGCACGAGATCAGGGTTCCTGCGCTTTCCAGCCACTGAATCAAGGGCTGAGATAGCGGCGAGGTCCTCGTCCGAAATCACGAAATCGAAAGAATGCGAGTTCTCCTCGATGCGGGCAGCCGTCACGGACTTGCTCAGAGGAATCACGCCCTGTGAAGCCACCCAGTTGAGCACGAGCTGAGAGATGCTGCAGCCGTATTTCTCTGCCATCGCAGCAAGTTCTGGGCTCTTGAGCGCATCGCCGTTTGCGAGCGGGCTCCAGGCCTCGATGAGCATTCCCCTTTCGCGGCACCACTGCACGCACTCGTCCTGGGTCCAGCCTGGATGGAATTCGATCTGGTTCACTGCAGGCATAATCCTGCACCTGTCCAGGAGTGGCTCCAGATGGCGAGGCATGAAGTTGGACACGCCTATGGACTTCACGAGACCGTCGTCCACGAGCTTCTCGAGCGCCCTCCAGGTCTCCAGGTTGAGTTCCTTCCAGCATTCGTACTGGGAAGGCACTGCAGGCCAATGGATGAGGAAGAGGTCGATATAGTCGAAATTCAGCGCCTTGAGGGACTGCTCAAAAGAGCGCAGGGTGCGTCCGTAGCCCCTTTCGGTGTTCCACACCTTGGTGGTCACGAAGATGTCCTCGCGCCTCAGGCCAGTGGTCTTCAAAGCGGCGGCAATGCCCTCTCCGACTTCCTTCTCATTGTGGTAGAGGGAAGCGGTGTCAATATGACGGAAACCGCATTCTATGGCCTTCTGTACGGCCGCAGCGGTCTTTTCAGGCTCGCTCTGCCAGGTGCCGAAGCCCACTGCAGGAATAGCGTAGCCGCTGTTCAGTTCAAGATAAGTGTTCAGCATTTCTATTCAAAGAGACTGCGCAGGCCGTTGAAGGTCGCATTGTCAAAATCAGATATGGTTGATATGGCCTTGAGGGAAGTCAGGCCCTCGAATCCCTTCTTCAGCTGTTCCTCCATAAAGCGGAAGGAGCGGCTGATCTGACCGCCGAAAAGCAGGCATTCCACTCCCCTTTCCTCCAGTATCGGAGCAATGGCTGATGAAATCACGTCTGCTACGTCGCAGAAGGTCTTGAGGGCAGCCTTGTCGCCCTCCGCGGCAAGCACTCCTATCTCCTTCACGGTCTCGACGCCCTTGCCTCCATTGCGTTCGAATGTGGAAAGGAAGCCCCTCTTGGATGCGTAATCCTCGAGGACTCCGTCGCGGAAAGGTCGGTTGAAGATGCTCACAAGCGGAGAACCGTTCTCGTTCATAAGTATCTCCCCGTCGATGTACATAGAGAAACCCAGGCCGGTACCCAGAGTCACCATAGCAACCCTGTCGTAGCCGTTTCCGTTACCGTATGCCATTTCGCCGGAGAGCATTCCGTTCACGTCGTGGGTGTAGCGGATTTCCACGTCTGCAGGCACACCTGCCACGTCGCGGAAATTCTCGCCATACACGGCTGCGAACTTATGCTTCATCAGGAAGATGCCCTCCCTGTAGTTGAAAGGTCCCGGCATCGCCACGGCAATGCCTTTGCCCTCAAAAGGCCCAACGGCCTCAGCGAAGGCTGCTTTTATGGCCTCGCTGCTGCCGTTGGAGTCAATAGGTATTTCTCTGCCGTCGGAGCACTTGATGAAAGTGCCGCCCACGTCCAGGAGCAATAATTTATCTTGGGTCATTCTGATATCCTTCACGCAGGCAAGTCTTGTGAACCCTGATAGGCTCCTTGCCAAGGTTCTCGATTACGTACTTGCCCATATCGGCAGGCACGCAGATGATGTCCATAAACTGCACGTCGAAGTAGCGCTCAGGATGCTCTACGCTGCGTACGCGTACTGCATCGCCGTCCACGAGGGTAAGCACGTGGAACTTCTCGCCCTTGGTGTCCTGCTCACACTGCTTCTCGAATTCGAGGCGGCGGAGAGAGAAGTAAACCTGAGGGTTCTCACCCACGATATACTCTTCCCAGCCCTCACCTGAAGCGGCGAGACGAGGCTTCTGGACGATGTACTCAGGAGACTCAGGATCGTGAATCACTGAATACCTGCGGTCCTGGCGAACGTTCTCCTCACCGAGTTTGGTGTGGATAGGACGCTGCTTGCCGTCGAAGTCGAGACGGAGGTAGTCATACATCTTATAGGTATATGAACCGATGGTCAGGGAACCGATCTCAAGGATCACCTGGTTGCGGCCTGAAGAGTGGATGGTACCTGCAGGGAGCATAACCTGGAGACCTGGCTTGGACTCCTCGTAGCTTACATACTTCATATAGTCGCAAGGCTTGTGCTCGGTGTCGGCAGCCTCGATGTCCTTGAAGAACTGAGGGATGTCGGCGTCGTCGCGGAAGCCGATGAAGGTCTTTGCCTCGTGGCCGGTGATAACTACATAGTAGCTCTCGTCCTGACGGCCGAACTCATTGTAGTTCTTGACATTGTATTCTCCGCCTGAGTGGCACTGGATGGACATATTACCGGTTGAATGGTAGGAGTCGTCCCAGTTGAAGCGGATAGGGAAATAGCCCTCGAACTTCTTCACGCAGTCCTCGCCCATCAGGTTGTTGCCCTCCTTGTGGACGAATGAGCAGTAGTTGATGTCGAGCTTCTCAGCGCCGGCCTCAACGACTACGGAAACCTCCATAGGGATGAAGTCGAATACCCAGGCAGCGTTGCGCATTTCCTTAGGCAG
This sequence comes from Bacteroidales bacterium UBA1745, assembly GCA_002314885.1. Taxonomy (GTDB): domain Bacteria; phylum Bacteroidota; class Bacteroidia; order Bacteroidales; family UBA932; genus Cryptobacteroides. The sequence continues at coordinate 3,763 of DCHT01000044.1, read as the reverse complement.
GTTGCGGAGCTTCTTCATATAAGAGCCGCCCCATACACCCTCGAGGTAGCAAGGCTTAGCCCTGAAAGGATACTTCACGAGCTGTGCGCAGACGTCAGCGAAGGTCTCGAAAGGCATAAGCTGGAGGTTCTGAGGATCGTTGTCGAGAACGTACCAGTCCGGAATATTGTTCTCCCAGAGCTCGTGGCGGTTCCTTACGGAGCACTCGAAGTCGCAGTAGTAGCAGCGACGGATGGTGCGGTTGATGATGCCTGGACGCTCCTTGCCGAGGTTTGAATATTCGCCCCTGCGGATGCGGAGCATACAGTTCTTAGGAGTGATGTCGAAGAAAACCTTCACGTCATAGAGGTCGCGGAGCTCAGGGATGAGACAGCCGTAGCCATATACGACGGTGATCTTGCCGACAGCCTTGGCAGCAGGCACCTGCTTCTTGAACTCAGCGGTCTTAGCCTCGTCCATCAGGCCGATATAACCACCCTTGTAAACCTTTCCGTAAAGGAGAGTCGGGTCGACCTTGGTGTCCCAGATGAGGAGAGGATCGATCATATCGTCGATTTCCTTTCCGCTCTTGAGAGTTGCAGCATTTGCGTCGATGGCCTCGAATTCAAGGCCGAGGAGGCAGCACTCCCTTGCGATGAGGTTGGTGAAAACGGTCCAGTTGGCAGTGGTATAGCCGTCGAGGGCCACGATTACGCCCTCTTTTGCTGCCTGTGCGGACACGGTGGCAACGAACTTCTTCACGACGTTCTGGTTGCCGCCTGAAATTACTGAATTGATAGTTTTCTCTGACAGTTCCGGACGATTGACTGGTCTTGGGTCATCGAACGGAAACGGGTTGTACATAAAGCTCATTTCGTATACTCTTTATTTAATGTTATAGAATTCAAATCCCATCATTTCGGCGAAAGCCGCAAGTTCCTTGGTCCAGTCGCCGTCTGCGATTGCATAGTGCTGGGTGACACCGACCTTGAGGAGTTCCTCGAAAAGCCTCTTCACAGGCACCTGAGGCTTGAACTCAGAGTGTGAATAGGTTGCAAGGAACTGTGAGCCTGGCAGGGACTCCACGAGGGTGGCGATCATCTTGTACTTGCCGTTCTCCTCGTAGATGCCGGTCATAGTCTTGAGACCCGGGCTGAAGCGATACCAGGCGAAAGGAGCGCCGGCATACTTCCAGCTGGTCTTGGCGAAACGTACGTCGCGGGAAATGACCACGTTCTGCTGCCACTTAGGGTCGTTATGGTCGTTAGGGCCTGCGTGACCGCCATCGAAGGTGCCGTATGCGTCCTCGATGTGGAATGGCTCGATGAAGTTCACGTGCTCGCCGGAGATGACCTTCAGCACGAAGGTAGCAAGACCTGCAGCGATGTCAGCCTCAGGGACGAGGATGGACATATTCTCGTTGAACCAGTTGTGGTAGAAGCCTGCACGGCAGCCTGAAACCTTGAATGTGGCGCGGTCGATGTCGTTGTAGATCATCAGGTCGATGTCGTTCGCCTTTGCCATATTCTTGAGGGCGAGGGATGCCTTCACGCAGCCGATGAACTTGTCGTACTCCACGTCGTCCTCCATCTTGTACTTGGAGGTGAGCTCGTCGGCGTACTCCTTTACTTCCTCATCGGTGAGACCGTCTACGAACTCCTTGTAATCAGAATATGGGAGATAGTGGATCTCAGGTCCGATCTTGGTGAAGAGGTCGTAGTTGTCGATATAGGTTGACCACATAGCCTCGTTCATATTCGCCATAAGGCCGACGTTGGCCTTGCGGAGGATTGCGCGTGCAAGGGCAGCCTTGGAATAGCTGCGGATCTCCTCGGTGATCTCGGCACGGTTGCCCATAACCACCTTCACGTTGCCGCGAGGAACCCTCTTGATGTCGCCGGAAGCCTCGAGGGAACCTACGAGGGTACCTGCGCAGAGGTAATCGATGAAATCGTCGTCATCAACAGAGGTCTCGAAGGTCATCTTGTCCTTGGCCACGTTGGTGAAGATCATAGGAATCTGAGGACAGTCGCGGAGGAAACGGATCCAGGCGAAATCCTCGCTCCAGGAAAGGAACTCAGCAACGATGAAGTCAACCTTCTCGTTGTAGAACAGGTCCATAGCGTTCTCGGCCTCTTCCCTCTCATAGACGATGCCCGGATAAACGAGATCGAGGAAATCCATAGATGCCTTGATGTCTTCTACGGCCTTGAGCTTGCGGTCGTGATAGCTGCCCCTCTTAGGAGCGTTGAGGTTCTTGAACCTCGGTGAGGCGATAAGCAGGAGGCCAGCTTTAGGCTTCCTGATTTTAGCACTTGCTTTCATTATCTGTTGAGTTTATTATAGTCTTTCTGATAGCTGGTGAAGCTTACGACTGCCATAAGCAGGCCGCATACAACCCAGATTACGCCAAGTATAGGGAAGGTAGCCTGGAGGCTGCCCATTGACTGCTTCATAGCACCGAGGATGACAGGAGCGAGGGCGCCCACTGCGAAACCGGTGGTGATCATTGCGCTTGAGCAGGATGCGTGGAGATGGGACGGAGTCACATCATAGAGCACCGCATAGGTGTTGGCGTCGAAGAAGGCCCTGAAGAAGCCCCAGCCCGCAAAGCAGAGATAGAGCACCCAGACCGTCTGGCTGGAACCTATGATGAAGAGCGGAGCGGCACCGAGCACGAGGCCGGCAGCCTGTAGAAGCATTCTGGCCTTGCGGCTCTTCGCAGCGAATTTGTCGGAAAGGGTTCCGGCGAGGAGCACGCCCACGAAGGCGGCCACGTAGGTCCAGAACATTGAGTTGAAGCCTGCAGCAGCCTGGCTCTGACCGATTTCCTCCTGAAGATAGGCAGGCATCCAGGTCATATAGCCCGTGATCACGAAGATGAGGCCTGAGAAGCCGATGGTGAGCATAAGGGCCGTAGGAGTGGTGAACACGGCCTTGAAGCCCTGTGCGATTGCATTGAGCGGATTTGCGACATCCTTCTTCTGCTGCTCGCTGCCCTCGACTTTCTTGTCTTTGAGGCGAAGGATCATAAGGATGCCCCAGATTATGCCGGCAGCACCGAATACGATGAAGGAATACTTCCAGCCGTTGCCAGGATGCGTCTTGTCGAAGACGTCAGCAATGAGGCCGGCAAGCCAGCCTGCGAGGATCACGCCGACATAGTAGGCAGTCTGGTGTATGGACATCGCACGGGCACGGGTATCGGTGTGATACTGGCCCAGGAGCGAATAGTTGGCTGGTCCGAAGAAAGCCTCGCCTCCGCCGGTTGCCACAGAGCGCATCAGGATGAGCATAAACATACCGTTGGCAAGACCGGTGAACATAGTGGCAACGCTCCAGAAGAGGATGGCGATAGTAACCACCCATTTCTTTGAGAAGCGATCGCCTACCCAGCCGCCGAACGGCACGCAGCAGGCGTAGAAGAGGTTGAAGATAGTAGCGATGAGACCTACTGAGGTGTCAGTGAGGTTGAGCGCTTCCCTGATTGCAGGCAGTACGGTGTTGAAGACCTGACGGTCGCCCTGATTGAGCAGATAAGCCATCCAGAGGAGCAGGAGCACCTCCCACTTGACCCAGGACTTCTCGGATTTTTGGATGTTTTCCATTACACGCATTTTAAAATCTCCGCAAATATAGGAATTATTTCAAATAATACCACACTACACCACAGTTAATTTTAAAGAAAGTCAATGATTACCTCTTTATTACAACATCATCGATATAGAACCTCTGGTTGGTGGTGTCATCCGCACCTATGTGTATGTAGTAATTGAAAAACATA
>DCHT01000045.1:17343-17599 GCA_002314885.1 Bacteroidales bacterium UBA1745 | reverse complement strand
TAACCGGGATGTTGAGACGGTTGGCTTCTCTGACTGCGTTGATTTCCTTCTGTACGTCAACTACGAAAAGTGCTGAAGGGAGACGGTTGAGATCAGCGATTGAACCGAGGTTCTTCTCGAGTTTTGCTCTCTGACGTGAGATCTGGAGACGCTCACGTTTTGCCAAAGTTTCGAAGGTGCCGTCGGTGATCATCTTGTCGATGGTGTTCATCTTCTTGACAGCCTTGCGGATGGTAGGGAAGTTGGTAAGCATACC